>NZ_AVPU01000021.1 GCF_000768355.1 Lysobacter daejeonensis GH1-9
GCGCTCGCGCTCGCGCAGGCCGCGGCCGTACTCCAGGCGCGTGCCGATCACGCCAACGCGCTGCAAGCGCGTCTGATCGCGGTGCGCCGACTGCTCCTGCTCGGCCGCCTCGATGAGGCCACGTCCTCACTGGCCGGCCTCGATACGTCCGGTGTGCCGCCGTCGCTGGTGGCGGTGGCCGAGCTCGCCGCCGCCGAAGTGGCGTTGCGCTCGCTGCGCACGGCGGCGGCACGAGTGGCGCTCGGCCGGGCCTTCGACGCGGCCGAACGCGCACGCGTGCCCGCGCTGCTCGCCGAAGTGGACGAGGCGCGTGCGGCGCTCGATCGTTGCGCCGCCCGGCGCATCCACGCTGGCCATGAGCAGCCGTTGCGCGTGGACGAGGTCGAAGCGCTGCTGGTCTCGGGCGCGCTGGTGGTCGATGCCTGCCGTCACGGCCTGCGCGCCGGTGACCGGTGGCTACCGCTGGCGCGACGACCGGTGTTGTTCGCGCTGCTGCGTGCGCTCGCGGAACGCTGGCCCGCCGACGTCGACCGCAACGTTCTTATTGCGCGTGTATTCCGTATCCACCACCCCGACGAGACGCACCGCGCGCGCCTGCGCGTCGAGATCGGCCGCCTGCGCGCGCTGGTGGCGCCATTGGTGGATATCGAGGCCAGCACGCATGGTTTCGCATTGGCACCGCGCGATGGGCGTGCCGTCGCCGTGCTGATGCCGCCCATCGACGGCGACCAGGCGTCGCTGCTGGCGCTGCTCGCCGATGGCGCGGCCTGGTCGACCTCGGCCCTCGCACTGGCGCTCGGGGCCAGTCAGCGCACGGTCCAGCGTGAGCTCGTCGAGCTCGAGGCAGCCGGACAGGTGCGCTCAGTCGGTCGCGCGCGCGCGCAGCGCTGGCTGGCGCCGCCGCTGGTTGGATTCACGACGATCTTGTTACTCCCGGCCGCGCTGCCGCTTGAGTAGATTGTTCCTGCGGCGCCACAGGTGAGCGCCCGGAGGAGCCAGGCGATGACCCGTACCCAAGACATGGCTGACGAGACGACCGGGCAGGTACCGGCACGCGCTGCAGAAATCGTGCGCGAGTACGGCCCGTTCGTCGGCGCCGCGAACATCAACGGCGTCACCCACGATGGCCAACGCGTGTGGGCCGCCACCGGATCCATGGTGATCGCCCTCGACCCCGACAGCGGCGAGGTCACGCGCACGCTCGATTGCGCCGGGCACGCCGGCACCGCGTTCGACGGAAAGCACCTCTATCAGATCGCCGAAGCACGCATCGACAAGATCGATCCCGCCACCGGCGATGTCGTTGCTTCGATCCCCGCGCCGGGCGAAGGCGGCGACTCCGGTCTGGCGTGGGCCGAGGGCAGCCTGTGGGTAGGGCAGTACCGCGATCGCAAGATCCACCGGGTCGATCCCGCCACCGGCGCGGTCCTGCGCACGATCGAGTCCAACCGCTTCGTCACCGGCGTGAGCTGGGTCGACGGTGAACTGTGGCACGGTACCTGGGAAGGCGACGAGAGCGAACTGCGCCACATCGACCCAGACAGCGGCACGGTGCTCGAACGGCTCGAGATGCCGCCCGGCATCGGCGTCAGTGGGCTCGAGTCGGACGGCGGCGACCTGTTCTATTGCGGCGGCGGATCGAGCGGAAAGATTCGCGCCGTGCGGCGGTCGAAGGGAGCGAGGCCATGATGCGATGTGTAGTTTCGACCTGAGCTGCGCAAGTCCACTCCAGCGATTGCGCTGACGCCCGCGCGCTGCGCCGCAAGGCAGGCGCGAAGCGGGCACGAAGCGGTCCCTGTCACCCCATTCCCAATCCGGTCTGACCACCGGAGACGGGCGCGCGTTGCCACTGTAGGGCAGGCCCGTGCGTTCACCACCATGGCCCATAGGGCCCGAGGAGCACACACATGAACATCGCAATTTCTGAACTGAATGCCGTCGATCATTCCGTCGTGTCGAAGGACCGGTGGCTAGCCGCACGCAAGACGCTGTTGGCACGCGAGAAGGAACTCACCCGCCTGCAGGACCAGGTCGCTCGCGAGCGCCGCGCGCTGCCGTGGGTGCGCGTCGAGAAGGACTACGTCTTCGATACGCTGGATGGTCAGCGCAGCCTCGCCGAGCTGTTCGAAGGTCGCGGCCAGCTGCTGGTGCAGCACTTCATGTTCGCGCCGGGCTGGGAGCAGGGTTGCAAGAGCTGCTCCTACATGGCAGATCACAACGACGGCGCCAACATCCACCTGGCGCAGCGCGACGTCACGCTGCTCGTCGTCTCGCGTGCGCCGCTCGCCGACATCGAACGCTTCCGCCAGCGCATGGGGTGGAAGTTCAAGTGGGTGTCCTCGCATGACACCGACTTCAACCATGACTTCGGCGTCAATTTCACCCAGGACGAGATGTCCAGTGGCAAGGTGGACTACAACTACGTCCGGCAGCCCTTTCCGCACGAGGAGGCGCCGGGGATCAGCGTATTCCACCGCAACGACGCGGGCGATGTCTTCCATACCTACTCGCGCTACGGCCGCGGCGTGGAGGTGATGATGCACACCTACGGCCTGCTGGATCTCACGCCCAAGGGCCGCGATGAGGATGGCCTTGATTATCCGATGGCGTGGGTGCGCCACCACGATCGCTACGAAACGCCAGCGAAGGCGGCGACTGCCTGCTGCGCGCCGAAAGCGTGAGTTGTGGCGTCCGGTCGGGGGATGCGTCGTGGACACGTTGTGGCCATGGCTGGCCGTCGCCGGGCTCGGCGCCCTGCATGGATTGAGCCCGGCGAACGGCTGGATGTTCGCCGTCGCATGGGGCGTGCGTGCGCGCGGCTGTGCATGGGAGCGACGTGCACAGGTGAGGCTGGCGCTGCTGCCCATCGCGATCGGGCACGTCGCATCGGTCGCGATCGTGGTTTGCGCCGTTGCGCAGGGCATCTTGCCGGACCGCAGGCTGGTACAGAGCCTGGCCGGCGCGTTGCTCATTGGCATGGCTTTGTGCCGCTGGCTGCGTGGCGCCGGGCAGCACAAGGCCAGCCATCACGTCGGCAACCGCATCAGCACGCGCGCCGGTCACGCCGGCATCGCGCTCTGGTCCTGCCTGATGGCCACCGCTCACGGTGCGGGGTTGATGCTGGTGCCGGCGCTGGTGCCGCTGTGCATGAGCGACCTGCCGGCGCGCGCGATCACCGCCTCCGGCTCCCTGGTCCTCGCATTGGCGGCCGTCGGTGTCCACATGGCGGCCATGCTGGCCACGACTGGCGTCATCGCCACTGGCGTGTGCCGCGGCGTCACCTTGCATCCCGGCCTACTTGGCAGCGCCGCGCTGCGCCACGGATGGACGGTCGCGCTTGCCGTCACCGGCGGGTTGTTGATGCTGCTTCGGTAGGAGCGCGGGTTGAGTTATCGACCCACACATCTTCGCTGCAAGGCCCATGCCGGTTGCGGACCGTGGCGTCATGCGCGTGCCGTGGCGCCTGGCGGGCTCAGTGCCCGCCCGCCGCCGCGCCACCACCGGCCTTCGCCGTGAACGGCGGCTTGGCCAACCACACGAACACGATCACCACCAGGAAAGCGATGCCGAGGAAGTGGAAGATCTCGTTGAAGCCGATCTGCCACGCCTGCTGCGCAATCATCTTGTCCAGCAGCATCGCGCCGCGTTGCACATCGCCCTGACCCAGCGTGGCCACGGTCTGCTGGATGGCGGGGTCGGTGGCGCTGACGTGTTCAGTCAATTGCGCGTGGTGGATGGTGCTGCGCTGCGTCCATGCCCACGTGGTCAGCGAGGCGGCGAAGCTGCCGCCCAGCGTGCGCACGAACGTGGCCAGGCCAGAGCCCGCCGCGATCTCATGTGGTTCCAGGTCCGACAGCAGGATGGTCAGCACCGGCATGAAGAACAGCGCCACGCCCAGGCCCTGCCACAGCTGCACCATGGCGACGTGGTTGAAGTCCACGTCCAGGTTGAAGCCGGCGCGGATGAAGCTGGTGACCGCCAGGGCCACGAACGCCAGGCTGGCCACCATGCGCAGGTCGAACCGTGCCGCGTACAGGCCCACGAACGGTGTCAGGAGCACCGGTAGGATGCCGATCGGGGCACTGGCGTAGCCCGCCCAGATCGCGGTGTAGCCCAGGTTGCGCTGCAACCACAACGGGACCATCAGGCCCACCGCGAAGAACGCCGAGTACGCGATCACCATCGCCAGCGTGCCGGCCGCGAAGTTGCGGTGGCGGAACAGGCGCAGGTTGACGATGGGGTCCTTCTCGGTGAGTTCCCAGATCAGGAACACCGCCAGTGACACGGCGGCAACAATCGCCAGCACCACGATGGTGGGTGAGTTGAACCAGTCCTCGTCATTGCCCAAGTCCAGCAGCACCTGCAGCGCGCCCACGCCCAGCACCAGCGTGGCCAGGCCCACGTAGTCCATCTTCGGCTTTTCCAGCCGTTCCGGCCGGCCCTTCAGCTGCCGGCCCACGACGAAGCTGGAGAAGATGCCAAGCGGAACGTTGATGAAGAAGATCCATTCCCAGCTGTAATTGTCGGTGATCCAGCCACCAAGAATCGGGCCCGCGATAGGCGCGACCACGGTGACCATCGCCAGCAACGCCAAGGCCTGCCCGCGCTTGTGCGGTGGATAGATGGAGATCAGCAGCGCCTGCGTGACCGGGTACATCGGCCCGGCAACGAAGCCCTGCAGCGCACGCGCGGCGACCAGCAGGCCCATGCTGTTGGCCAGGCCGCACAGCAGCGAGGCCAGCACGAACAGCAGCGTGGACCAGACGAACAACTTGCGCTCACCGTAGCGGCGCGTCAGGAAGCCGGTGAGCGGCAGCGCGATGGCCATGCTCACCGCGAATGACGTGATCACCCACGTGGCCTGGCTGCTGCTGCCGCCGAGGTTGCCGGAGATGGTGGGCAGCGACACGTTGGCGATGGTGGTGTCCAGCACCTGCATGAACGATGCAAGTGCCAGGCCCAGCGTCGTCAGCGCCATGTTCGCCGGGCGGAACGGCCCGGTCGCGGCGGCGTTGGGCGCCGCGCCAGCGTTGTCGCCGGCCGTGGTGTCTTGCGCGCTCATCGTGCGATCAGCCGTGGTTCGCGCCGGGCAGGTTGTGGCGGATCACGTCCTCGATCAACGCATCCGCATCGCTGAGCTGCTTGGCGTAGGCCTGCGTGGCCAGCACCGGCTCGGCCGGCTGGGCGGAGGCGAGCACGGCGCCCTTCTGGTCGCGGATGCTGATGTCCACGTGCATGCTCAGGCCCAGGCGCAGCGGGTGCTTGGCCACCTGTGCCGGATCCAGCTCGATGCGCACCGGCACGCGCTGCACGATCTTGATCCAGTTGCCGCTGGCGTTCTGCGCCGGCAGCAGCGAGAACGCGCTACCGGTGCCCAGCCCGAGGCTGACCAGCTTGCCTTCGAAGGCCACGTCGTCGCCGTACAGGTCGGCGTGCACGTCCACCGGCTGGCCGATGCGCATGTGCGCCAGCTGGGTTTCCTTGAAGTTGGCTTCCACCCAGACCTGTTCCAGCGGAACGATGGTCATCAGCGCGGCGCCGGGCTGCACGCGCTGGCCGAGCTGCACGTTGCGCTTGGCGACGTAGCCGGAGACTGGCGCGACGATCGCCGCGCGCTGCAGGTTGAGGTAGGCCTGGCGCAATTGCGCGGCCGCGGACTGCACCTGCGGCTGCTTGCGCAGCGAGGTGGCATCGACCAGCGCGCGGTTGCGCGACAGCTGGCCACGCGAGGCGGACAGCGCCGCTGCGGCGGAGGCCAGTTCCTCGCGCGCATGCGCCAGCTCTTCGGCGGAGACGGCACCGGTGGCGACCAGCCCTTCGCGGCGCTGAACGTCGGCGCGCGCCTTCTGCACCGCCACCTGGCGGACGCTCAGGTCGGCCTGTCCGGCATCCACGGCGCTGTAGAGGCCGCGCACCTGGCGCACGGTGTTGGCGAGGTTGGCCGTGGCCTGCTCGTAGGCCACCTGCGCATCACTCGGGTCGAGCTGCACGAGGGTCTGGCCGGCGGTCACCTTCATGCCGTCGTCCACGCCGATGGCAACCACGGTGCCCGTGGTCTGCGGGGTGATGGCCACGACGTTGCCCTGCACATAGGCGTCGTCGGTGGTTTCGTGCCAACGCGCGACCAGCAGGTACCACGCGAGGGACGCGAGGCCGGCAAGCACGATGACGGCCAGCAGAATCAGCAGGGCGCGCTTGCGCTTGCCGTTGGCGGCCGCGACAGGTGCGTTGGCGTTGGGGTTGAGTTCGGTGGTCATGGCGTGGGGCCTTGAAGTGCCGGGCGCGAATGCCGCGGCGTCACGGAGCGGAAGAGGTGGAGGCGGTGGTCGGCGAGGCGAGTTCGAGCCCGCCACCCAGTGCGCGGTACAGCTCGATGGCGGCCAGCGAACGTTGCGCGCGCAAGGCCGCCAGTTGCTGGTCGGCCTGCAGCAGCGGCCGCTGCGCCGCCAGCACGTCAAGCTGCGTGCCCAGGCCCGCGCGGTAGCGGCTGTTGGCCAGCGTCCACGCCGACTGGGCGGCATCGCGCGCCTGCGTGACCGAGGCGATCTGCGCGTCCAGCGAGCGGGCGCCGGAGACGGCATCGGCCACTTCGCGCAGCGCCGTACTCAGGTTGCCGTTGTACTGCGCGACGGCGAGGTCGTAGTCGGCATCGCTGCGCGCCAGCTGACTGCGCAGGCGGCCGCCATCGAAGATCGGTAGGCTGATCGCGGGGCCACCCTGCAGCAACAGCGCCTGACTCGAGAACAGGTCGGCGAGGTTGCCGGCGGCGAGGCCGACCATCGCGCTGAGGTTGATGGTGGGATAGAACTCGGCCTTGCTGGCCTTGATGCCGTGCTGCGCTGCTTCCACGCGCCAGCGCGCCGCGACCACGTCGGGGCGGTGCCCCAGCAGTTCGCTGGACATCACGGCGGGCACGGCTGGCGCAGGTGCCTTCAACAGTTCCGGGCGGGCGATGGCCAGGCCGCGATCGGGCCCCTGGCCAAGCAGCGCGGCAATGGCGTGGCGCTGCGCTTCGATCTGGTGGCTGGCGGCTTCGCCCTGCTGGCGTGCGGCGGCGACGGCGCTTTCGGCCACGCGCACCTGCATGCGGTTGTCCAGCCCGGCCTGGACCCGCTGCTGGCCCAACGCGAGCAGGTGCTCGGCGCGGGCCTGCTCGGCGTTCGCCACGTCCTGCGCCTCGAAGGCCTGCGCCAGCCCCACGTAGGCACTGGCGATCTGCGACGAGAGCGTCAGGCGCGCGGCCTGCGCATCGACCTCGGCCGCACGGGCCTGGCCAACGGCCGCTTCCCACTTGGCTCGATGGCCGCCCCACAGGTCGAAGCTGTGCTTGAGGTTGAGGCCGACGATGCCGACGCCGCTGTAATCGCCGCCGAGCGGCTCGGGGGCGATGGTCTCCGGGATCCGCAAACCGGCGTACTGGGCGCTGGCGGACAACGACGGCTTGCGCGCGGCATCGGCCAGGCCGGCCTGGGCCTGGGCCTGGCGCACCCGCGCGTCGGCCACCTCCAGCGACGGGGTGCCGCGGAGGGCTTCGTCGATCAGGCCATCGAGTTGGCGGTCGCCCAGCGCGGTCCACCAGTTCCGGCGGGGAAAGGTGGCGTCGGCGCGCGCGGCATCGCCCAGGCTCTGCTGGGCCGACAGCGTGTCGGCATCCGTAGGTGCGCCCGACGGTGCGAGGCCGTGCGTGCTGGCGCACCCGGTGGCGAGGACGGTGAACAGCGCCATCGGCAAAGCCGCCGCGGTCCAGCGACGGGAGCGGGAGGGGGAGGTCATGGTCAGGAACCCGAGGGGGTGAGGTTGTCGCGGACTTGGGTCAGCAGGGTGGTGAGGCGTTCGCGGTCGTCGTCGCTCATGCCGCGCATGGCCTGCTCGCGCACGCGGTGACCGCAATGACTGACATTGGTCCAGAGTGATTGGCCGGCCTCGGTCATGTGGATGCGCCAGGCGCGGCGATCAGCGGGGTCGGCGACGCGCTGGACGATGCCGCGCTCCTCCAGCCGATCCAGCAGGCGGGTCATCGCGCCCGGATGCAGTTGGGCCACGCGTGCCAGTTCGGTCACGCCGGCCGGGCCGTTCGCCAGTTCCTTGAGGGTCACGTACTGGCTGAAGGTGAGGTCGTAACCAGCCGCGGCCAGTTCCCGCTCCATCTGCGCCCACATGGCATCGCGCACCTGCCGGAATAGCAGGCCAAGCGTGGAGCCGCTGCAGGAAATGTCTTGGTTCATGCGCGCACACTATGTGCAAGCACGATATTTGTCAATGCAAGTACATTTGCAGTCGCGACCTGCTGAAGCAACGTTCAGCTACATGAAACTCGGGTCCGGAGCGGAGGATGGGCAGCGTCAGCTGCCCCGGCGCAGCACCAGTTCCAGCATGAATTTGCTGCCGAAGAACGCCAGCACCAGCAGTGCCATGGCGGCCAGTGTCCAGCGCACGGCCGTCGCCCCGCGCCAGCCGTAGCGCCAGCGCCCGACCAGCAGCGCGCCGAAGGTCAACCACGACAGCACGCTGAGCACCGTCTTGTGCACCAGGTGCTGGGCCAGCAGGTTTTGGACGAACAGCATGCCGGTCAGCAGCGTCGCGGTAAGCAGAACGAAGCCCGCGCTGATGGTGCGGAACAGCAGCGTTTCCAGTTCAACCAGCGGCGGCAGGGCACGCAGCCAGCGATGGAATTCGCGGCGGCGCAGGGCGCGTTCCTGCAGCCACAGCATGATGGCCAGCAGCGCGGCGACGGCGAGCGTGGCGTAGGCCAGGAGGGCCAGCCACGCATGCAGTTGCAGGCGCCAGTCCAGTGGCGCGCCCGAGGTCGTGCCGTGGCCCTTGGCCGCGCAGAGCAGCAGCATGGTCGAAGCCAGGGGGTACACCACCACGCCCAGCGCGGCCATGCGTCCGCCCAGCCCCACCAGCGTGGTCAGCAAGGCCATGCCCAGCCCGACCAGCGAGAGGGCCGCGAAGAAGTGCATGTCGGTCCCACCGCTGTCCTGCCAGGCGTGCGCATGCACCAACCCGTGCGCGGCAAGCGCGACCACGGCCGGCCATGCCCAGAGTCGTGACCGGGTGCGATCCCCATGCAGGCTGGTGACAAGCAGGCCGGTGGCGAGCAGGTAGAACAGGGCGGAAACGAGAACGAGTGTCATCGGCGAAGTGTCGCATAGGCGCGCGACGGCCGGTGGGCCCGCCGTCTCGCTGCTGCCCCTGGGCGCGGTGCTATGCTCGGTGCCACCTACCGTCTGAGGTACAGGGTCATGCACGCATCGCATGCGACGCATTCGTCCGACCACGGTTCGCTGTGGAAGGTGTTCTGGCTCTACGGCGTGATTCCCAGCAACCTGCTGTGGATCGCGGTGCTATGGCTCATGAACCGCGGCGACATGGCCGGCGCCACCTTGGGCCTGCTGGCCTTCCTGCTGGTCTACACCGCCTGGATCGTGATGGCCGTGTGGCGCGCGGCGCCGCATGCCCGCGATCCGCGCTACGGGGTGCTGGCCCGCGCGCTGACCGTGGCCTGGGCAATCAACACCGTGCTGCTGGTGTTCTTCCTGGGATTGCCGCTGCTGCGCTGAGCGTCAGCCGAACTGCAGGACCTCGCCGTTTCGATCGAAGGCGGCGAAGTCCGACACGCGACCGTTGTTGATGGCGTTGACCATGAAACGCAATGGTTGTGCGGCCTCGTCGGTGCTCGGGGCTATGCCCGCCCGCCCGGCGAGGCTGCCGACGAAGACGATGTCCCAGTTCTGTCCGGTCGTGGTCGACTCGGCGGCGAGCGCATCGAAACTGGCGATCTCGGCCGGAGCCTTGTCCACGCACAGGCAGGGAGAGATCGTTCCCCCCTCGCGCTGCTCAAAGCGCTGGCGCTGGTCGTCGGTGGCGTGTTCGGGCAGGTCCACGCGCGCGAACACGAACAACAGGCGTTGTGGCTCGGGTTGGCGGCGGGCGGCGTCGAGGAGGTCGTGGAACGTGGCGAGGCTCATGGGGCTTTCTGGTGGCCATCGTGGAGTGGCGCGACGCTAGCATGCCTGCCCGGCCGAGAGGCGCTGCCCCAGCTGTCTGGACCCCGGTAAACCTGTCTGGCTTGACCGCAATCAAGCGCACTCACGTTGTAAGGGACTAAGCTATTCATCAAGCGGGGGCTTGCCCCCGTGACATCTCCAAGCCCGGCCGCCTGTGCCCCCGTGGGTATGGCAACCGGGCCGTGGTTTCCGCGCTTGCGCGGGGGTCACCGGGTCGGACGGGAAACGGTCCGACCTCCCTGTATCGGACTGGAGTGACAACATGCAGACCCTCGTTGACGGCTTCGGGCGGGCGTTCCCGTACCTGCGTCTTTCATTGACGGAGGCCTGCAACTACCGGTGCAGCTATTGCCTGCCCGACGGCTACCAGGCCGATGGGCGGCCCAAGTTCCTTGCGCTGGATGAGATCGAGCGCCTGGTGCGCGGCTTCGCGGCGCTGGGCATGAGCAAGCTCCGCCTGACCGGCGGTGAGCCCAGCCTGCGCAAGGACCTGCCGTCGATCATCGCCGCGGTCTCGGCCGTGCCCGGTATCCGCAAGGTGGCGATCACCACCAACGGCTGCCTGCTGCCGCGCCACATTCGTACCTGGCGAGAGGCGGGGCTGACCGCGTTGAACGTCAGCCTGGACAGCCTGGACCCCCAGCGGTTCCACGCGATCACCGGTCACGACCGTTTCGCCGAAGTCACCGAAGGCGTGGAGATCGCGCTCGGCCTGGGCTTTGACTCGGTCAAGCTCAACGCCGTGCTGCTGCGCGGCCTCAACGACGACGAACTGCCGGCGTGGTGCGACTACCTGCGCGAGCGGGACGTCGCCATCCGTTTCATCGAGCTGATGCGGACCGGTGACAACAGGGCGTATTTCGAGCGGCACCACGTGCGCGCAGAGACGCTGGAGCAGCAGTTGCTGATAGCGGGGTGGTCGTTGCGGCCCCGTGCGCCGGATGCGGGGCCCGCGCGTGAGTACACGCACCCGGACTACCGCGGACGCATTGGCGTCATCGCCCCGTATTCGAAGGATTTCTGTGCCGGCTGCAACCGGCTGCGCGTCACCGCGCGTGGCGACCTGCGGCTGTGCCTGTTCGGCGATTTCGGCATCGCGCTGCGGCCCCTGCTGCAGTCCGACGCGGACCATGACGGACTGGTGGCGCGCATCGCCACCCAACTGGGACTCAAGGCGGCCGGTCACGGCCTGCACCAGGGTCAGACGGGGATCACCCCGCACCTGGCATCGATTGGAGGATGAGCGAACAATGACGACGGACCGTGCCGCGGCTTTCCACATGGCCGACATCCGCAACAAGCGCCCCACGCGACGGCGCGCGGTGGCAGTGGGCGAACTGAAGGCCGGGCCCGTGGCCTACCCGCTGATCGTGGAGCGACGCCTGCCCAAGGGCGACGCGCTGGTGATGGCCGAGGTGGCCGGGCTGCAGGGCGCGAAGCTGGCGTCGGCGCTGATGCCGCTGTGTCACCCGCTGCCGCTGGAGCTGGTGCGCGTGCGCTGTGAGCCCGTGCCCGAGCGGCATGCCATCCGCGTGTACTGCGAATGCGCGACCGAAGCCCGCACCGGCGTCGAGATGGAAGCGCTGGCCGGCGTGAACGCGGCGCTGCTCACGCTGTACGACCTGAGCAAGCCGGTGGAACCGGCGTTGGGCATCGACGGTATCCGCCTGTTGTTCAAGGAAGGCGGCAAGAGTGGCCTGTGGTTGCATCCCGACGGCATGAGCGATGCCGAGCGCGACCATTACCGGCCGCGCGACATGGTGCGCTTGCATGGCGTGCCCTGCGCGGTGATCACGCTCAGCGACCGTGCCAGCCGCGGCGAGTACGAGGACCGCTCCGGTCCCGTGCTGGTGGAAGGGCTGCGCAAGCTGGGCGCCAGTGTCGATCACATTGAAGTGCTGCCGGATGGCATCGACCCCCTGGCCGAGCGGCTGCGTTCGCTGGCCGCGCATGGGGTCCGCATCTGCCTGTGCACGGGCGGCACCGGACTTGGGCCGCATGACGTCACGCCCGAGGCATTGCGTCTGGTCGCCGACCGCCGTGTCGAGGGGCTGGCCGAGATGTTCCGCAGCGAGAGTGCGAAACACACCCCACTGGCATGGCTCAGCCGCGCCGACGTGGTGCAGGTGGGGCGCATGCTGGTGTTCGCGTTGCCAGGCAGCCCACGCGCCGCGCAGCAGGGCATGGACATCCTGTCCCCGTTGCTGGCGCACGCGCTGGCGATGGTCGACGGCGAGCCCCACGCATGATCGGCTACAGCGAAGCGCTGGAAATCATCCTGCGCGAGTCCGCGCGTCTGGAGACACTGCGCTGTGCGCCTGAGCACGCACTGGGCCACGTGCTGGCCGAGTCGATCGCCAGCGACGAATACCTGCCTCCATTCGACAATTCCGCGATGGACGGCTTTGCGTTGCACGTGGGTGGCGCCACGCTGCGCACCGGCACCGAATTCGATGTTGCCGGCGCGCAGGCCGCGGGGGATGCGCGCGTCGAGGCCGTGCATGGCGCCTGGGAGATCATGACGGGTGCGCGCATGCCTGAAGGTCTGGACGCAGTCGCGCCCGTGGAGCAGGTTGAGGTGCTCGCGCGCGATGCCGATGGGCGTCCCGTGCGCATCTGCCTGACAGCTGACGTGGAGGCCGGGCAGCATGTGCGTCGGCGCGGCGAGGACGTGATGCGTGGCACGGAGGTGCTGGAAGCCGGCACGCGACTGGGCCCACAGCACCTGATGGTGCTGGCGGCTCTGGGCGTGCAGTCGGTCAGCGTCGTGCGGCGACCGCTGGTGGCCGTGATCACCACCGGGCGTGAACTGGTGGACGACCCGGCACAGCCCTTGGCGTCGGGCGAAATCCGCAACAGTAATGGTCCATTTCTCGCGGCCCGTGTCATTGCCGCAGGCGCGGACGTGGTGTTCCGCGAAACGGTGAGCGACGATCCGGCGGCGTTCCTGTCCGCGCTCGAGCGCGCACTGGATGCCGGGGCCGACGTGGTGCTCAGCACCGGCGCGGTGTCCATGGGGCGCTACGACTTCGTGCCCGATGCATTGCGCGGAGTAGGTGCCACGCTCCATTTCCACAAGGTGCGGATCCGTCCGGGCAAGCCGCTGCTGTTCGGACGGCTCGCTGGCGGGCAGTTGTACTTCGGCCTGCCGGGCAATCCGGTATCGAGCGCAGTGGGTCTGCGCTTCTTTGTCGAACCGTCGTTGCGCGCGCTTACCGGCATTGCGCCAGAGCGGCCGTTGCGCGTGCCGTTGGCCGCGGCGTACCGCAAGCGGGCGCCGTTGCGTTTCCATCTCAAGGGGCGGGTCGCTGTCGATGAGACCGGCCGCCTGCAGGCACGGGTGCTGCCCGGCCAGGAATCGTTCCGCATCATGCCGCTGCTGGCGGCGAACGCCTGGATTGTCGTGCCGGAGGAGGCCGAGGCCCCTGAGGCTGGCGATCTGGTCGAAGTGTACGGACTGGGGCACCTGGAGGCCCCGCTGATGGACGAGGTGCAGGCATGAAAGTGCAGGTGAGCCTGTTTGGCGTCTTCCGCAGTTTCGATGCGGGCGCCCAGGTGGTGGTTGACGTGCCGGACGGCGCGCGCGTGGCGGACCTGCGGCAAGCGCTGGAGCAGTACGGCAACGCGCATTGGCAGGGTTTCAGCCCGGCGCTGTTGCGCCGGTCGGCCTTCGCCAGCGAGACCACGGTGCTTCGCGAAGCGGATCCGCTGCCGGCCGATGCCCGCATGGCGGTGTTGCCGCCGGTCAGTGGAGGTTGAGCATGGACCGGCATCACTGCGCGGTTGTCGACATTGCCGAAGGCCCGCTCGATCCGGCGGCCGCATTGGATTTCGTCTCGGATCCCGGGTTCGGCGGCATCGCCATGTTCGTGGGGCGGGTGCGCGACCTGAACCATGGGCGCGTGGTCACTGGCGTCAGCTATGACATGTTCGTGCCGCTGGCCTTGAACGGTTTCAGCGAGATTGCGGCCCGTGCTGACAATGAATTCGGCCCGAAACTCAAGCTTTACATCGCCCACGCCAAGGGACGCCTTGCGGTGGGCGACCTCGCGGTGGTCGTGGCCGCGGGTACGCCCCACCGCGACGAGGCGTTTCGTGCGTGCCGGCAGGTGATCGAGGCGGTGAAGCACACCAGTCCGATCTGGAAGCAGGAGCACTACGAGGACGGCGACAGCGTGTGGAGCGAGGGATGCTCGCTCTGCGGAACCGATGCCGCTGCCGAAACTCCGGCTGAGTCGGTGCCCCAGACCGCGCACGGCCACGAAGGATGCGACCACGGCCATGGAAACCACGGGCACTGAGCCTGATCCCTGGACCGGCGTCCTCCTCGCCGGCGGGCGATCGTCGCGCATGGGGCGCGACAAGGCGCACCTGGCATGGCGCGGGCAGACCCTGCTGGCACATGCATGTGCCACGCTGCGGACCGCCGGCGCTGCCAACGTCATCGTCAGTGGCCATTACCCCGAGTGCGCGGGCATTCCCGATGCGGAACCGGGGCTGGGCCCGCTGGGTGGCCTGGCCAGCGTGGTCCAGGCGATGCCTGATGGCGTGCTGGTGGTCGTGCCGGTTGACATGCCACTTCTGACGCCCGCGTTGCTCCAGTTGCTGGCGAGCCAGGACGCGACCGCCTGTGTCGCTTACCGCGACCACATCCTGCCGATGCGCTTGCGGCTGGATGACCGTTGCCGCACGGCCATCGCACGCCTGGTGGACGATCCAGCAGCAAGACGTTCGCTGCGCGCCCTGCATGAGGCGCTGGGGGGCGAATTCATCCCGGCACCGACCGAACATCTTGCGGAGCTGGTCAACTGCAATACGCCCCAGCAGTGGGAGGCCGCAGCCCCATGAAAGTGCAGATGCAGGGTCAGGCCCTGCGCATCAGGATCAGCGAGGCAGAACTGGCGCGACTTCTGGATGGCGAGACGGTGGAGAACCTGACCCGCCTGCCGGGAAACATGGCCCACCACCAGTTGCGCATGGTCGAGGCCGGGGAGCCTGCCTTGTTTGCAGCGCCCGGCGGATGGGCTTTCAGTCTGCCGCGCGGCGAGCTGGAGCCCTATGTCGCACGACTGCCTTGCCGTGATGGGTTGGTGGTGCGACTCCCGGTGGAGCAGGGCGGCGATCTGGAAGTCGAGTTCGAGGTTGACGTCCGGGACAGCGTCCGCAGCCGAGGCATGGGCAAGCGTGGGGCGCAATTCCCCGCCGCACCTGACCGGAACTCTGGTTGATCTGCGTCAAGAGGGTGTGAAGGCCGCGCCTGAATTTGATTCCGATCAATCTGGGGTCGGGGGATAGGGAGCACGCTGGCGCCGTCGTGAAGACGCCGCGCTCCTTGGGTGGGCGGCGTCGGCACATCCGGCTTTCCCTACCGCAGGTACGTCCCATGAACGCCCGACTGGCAAACAGGCCACGCAGCGTCGGTTCCCTGATCCATGATTGGAAACCGGAGGACGCCGCGTTCTGGGCGCGCACCGGCAATCGCATCGCCAATCGCAACCTCGCCATCTCCATCCCCGCGCTGCTGCTGGCATTCGCGATCTGGATGATGTTCTCCGCGGTGACGGTCAGCCTGCCGCAGGTGGGCTTTACCTTCACCACCGACCAGCTGTTCTGGCTGGCCGCCTTGCCGGGCCTCTCCGGCGCCACGCTGCGCATCTTCTATTCATTCGTGGTGCCGCTGTTTGGTGGCCGCCGCTGGACGGCCATCGCCACTGCTTCGTTGCTGATCCCCGCCATATGGCTTGGGTTTGCGGTGCAGGATCCGACCACGCCGTACTGGCAGTTCGTCGCCATCGCGATCCTGTGCGGACTGGGCGGCGGCAATTTTGCCTCGTCGATGTCCAACATCTCGTTCTTCTATCCGAAGGCCAAACAGGGCTTCGCGCTTGGCATGAACGCGGGCTTGGGCAACCTGGGCGTGTCGGTGACCCAGTTTGTCATTCCGCTGGTGATCACCTTCGGCCTGTTCGGCACGCTGGCGGGTGCACCGCAGGTGGCGGCTGACGGCAAGCTGTTGTTCCTGCAGAACGCGGGCTTCGTGTGGGTGCCGTTCCTGGTGGTGTGCAGCATCGCGGCCTGGTTCGGGATGAACGACCTGACCGCCGCGCGCTCCTCCTTCGCCGAGCAGGCGGTGATCTTCAAGCGCAAGCACAACTGGCTGATGTGCTGGCTGTATATCGGTACTTTCGGTTCGTTCATCGGGTTCTCGGCCGGCTTCCCGATGCTGATCAAGACCCAGTTCCCGGACGTCAACCCGATGACCTACGCGTTCCTCGGGCCGCTGGTGGGCGCGCTGATGCGCTCGGTGGGTGGCTGGCTGTCGGACAAGCTGGGTGGCGCGCTGCT
This sequence comes from Lysobacter daejeonensis GH1-9, assembly GCF_000768355.1. Classification (GTDB taxonomy): domain Bacteria; phylum Pseudomonadota; class Gammaproteobacteria; order Xanthomonadales; family Xanthomonadaceae; genus Aerolutibacter; species Aerolutibacter daejeonensis. Next base: position 16,356 of record NZ_AVPU01000021.1, read on the forward strand.
GACCTTCTGGGTGTTCGCACTGATGGTGGCGGGCGTGTTCGCGGTGCTGCACTTCCTGCCCAGCGACGGCCAGGGCGGCAACTTCCACGGCTTCCTGGCCAGCTTCATGGCGCTGTTCGTGCTCACCGGCATCGGCAATGCGTCCACCTTCCGCATGATCCCGGTGATCTTCCGCACGCTGCACGAGCGCTGGTCGGCCAATGCCGACGCCGAAGGCAAGGTTGCGGCCACGCGCCAGGCTGGCATCGAGTCGGCGGCGGTGATCGGTTTCAGCTCGGCCATCGGCGCTTACGGCGGATTCTTCATCCCCAAGAGCTATGGCTCGTCGATCGCGATGACGGGCGGCCCCGAGACGGCGCTGTATGGCTTCATCGCCTTTTACCTCAGTTGCCTCGTGATCACGTGGTGGTGGTACTACCGCCGCGGCGCCGAGACGCCGTGCTGACCGCAGGAAAGGCACCCCGGACCGGCGCTGCCGGACCTTTCAACAGGATGCGTGACACCGCGATGCAATCGATTGCCAAGAGGGTTTTCCCATGAGTTATTTCCTTGACCGGCTGCAGTTCTTCAAGCGCAGTCCGGACACGTTCTCCGACGGCCACGGTGTCACCAAGACCGAAAGCCGGGACTGGGAAAACAGCTACCGCGCCCGCTGGCAGTACGACAAGATCGTGCGCTCCACGCATGGCGTGAATTGCACTGGCTCGTGCAGCTGGAAGATCTACGTGAAGAACGGCCTGGTCACCTGGGAGACGCAGCAGACCGACTATCCGCGCACCCGGCCCGACCTGCCCAACCATGAGCCGCGCGGCTGTCCCCGTGGTGCCAGCTATTCCTGGTACCTCTACAGTGCCAATCGCCTGAAGTACCCGCTGGTGCGCGGCGCACTGCTGCGGATGTGGCGCGAGGCACGCAAGACCCAGTCGCCGGTGGACGCGTGGGCGAGTATTGTCAGCGACCCGGCCAAGGCCAAGGACTACAAGTCCCGCCGCGGCATGGGCGGTTTCGCCCGCGTTCGCTGGGACGAAGCCAATGAAATGATCGCGGCTGCAAACCTGTACACGGTGAAGCAATACGGCCCCGACCGCGTGGTCGGCTTCTCGCCGATTCCTGCGATGTCGATGGTGTCGTATGCCGCAGGTGCGCGTTACCTGTCGCTGCTGGGTGGCGCGTGCCTGTCGTTCTATGACTGGTATTGCGACCTGCCGCCGGCCTCGCCGCAGGTGTGGGGCGAACAGACCGACGTCCCCGAATCCGCGGACTGGTACAACAGCCGCTACATCATCGCGTGGGGCTCCAACGTCCCGCAAACGCGCACGCCTGACGCGCATTTCTTCACCGAGGCGCGCTACAACGGCACCAAGACCGTGGCCATCACGCCGGACTACTCCGAGGTGGCCAAGCTCACCGATCACTGGCTGCACCCCAAGCAGGGCACCGACGCCGCGCTGGCGTTCGCGATGGGCCACGTGATCCTGAAGGAATTCCACGTCGACAACCCGTCGCAGTACTTCACCGACTACTGCCGCCAGTACTCCGACATGCCGCTGCTGGTGCGCCTGGAGAAGCGCGAGGACGGTCGCCTGGTGCCGGAGCGCTTCCTGCGCGCCAGCGACCTGGGCGGGCTCAACGAGACCAACAACCCCGAGTGGAAGACGCTGGCTTACGACGAGTCCACTGGCGAGGTGGTCGTGCCCAACGGCTCCGTCGGCTTCCGTTGGGGCGAGAAGGGCAAGTGGAACATCGAGGAGAAGGAAAGTGCCGGCCGCGAAACCCGCCTGCGCCTGACACTGAAGGACGCCAACGACGGCATCGAGCCGGTGAGCTTCCCGTACTTCGGCGGCATCGAGCACGAAAAGTGGACTGCGTCCAAGTTTGACGAGGTGCTGGAACGCAACCTCCCCGTGCGCCGCATGACCCTTGCCGATGGCAAGGAATGGGCCGTGGCCACCGTCTATGACCTGCTGCTGGCGCAGTACGGCGTGGACCGCGGCTTCGGTGGCGGCAACGTGGCCAGCAGCTTCGACAGCAACGTGCCGGGCACCCCGGCGTGGCAGGAGACGATCACCGGCGTGCCGCGCCATGACGTGATCGAAATCGCCCGCGAGTTCGCGCGCACCGCCGACAAGACCCGTGGCCGCAGCATGATCATCGTCGGCGCGGCGATGAACCACTGGTTCCACAACGACATGAACTACCGCGGCCTGATCAACATGCTGGTCATGTGTGGTTGCATCGGCCAGACCGGCGGCGGTTGGGCGCACTACGTGGGCCAGGAGAAGTTGCGTCCGCAGACCGGCTGGCAGCCGCTGGCATTCGCGCTGGACTGGAACCGTCCGCCGCGCCACATGAACGGTACGTCGTTCTTCTACTTCAACTCGGACCAGTGGCGTTACGAAAAGCTGGACGTGAAGGAAATCCTGTCGCCGCTGGCCGATGCCAGCAAGTACAGCGGCAGCCTGGTCGACTTCAACCTGCGTGCGGTACGCATGGGCTGGCTGCCCAGCGCACCACAATTGGGCCGCAATCCGATCGAAGTGGTGCGCGAGGCGGAAAAGGCCGGCGTGGCGCCGGTGGATTACGCCGTGTCCCAGTTCAAGCAGGGCACCCTCGATTTCGCCTTCGCCGATCCGGACGCGCCGCAGAACTTCCCGCGCAACATGTTCATCTGGCGCTCCAACCTGCTGGGCTCGTCCGGCAAGGGGCACGAGTACATGCTGCGACACCTGCTCGGCACGCGTCACGGCCTGCAGGGGAAAGACTTGGGCGAACGCGGCGCAATCAAGCCCGAGGACGTGGTTTGGCGCGACGAGGCGCCGGAAGGCAAGCTGGACCTGCTGGTGACGCTCGACTTCCGCATGTGCACCACGGCGCTGTACTCGGACATCGTGCTGCCCACGGCCACCTGGTACGAGAAGAACGACCTCAACACCTCCGACATGCATCCCTTCATCCATCCCCTGTCAAAGGCGGTGGATCCAGCATGGGAATCCAGGAGCGACTGGGACATCTTCAAAGGCATCGCACGTACGGTCAGCGACCTGGCGCCGGGCGTACTGGGCGTGGAGAAGGACCTGGTGTTGGTGCCGACGCTGCACGACACCCCTAACGAGCTGGCGATGCCATTCGGCGTGGCTGACTGGAAGAAGGGTGAGTGCGAGCCGATTCCCGGCAAGACCATGCCGTCGATGGTGGTGGTCGAGCGCGACTACCCCAACCTGTACAAGAAGTTCACCTCGCTCGGCCCACTGATGGACAAGCTGGGTAATGGTGGCAAGGGCATGAGCTGGAACACGCAGGACGAGGTCGAGTTCCTTGGTGACCTGAACCACCGTGTGCGCGAAGAGGGCGTCAGCCAAGGCCGCCCGGCCATCGACAGCGCCATCGACGCCTGCGAGGTCATCCTGCACCTGGCGCCGGAGACCAACGGCCATGTGGCGGTCAAGGCCTGGGAATCGCTGGGCGAATTCACCGGTCGCGACCACGCCCACCTGGCGGTCGGCAAGGAGCACGAGGCCATCCGCTTCCGCGACATCCAGGCCCAGCCGCGCAAGATCATCTCCTCGCCGATCTGGTCCGGGTTGGAAGACGAACACGTCAGCTACAACGCCGGCTACACCAACGTCCACGAGCTGATTCCGTGGCGCACGCTCACCGGTCGCCAGCAGTTCTACCAGGACCACGAGTGGATGGTGGCGTTCGGTGAGGGCTTCATGGGCTACCGGCCGCCGGTCAACACCAAGACCATCGCGCCGATCCTGGGCAAGAAGCCCAATGGCCACAAGGAGATCGTGCTGAACTGGATCACCCCGCACCAGAAGTGGGGCATCCACAGCACCTACAGCGACAACCTGATCATGCAGACGCTGTCGCGTGGAGGCCCGATCGTATGGCTGAGCGAGACGGATGCGCGCGAAGCGGGCATCGAGGACAACGACTGGATCGAACTGTTCAACGTCAACGGTGCCATCGCGGCCCGCGCGGTGGTCAGCCAGCGCGTGATGTCCGGCATGGCGATGATGTACCACGCACAGGAGCGCATCATCAACACGCCGGGCTCGGAGATCACCGGCACGCGTGGCGGCATCCACAACTCGGTCACCCGCGTGGTGGTCAAGCCGACGCACATGATCGGCGGCTACGCGCAGTTGGCCTACGGCTTCAATTACTACGGCACCACGGGCACCAACCGTGACGAATTCGTGGTCGTGCGCAAGATGGACAAGATCGATTGGTTGGATGGCGAGCCTGGCTCCGGACGACAAAGTCCGGCGGGCGCCCAGGAGGTGGTGTGATGAAGGTCCGTGCACAGATTGCGATGGTGCTGAACCTGGACAAGTGCATCGGGTGCCACACCTGCTCGATCACCTGCAAGAACGTCTGGACCAGTCGGGAGGGTGTGGAATACGCCTGGTTCAACAACGTCGAGACCAAGCCGGGCGTCGGCTATCCCAAGGAGTGGGAAAACCAGGACAAGTGGAACGGTGGCTGGGTCCGCACCCAGGCCGGCAAGCTGGTACCGCGCGCCGGTGGTCGCTGGCGCATGTTGGCGAAGATTTTCGCCAACCCCGACCTGCCGCAGATCGATGACTACTACGAGCCGTTCGACTTCGACTACCAGCACCTGCACGAGGCGCCTGACAGCAAGCACCAGCCGACCGCGCGTCCGCGCTCGCTGATCAGCGGCGAACGCATGCAGAAGATCCATTGGGGCCCGAACTGGGAGGAGATCCTCGGCACCGAGTTCGCCAAGCGCTGCAAGGACCGCAACTTCGACAATGTGCAGAAGGAAATCTACGGCGCGTTCGAGAAGACCTTCATGATGTACCTGCCGCGCCTGTGCGAGCACTGCCTCAACCCGGCGTGCGCATCGGCGTGCCCGTCTGGCGCGATCTACAAGCGCGAGGAGGACGGCATCGTCCTGATTGACCAGGACAAGTGCCGCGGCTGGCGCATGTGCGTGTCTGCGTGTCCGTACAAGAAGATCTACTACAACTGGAAGAGCGGAAAGTCCGAGAAGTGTATCTTCTGCTACCCTCGCATCGAGATGGGCGAGCCGACGGTTTGCTCTGAGACCTGCGTGGGCCGCATCCGCTACCTCGGCGTGATGCTGTATGACGCCGACCGCATCGAAGCGGCTGCCTCGGTGCCCGCGGAGAAAGACCTGTACCAGGCGCACCTGGACATCTTCCTGGACCCGTTCGATCCCAAGGTGATCGAAGCGGCGCGCGCGGAAGGCATCCCGGACAGCTGGCTCGAGGCTGCCAAGGCGTCGCCGGTGTACAAGCTCGCCATCGACTGGAAGCTGGCGCTGCCGCTGCACCCCGAGTACCGCACGCTGCCGATGGTGTGGTACGTGCCGCCGCTGTCGCCGATCCAATCCGCGGCCGAGCGTGGCCGGGTGGGTATGAACGGTGAACTGCCGGATGTGGCGTCCCTGCGCATCCCGGTGCGCTACCTGGCGAACATGCTCACGGCGGGCGACGAGGCTCCGGTGGTCCGCGCGCTAGAGCGGATGATGGCGATGCGCGCCTGGCGCCGCGCCTTGAACGTCGATGGCGTGGAGGACCTCGCGGTACTCAAGCAGGCCGGCCTTACCGTGGCGCAGGCCGAGGACATGTACCGCTACCTCGCCATCGCCAACTACGAAGACCGTTTCGTCATCCCCTCGGCGCACCGCGAGTATGCCAACGACGCCTTCGGCGAGCGCGGCGGTTGCGGTTTCAGCTTCGGCAACGGTTGCAGTGGTGACAGCCCGGCAGACCTGTTCAGCCAGCGCAAGACCACGGCCTACGCGGTCCACCCGAACCGCCAGGAAAAGCATGAGGTGGTCGAATGAGCCTGCTCAAGTTGGTGGGAGTGCTGCTCGACTATCCGCAGGACGAGTTGTGGCAGCATGGTGACGAGCTTGTGGCCGCTGCTGCCGATCCGGGTCTGACCGGCGCCCGCCGGCAACAGCTGGTCGACTTCACCCGCGAGCTGCTGGCGAAGGACCCGCTGGCTGCCCAGGACCAGTGGCTGTCCATGTTCGACCGCGGACGCTCCATGAGCCTGCTGCTGTTCGAACACATCCACGGTGAATCACGCGACCGCGGCCAGGCCATGGTCGACCTGATCGAAGCCTATCGGAAGAACGGCTTCGAGCTGTCGGCCAAGGAACTGCCGGACTACCTGCCGCTGCTGCTGGAGTACCTGGACCAGCGCCCGCTGGCCGAGGCCCGCGACTGGCTGCACCACGTCAGCCACATCGTCGGCCTGCTGGCCGCCCGTGCGGGTGAGCGCCAGAGCCCGTATGCCGTGCTGTTCGAGATTCTCGTCGAGTTCGCCGAGGGCAAGCTTGAACTCGGCGCCCTGCGTCAGCGCGCCAGCGAAGAGCCCCGCGACGATACCCCCGAAGTGATGGACCGGCTGTGGGAAGAGGAGGCGGTGCGCTTCGGCACCGAAGCGCCGGATGAGTCCTGCTCGCCTCCCACCCGCACGCCCGCACGTCACGCCGCCACCCGACAGGTGCAGCCATGAGTTACTTCCACCAGTTCGCTTTCCAGATCTACCCGTACATCGCACTGGCGGTGTTCTTCATCGGCAGCTGGGTGCGCTTCGACAAGTCGATGTACACCTGGCGCACCGGCTCCAGCCAGTTGCTCTCGGACAAGGGCATGCGAGTGGGCAGCAACCTGTTCCACGTCGGCGTGCTGGCCATCCTCGGCGGCCATCTCGTGGGCTTGCTGACGCCACATGCGGTGTATGAACACTTCATCACCGCGCCGCAGAAGCAACTGATGGCGATGGTGGTGGGCGGCGTGTTCGGCGCACTGTGCTTCATCGGCATCAGCATCTTGTTGGTGCGTCGCCTGACCAACCCGCGGGTTCGGGCCACGGGCACCTTCGGCGACATGCTGGTGCTGGTGCTGCTGTTCGCCCAACTCGTGTTGGGCATGGTCAGCATCGCCATCTCAGCCGGTCACATGGACGGCGGCGTGATGATGCAGTTGGGTGAATGGGCCCAGCACATCGTGACCTTCCGCTGGGGAGCGGCCAACTTCATCACCGATGTACACTGGGTCTACAAGCTGCACGTGTTCCTCGGCATGACCCTGTTCCTGGTCGCCCCGTTCACCCGTCTGGTGCATGTGTGGAGCATCCCGGTCAGCTACCTGTGGCGGCCGTACCAGGTGGTGCGCCGCCGGCAGCCCGCGCTGCGCTATGGGCCGAGGGCTTGAGTCATGAGTGACGCCAAGTCCAGCCTGCGCGCCCTTCCGATCACCGTCATCGACTCGCAGAAGCCGGTGGCGGAGGAGGCCCACGCCCACCACCACGACCACGCCGAGGAGGGCCCACGGTCGCTGGGTCGTCCGGCGCCGTGCCTGCTGTTCGTGGCCGACACGGCCATCAACGAAAGCGACATCGCGCGCGAGATGCAGTTCCATCGGTCGATGAAGCCCGAGCAGTCACGCGCCGCCGCCGCGCGGGCTTTGGTGGTTCGCGAGTTACTGCGTCGCGAGGTGCAACGGCTGGGCCTGGACGATGAGGTTCAATCGGTGGGCAACGAGCCCGTCGAGGAGGCACGCATCCGGGTGCTGCTTGAGCGCGAGGTGGAGAACCGCGTCCCGACAGAGGATGACTGCCGCCGCTACTTCGAACAGAACCGCGACCGTTTCCATTCGCCTGACCGGATTCGCCTCCGCCACATCCTGCTGGGCGCATCGGCCGACGATGTCACGGGCCGCTTCAACGCACGCAGTGAAGGCGAGCGTCTGATTGGCGAGCTCAAGTCCAACCCGGTGCTGTTCACCGATTTCGCCATGCGCCATTCCGACTGCCCGTCCAAGGAGCAGGGCGGTGAGCTTGGCTGGCTGGAACGCGGGCAGACCACGCCGGAATTCGATCGCCAGGTGTTCCGCCTGCGTGAAGGGCTTGCCGGCTTCCCGGTGGAATCGCGCTGGGGCTATCACGTGGTCAGCATCGACGAGATCGCACCGGGTGATCGGCTTGAGTTCGATCAAGTCCGCGAGCGCATTTCGGACTACCTTGAATTGCAGGTGCGGCAGCGCGAGTTGCAGCACTACCTGCTCGAGTTGCAGGAGCGATACGAAGTGCGTGGGCTGGATGCCATCGAGGCCGAAGCGGCCTGAGTCCATCCCAACCATGCGCCGGCGCTGTTGCCGGTCGCACGCCTCGGCGCTTTCGTCGGCGACGGACGTGCATCCGGTGGCGGGGCTCGCCTGCCGCGTGGGGCGCGGCAGGCATTCCAACGATTCCCAATCCCGACCGGAAGCACGTCCATGCAGGACCTTTCCCAGATAAGTGGAGCCCGCCAGCAGCGCGCGCTGTGGCTCAGTACCTTCGCGTTCACCACCTGCTTTGCGGTGTGGATGATCTTTTCGATCATCGGCATCCAGATCAAGCAGCAACTCGGCCTCAACGACACCCAGTTCGGCCTGCTGATCGCTACACCCGTGTTGACCGGATCATTGATACGCCTGTTCCTGGGCGTTTGGTCCGACCAGTTTGGCGGGCGGCGCGTGCTGTTGCTGGTCATGCTCGCCGCGGCTGCCGCCACCTGGGGGCTGACGTGGGCCAAGACCTACCCGCAATTCCTGTTTGGCGCGCTGCTGGTGGGCATCGCCGGCGGCTCGTTCTCGGTGGGCGTTTCCTATGTGGCGAAATGGTTCCCATCGGCACGTCAAGGGACGGCGTTGGGAATATTCGGTGCCGGCAACATTGGCGCTGCGGTGACCAAGCTACTGGCGCCGATGGTCATGGTGGCCTATGGATGGATGGCGGTCGCCAAGGTCTGGGCCGTGGGCCTGGCCGTGGTCGGCATCCTGTTCTACCTGCTCAGCGAAGACGATCCGTCACTCGCCGAGCGCCGTCGCACGGGCGTCAAGCCGATCCCGTTCCGCCAGCAGATGGAGCCGCTGCGCAACCTGCAGGTGTGGCGCTTCTCGCTGTACTACTTCTTCGTGTTCGGTGCGTTCGTGGCGCTGGCGCTGTGGCTGCCGCGCTACCTGATCGGTGCCTACGGCATGGACGTGGCCACCGCCGGCATGATCGCCGCGGCTTACTCCATTCCCGCCAGCCTGTTCCGGGTAGTGGGCGGCTGGCTGTCGGACCGTTGGGGCGCGCGCAAGGTGATGTACTGGACCTTCGGGGTCTCGGTGATCTGCACCTTCCTGCTGTCCTACCCGGACACTACTTACACCATCCGTGGCATCGAGGGCGACAAGACGTTCCATCTCGCCATCGGGCTGGTCCCGTTCACCGTGCTGGTGTTCGTGCTGGGCTTCTTCATGTCGCTGGGCAAGGCGGCGGTGTACAAGCACATCCCGGTCTACTACCCGCAGCACGTGGGGGCCGTCGGCGGTGTCGTGGGCATGATTGGCGGCCTGGGTGGCTTCGTCCTGCCCATCGCCTTCGGCGCCATGAATGATCTGGTAGGCGTGTGGACCAGTTGCTTCATGCTGCTGTTCGTGCTGGTGTCCATCGCGCTGGTCTGGATGCACTTCGCCATCCGCCGCATGGAACGCCGCAAGTTCCCGCAGATCGATCGCGAGACCGACCTGCCGGAAATCATCAACGCGCAGCAGTCCGCCAAGGGCAGGCGCTGAGGCAGGCAAGAGGTCTTGGGCGCGGCGCGTGCCGCCGCGTCCGGGGCGGGCTAGACCAGCAGCGCGACGGCCTTGATCTGGGCCCAGACCGGCATGCCCGGGCGCAAGGTCAAGCGTTCCACGGAGCGATGTGAGACGCGTGCGAGCAGCGGTACTCCGCTGGCGTCCAGTTGCACCTGCACCTGCCCTCCAGGAAGTTCGGTCAGCGCCACCAGCGTGGCCGGCAGCAGGTTGAGCAGGCTCGAATCATCGTGCCGCTGCAGGGCCAGGCTGATGTCTCGCGCCTGTACGCGGACACGCAGGCGCGCGCCCGCGACATGCTCGCGACCGTGGGCGTGCAATGGGCCGGCGGGTGTATCCAGTGTCAGCAATCCGTGCGGGTCGCGTTCCCGCACGCGCGCTTCCAGCACTACGCCGGCGTCATCGCGCAATGCCAACGGCAAGTCGGCGCGATTCAATATCTCCAGCGCCGGACCCGCCGCGGTCACCGCCCCGGCCTCCAGCAGCACGAGGTGGTCGGCCAGCCGCGCGACTTCCTCGACCGAATGCGTCACGTACAACACGGGAATACCGGCGTCGCGGCGCACGGCCTCAATGAAAGGCAGGATCTCGGCGCGTCGCTCGGCATCCAGCGCGCTCAGCGGCTCGTCCAGCAACAGCCAGCGCGGTTGGGTGACCAGTGCGCGTGCCAGTGCGACGCGTTGACGCTCACCGCCCGAAAGCGACTCCGGCCGCCGCTGAAGCAGCGGGGCCAGTGCCAACCGCTCGATCCACTGGTCCAGCAGCGTCGAGGGTGAGCCCGCGCGGCGCCAGCCAAAGCGCAGGTTATCGGCCACCGTCAGATGCGGCAGCAGGGCCGTGTGTTGGAACACCACGCCGGTCTCGCGCCAATGCGCTGGGCGGCTGGCATGTTCGTCCTGCCATACATCCCCCTGCACCTTGATCGAGCCCACCGCGTCCGGTTCAAGGCCGGCGATGGCGCGCAGCAGCGTGCTCTTGCCGCTGCCGGACGGGCCAAATACGGCCGTCGTGCCCTGGGCGGGCAGGGTGAGGTCGACCTCCAGTCGGAAGTCGCGTCGCAGGACACGCAAGCGCACGCGCAGGTCAGTGGTCGCCTCAGCCATCGGCCACCGCCGTGCGACGTCCCAGCCACTGCATGACCAGCAGCAACGCGAAGGAGAACAGCAGCAACCCCGCAGCCAACGTGTGCGCGTCGGCGTAGGCCATGCCCTCCACCTGGTCGTAGAGCAGCACCGACAGCACGCGGGTCTCGCCCTCGATGTTGCCGCCCACCATCAACACCACGCCAAACTCACCCACCGTATGTGCGAAGCCGAGCAGGGTGGCGGTCACCAGCGCCGGCCGGGAGAGCGGCAGCACTACGCTGAAGAAACGGTCCAGCGGTGACGCGCGGAGCGTGGCAGCGGCTTCCAGCACGGCGGCCGGCACGGCAGCGAACCCCGCTTGCAACGGGTGCACCACGAATGGCAGCGAATACAGCACCGAAGCCAGCAGCAGGCCTTTGAAGGTAAATGCGAGGGTTCCCAGACCCAAGGTCTGGGTCAATTGCCCCAGTGGACCGGCGGGCGCCAATCCGATCAACAGGTAGAAACCCAATACCGTAGGTGGCAGCACCATCGGCAGTGCCACCACCGCGCCAACCGGCAGGCGCCACGCCGAGCGCGTGCGTGCCAGCCACCACGCCAGGGGCATGCCCAGCACCAGCAGGATCAGCGTGGTCAGGCCCGCCAATTTCAGCGTGACCCACAGGGCCGCGACCCATGGCGCGGCATGCCAGACAGGGGCGGTGAGGGCAGGCTCCATCAACCCGGCTCAGTCGTAACCGAGCGCGCGGATACGCGCCTTTGCCGCCGGACTCCCAAGGTACTGCAGGAAACCGCGGGCGGCGGCGTTGTTGCCACCGCGCTTCATCAGCACCGCAGTCTGCACGATCGGCGCATGCCACGACGCAGGCACCTCCCAGCTGGAACCAGGCGTGGTCTTGCGTGCTTCCAACACCAGCGAGCGCGGCAGCAGACCCAAGGGGGCCGCGCCGCTGACCACGAACTGCGTGGCCTGTCCGATGTTCTCGCCCATGGCCAGCCGCGGTTTCAGCGCGTCCCAGCGCCCCACGTGGCGCAGCACCTCGCGCGCCGCGGCCCCATAGGGCGCAAGCTCCGGATTGGCGATGGCCAGCCGTTCGATCCGGCCGTGGCGGAGCAGGGCCTCGCCGTCCTTGACCAGGGCCGGGTCCCGGCTCCACAACACCAGCCGGCCCACGGCATAGTCGTCCAGGGTGGAGCCATCGGCCAGGCCTTCGGCCACCAGCTTGCGAGGGGTGGCGGCGTCGGCCGAGAGCAGCGCATCGAACGGCGCGCCGTGACGGATCTGGGCATACAGCTTGCCGGTCGAGGCAGCGCTCACATCGATGCGATGGCCGCTCTGTCGCCCGTATTCGGCAGCCAGCTGGCGCGCCGCGTCGGCGAAATTGGCGGCCACGGCGAGACGGGCCTGCGCGGCCATCCCAGCCCCTGGCAGCCACCCGGCCAGCGCCACGAGGACGGTCAGGGCCCGTGTGAAACGCATGTCGCCTCATCCCTTCGTGCGGTCGCGGCGAGTCTAGCGCGTTTGCCCGCGGGCCCGGCTGACGGAGGTCAACCGTTATACTGGGCAGTCCGCTGTTCCCCCATTTTCAGGTCCCGCCCGCATGTTCGAATCCCTCACCCAGCGCCTGTCCGGCACCATCGAGCGCCTGCGCGGCCGCGGCCGCCTGACCGAGGAGAACATCCGCGAGTCGCTGCGCGAGGTGCGCATCGCCCTGCTGGAGGCCGACGTGGCCCTGCCGGTGGTGCAGGCCCTGATCGAGCGCATCAAGGTGCGCGCGGTCGGTCAGGAAGTGCTCAAGTCGCTGACCCCGGGCCAGGCGCTTATCAAGATCGTCCGCGACGAAATGACCGCCGTCATGGGGGCACAGGCCGCCGACCTGAACCTCAACGTGCCGGCGCCGGCGGTCATCCTCATGGCGGGCCTGCAGGGCGCGGGCAAGACCACCACCGTCGGCAAGCTGGCCAAGCACCTCAAGGAAAAGCGCAAGAAGAAGGTGATGGTGGTGTCGGCGGACGTGTACCGCCCGGCCGCCATCGAGCAGCTCAAGACGCTGGCGCAGCAGGTGGACGTGCTGTTCTTCCCGTCGTCGGCCGACCAGAAGCCCGAAGCCATCGTCAAGGCGGCGATCGACGATGCGCGCAAGTCCTTCGTCGACGTGCTGCTGGTCGACACCGCCGGCCGCACCAGCATCGACGACGCGATGATGGCCGAGATCAAGGCGCTGCATGCCGCCGTGAATCCGGTCGAGACCCTGTTCGTGGTCGACTCGATGACCGGCCAGGACGCCGCCGTCACCGCCAAGCATTTCGGTGAGGCACTGCCGCTGACCGGCGTTGTGCTGACCAAGACCGACGGTGATGCCCGAGGTGGTGCCGCGTTGTCGGTGCGCTACATCACCCAGCGCCCGATCAAGTTCATCGGCGTGGGCGAGAAGCCCGACGGCCTGGACGTGTTCCACCCGGACCGCATCGCCAGCCGCATCCTCGACATGGGCGACGTGCTGTCGCTGGTCGAGCAGGTCGAGCAGCAGGTCGACAAGGACAAGGCGCAGAAGCTCGCCGAGAAGGTCGCCAAGGGCAAGAAGTTTGACCTCAACGACATGCGCGACCAGCTCGAGCAGATGCAGAACATGGGCGGTATCAGCGGCCTGATGGACAAGCTGCCGGGCATGGGCAAGATCCCCGACGAGGTCAAGAGCCAGGTCACCGGCAAGGAAGTGCCGCGCATGATCGCCATCATCAACTCGATGACCAAGAAGGAACGTCGCAACCCGGCGCTGCTCAACGGCAGCCGCCGAGCACGCATCGCCAAGGGCGCCGGCATGACCCCGGCCGACGTCAACAAGCTCATGAAGCAGTTCCAGCAGATGGAAAAGATGATGAGCAAGCTGGCCGGTGGCGGCATGAAGGGGCTCATGCGCGGCATGAAGGGCATGATGGGCGGCCGCGGGCCGATGCCGTTCCGCTGAGGGCTGACAGCCTCCCCCTTGATCGCGTAAGGTCGGTGCCAATGCCGGGCTGGGGAGCCCGTCAGAAGGTGCAGTACTTCAAGGATTGAACGCCGACCCGGTCGGCCTTCAGGGGGATTCCATGCTTGACGCCATTCCGGCCGCACCGGCCGGTGATTTCTTTGCGCCTTCAGAGGCGCCCGCCACGCAGCACCACACGGCCCAGTTCAGCGGCCGCGCCGGCGAATATTTCGGTATCTGGTTCGTCAACCTGCTGCTGAGCATCATCACGCTGGGCATCTATTCGGCGTGGGCCAAGGTCCGCACCGAGCGCTACTTCTATGCCAACACGTCGTTGGCGGGTGCCACGTTCGAGTACCTCGCTTCGCCCATCGCCATCCTGAAGGGACGGCTGATTGCCTACGCGGTGGTCATTGCCCTTGGGCTGAGCTCGCGGTTCTCGCCGGGGTTGTACCTGCTGCTCATCGTGGGCGTGGGTGCGATGATGCCGGCACTCATCACGTGGAGCCTGCGGTTCCGTGCGCGCAACTCGGCATGGCGCGGATTGACGTTCCGCTTCGACAACGGTGCCCCCGAGGCCTATGGCCCCTTCATGCTCTGGGCATGGATTAGCGGCCTGACCGCTTCATTGCTGTATCCGGCCATGAAGCGCCGCCAGCACGAGTTCGTGGTGGAAGGCCACCGCTACGGCGTCAAGCGCTTCCGCTTCTTGGGCACCACCGGGCAGTACTACGGGCCCTATCTGGTCGTCGCCGGTACGATGGTCGGCGGTTTGATCCTGTTGGGCGTGGTCACCGCGATGCTGTCCGACAGCGGGCTGGTCGGCAAACAGGCGTTGGGCGCGGGCATGGCGTTTGGCCTGCTGGCGTTCTACCTGGTGTTCTTCGCGCTGATCATCATGATGCGCGTGCGTTACACCAACCTGATGTGGAACTACACCCGGCTGGGTGAGCACAGGTTCGCCAGCACGCTGCGCGTGCGTGACCTGCTCTGGATCTACGCCTCCAACCTGGTCGCCGTCCTGTTCACCGTCGGACTGGCCGCGCCGTGGGCGATGGTGCGGCTGGCCCGTTACCGTGCCGAGCACTTCACCCTGATCGCCAGTGGTGAGCTGGACGAATTCGTGGCCGCATCCGAGAGTCGGGCCGGTGCCGCCGGGGCGGAACTCGTGGATGCGCTCGACGCGGGGATGGATTTCGGGCTGTGAGTGAGCTGGAAGGTCGCTGGTCCGATGGGCGCACCAGCCGCATCCTGGCGGTCCGGGTGCGGATGGCGTCCCCGGACGTGCTCGGGCTCGAGCCAGTCGAGGGCGCGGCGATGCTCTGGCCGATCGGGGAGGTCAGCATTTCCCCGCGGCTGGGGCGTACGCCACGGGTGCTGCGCCGGTCGGGCCACGGCCAGGTGGAGTGCCCCGATTCCCCGTTGCTGGATCAGTGGTTTCCGCACGGCAGCGGGCGCATCGAGGGCTTTGCCGACTGGCTGGAACGCCGCCGCGCCGCGATCCTCGTCGCGGCGGCGGTAGTCCTGGTGCTCACGGTGGGTTTCGTCCACTTGGGTTTGCCCGCCATCGCCAAGGTGGCGGCCGAACGGATGCCGCGTACGGTGGAGCGCCATGCCAGCGACCAGGCCGTGGCCCTGCTGGAGCGCATGCACCTTGATCCGTCGCGGTTGCCGGATGCGCGGCAGCGGCAACTCCGGCAGGCCTTCGCCCGTCTGGTCGCACGCGAACCCCGGGCCGGGGAGATGGCGCTGCACTTTGCCCATGCTCCAGGCATTGGCCCCAACGCGTTCGCCCTCCCGGACGGTCGGATCTACGTCACCGATGACCTGGTGGCAATGGCGGGCAATGATGCGGAGTTGATGGCGGTGCTGGCGCATGAGGCCGGTCACCACGTCCATCGCCATGGCATGCGCGGTGCGCTCGAGAGTTCATCGATTTTCCTGCTGGCGGGCGTGCTGTTCGGTGATGCCTCCGGCTCGTCGTTGGCGGTTTCGATTCCCGCCACGCTGCTCAGCAACGGGTTCTCACGGACGCACGAGCGGCAGGCCGACATGTACGCCTTCGCCCTGCTGAAGCGCCGGGGGCGGTCGCCGCAGGCCTTCGCGGACGTCATGCGCAGGCTCAGCAAGGGCGTGCCGAAGGGACTGGAAAAGGGGGCCTTGGGCTACCTGTCGAGCCATCCGCCCAGCCCCGAGCGCATCGCCGCGGCCGAGGCCGCGGCCCGCTGATGCGGGCCCAGACCCGGAGGCGCGTTGCCGCACTGCCGCAATTTCCCCTATAATCGCCGGCTTACCCTGCCATCCCGGCAGCTGGGCAACACAGAGAGCAACCTCATGGTCAAGATTCGACTGACCCGCGGCGGCGCCAAGAAGCGTCCGTTCTACCACATCATCGTTACCGACAGCCGCAGCGCCCGCGACGGCCGCAACATCGAGCGCGTCGGTTTCTACAACCCGGTTGCCCAGGGCAACGAGAAGCGCGTCGAGCTGAATGTCGAGCGCGTGAAGCACTGGGTGGCCAACGGCGCGCAGCTGACCGACAAGGTCGCCGTGCTGTACAAGGAAGCGGCCAAGGCCGCGGCCTCGGCCTGATCCCCTGGCTGCGCCCGAGCGCGTAGCCATGGCGATGAAAGACCCCGGGCGCCACATCCTGCTGGGCAGGATGATTGGCGCCCTTGGTTTACGTGGGGACGTGAAAATCGAGTCCTGGACCGAGCCCCGCGAGACCATCTTCCGCTACCAGCCGTGGGTCCTGCGTTCGCCGCAGGGTGCCCAGGACATCGTGTCCGGTATTCGCGGCCGCGACACCGGCAAGCACGTGCTCGCCCAGATCCCGGGCGTGACCGACCGCGATGCCGCCGAGGTCCTGCGCGGCACCGAGATCCTCGTGCCGCGCTCCGCGCTGCCGCCGCCCAGGCCGGGCGAGTATTACTGGGTCGACCTCGAAGGCCTGCGCGTGGTCACCACCGAAGGCGTGGCGCTGGGCACGGTCTCGCACCTGTTCGCCACCGGCGCCAACGACGTGTTGGTGGTCCGCGACGACGAGCGCGAGCGCATGATCCCCTTCGTGCAGCCGCAATTCGTCACCGGCATCGATTTCGACGGCGGCGTGATCACCGTCGACTGGGACCCGGACTTCTGATCGGGCGGGCGGCCCCCACCGGTGTGGCTCGCCGTCGTCCCGCCTGACCTTGCGAGGGACCATCGCCCATGCGTTTTGACCTCATCAGCCTGTTCCCCGAGTTCGTCGCCCAGTGCGCCGCCTTTGGCGTCGTCGGGCGGGCGGGGGAGCGTGGCCTGCTGTCGGTGCACGGCTGGAACCCGCGCGACTATGCGGAAGGCAATTACCGCCGCGTGGACGACCGCCCCTTTGGCGGCGGTCCGGGCATGGTGATGATGATCGACCCGCTGCGGGCCTGTCTGGCAGACGTGCGGGCGGCCGATCCAACCCCGGCGCACGTGGTCTACATGAGCCCGCAGGGCGCACCGCTGACCCAGGCCAAGGTGCGCGAGCTGGCCGCCCACCCGCGCCTGGTGCTGCTCTGTGGCCGCTACGAGGGCGTGGACGAGCGTTTCCTGCAGGCCGAGGTGGACGAGGAGATCTCCATCGGCGACTACGTGCTGTCCGGCGGCGAGCTGGCGGCAGCCGTGGTGCTGGATGCCGTGGCCCGGCTGCAGGAGGGGGCACTGAACGACGCCGAGTCTGCGGTGCAGGACAGCTTCGAGGACGGCCTGTTGGATTGTCCCCATTACACCCGCCCGGTGGAGCATGCGCTGGGCAATGTCCCGCCGGTGCTGCTGTCCGGCAACCACGCCGAGATTGCCAAGTGGCGCCGCCAGCAGTCGTTGGGGCGCACCTGGCTGCGCCGGCCGGACCTGCTGGACGAGGCGACCCTGTCCAAGGCGGATCGCAAGTTGCTGGAGACCTTTCGTGCGGCGTGGGCGGCGGCGGGGCATGTCTCCGATCCCGCTGAGACTGGCGTGGCGCACCAGGTGGCCCCCGAGGCCAAGTCCACCGCTTCTGAGGTAGCACCCGCAGCCAAGGCCGCCCAAGCCGCTCCCGGCTCGACGGAACCGCCCCCGGCCGGCTAACTACTAGCCAGCAAAAGAAAAACGCCGTTATAATGCACGGCTTAGCTCCACCCTTGCCTCACCCATAAGCTCCATCCACATGCCAGACGCGGGTCCACGTGCACTCGCGCTACAACGAATCCAACAGGCCGGACCATGAACAAGCCCTCGATCCACACGCTGCTGCAGACCTTTGAAGCCGAACAGATCCAGCGCAAGCTGCCCGATTTCGCCCAGGGCGACACCGTTGTCGTCAACGTCAAGGTGAAGGAAGGCAATCGTGAGCGCGTGCAGGCTTACGAGGGCGTGGTCATCGCCATCAAGAACGCCGGCCTGAACTCGTCGTTCACCGTGCGCAAGATCTCGCACGGCTACGGCGTCGAGCGCGTGTTCCAGACCCACAGCCCGACCATCGAGTCGGTCGAGGTCAAGCGTCGTGGTAAGGTCCGCGCCGGCAAGCTGTACTACCTGCGTGGCCTGGAAGGCAAGAAGGCGCGCATCAAGGAAGACCTGGCCGGCAACGCCAAGGCCAAGGCTGCTGCCGCCGCAGCCGCCGCTGCCGCCAAGTAATCCGCGCGTTCCACCGCGCAGTGAACGGCCGCCTCCGGGCGGCCGTTTTCATTTGAGCGCATGCCCCGCGCTTCGATGGCCCGGGGTGAACGATTGCACCGTCGGACTGACGTTCGAGATTTGTTTCCCGCGCGTTCGCCACCATCTCGTGCCCGTGAACCCCGTCATTGCCCCTGTCGCCGACACCGTCCGCCTCGACCTGTGGTTGTGGGCGGCCCGCTTCTACAAAACCCGCGCGCTGGCCAAGCACGCGATCGAGACCGGCAAGGTCGAGATTGGCGGGCAACGGGCCAAGCCGTCACGCTCGGTACGCGTGGGTGATGTGCTGAAAGTGAGCCGCGGGGAAGAGGTGTTCCTCATCGAGGTCCGTGACCTCAGTGATACTCGCGGCCCAGCCAGCGTGGCCCAGCACCTCTACACCGAAACGGAGGAATCGCGCCTGCAGCGGGAGCAGGCGCGTGCATTGCGCATGGCGGAGCGCAACGGTTACCGCGCGCCCGGGTCCAAGCCGGACAAGCGCGCCCGGCGACTGATCCGCGCCCTGGGCGATATCGACGCGATGTGACCCCTGCGACGCGGCGAGCGAGCCGTCGGACGGTCAGCGCTTGCCGCCCAGCATCCCGCCGCCGAGCTTGAGCAGGTCGCCCAGTCCCAGTTGGCCGTCGCCATCCTGGTCCAGGACCGCGCCGAGCAGGCCACCGCCCAGGCCGCCCTGTTGGCGGATCTGCTGCTCTTCCTGCCCGAGGATGCTGCCCAGGCCCTGCGGAGACCGACTCGCCGCCTGGCCCTGGCCGAGCATGCGCTTGGCCAGATAGGCCATGACAATGGGCGCGAGGACCTTCAGCAGCATGCTGGCCTTGTCGCCTTGCAGCCCGGTGGCGGCTCCAAGCCCCTGCGCCGCGCCCTGCTGGCGGGCACCGAAGATGTGACCGAGGATCTGCTCACCCTGGCCCCCGCCGCCCAGCACCGAGCCCAGCAAGCCGCCCAGGTCGCCGGTACCGGCGTGGTCGCGCTCCAGCGCGCCGAACAGCGATTCGGCCCCTGCGGGCTGGCTCGCGTTGCGGCCGACCGCACCCAACAG
Source organism: Lysobacter daejeonensis GH1-9 (assembly GCF_000768355.1). Classification (GTDB taxonomy): domain Bacteria; phylum Pseudomonadota; class Gammaproteobacteria; order Xanthomonadales; family Xanthomonadaceae; genus Aerolutibacter; species Aerolutibacter daejeonensis. The sequence continues at coordinate 35,761 of NZ_AVPU01000021.1, forward strand.
CAATGGCAGCGCGGCGGCGACAGCGCCCGAGGCCTGCGCCTGCGGCAATCCCAATTGCTGACTGATCTGCTCGATCGGTTGGCCCTGCAACTGGTTCAGAAGGTCATTGGCGAGAGAAGCGCTCATCGTGGTCTTCCATGGAGTGGAATCCGCATCCTAGCCCTTGCGCGTGGGCCTCATCGTGACGGCCATCAGCCAGGTGGTGCCACGCCGCTTGGCCGCTCGGATGACAGTTTGGCGTCGCTGTAATCAAGGTTGTCGATGGCCGGTTTCCCGGATTGTCAGTCAACGGTGGCGCCATGGCGGATTGCGGTCCCCTCGGGATGTTGCAGCAGATGGCCGGTGGCTATTGCGTGGCCCGCTGCCTGCACGTGGTCGCGGAGTTGGGTGTGGCGGACGCGCTGGGTGAACAGCCCACCGATGCCGGCACACTGGCCGCGGCGGTGGGTGCCCATAGGGATGCCTTGAGCCGGGTGCTGCGCCTGCTGGCGGCGCACGGCGTGTTCGAACTGCACCGCGGCCGCTTCCGGCACACGGCCGCATCGCGCCTGTTGCGGGAGGACCACCCTGATTCGATGCGCGCGTTCGTCCGGCTATTCGGCCTGCCGGTGTTCTGGGACGCGTACGGGGTCCTCGGACATTCCGTGCGTACCGGACGACCTGCAGTCGAGTTGCTGCATCCCGAAGGACTTTGGAGTTGGCTTTCACATACGCCCGAAGCTGCGGCCATCTTCAATGCCGCGATGGCGGCCAAGGCGCGCGGGCAGGTGGCGGCCGTGCTGGCCGCATATGACTTCCGTGGATTCGCGTTGATCGGCGACATCGGAGGGGGCAGCGGCCACCTGTTGCGCGCGGTGTTGCAGGCCTGTCCTGCGGCCAAGGGAATCCTGTTCGACCTGCCGCACGTGGTGGCGACGGTCGAGCCGACGCCCCGCATGGCCTGCCAGGGCGGGGACTTCTTCAACGATCCGCTGCCCAGTTGCGACGCCTACCTGCTGATGGAGGTGGTCCATGACTGGGACGAAGACCAGGCGCTGGCGATCCTCAAGGCAGTGCGGCGAGCCGCGCCGCCGGCGGCGAAGCTGTTGCTGATCGAGGCCCTGATCCCGGACGTGCCGGGACCGGATTCGGCACGTCTGCTGGACATCCACATGCTCGCGCTGGTGGGCGGCCGCCAGCGAACGACGGACGAATACGCCTACCTGCTGCGCAGCGCGGGCTTCGGGCTGGTGCGGACCGTGGAGACCCACGGCGGCGTGTCGATCCTGGAGGCCGTGGCACGCTGACGACGCATCAGCGCCGGCCAAGCCCGGAGCCCGGGCTCCGGCCGGACCGACAGCGAATCAGGCCGCGTTCGGGGTCAGGCGGCAACCACCGGTCAAGCCAGGGCTTTCAGTCGATACAGCGCCTCCAACGCCTGCTTGGGGGTGAGGTCGTCGGGGTCGATGGAGGCCAGGGCATCCAGGGCAGCGGAGTTGGCGGCAAACAGCCCGAATTGCTGGGGCTGGTCCAACGCCGGTGCCGTCATCGTCGCTACCGGGGTGTCGCGGTTCTGCCGTTCCAACTCGGCGAGCCGGCCGCGCGCCTGTTTCACCACCGCCTTCGGGAGGCCGGCGAGTGCCGCGACTTGCAGGCCGAAACTGCGGTCCGCCGGACCTTCCTTCACCGCGTGCATGAACACGAGTTGGTCACCGTGCTCCACCGCGTCCAGGTGCACGTTGGCGATGCCACTGCCGGGTTCCGCCAGGGTGGTCAGCTCGAAATAGTGCGTGGCGAACAGCGTGTAGGCGCGGTTGGCCTGCGCCAGGTGGCGCGCACAGGCCTCGGCCAAGGCGAGGCCATCGTAGGTGGACGTGCCACGGCCGATCTCGTCCATCAGCACCAGCGACTGGTCGGTGGCGTGATGCAGGATGTAGCTGGTCTCGCTCATCTCGACCATGAAGGTCGACTGGCCGCGCGCAAGGTCGTCGCCGGCGCCGATGCGGGTCAGGATGCGGTCGATCGGTCCGATGTCGGCACGTGAGGCCGGTACGAAGCTGCCGATGTGCGCCAGCAGCACGATCAGCGCGTTCTGGCGCATGTACGTGCTCTTGCCGCCCATGTTGGGGCCCGTGATCACCAGCATGCGGCGACGACCGTGTTCATCACTGTCGCCCAGCACGAGGTCGTTGGGCTCGAACGGATCCTTGCGGACCGCTTCCACCACCGGGTGGCGACCGCGTTCGATGAGCAGGCCGGGTTCGGCCGTGAGTTGGGGTTGCGACCAGTCCAATGCCTGGGCGCGTTCGGCGAAACAAGCCAGCACGTCCAGTTCGGCCAGCGCGGCGGCGCAATGCTTGAGCGGTTCCAGATGGGCATTGAGCTCATCCAGGATGCCCTCGTACAGCAGGCGCTCGCGGGCCAGCGAGCGCTCGCGCGCCGACAGCACCTTGTCCTCGAACTGCTTGAGCTCCTCGGTGATGTAGCGCTCGGCATTGGCCAGCGTCTGTCGGCGCGTGTAATGCGTGGGCGCCTTTTCCGCCTGCGCCTTGCTGATCTCGATGTAGTAACCGTGGACGCGGTTGTAGCCCACCTTCAGGGTGGGGATGCCGCTGGCTTCGCGCTCGCGGACTTCCAGGTCCACCAGGAACTGGTCGGCGTGGGTGGAGAGGCGGCGCAACTCGTCCAGTTCGTGGTCGTAGCCTTCGGCAAAGACGCCGCCATCGCGTGCCAGCACAGGCGGCTGCGGCACGATGGCGCTGCGCAACAGGTGGGCCTGCGCATCGTGTTCGCCGAGTTCGGCGGCCAGTGCGGCCAGTAGCGGCGAATCAAGCGGCGCCAGTTGCGCGCGCAGGGCCGGCAGCATGGCCAGGCCGTCGCGCAGGGTAGAGAGGTCACGCGGCCGCGCGCTGCGCAGCGCGATGCGCGAGAGGATGCGCTCCAGATCGCCGATGGCGCGGAACTCCTCGCGCAGCGTGTCGCCCGCGCGTGCCTCCACGATCGTGGCGACTGCATGGTGGCGCTGGCGCAGCAGCGCCTGGTCGCGCAACGGGCGGTGCAGCCATCGACGCAACAGGCGCCCGCCCATCGGCGTGATGGTGGCGTCCAGCACGCCCAGCAGCGTGTGTTTGTTGTCGCCGTCCACCCGGCTGTCCAGCTCGAGGTGGCGGCGCGTGGCGGCGTTCATCGCGATGGCACCATCGCCGGACTCCACGGCAATGGAGGTCAGGTGTGGCAGGCGCTGCTTTTGAGTCTCTTCCACATAGCCCAGCAGCGCGGCCGCGGCGGCGACCGACAGGGGCTTGTCCTCCAGACCGAAGCCGGTCAGGTCGTGGAGGTTGAAGAAGCGCAGCAACTGGCGGCGGCCACTGTCAGCATCGAACAGCCATGGCGGGCGCCGGCGCATGCCCTGCCGGGTCTCGACGAAGGCCGGCCAGCCCTCCTCGTCAGCCACCAGGGTTTCGGCCGGTTCCAGCCGAGCCAGCTCGGCCTCAAGGGCATCCTCGCTGGCCACTTCGTTGACCAGGAATCGGCCGCCGGCCAGGTCGGCCCAGGCCAGGCCATATCCGGACTTCCCTCGTGCAATGGCCAGCAGCAAGGTGTCGCGGCGCTCGTTGAGGAGGGCCTCGTCGGTCACCGTGCCCGGCGTGACGATGCGCACCACCTTGCGTTCGACGATGCCCTTGGCCAGCGCCGGATCGCCGATCTGCTCGCAGATCGCCACCGACTCGCCCAACGCCACCAGGCGTGCCAGGTAACCCTCGGCCGAATGGTGCGGCACGCCCGCCATCGGGATCGGCTGCCCCGCGGAGCTGCCCCGTTGGGTCAGGGTGATGTCCAGCAGGCGGGCCGCCTTCCGCGCATCGTCGTAGAACAACTCGTAGAAATCGCCCATCCGGAAGAACAGCAGCACGTCCGGGTGCTCGGCTTTCGCCGCGAAGAACTGCTTCATCAGCGGGGTGTGTTCGGGCGTCTTCTCGGCGATCTGGGTCATTCGATGGGGTCGTTGCGAAACGAAGGCGTGGCGCGAATGCGCGCGCCGGACGCTGATTGTAGCGACTGTCCGTCTCCGGCCGGCTGACCGCATCACCTGACCAATGCGACGGTCTTTCCGTCCCTCCTCCCGGGCGGGTTGCTGCTATGCAGCGTGTAAACCTGTGACGGCATGCTAGGTTCGGCCGCAAGGGGCGGTGGGCGCAGGTTTGGCGCAACACCGGCGCGCATGGGAAGGGCGGCATGGGGCGGGGGCCCCGGCGCCCACACTACGGGGAGGCACAATGGCAATTCGCACGCCGCAACACCATGGTCTGGCAAAGGCCGTCGCCGCCGTCCTGATGATGGCATTCGTTTCGCCACTGCTGGCGCAGGACGCACCGGCCCAACAGCGCGACGAGGAGGAGGCGACCACGCTCGCCGCGGTCACGGTAACCGCCCAGAAGCGCGAGGAAGCCATGCAGGACGTGCCGATCATGGTCACGGCCCTGCCGGAGCAACTGCTCCGCGACACCGGGGTGCGTGACGTGAAGGACGTGCAGGTGCTCGTGCCGGGCCTGACCGTGACAAGCACCCAGAGCGAGGCACAGACCACCGCCCGTATCCGCGGCATCGGCACCGTCGGCGACAACGCTGGCCTGGAGTCGTCCGTCGGCATCCTGATCGACGGCGTCTACCGGCCCCGCAACGGCGTTGGCTTCGGCGACCTCGGCGAGCTGGAGCGGATCGAGGTGCTGAAGGGCCCCCAAGGCACGGTGTTCGGCAAGAACACCTCCGCCGGCGTGATCAACGTGCTGACCCGGCGGCCCCACTACCAGCAGGAGGTGGAGGCTGAGCTGACCGTTGGCAACTATGGCGCACTGGGTGTGTCCGGGGCCTTGAACCAGCCCTTGAGCGACCGCGCCGCGTTTCGCGTGTACGCCGCCAAGCGCGAGCGCGATGGCTTCAGCGAGGTGCGTACGGGGGCGGGGCCGCGCCAGGATAAGGAGGACGGCGACCAGAACTTCCACACCCTTCGAGGCCAGCTGTTGCTGGAACCCACGGACACACTCGACATCCGCATCGCCGCCGATTTCACCAGTCGCGAGGAAAACTGCTGCGTAGGCATGACCACCGTGCGTGGCGCCACGGCCAACATCATCAACGCCTTGTCGCCTGACGAAGGCGTGGTGCTGGTCGCCGACCCGTTCGACCGCGTGGCCTACAGCAACCGCAGCACCGAGCAGGACATCAAGGACAAGGGGGTCTCCGCCGAGGTCAACTGGGATACGCCGTGGTTTGGCGGCGCGACGTTGACCTCCATCACGGCGCAGCGCGAATGGGGTTCCATCAACGGCCTGGATTTCGATTTCACCAGTGCCGATATCCTGTATCGCAACCCTGAGAAGGACGAGTCCTTCACCGGTTTCGATACCTTCAGCCAGGAACTGCGCCTGACCGGGTCCACGGAGAGCATCGATTGGATGGTGGGCGCGTTCTATGCCGACGAGGACCTCTCCCGCAACGAGACCTATCGTATTGGGGCAGCGTACGAGCCGTACCTGTCGATCGCCCTGCTGTCGATGATCAACCCCGCACTGGGTGCGTCGCCCACTGCGCCGCTGTTCCTGTCGCAGGCCAGCGGGCGCCCCTTTGGCACCGTGTTTGCCGGCTTCGGCGCCGACGACCACTACAAGCAGAACGCCACCAGCGCGGCCTTGTTCACCAACAACACCTGGCACGCCACGGACGCGCTCGACCTGACGCTGGGCCTGCGCTACACGCGTGAGAAGAAGCAACTGCATTCGGCCTACAGCAACCCCAACGGTGGTGCGGGCTGCGGGGCGATGCTGGCCAATCCGGCTCAGGTGGTCGGAGCGCTGGTTGCGCGCGGTTTGACCGTAGCCCAGGCCACCGCGGCAGCCCCCAGCGTGGTCGGCTTCAGCTGCCTGCCGTGGGCGAACCCACTCCACAACGGTCGCGTCACCGACCAGGAGCGTGAGGAGAAGGAGTGGTCTGGCACCCTCAAGGTGGCCTACCGCTGGAACGAGCAGTTGATGACGTACGCCTCGGCGGCACGCGGTTACAAGGCCGGCGGATTCAACCTTGACCGCGTGCAATCCAACACGGGCCTGTCCAGCGGCACCGCGGGCATCGTGCCCGTGAACGACACGTCCTTCGAAGGCGAGTTCGTCGACAGTTACGAACTCGGCGCCAAGACCACGTGGCTGGACGGCAACCTCCTGCTCAATGGCACGCTGTTCCACCAGACCTATGACGATTTCCAGCTCAACAGCTTCCTGGGCACCAGCTTCGTGGTGCGGTCGATCCCGGAGGTCACGTCCAAGGGCCTGGATGCCGAGATGATGTGGCAGGCGACGAAGGGGCTGCTGCTGCAGGGCGGGTTCACCTACGCGCGCACGCGCTATGCCGACACCATCCCGGGCGCAGACTTCGTTGCCCCCAATGGGGCCCTGTACAAGCTGCCGGGGTCGCAGGTCAGCTTCGCGCCGGATTGGTCAGCCTCCTTGGGCGCGACCTACGAGCGCGGTTTCGGTAGTGGCCTGGTGGGGCGCTTCAACATTGGCGCCAAGTACATGTCGGACTACAACACCGGCTCCGACCTCGACGTGGAGAAGGCGCAGGATGCGTTCACCGTGGTCAACGCGCGCCTGGGCTTTGGCCGCGACGACAACCGCTGGATGGTCGAGCTCTGGGCGCAGAACCTGTTTGACGAGGAATATGTGCAGGTGGGCTTCGATGCACCGCTGCAGAACGTGTCGCCGGTACCGGGCAATCCATTCAATTCCTACAACGCCTTCCTCGGCGCACCGCGCACCTATGGCGTCACCTTTCGGGTGGCCTACTGAGGCAAGGGACACCCGCGTCGAGTCAGGCGCGGGTGTCGGCCTTGGCGGTCGAGCCGGTATAGTCGCCGCATGAACGTCGATGTCTCCGATGCCGCGCTGCGCACGCTGGCCGAACAGGTAGGCCATAACGCGCAGGCCAACCACCAGACCCTGGTCACCGCCGAAAGCTGCACGGGCGGCTGGATTGCCAAAACCCTGACCGATATTGCCGGTTCGTCCTCGTGGTTCGAGTGTGGCATGGCGGCCTACAGCTACGAGGCCAAGCAGGCCTTGCTCGGCGTCCGCCCGCAGACGCTTGAGGAGCATGGCGCGGTGAGCCGCGACACCGTCATTGAGATGGTGTCCGGTGCGCTGGTCCACTCGGGGGCGACCGTCGGCGTCGCTGTCACGGGCATCGCCGGACCGGGCGGTGGGACCGACGACAAGCCGGTCGGTACCGTCTGGATTGCGTGGAAGAAGCGCGGTGGCTACCCCACTGCGGTGGTGTTCCATTTCGACGGTGACCGCGAGGCCGTGCGCCGGCAGACGGTGGCCGCGGCGCTGCACGGGTTGCTCGACCTGATGAACTGAGGGGCGGGCAGGGCAGGCGGCTCCACCGTCCCAGGGGTGCTTGCACCGCGTCGTCGTTAGTAGTATTACTACTAACATGCACATCACCGACACCCAGCACGCGATTCTCGAACTGGTTGCCACACGCATCGCGCGTGACGGCATGCCCCCGTCGCAGACCGAGATCGCGGCGGCGATGGGGTTCAGCAGCGTCCGGGCGGCGCAGTACCACCTGGAAGCCCTGGAGCAGGCTGGCGCCATTCGCAAGGTGCCCGGCAAGGCCCGCGGCCTGCGCCTCACCGAGGTGGGCCTCGCGGCGCTCGGCCAAGGCTTGGATGGTGGTGAGGAGGGCGCGGCGGACGTGTCGATTGCCGCCCCGGTCACGGCCGAAGGCATCCCCGGTGACGCGCTCCGCCTCCCCGTGTTGGGACAGGTGGCCGCGGGGCGCCCCATCGGTGCCGACATCGGTTCGGACGATTACGTGCTGCTGGACCGGGTGTTCTTCTCGCCGGCGCCCGACTACCTGCTCAAGGTCAAGGGCGACTCGATGGTGGACGAGGGCATCTTCGACGGCGACCTGATCGGCGTGCACCGCACTCCGGACGCCCGTTCGGGCCAGATCGTGGTGGCGCGGGTGGATAACGAGATCACCGTGAAGCTGCTGAAGATCGGCCGTGACCGCATCCGGTTGCTGCCGCGCAACCCGGATTACGAACCGATCGAGGTTTCCCCCGATCAGGAGTTCGCCATCGAAGGCCTGTACTGCGGCCTGGTGAGGCCGAACCGTTGAGCGCGCGGCCGATGATCGCCCGCGGAACTTCCCACGTTACGACGCGGCATTTTCCGACATTGCGGTCCGTCGCCTGCTGCTGCCGCCGGCGAGGATGCTTGCCTAACCTTTCCTGCAGGCGGTGAGGTCTCAGCCTGTGCGACCCGCCGCCCTTAAAGTGCCCCCAACATACGAAATGCCACCAAGGAACCTGACGATGGACGAGAACAAGAAGCGCGCCCTTTCCGCTGCCCTGGGCCAGATCGAGAAGCAGTTCGGCAAGGGTTCGGTGATCCGCATGGGTGACCGCGCGGTTGAAGCTGCCGAGGTCATCGGCACCGGTTCGCTGATGCTCGACATCGCGCTGGGCATCGGTGGCCTGCCCAAGGGTCGCGTGGTCGAGATCTACGGACCGGAGTCGTCGGGCAAGACCACGCTGACCCTGCAGGCCATCGCCGAGTGCCAGAAGCAGGGCGGTACCGCGGCCTTCATCGACGCCGAGCACGCGCTGGACCCGATCTATGCAGGCAAGCTGGGCGTCAACATCGACGACCTGCTGGTCTCGCAGCCGGACACCGGCGAGCAGGCACTGGAAATCGCCGACATGCTGGTCCGCTCCAATGCGGTGGATATGGTGGTGGTCGACTCGGTCGCCGCGCTGACCCCCAAGGCCGAAATCGAAGGCGAAATGGGCGACCAGCTGCCCGGTCTGCAGGCCCGCCTGATGAGCCAGGCACTGCGCAAGCTGACCGGCAACATCAAGCGTTCCAACTGCCTGGTGATTTTCATCAACCAGCTGCGCATGAAGATCGGCGTGATGATGCCTGGCCAGAGCCCGGAAACCACCACCGGCGGCAATGCGCTGAAGTTCTACGCCTCGGTGCGCTTGGACATCCGCCGCATCGGCGCGATCAAGAAGGGCGACGAGATCATCGGCAACCAGACCCGCATCAAGGTGGTGAAGAACAAGATGGCGCCGCCGTTCAAGCAGATCGTCACCGAGATTCTGTACGGCGAAGGCATCTCCCGCGAGGGCGAGCTGATCGACATGGGCGTGGAAGCCAAGCTGGTCGACAAGTCCGGTGCCTGGTACAGCATGGGCGATGAGCGCATCGGCCAGGGCAAGGAGAACGCTCGCCAGTACCTCAAGGACAACCCGGCGCTGTCCCAGCGTTTGGAGGCGGCATTGCGCGAGAAATTCGTGCCGGCCGACGCGCGCCGCGATGAAGACGATGCCGCAGGCCAGGACGACTGAGCCTCGGTGGCGGAAACTCGCCATGGAAGGCGATGAGGCGCCATGAGCACGGATGATCAGGGCCCGGGTGACGGCCAGCGCGCGGCCCGCGCCCGCCGCAAGAGGCCCGAACCGACGCCGCTTCAGCGGGCCATAGGCCTGCTGAACCGGCGCGAGCACTCGCGTCGGGAGCTCACCCGCAAGCTCAAGGTCCGGGGAATTGAGCCGGATGCCGCCGACGCCGCTGTCGAACGCCTCGCCCATGAGGGCTGGCAGGACGACGCCCGTTTCGCTGAAAGCCTGGTCCGTAGCCGCTCTGGCAGCGGCTACGGACCGCTTCACATCCGCGCGGAGCTGGGCACCCATGGCCTGGACCGGGACGCGGTTGCCGCCGCCCTCGGTACCTTCGATGGCAGTTGGGACGCCAATGCCCGCGACCTGGTGCGTCGTCGCTACGGAACGGAGGCGCTGTCCGACCTGGCCGCCCGTCGCAAGGCCGCCGATTTCCTGGCCCGCCGCGGCTTCGACGCCGACACTGTCCGCCGCGCCACCCGCTACGACCCCGACGACGTCGAGTAGCCGCTTCGCTCCTTAGGCCCCGCGCCCGGCGGTCCCCCGGTTTCCCGCTTGGCGCGCATCGGGCAGGGGCGGCAACCAAGCGGATAACGGGCCGCGACTTGCGGCCCCTGCCCGGAGGGCGCCCCTCAGCCAACCCCCAACCTGCTACGCTAATCGGCTATTCCGGCCCCCGTTGCCTGCTCGAATCGATTGCCCCATCGTGGCACTCGGCCCGGGCCGACCCGGTGCCGCCCCAGCATTCGACTCTGCGTGCCAGGCATGAAAACCACCAGCGACATCCGCCGCGACTTCCTCGAGTTCTTCCGCAGCAAGGGCCACACCATCGTGCCGTCCGCGCCGCTGATCCCGGCCAACGACCCGACCCTGCTGTTCACCAATTCGGGCATGGTCCAGTTCAAGAACGTGTTCCTGGGCAGCGAGAAGCCCGGTTACGTGCGCGCGGCCGACGTCCAGCGCTGCCTGCGTGCCGGCGGCAAGCACAACGATCTCGACCAGGTGGGCTACACCGCCCGCCACCACACCTTTTTCGAGATGCTGGGCAACTGGTCGTTCGGTGACTACTTCAAGGAAGAGGCCATCGCGTGGGCATGGGAGCTGCTGACCAAGGTCTGGGGCCTGGCCCCGGAGCGACTGCTGGTCACGATCTACCACACCGATGACGAAGCTTTCGACATCTGGCACAAGAAGATCGGCTTGCCCGTCGACCGCATCATCCGCATCGGCGACAACAAGGGCGCGCCGTATGCCTCCGACAACTTCTGGCAGATGGCCGACACCGGCCCCTGCGGCCCCTGCACCGAGATCTTCTATGACCACGGCGAGCACATCGCCGGCGGTCCGCCGGGCAGCCCGGACGAGGACGGCGACCGCTTCATCGAGATCTGGAACAACGTCTTCATGCAGTTCGACCGCCAGCCCGACGGCACCCTGGTGCCGCTGCCGGCGCCGTGCGTCGACACCGGCATGGGACTGGAGCGCCTGGCCGCCGTGCTGCAGGGCGTGCACGGCAATTACGACATCGACCTGTTCCAGCACCTGATCCGCAAGGCCGCCGAGTTCACCGGCACTGGCGACCTGCAGAACAAGTCGCTGCGCGTCATCGCCGACCACATCCGCGCCTGCGCGTTCCTGATCGTTGACGGCGTGCTGCCGAGCAACGAAGGCCGCGGCTACGTCCTGCGCCGCATCATCCGCCGCGCCCTGCGCCACGGCTGGATGCTGGGGCAGAAGGGCCCGTTCTTCAGTCGCATGGTCGCACCGCTGGTCGCGGTGATGGGGGACGCCTACCCCGAGCTCACCGCCAACCAGGAGTTCGTGGAGAAAGCACTGCAGGCCGAGGAAGAGCGCTTCGCCGAGACGCTCGACTCGGGCATGCGCATCTTCGACGATGTCGCCGCGCGCTCCAGTGGAGTCATTCCCGGCGCCGACGCCTTCCGCCTGTACGACACCTACGGCTTCCCGGTTGACCTCACCGCCGACATCGCCCGCGAGCGAGGCCTCTCGGTGGACATGGACGGATTCGAGGCCGCCATGGAACACCAGCGTGAGACCGCTCGTGCCGCCGGCAAGTTCGGTAACACCACCACCATGCCGGCCGAACTGGCTGCGCAACTGTCGCCCACCCAGTTCCTGGGCTATGACAAGCTCACCGACGGCGGCCTCGAAGTCGTCGCGCTGCTCAAGGACGGCCGCGTGGTTGATGCCATCGAGGCCGGCGACGAGGCCGTGGTCATCCTCGACCGCACCCCGTTCTATGCCGAAAGTGGTGGCCAGGTCGGCGACGCCGGCGAACTGGACGAGAAGGGCAGCCGCTTCCAGGTGCGTGACACGCTGAAGTTCGCCGGCCAGTTCCATGGACACGTGGGCAAGCAGCTCAACGGCGGGCTCAAGCGCGGAGACCGCGTCATGGGTGCCGTTGATGCCGCCCGCCGCGGCGCCACCGTACTCAACCACTCGGCCACCCACCTGCTGCACGCCGCGCTGCGCAGCGTGCTGGGCACCCACGTGACCCAGAAGGGCTCGCTGGTGGCGCCGGAACGCCTGCGCTTTGACTTCTCGCACTTCCAGCCGCTGACCGCCGCCGAACTCGCCGAGATCGAACGTCGCGTCAACGCCGAGATCCGCCACAACCATGAGGCCGAAGTGCGGCACATGGGCATGCAGGATGCGCTGGACTTTGGCGCAATGGCGCTGTTCGGCGAGAAGTACGGCGACGAAGTGCGCGTGCTGCGCATGGGCGAGACTTCCACCGAGCTGTGCGGCGGTACCCACGTTTCACGCACTGGCGACATCGGCGTGTTCAAGATCGTGTCCGAAGGCGGTGTTTCCGCCGGCGTGCGTCGCATCGAGGCGCTTACCGGGCAGGGAGCGCTGGACTACATCGCCACCGAGGAACAGCGCCTGGACGAAGCGGCGCGGTTGCTGGGGGGCAATGCGGCCGACGTCGCCGACAAGCTCAAGGCCTTGTTGGACCGCCAGAAGAAGCTCGAGCGCGAGATCGAGGCCCTCAAGGCCAAGGCTGCCTCGGGTGCGACCGCGGATTTGGCCGGTTCGGCCACCGACGTGCGTGGTGTGCGGGTAATAGCCACGCGACTGGAGGGATTCGATGCGAAGGCTTTGCGCGACGCGATGGATCGGCTCAAGCAGCAATTGGGGGACGCGGTGATCGTGCTGGCGGGTGCAACCGACGGCAAGGCGGCCTTGGTGGCCGGCGTGGCGGGCAATGCCTTGGGCCGGATCAAGGCAGGGGAACTGCTGGGTCACATCGCCGGTCAGATCAATGGCAAGGGCGGTGGCCGGCCGGACATGGCCCAGGGCGGCGGCGACGACGGCCCGGCACTTATGTCGGCCTTGGCAGCCGTGCCGACTTGGGTGGATGATCGGTTGTCCTGACTGGTTGGTGACCGGGTCGCTTGTCCAAGGCCGCCCGGGCATTGATAATTGACGACTTGCCCGAAATTCGGAAAGCCCCGGCGAGCGGGGCGTAACGCGCCGGTCCCTGGAATGGAACTGGCCTAGGAGAAAGACAGATGCTTATCCTGACGCGCCGCGTCGGCGAAACCCTGATGATCGGTGACTCCGTCACCGTCACTGTGCTTGGGGTGAAGGGCAACCAGGTTCGTATCGGTATCACCGCGCCGAAGGATGTGGCGGTCCATCGCGAAGAGATCTATCAGCGCATCCAGCAGGGCAATGACGCCGGTAACGGTGGCGCCGGTAACGAGCAAGGCTGATAAAAAAAGTTTGCCCCGGGCGGGCCGAGCGTTTATGCTCTGCGCCCCGCGAGGGAGTGTTTGTCGCGGAGACTTGCCCGAGAGGCCGAAGGGGCTCCCCTGCTAAGGGAGTATAGGGTCAAAAGCTCTATCGAGGGTTCGAATCCCTCAGTCTCCGCCAGTTCCATCCATCGTCCATCGATGGCTTTTTCCGAGGCGCTTTGCATCACGCGACGGAAAAAAGCGGTAACGAAATTGTTGACGATTCGGAAAATCGGCGTCATACTTTTTCAACTACGCGCCCGTAGCTCAGCTGGATAGAGCACCAGGCTACGAACTTGGGGGTCGGAGGTTCGAATCCTTCCGGGCGCGCCAAACAAAGAAAAAGGCTGGCAAGGAAACTTGCCGGCCTTTTTTCTTTTTCGCACCATGCGGGCGTCGTCCTGAGTGCAGCTTTCGCCGCATGCAGGCATGATCCAGCGCGATGGCAACCGCCATCGGGCACGAACCCGGTGACATGGACCTGATCCTCATCCTCGACCTCTTCGGCACGTTCGTGTTCGCGCTCAGCGGCGCGACCGTGGGTGTCCGGCATCGGCTGGACCTGTTCGGGGTGATGGTGCTGTCCTTCGCGGCAGCGACATCCGGCGGGTTGATACGCGATGCGCTGATCGGTGCACATCCGCCCGCGGCACTGGCGGACTGGCGCTATGTGGCGGTGTGTGCACTGGCGGGCCTGGTGACGTTCTACCGTCACGGTTTGATCGAACGATTGCGCAACCCGGTGCGCATGTTCGATGCCGCGGGTCTGGCGTTGTTTGCGGTGCTGGGTGCGGAGAAGGCGCTGGCCTACGGCCTGGGTGCGGTGTCGGCTGTACTGCTCGGCACGTTGTCCGGTATCGGCGGCGGTATCGCGCGCGATGTGCTGGTGGCGCGCACGCCCGTGGTGTTGCACTCGGAGTTGTACGCGGTGGCCGCCATTGTCGGGGCATCGGTGGTGGTGATCGGGCATGGGTTGGCATGGCCCAACGTGCCGGTGCTGCTTGCAGGCGCGATGTTGACCTTCGGCCTGCGCTTCATGGCGATCTGGCGAGGCTGGAGCCTGCCGGTCGCAGCCGGCGCGCCTGTGGACGACGAGCAGCGCAACGACCCGCCCGGGCACCGCTGAGGCACCGTCCGAAGGGCTGGTGGTGGGTTGAGGTGTACTCTTGGCCTTGCCGGCCGTTGCCGGCATGCTGGGATGGCCCGCAACGATGCCCAGTCGTGACAGCCGGCGAGACCGTTGGTGGGTGGACACCGGACGCCAGACGTTCTGGGCCACGCTGCAGCATCCCCGTCGCTTCTGGTTTGGCGGTGATCTGGACACGCTGCCACCCGACAAGCGCGATGGACTGATCGCGGCGCAGGTGGAGGCAACACGACCGGCGTTCTCCGCGATCGTGGGCACCGGTGGACTGGTACTGCTGCTCGCGGGCGTTCTGGAGGCCGCGGGTGCGACGACCGGTATCGGCTATGGGGCAGCGCTGACGCTCGCCGCGGCATGCGGCGTGATAGCGATGGCCGTCGCGTTGTGGCGATTGCAGAAGTGGCCGACGCGGCTGACGTTGGCGCTGGTCGCCACGGCCGTCACGGGCGTGTTCCTTTCGGTGCCTTTGCCCGGGGTTCCGGTCGACGTGCACGCCCGCGTGGGGCTGTTCAACCTGATCCCCATCGGCCTGCTGGCGCTGCTCGTGCGTCCCTTGGCCACGTGGCTGCTGGTGGCGGTCTTCCTGCTGGTGGCGTTGTTGCGGGTCATGATGCATGGCGCACCGCCGGGTGGCCCGTGGCTGTACTGGTTGTACACCGTGGCGATCATCGCGTTCGGGCTGCTGCTGCGCGGTTACCGCACCGGGTTCGCGGTGGAGGCGTATCGCGTGCGCCACCAATTGTGGGAACAAGCCAACACCGACGCGCTGACCGGCGTGTTCAACCGTGCGGGATGGAACCGCATGGTCGTGTTGCACTACCACACCGCAGTGGAGGCCGGGCGGCCGGTGTCGCTGGCGTTCTTCGACGTGGATCATTTCAAACGCATCAATGACACGTGGGGCCACGAGCGCGGCGACGAAGTGCTGCAGGCCTTGGGGCGTGTATTGCACGCGCGCCAGGATGACCGCGTGTGGGCTGCCCGCATGGGCGGGGAAGAGTTCGTCGTGCTGCTGGTGGATACCCCTCCCGAGGCGGTGGAGCGGTTCTGCCATCGCGTGTGCGAGAGCTTTGCCGAGGCGATCGGTGGCATTGGCACGCTGAGTGCGGGCATTGCCCATGGTGTGGCCGGCGAGACGCTGGCCCAGCACCTGCATCGCGCGGATGCAGCGCTTTACCAGGCCAAGCACCTGGGTCGCGACCGCGTCGAGGTGGATGCGTCAGGTCGCGCCAGCGTCGACTGACATCGCGGTCGTCTTTCGGCGGGTGGTCCATTGCTGCAGCACATCCATCGCCACCACCGCCATCATCGGCAATGCCACGGCCACGGCGAGCAGGTCGCCGCCCGGTGGCGCGAACCGGAACCAGCCCGCGACCACGGGGTGGAGGATGGCGGCCGCGAGCAACGTACTGGTGGCGCCCACCACGATCCAGAATGCCGCGTTGGGGATGCGCAGGGCACGCCATAGCGAGCCACCGGAGCGGTGGAGCAGGATCAGGCCCAGGTTGCCCACGACAAGCGACGTGAACGCCAACGCCGACACCTGGGGGTGCGGCGCTCCCGCGCGCACGGCGATCGTGTACGTGGCCACCACCGTGGCCAACATCACCACGCCGCGGCCCAACGCATGCAGCAGGGTGATGCGATCCAGCAGCCGTTGCCCAGGGGGGCGTGGCGCGCGGCGCATCAGGTCATTGGTAGGCGGCTCGCGTTCCAGCACGATGGAGCAGGCTGGATCGATGATCAGCTCAAGGAACACCACGTGCAGAGGCAGCAGCACCGGGGGGCTTCCCGCCAGCAACGGGAGCAAGGCCAGCCCGGTGATCGGCACGTGCACGGCCAGGATGTAGCGCACCGCGCGGGCGATGTTGTCGTAGATGCTGCGACCGAGGCGAATGGCGCGCACGACGCTGACGAAGTTGTCGTCCAGCAGCACGATCGACGCGGCCTCGCGAGCAACGTCCGTGCCGCGTCCGCCCATCGCGATGCCCACGTGCGCTGCCATCAGGGCCGGCGCGTCATTTACGCCGTCCCCCGTCATCGCCACCACCTCGCCGCGCTGCTTGAGTGCCTGCACCAGGCGCAACTTGTGCTCCGGGCGCACGCGCGCGAACACCGCGGTGGTGCCGAGGTGCTGCGCCAGCGCGCTGTCATCCCAGCCGTCGACGTCGGCGCCGTGCACGACGTCGGCCTGGTGGGATATGCCTGCCTGGGCGGCAATGGCACGCGCCGTGCCCGCATGGTCGCCGGTCATCATCACCACGCGTACGCCAGCGGTTTGTGCTTCGGCCACTGCCTCGGGGACGGCATCGCGCAGTGGATCGGCAAACGCAATCAACCCACGCCACTGCAAGCGGAACCCTGTCGGCTCCTCGGGCAATTCGGCCGTGGCCGATCCTGGCAGTTCGCCCACGGCCGTGGCGAGGACACGCAGGCCGCGCTGGGTCATCGCCTCCATCCGTTCGTGCAGGTCGGTGAGCTGAGCGTCGTCGAGCCCGCATAGTTGGGCAATCGTTTCCGGGGCGCCCTTGGCGGCCACGACCAGCCGGTCGTTGTCGCGGTGCCACACCTGCACATAGGCCGGCAGGCGGCTCGACAGCGGATATTCGCGAAGCCGCTGCCATCCCGCCGGCTCCGGCGCTTCGCCCGCACGTTGGGCCGCGTCGAGCACGGCGCGATCGACCGGATCATGCGACATCGGTGGGCAGGCGAGGGCGGCGGTGGCGATGAGTTGGCCGGTACCCGTGTCGTCCAACTCGGCGACCGCCATGCGGTTCTCGGTCAGCGTGCCGGTCTTGTCCGTGCACAGCACCGTGATCGCGCCGAGCGCTTCGATCGCCGGGGCGCGCCTCACCAGGGCATTGTGTTTGGCCATGCGCCACGCACCCAGCGCGAGAAACACCGTCAACACCACCGGAAACTCTTCCGGGATGTTGGCCATGGCCAAGGTGATGCCGGACAGCACCGCCCCCAGCCAGTCGCCGCGCAACAGGCCATACAGCACCACCATCAGCACGCAGGTGGCCAGGCTCAACAGCGCGAAGACGGCCACCGTGCGACGCATCTCGCGCTGCAAGGGAGTGCGCTCGACCTGCAGGGTGGACAGGGTCGTGCCGATCCGGCCGACGGCGGTCTGTGCGCCCGTGGCAACCACCTCGGCGCTGCCACGGCCGCGCACCACCAGCGTGCTGGCATGCAGCAGGCCATCGCCGCCGGCGGGACGCGCCACCGCCACGGATTCGCCGGTCAACAAGGATTCGTCCACGTGCAGGTCTGCGCCTTCCAGCACGCGGGCATCGGCGGGTACCCGGTCGCCCTCGGCCACCAGGATGACGTCACCGACAACCAACTCCCGGGCCGGCACCACGCACGCGACGCCGTCGCGCAGCACGTGCGCGCGCGGGCTGCTCAGGTCGCGCAGGGCCTGCAGGGCGCGTTCGGACTTGTATTCCTGGTAGACGGTCAGGCCAATCACCAGCCCGACCGAGGCGAGCAGCAGGCTGGCTTCCTGCGGGTCGCCCAACAGCATGTAGATGCCGGCGGCCGCAGCCAGCAGCAACAGCATCGGCTCGCGCAGCACGTCAAAGAGGATCGCCCAGCGCCGCTTGCGCCCGGATTCGGGAAGGGCATTGGGGCCGTCGCGTTGCAGGCGGGCGGTGGCTTCGTTGGTTGTCAGTCCCGGCATGCGATCGGTCATGGCCCTGCTGTCCTGCAGTATCCGCACACCCTTGCCGCGGCGCTTGATGGGCATCAAGACACGGTGCCGCCACGGGTGCAAGATGACACCATGGCCATGCTGCCATTCCGTGACCGCGAGGATGCCGCGCACCGCCTGGCGAAGGTGTTGTCGGCACACGCGCCCGCGCATCCCCTGGTGCTGGCCATTCCGCGGGGCGCAGTGCCGATGGGGCGGATCATTGCAGACGCGTTGGGCGGTGACCTGGACGTGGTCCTGGTCCGCAAGCTGGGCGCGCCGTACAACCCCGAACTGGCGGTCGGTGCGGTGGATGAGGTCGGACACGTGACCTGGGCCCACGACGGCGAACTAATGGAAGGGGTGGGCCGGGACTACCTGGATCGCGAGACCCTACGTCAGCTTGCCGTGATCCGCGAGCGTCGCCGGAGCTATTGCGGCGGACGCCCGGCCATGTCGATGGCGGGGCGCACGGTCATCGTCGTGGACGACGGGCTGGCCACCGGGGCCACGATGGCGGCCGCCCTGCGCGCCGCCCGGCAGGCGGGGCCGGCGCACCTGGTCTGTGCCGTCCCTGTAGCCGCACGGGAGAGCTTGATGGCCATTGCCCCACTGGCCGATGAGGTGGTCTGCCTGGCCCAGCCCAGCCCCTTCCATGCGGTCGGCGCCTTCTACGAAGCGTTCGCCTCCGTCACCGACGAGGAGGTCGTGGCGGCACTGCGGGGGCTAGGCAACGCAAGGTCCCGGCAAGAGGTCCGTTGTACCCATCCGTGGCCTCGGTTGCGCCAGATTCGCGATGGGGGTCGCACTATCGCCTAATTGACTGTGCCGATTCAGTTGGCTGAGTATTGAAAATCAACCACTTGCCTCGCCAATGAGACTTCGGCGGACATTTGCCCGGC
>NZ_AVPU01000020.1 GCF_000768355.1 Lysobacter daejeonensis GH1-9
GGCGATGTTCCAGCGCAATGCCCGTATCGAAGCCTTTGACCCCGAACTCGCCAAGGCCATTGCCGACGAGACCCGCCGCCAGGAAGACCACGTCGAACTGATCGCCTCCGAGAACTACGCCAGCCCGCTGGTGATGGAGGCCCAGGGCAGCCAGCTGACCAACAAGTACGCCGAGGGTTACCCGGGCAAGCGGTACTACGGCGGTTGCGAGTACGTCGACGTCGCCGAGAACCTGGCCATCGAGCGCCTGAAGCAGCTGTTCGGCGCCGACTATGCCAACGTGCAGCCGCACTCCGGCTCGCAGGCCAACCAGGCCGTGTACTTCGCCCTGCTCAACCCGGGCGACACCATCCTCGGCATGTCGCTGGCCCACGGCGGCCACCTGACCCATGGCGCCAAGGTCAACATCTCCGGCAAGCTGCTCAACGCCGTGCAGTACGGCGTCAACGACCAGGGCCTGATCGATTACGACGAAGTCGAGCGCCTGGCGCTGGAACACAAGCCGAAGATGGTCGTGGCCGGCTTCTCCGCCTACTCGCAGAAGATCGACTGGGCACGCTTCCGCGCGATTGCCGACAAGGTCGGCGCCTACCTGTTCGTGGACATGGCACACGTCGCCGGCCTGGTCGCCGCTGGCGTGTACCCGAACCCGCTGCCGCACGCCCACGTGGTCACCTCGACCACGCACAAGACCCTGCGCGGCCCGCGCGGCGGCATCATCGTCGCCCAAGGTGCCTCCGAGGAGCTGGTGAAGAAGCTGCAGAGCATCGTCTTCCCGGGCATCCAGGGCGGTCCGCTGATGCACGTGATCGCGGCCAAGGCGGTAGCGTTCAAGGAAGCGCTGCAGCCGGAGTTCAAGGCCTACCAGGAGCAGGTGGTCAAGAACGCGCAGGCGATGGCCAAGACCATCATGGCGCGCGGCTACAAGATCGTCTCCGGCGGCACCGAGAACCACCTGATGCTGATCGACATGATCGGCAAGGACGTCAGCGGCAAGGACGCGGAGGCGGCGCTCGGCAAGGCCCACATCACCGTCAACAAGAACTCGGTGCCCAACGACCCGCGCTCGCCGTTCGTGACCTCGGGCCTCCGCATCGGCACCCCGGCCGTCACCACCCGCGGCTACAAGGAAGCCGATTGCGTGGCGCTGGCCGAGTGGATCTGCGACGTGCTGGACAACCCCAGTGACGACAAGGTCATCGCCGGGGTGCGCGAGAACGTCAGCAAGCAGTGCCGGCAGTTCCCGGTCTACGGCTGACGCGGACGCATGCACTGCCCGTTCTGCCAGCACCCGGACACCCGCGTGATCGACTCGCGGGTGTCCGACGACGGCGCGACCATCCGCCGGCGCCGGGTGTGCGAGGCATGCGGTGAGCGCTTCTCGACGCTGGAGACCATCGAGCTGAAGCTGCCGGTCATCGTGAAGAGCGATGGCCGTCGCGAGGCGTTCGATGCGCGCAAGTTGCGGGGTGGTTTCGACCGCGCGCTGCAGAAGCGCCCGGTGTCGGAAGAACAGATTGAAGCGGCGGTACGCGCGGTGGTGCATCGCGCGCGCATGACCGCCGAGCGCGAGTTGCCGTCGCGGCGGCTGGGCGAGTTCGTGATGGCCGAGTTGCGCAAGCTCGACCACGTGGGCTACGTGCGCTTCGCCTCGGTGTACCGCGATTTCCAGGACGTGGCCGACTTCCGCGAGGAGCTCGACCGGCTGGAGAGCGATCAGGGCGGCGAGGGGCAGTTGCCGCTGTTGGAAGGCGAGTCCGAGCCGGCCGCCAAGGGCCGCAAGCGCTGACATTCCCTTGTAGTTGCATGCCGTCGGCGCCATGACGGTTGCCGAAGGGTCCCCCTCCTGGAGCAGACATGACGCAGTTTTCCGCCGCCGACCACGCCATGATGGCCCGTGCCATCCGCCTGGCCGAACGTGGCGCCTACACCACCCGCCCCAATCCGATGGTGGGCTGCGTCATCGCCCACGGCGACGAAGTCGTTGGGGAGGGCTGGCACGTGCGTGCCGGCGAAGCCCATGCCGAGGTGCACGCGCTGCAGCATGCCGGCGATCGCGCCAAGGGGGCGACGGTGTACGTCTCGCTTGAGCCCTGCGCGCACACCGGACGTACTGGCCCCTGCGCCGACGCGCTGGTGGCCGCAGGTGTGTCGCGGGTGGTGGCGGCGATGCGCGATCCGTTCCCGCAGGTCGACGGCGCCGGTTTCGACAAGCTGCAGGCCGCAGGCATCACGGTGGAAAGCGGACTGATGGCGGGCGACGCGCGCGTGCTCAACCGTGGCTACCTGTCACGCCAGGAGCGCGGCCGGCCTTGGGTGCGGGTCAAGCTGGCCACCAGCCTCGATGGTCGCAGTGCACTCAACAACGGCGAGTCCAAATGGATCAGCGGCGAGGCTTCACGGCAGGATGTGCAGCACTGGCGTGCGCGTGCCGGCGCCATCCTCACCGGTGCCGGCACGGTGCTCGCCGACGATCCCTCGTTGACCGTGCGCCTCGGCGATGACACGCCGTTCCTGCCACCGCTGCGCGTGGTGCTCGACCCCGGCCTGGCCACGGTTGCCCGCGGCCGTGTGCGCGAGGGCGATGCGCCGACGCTGTACATCCACGCGCCCGATGCCAAACTGCCGCGCGGACTGACCACCCAGGTCGCGCCCGCGCCGGTGAAGGGCGGGCTGTTCGACCTCGAGGCGGTGCTCAAGTTGTTGGCCGCGCGCGAGATCAACGAGGTACAGATCGAAGCCGGCGCGACCTTGGCTGGTGCGTTCTTGGCTGCGGGGCTGGTGGACGAGATCCTGCTGTACGTGGCGCCGGTGCTGCTGGGCGAGAACGCCCGGCCAATGTTCGATGGCCTGGGCATCTCCACCATGGCCGAACGCCATCACCTGCGCATCGTCGAGTCGCGCTACATCGGCCACGACGTGCGGCTGTTGCTGCAGCCGGTCCACACCGGGTGATCACGGGCGATTTCAAGGATCATTTCTCCGGCATCGCCGATGCCTATGCGGCCGCGCGACCGGAATACCCAGACGCGCTGTTCGACGCGATTGCCCTGCACGTGCCGGCCACCGCGCGGGTATGGGAGCCGGGTTGCGGCAGCGGGCAGGCCACGCGCGGGCTGGTCGCCCGTTTCGCGCACGTACACGCCACCGACCCCAGTGCCCGGCAACTGGCGCAACACTGGGCGTGTGCGGATGACGGGGGGCTGGGGGCGGCGACGTCTCCGGGCCACGATGTGTCCACCCATCCAGGGCCCTTGCGCTCGTCCGATCCACGCGTATCGCTGGCGGTCGAGCCCGGCGAGCGCACCGACCTGGCCGAAGCCTCGGTGCAGCTGATCGCCGTCGCACAGGCGCTGCACTGGTTCGACCGGCCGAAGTTCTTTGCCGAGTGCCAGCGCGTGCTTGCGCCCGGAGGCGTGCTCGCAGCCTGGGGGTATCCGGACTTCGTGGCCCCCGAGGGCATGCTGGACGCCGTGGCGGCTTTCCGCGCCCGCATCGAACCGTACTGGCCCCCGGAGCGTGCGCAGATCGATGCGCGCTACGCGGGTTATGAATGGCCGTTCCCCGCGTTGCCAACGCCCACGCTGTGGCTGGAGTCGGAGTGGTCGCTCCGCCACTTCCTGCGCTACCTGTCCAGCATGTCGGCCAGCGCCCGCTGCCTCGCGGCCACCGGCATCGACCCCGTGGCCCACCATGCACCGGCCCTGGCCGAAAGCTGGGGCGATACCGCGGACCTGCGCACGATCAGCTGGCCCCTGTTCCTGCACCTGCGGCAGAAGCCCTGACGACGGCTGCGGCCCGCCGCCGACGGTGAGGGGGGCCGGCGCCCCGCCAACACTGCGTTCCACGGGTGTGGTGCGCTGCGCAGGGGGCGTGCGCACCGGGGGTGGTAGAATGCCGGCGCCGCCTCGGCGGCATAACGCGACGTCTTCAGGGCGGGGTGCAATTCCCCACCGGCGGTAGGTCGCACGGCCCCGGTCGTGCCACAAGCCCGCGAGCGCTTCCCGACGCCTCAGGCATCGGCAAGGTCAGCAGATCCGGTCCAATGCCGGAGCCGACGGTCATAGTCCGGATGAAAGAAGACGGCGTGCGCATCCGCTGCCGCGACCGTGCGCGTGGCGGAGCCCTGGCGGCCGCCCTGCGGTCGTGGCGGGCGCGCATGCCACTGCCTTGCGACGTTTTTCGCTCGCCCACATCGCGGGAAACGTGCCATGCCTTCATTGCTGTTCGCCCCCTTCAGTCGCCACGTCACCGGTCATGCCGGTGGCGGCGTCCCCGCTTTCGCGGTGGGCTGCGGCCGTTGCCTGTCCATGGGAGCTGCCTGATGTTCACCGGGATCATCGAAGGCGTTGGCCGCCTGGCCGCGCGAGACCTGCACGGCGGCGACGCCCGACTGCGCATCGAGGTCGGCAGCCTGCCGTTCGACGACGTGCGCCTGGGCGAAAGCATCGCGGTCAACGGCACCTGTCTGACCGTCATCGCATTCGACGCCACCTCGTTCGACGCCGATGCCTCCACCGAGACCCTCGCGCTGACCACGTTGGGTGCGCTGCCGCTCGGCGCCATGGTCAACCTGGAGCGCGCGATGCGCCCCACCGATCGCCTCGGCGGCCACATCGTCAGCGGCCACGTCGATGGCGTGGGCCGCGTCGAACGCATCACCGAGGACGCGCGCGCGCTGCGCTGGCGTTTCAGCGCGCCCAACGCGCTGCTGCGCTACGTCGCCAAGAAGGGCTCGATCTGCGTCGATGGCGTCAGCCTCACCGTCAACGAGGTGGACGACGCCGGCTTCGACGTGGCATTGATCCCGCACACCGTGGCGCACACCGCGTTCCAGCAGACCCGCGTGGGCGATGCGGTCAATCTCGAGGTGGACCTGGTTGCGCGCTATGCCGAGCGCCTGTTCGCCCACCGCGCCACCACCCCTGACGACCATTTCGCAAGCGGTACCGCCGCTGGAGAGCCCGCATGAGCTTTGCCCCCATCCCCGAGATCCTCGAGGAAATCCGCGCCGGCCGCATGGTCGTCATCGTCGACGACGAAGACCGCGAGAACGAAGGCGACCTGATCATGGCCGCCGAACTGGTGCGGCCGCAGGACATCAACTTCATGGTCACCCACGCCCGTGGCCTGGTGTGCCTGTCGTTGACCCGCGAACGTTGCCGGCAGCTGGGCCTGCCGCCGATGGTGCGTGACAACACCTCGCCGCACCACACCAACTTCACCGTCAGCATCGAGGCGGCCGAAGGCGTCACCACCGGCATCAGTGCCTACGACCGCGCCCACACCGTGCGCACCGCGGTGCGCCCCGACGCTAGCCCGGAAGACCTCAGCCAGCCCGGCCACATCTTCCCGCTGCAGGCGCAGCCGGGCGGCGTGCTCAACCGCGCTGGACACACCGAGGCGGCCAGTGACCTGGCGCTGCTGGCGGGGCTGGAGCCATCTGGCGTGCTGGTGGAGATCCTCAACGCTGACGGCAGCATGGCGCGCCGCCCGCAGTTGGAGGCATTCGCCAAGGAGCACGGCCTGAAGATCGGTTCGATCGAGGAACTGATCCGCTACCGCCTGGCCACCGAGCACACCGTCGAGCGCGTGGACAGCCGCGAGATCGACACCGGACACGGTCCATTCCAGCTGACCACCTACCGCGACCGCCTCAGCCACGCGCTGCACTTCGCCCTGCAGCGCGGCACCCCGGACATGGCCGCGCCGACGCTGGTGCGCGTGCATGTGCAGAACCCGCTGGCTGACGCGCTGCATTGGCGCCGAGCGGACTTCGGACCGGCGGTGGGCGACGTCCTGGCGGCCATCGCCCGCGAGGGCCGTGGCGTGCTGGTGGTTCTCGCCGACACGGCGACGCCCGACGCGTTGCTCGCCCGACTGCGCGAGCCGGCCCACCACGAGGAGCTGACCCCTGGCGCGGGTCATGCCCTGACCGAGTGGCGCCGCACTGGCGCCGGCGCGCAGATCCTGGCCGACCTGGGCCTGGGCAAGCTGCGCGTGGTGGGCACACCGCGCAAGCAGATCGGCTTGGCCGGCTTCGGCCTGGAGGTCGTCGAGTACGTGGATCCGCACGCGCTCTGATGGGTTCCTGCCGCCTGGTGGTGCAAGGGTCCCAAGGCCCAGCGGGTCAAGCTGGGCCACCCGTGCCGCGTCGTCGCTCTGGATACTGATGCCACGCCACCGGCCCCCAGCGGCTAAACTAATCCTCTTCACCCCCACCACCGGCCCCTCCATGCCCCATATCGAAGGCGACCTGCGCAGCCCGACCGGCGCGCGCTACGCCATCATCGCCAGCCGCTGGAACCCGCGCATCACCGACACCCTGGTGGCGGGCGCTCGCAAGACCTTCACCGAGAACGGCGTGGCCGAGGAGGCGGTGGACGTGATCCGCGTGCCTGGCGCGTGGGAGATTCCGGTGACCGCTGCCCGCATCGCCGCGGCCGGCCAGCACGCCGCCGTGGTGGCGCTGGGCTGCGTGGTGCGCGGCGACACCCGCCACTACGAGCAGGTGGCCGACGGCTGTTCCGAAGGCCTGATGCGCGTCGCGCTGGACTACGGCCTGCCCGTGGCCAACGGCGTGCTCGCCGTGGACCGCTTCGAGGATGCCGAGGCCCGCGCCGGCGGCAGCCATGGCAACAAGGGCGAGGAAGCCGCGCTGGTGGTGATCGAGATGTGTCACCTGCTGGACCAGCTGCCCGCCGCCCACGACCTGCTGGAGGTGCTGGAATGAACCGCCGCCGTCCCGATGGCGTGGACCCCGTCGCCCGTTCGCGTGCGCGTCGCCGCGCGCTGCAGGCCGTGTACGCCTGGCAGCTGTCAGGCGCCAAGGTCAACGACGTGATCGCCCAGTTCGCCCACGAGCAGGCCAAGGAGCCGGCCGATCTGGTGTATTTCGAGGACCTGGTCCGCGGCGTGGATGAGCACGTGAAAGACCTCGACCAGGCACTCGCCCCGTTCCTCGATCGCGAGGTGGAACAGGTGGATCCGGTGGAGCGTGCCGCACTGCGCATCGCCGCCTACGAATTGCGCCAGCGCCCGGACGTGCCGTACCGCGTGGTCATCAACGAAGCCATCGAGTCGGTCAAGCGTTTTGGCGCCGAGCACGGTCACACCTACGTCAACGGCGTGCTCGACCATGCCGCTGCCGCGTGGCGCGCCGTGGAAGTGGGGGCCGGGCGCGGCAAGTAAGCCGCGCGCGGGTGCCTTGCCAGAGTTCGACCTGATCGCCCGCATCGCGCAGCGCGTGGGGTCCCGCGGCGACGTCGTGCTGGGCATCGGAGACGACGC
Source organism: Lysobacter daejeonensis GH1-9 (assembly GCF_000768355.1). Taxonomy (GTDB): domain Bacteria; phylum Pseudomonadota; class Gammaproteobacteria; order Xanthomonadales; family Xanthomonadaceae; genus Aerolutibacter; species Aerolutibacter daejeonensis. The sequence continues at coordinate 7,291 of NZ_AVPU01000020.1, forward strand.
CGCCATCCTGCAGCCGCCGGCCGGCCAGCACCTGGTGGTGGCCATGGACACGCTCAACGCGGGCGTGCACTTCCCGTCGGAAACCGCGCCGGGCGACATCGGCTGGAAGGCGCTGGCAGTCAATCTGTCCGACCTGGCCGCGATGGGGGCGACCCCTGCGTGGTGCACGTTGTCGCTGTCGTTGCCGGGCAGCGATACGGCGTGGGTCGACGGTTTTCTTGATGGTTTTCTTGAGCTGGCCCGCACGCACGGCGTCGTGCTGGTTGGGGGCGATACCACGCGTGGTCCGCTGTCGGTATGCGTCACCGTGCACGGCTTCGTCGCGCCGGGGCAGGCGCTGCGCCGCGATGGCGCGCGCGTGGGCGACGATGTCTGGCTAAGCGGTACCGTGGGCGACGCCGCGGGCGCATTGACCCAATGGAACGCCGGACAACCGATGACGGCGGCGCTGCGCGACCGGCTGGATCGGCCCACGCCGCGTGTTGCGCTGGGATGCGCGCTGGTGGGTCTGGCTGATGCCTGCATCGACGTGTCCGACGGATTGGCGGCCGACCTCGCACATGTGGCCGTCGCCAGCAACGTGGGAATCGACCTGCATTGCCCGGACCTGCCGGCGTCTGAGGCGCTGGCGATGGCGTTTGCCGCGCAGGAGCAGCTGCGCCTGCAGGCCACCGGTGGCGACGACTACGAGTTGTGCTTCACCGCGCCCACCGCGTCACGCGCTGCCGTGGCGCGCATCGCCAGCGAGCTGCAGTTACCCCTCACGCGCATCGGCACCGTGACGTCCGCGGCCGGACAGGTCCGCCTGTTGGCAGCGGACGGGACAGAGTGGCTCCCGCCGCGCGCCGGTTACGAGCATTTCGCCGGCTAGCACCGCGAAGCGCCAGAGCCCATCAACCGCGCTCAGCCCAGTAGAGCGTGTACGCGCTCCCGCAGTGCCGGCAACACCTCCGCTTCGAACCACGGATTGGCCTTGAACCAGCCGACGTTGCGTGGGCTGGGGTGGGGCAGGGGCAGGTAGCCGGGCAGGTATTCGCGCCAGGCGTGCACCGTCTCGGTAAGCGTGGCCTTGCGTCGAGCATCGAGGAAATACGCCTGCGCGTACTGGCCGATCAGCAATGTCAGGCGGATTTCCGGCAGCAGGGGCAACAGTTTCGGATGCCACGTCGCGCGGCATTCGGGCCGTGGCGGCAGGTCGCCGGAAGGACCTCGGCCCGGATAGCAGAACCCCATCGGCACGATGGCCACACGGCGCTCGTCGTAGAACTGCCCCGCATCCAAACCCAGCCACTGGCGCAGGCGTTGGCCGCTGGCGTCGTTCCACGGGATGCCGGTGGCGTGCACTTTGGTGCCAGGGGCCTGGCCAACGACCAGCAGGCGAGCGGTCGCACTGGCACGCAGCACCGGGTTCGGGCCCAGCGGCAAATGTGCCTCGCAGATGCGGCAGGCACGGATGTCGCGCAGCAGGCATTCCAGTGGGTGGCTCACGTGGGCTGGACTCGGGAGGAGCGGCCCACGCAGGTTACCCCTTTGGGTGCTGCAGGCAGTGTGGCCATGGCGTGACCTGCACGACGCTCAGGGTGGCAGCAGCTTGCCAGGGTTGAGGATGCCGTCGGGGTCGAACACCGCCTTCAACTGCCGCATGACGGCCAGCGTGGCTGGCGTCACCGCCTGCGGCATGAAGTCGCGCTTGGCCAGGCCGATGCCGTGCTCGCCCGACAACGTGCCACCCAGCGATACCGCCAACGTGAACACTCGCGCCATCGCGCCGCGCGCGCGCTGGGCCTGCGCACCGTCGGCCGGGTCGTACACCAGGTTGACGTGCAGGTTGCCGTTGCCGGCGTGGCCGAAGCAGACAATGGGCAGGTTGAACTCGCGTGCGAGTGCCTGCACGCCGTCGACCAGCGCGGGGATGCGCGATACCGGCACCACCACGTCCTCGTTGATCTTGCCCGGGGCCAGCGTGCGCAGCGCTGGCGACAGCGCCTTTCGGGCAGTCCACAGTTTGGCGCGGGCGGCTTCGTCGGCGGCGTCGTCCAGCGAGACGAGGCCGTCGCCTTCCGCTGCGCGGGCCAGGGCTTCGATGTCGTGCGGCAAGGTGTCGGCGTCGCCATCGGCCTCGATCATCAGCAGCGCGCCGGCATCGGCCGGCAGGTCGGCGCCGCCCACGTCGCGGGCCAGGCGCACCGCGTGCGCGTCCATGAATTCGAGCATCGATGGCGTCACCGGCTGCGCCATCAGACGCGCAACCGCCAGCGCCGCGCTGGACACGTCGCGGTAGATCGCGCGCAGCGCGCGCCGGGTCGCGGGCGCGGGCGTCAGCCGCAGGCTGGCCTCGACGATCAGCGCCAGGGTGCCCTCGCTGCCCACCAGCAGGCGGTGCAGGTCGTAGCCGGTGGCGCCCTTGGTGGTCGCCGTGCCGCACTCGATCAGTTCGCCCGCGCCGGTGACCGCGGTGAGTGCGAGCACGTTGTCGCGGCTGGCGCCGTACTTCACCGCGCGCGGGCCGCCCGCATTGCAGGCGAGGTTGCCGCCGACCGTGCTGAACACCGCACTGGTCGGGTCCGGCGGCCAGAACAGGCCATGCGGCTGCAACGCGGCCTGCAGGTCGCCGTTGAGTACGCCCGGTTCCACCACCGCGCAGCGGTCGCCGGGGCGGATGTCGACGATCCGGTTCATGCGCTCGAACGACACCACCACGCCGCCGGAAATCGGCACCGTGGCACCGGTGGTGTTGGTGCCGCGGCCGCGCGCCACCAGTGGCACGCGGTGCGCGCGGCATGCGCGCACCAGTGCCACGACCTGTTCGCGCGTGGTTGGCAGCGCCACCGCATCGGGCAGCGCTTCGCGTCGCGAATTGTCGAAGGCGTAGGCCAGTCGCTCGCTGGCATCGGTAAGCCAGGCGTCGCCGAGCAGCGCGTGCAGTTCAGCGTCGAGCGCGGCGGGGAGCGGAGACGCGCTCACATCACGTCATCCACGCGGAAGGCATCGCGCAGCCAGGTCAGTCTTGGTGCCGCGGCATCGCCTTCGGCGTCGACCACGTCGAAGCGGCAGGGGGCATCGGCCCAGCGTGGGTGGTGCATCAGGAACAGTTGCGCGGCGCGCACCAGCTTGCGGCATTTGCGCCAGTCGACCGAAGCGGCGCCACCGCCGTAGCGGTCGTCGCGGCGGTAGCGCACCTCGACGAAGACCAGGCCATCGCCATCGCGCATCACCAGGTCCAGCTCACCGAGGCGGTAGCCGACGTTGGCCGCTATCGGCACCAGGCCCTGCGCAACCAGATAATCACGCGCGGCTGCCTCGACCGACGCACCGAGGGCGCGCCGGTCGCGGGGTGCGGCCGTCTCAGAGCGGTACGGCGACGCCGCCACGAAATGTCGACCACGCCGGGGTGCGCTGCACGTTGCCGAATCCGTCGATGCGCAGGGTGCCGGTGGCGCCTTCGATGTGGCCATCGGCCGAGACCGCCAGCCGCTCCAGATAAGCCGCGAGCTGCCACGCGTCGTGACCAAAGGCGAACAGGCGCGCGGCCGCGCCGCGGGCGTTGGGCAGCATCTGCGCGGCAACCGAAGCAGCGGGCAGGCCGCGGGTACCGTGTGTGGTCCAGGTCTCCGATGGGAAGGCGATGCCATCCAGAGTGGTGTCTTCGGCGGCGTTGCCGGTGCCTGACAGCAATTGCGACGTGGCCACGAGCGGCTTGCCACTCAGGCCGGCCAAAGCAAGCTTGGGGATCACCCCGCGAGCGGTGCTGCCGCGCACAGCCAGGAACACCGCGTCCACGCCCTTCTGGGCAAATGGGGCGAAGTCGACGGTGCCGCTGCCCGCCACGTCGACGATGGTGGCGCCGCGTTCGGCCAGGCGCTCGCGCAACGCGGTGACGGCGCGGCGCTGGGTGTCATCCTCGCCACTCACCACCAGCACCCGCGAGGCCTTGCGGCCCAGCAGCCACTCGGCGGCGGCCTCGCCCTCGTCTTCCGGCGACAGCGAGAAGCTGGCATTGCCGGCCGGCGGTGGCACATCGCCGCGGTTCAGCGCCAGCAGCGGCACCGGCAGCGATGGGCGGGAGAAGATGCTGGTGACCTCATCGCGACCCAGCGGACCGACCACGAAGTCGTTGCCTTCGGCCACGGCGCGGTCATACGCCGCGCCTACGCCGGCGGCGGTGTCGTAGAACTGCACTTCCGGCTTGGCCCGCACTTCGCCGAAATATCCCGCCAGCAGGCCGTCACGCACCGGCGCCGCGGCATTGGCCAGACTGCCCGACAACGGCAGCAGCACCGCCAGCTTCACCGGCGGACGGTAGCCGTCGCGGTCGGCGGCCGGCCGGTTGCCGGCGTCAAACTTCCATGCGCTGCGATCAAACGGGCGGGGCAACGGTAGGCCGCGCACCAGCAGGGCACGGCCTGCGTAGTTGTACAGCGGGTCACCGGCCGGCAGGGCCGCGGCTTCGCGCGCCAGCGTGGCGTTGTCCAGTTGGGCCAACAGGCGCTCGATCTGGTCGTCCTGCGCCTTGCGCGCAGCGCCGGTCATGCCGGCCGCCGTCACGGCGAGCGCATGCGCCTGCTGCACCAGCGGCGAGCGACTCACCTGTTCGGTGCGCGCACCCCCGGTCGGCACCGTGGCACAACCACCGGCCAGCGCGGCCAACAGCACCGGCGCGAACATCCACTTCCTCGACACAGTCATCATCGGCATGCAGGCGCCGCCACGCGGCGTTTGGGGGGGACCGGGTTACGATTCTACCCGTCCCCCCTGTGGAAGCACGATGCAGACCCCCGGCACCCTCCATGTCGTCGCCACGCCTATCGGCAACCTCGGCGACCTTTCCCCGCGCGCGCTCGCTACCCTGCGCACGGTCGCCGCGGTCTGTGCCGAAGACACCCGCCACACCCGCCAGTTGCTGGCCCATTTCGGGCTGGAGCGACCGTTGGTGGCCCTGCACCAGCACAACGAGGACGCGCAGGCCGCGCAACTGGTCGCCCGGCTGCAGGCCGGCGAATCGCTGGCGCTGGTCTCGGACGCCGGCACGCCGCTGGTCAGCGACCCTGGCTTCCGCGTGGTGCGCGCCGCCCGCGCGGCGGGGATCAAGGTCTCGCCGGTGCCCGGCGCCTGCGCGGCCATCGCCGCCCTGAGCGTGGCCGGGCTGCCATCCGACCGCTTCGCCTTCGAGGGCTTCCTGCCGGCCAAGGTGTCCGCGCGCCGCGAGCGCCTGTCGCGCCTGGCCGCCGAGCCGCGCACGCTGCTGTTCTACGAGTCCGCGCACCGCATCGATGAAGCGCTGGAAGACATGGCCACCGCCTTCGGCTCACAGCGGCCTGCCGTGCTGGCGCGTGAGCTGACCAAGCTGTTCGAAACGGTGCTCGACGGCACGCTGGCCGAGCTGCTGGCCAAGGTGCAGGCCGACCCGAACCAGCGCAAGGGCGAATTCGTGGTCATGGTCGAAGGCGCGGGTGACGACGCCGATGCGCGCCTGGTCGAGGGCAAGCGCCTGTACGCCAAACTGGCCGAGCATCTGCCGCCCTCCACCGCGGCCAAGCTGGCCGCCGAGCTCAGCGGGGCGCCGCGGAAGGCGCTGTACGGAGCCTAGGGGTCGGGTTGGCTTCGGGCCGGGTCGGTCTTGCTGTTGCTTTCGCTTTTCCTCCTGCTCGCCCCGCCGCCCGACCCAACCCACGAACCATGCGACAATGGCGATGGCGGAGCCGGCCAGACAGTCGCGTCATTCGAAAGGATGCCGAGGAAAGTCCGGGCTCCACAGGGCACGGTGCCAGGTAACGCCTGGGCGGCGCGAGCCGACGGAAAGTGCAACAGAGAGCAGACCGCCGAACGGTCCTTCGGGATGCGTGGCAAGGGTGAAACGGTGCGGTAAGAGCGCACCGCGAGTCTGGCAACAGACCGGCACGGCAAACCCCACCGGGAGCAAGACCAAATAGGGAGGCAATGCCGCGGCCCGCGGTGTCTCCGGGTAGGTTGCTTGAGCGTATCGGTGACGATGCGCCTAGAGGAATGACTGTCCACGACAGAACCCGGCTTATCGGCCGGCTCCGCCACTCCCCTTCATGGCCCGCCCCAGCGGGGGCCGCCGGCGGCGTGCTTTGATCTGCCTATTGCGCAGTGCAGCATGCCGCCCGGGCACCTGTGGCCGCGCTCCAACGGCATCGCGCAAGTGATTGTTATCTGGATGTGAAGGGCCGCCCAATCTCAAAAGGTGAGACGAAACAAGACTTAGTGGATAAGTCTTGAATAAGAGTGTGAAGTTTGTCTTAAGCCCTTGATGCGCCAAGTGAAATTCCCGCCGGAAAGTTGTTGACAACCCCTTGGGGTCTGCCTAAGGTGGGCATCAGAGGGAAATCCGGGTTTTTTGTGGTTTTCCAGTGGCGAAGCTGCCCGCTTAGAGGTGGCGCACACAAGGTGCTCAATGTTCCAGGGCGAGACCGCCATCACGATTGACGAGAAGGGCCGATTGGCGGTGCCCACCGCCTATCGCGACCTCGTCGCGCGTGATTGCGGCAACAAGCTGGTCATCACCTACAACCCGTTCGAATCCGGGTCCCTCTACATCTATCCGCAGCATGTGTGGGAGCGCGTCCGCGACGACGTCAACAAGCTCCCGCGCGTGAAGAAGTTCAGCCGGGTGATGCAGCTCAAGCTGGTGGGTGCGGCCCACTTCGTCGAGCTGGACGGCAACAGCCGCATCACCATTCCCCCCAGCCACCGCAGCGCCGTCGGCATCGAGAAGAAAGCCGTGCTGCTGGGCATGGGCGACAAGTTCGAGTTGTGGAGCGAGCACGCGCATCACGAGCAGATCCGTCAGGTCATCACTGACGAGGATCTGAGCGACGAGCTGCTCGATTTGCAGTTGTGACGCGCGGTGGCATGGACCGCACGCATGCGGCTTCCGGCCACCTTCCGGTCATGTACGCGCAGGTGCTGGAAGGCCTGCGGGTGGTCGGTGATGGCACGTACCTGGATGGCACGTTCGGCCGGGGCGGACACGCCCGCGGCGTGCTGGCGCAGTTGGGGCCCAAGGGGAAGCTGCTGGTGATGGACAAGGATCCCGAGGCGATCGCCGTGGCCGAACGTGAGTTCGGCCCGGACGCGCGCGTCGCGATCTACCGCGGCAGCTTCGCCGAGCTGGCGCAGTGGCCGGCCACCGCCGAGGGTCTGGACGGCGTGCTGTTCGACCTGGGCGTGTCCTCGCCGCAGTTGGACGTGGCTGAGCGCGGCTTCTCGTTCGGCAAGGACGGTCCGCTGGACATGCGCATGGATCCGGACTCCGGCGAAAGCGCTGCGGCGTGGCTGGCCCGCGCCGACGAGCGCGAGATCGCCGACGTGCTGTGGACCTACGGCGAGGAGCGGCAGAGCCGCAAGATCGCCCGTGCCATCGTGGCCCGTCGTGACGCGCAGCCGCTGCTCCGCACCGCACAACTGGCAGACCTGATCGCCTCGGTCATGCCGCGGGGCGACAGCAAGATCCACCCGGCCACGCGCAGCTTCCAGGCCATCCGCATCTTCATCAACCGCGAATTGGCCGACCTCGAGGCCGGGTTGGACGCGGCGATGGCCCGGCTCAAGCCCGGCGGCCGGCTGGCGGTGATCAGCTTCCATTCGCTGGAAGACCGCATCGTCAAGCAATTCATTGCCAGGCACGCCAAGGCGCCGCCGGCCAACCGCCGCATGCCGGTGGAGCAGTCGTTCACGCCCACGCTGCTGGCCATCGATGGCGCGCAGAAAGCCACGGACGAAGAGACCGCCGCCAATCCGCGCGCCCGCAGCGCGGTGCTGCGCGTGGCCGAGAAGCTGGAGGTGGCCGCATGAGCCTGCGCATCGCCCTTGTCGCGCTGGTCGTGGCCAATATCGTCTCGGCGCTGATGGTGGTGCAGGCACGCCACCAGCATCGTCGCCTGTTCATCCAGTTCAGCCAACTGGAAAAGGCGCGCGACGACCTCAATATCGAATTCGGAAGGCTCCAGTTGGAGCAGGCGACCTGGGCGGAGAGCAACCGCATCGACCAGGTGGCCCGTGACCGCCTCGGCATGAAGTTTCCCGAAGGCGCCGAAACCGTGGTGATCCGGCCATGACCCGCCGCGACGCACAACCGCACGTCACTCCCGGCCAGCGCCTGCTGGCCGCGGTCCGTTCGCGCCTGCAGGCGCTGCGCGGTGACGGTGGCCGCGGCCGCGGGCGTGGCCGCAATGGCTTCGACCTGCGCGGTCGCCTGCTGATGGTCGGCGGCGCGCTGGGCCTGTGCTCGGTGGTGCTGGTCGGCCGTGCGTTCGACCTGCAGGTGGTGCACAACGAGTTCTACCGCGAACAGGGCGAGGCGCGCTTCAAGCGTGAACTGCCGATTCCGACCTCGCGCGGCATGATCACCGACCGCAATGGCGAGCCGCTCGCCGTCTCCACTCCGGTGGAGTCGATCTGGGCCAATCCGCAGGAGCTGCTGAAGAATCCCGCGCGAATTCCCGAGCTGGCGAAGGCGCTGGGCGTGCCGGCCGATTACCTCGCGCGCAAGGTGGGGCAGAAGGCCAGCAAGGAATTCGTCTATCTCAAGCGCCGCATCAACCCGGACGAGGCCAGGCGCATCCTCGCGCTGAAGATCCCGGGCGTGGCGTCGCAGCGCGAGTACCGCCGCTTCTACCCGCAGGGTGAGGCGATGGCGCACGTGCTGGGCTTCACCAACGTCGACGACCGCGGCCAGGAAGGGCTGGAGCTGGCCTTCGAGGACTGGCTGCGCGGCACGCCGGGCAGCAAGCGGGTGATCCGTGACCGCCAGGGCAACATCGTCGAGAGCGTGGACCTGGTCACCCCGGCCGAGCCGGGCAAGGACCTGACGCTGACCATCGACCGCCGGATCCAGTTCCTGGCGCATCGCGAGTTGCGTAGCGCCTTGCTGCGCACTGGCGCCAGCGCGGGTTCGGTGGTGGTGCTGGACGTGGCCACCGGCGAAGTGCTGGCGATGGCCAACCTGCCCACCTACAACCCGAATGCGGGTGGCGGCACCAACATCGACGCCCATCGCAACCGTGCGGTGACCGACGTGGTCGAGCCTGGCTCGACCATGAAGCCGCTGACCGTTGCGGCCGGGCTGAAGGCGGGCGTGATCACGCCCAATACGGTGTTCGACCTCAACCCGGGGTACATGGCGCTGGATCGCCGTTACACCATCCGCGACCACCGCAACTACGGCATCCAGACCACCACCGGCATCATCACCAAGAGTTCCAACCTGGGCGCGGTGAAGATCGTCAACAAGTTGGATAGCCAGTACTACTACGATTTCGTTCGCGGGTTCGGCTATGGCCAGGTGCCGCACAGTGGTTTCCCCGGCGAGTCGCCCGGCCTGTTGTCGCCGCCGGCCAAGTGGTCGGGCACCACGAAGGCGACCATGTCCTACGGTTACGGCCTGTCGGCCACGCCGCTGCAGATCGCGGTGGCGTACGCGGCGCTGGGCAACGGCGGCAAGCTGATTCGTCCCACATTCGTGAAAGGCGAAGAGCGCGAGTCACGGCAGGTGCTGGATCCGGCCATCGCCCATGAAGTGCTGCGCATGATGCAGACCGTGACCGAAACCGGCGGTACTGCCACCCAGGCCGCGATTCTGGGGTACCACGTTGCCGGCAAATCCGGCACGGCGCGCAAGTTCAACAGCACCGGCGGCTACTCGCGCCGCTATGTGTCTTTCTTTGCGGGGCTGGTGCCGGTCGACCGTCCCCGCTTCTCGATGGTGGTGGTGGTGGACGACCCGGATCCGGGCAAGGGCTATTTCGGCGGGCTTGTGTCCGCGCCAGTGTTCAAGAACGTCATGGAGGGCGCGTTGCGCCTGATGGACGTTGCACCCGACGACATCGACACCTGGCTCGCCGCACAGGCCGAGGCCGATGCCAAGCGCACCCGGGCCAACGGCGGCAAGCCGGCCAACGATGCGCCCGTGTTGCCGTCCACGGAACAGGTCGCCACGGAGCTGCCGGAGCCGCTGCTGGGAGGGCTGCCATGAGCCCCGGCAAGCGCCTCGCCAACCTGCTCCCCGACGTCGCCGGCATCCCCGGCGATCTGCGCATCTCCGCACTGGTGATGGACAGCCGCGAAGTGACGCCAGGCTGCGCCTTCGTCGCCATTGCCGGCTTTGGTGCCCACGGGCTGCAGTTCGCCGAACAGGCGCTGGCGTCCGGTGCGGTCGCAGTGCTGTTCGAGCCGCCGGCTCCGGCCGACCAGGTCGCGCCGGCCGGCGCGATCGCCGTGCCCAACCTGCGTGCGCGCCTGGGTGAACTGGCCGACGCGTTTCACGACCGTGTCACTGACGCGATGACGCTGGTCGGCGTGACGGGCACCAACGGCAAGACGTCAACCGTGCAGCTGTTGGCTCAGGCGTGGACGCTGCAGGGCACCACGGCAGGCACCGTGGGCACGTTGGGCGCGGGCCTGTACGGCCAGGTAGTGCCGACCGGCTTCACCACGCCGCTGGTGCTGCGCACGCACGGCCTGCTGGCCGAGCTGCACGATGCCGGTGCGCAGGCCGTGGCGATGGAAGTGAGCTCGCACGCCCTCGACCAGGGCCGCGTGGCGGGCCTGCATTACGACGTGGCGGTATTCACCAACCTCACCCGCGACCACCTCGATTACCACGGCGACATGGACAGCTACGGCGCGGCCAAGGCGCGCTTGTTCCAGTGGCCGGGGTTGAAGGGGGCGGCGATCAATCTCGATGACGCCTTCGGCGCCACGCTGCCGGGTCTGCTGGCCGCAGGCGTGCGGTGCGTGGGCTTCAGCTCGCGCGGCCACGCCGATGCGGTGGTGCGTGCCGAAGCGCTGCACCTGGATGCCGGTGGCATCCACTTCGATCTGGTGGTGCACGGCGAATCCCATCCAGTGCATTCGCCATTGCTGGGCCGTTTCAACATCGACAACCTGTTGGCGGTTGCGGCGACGCTGTACGCGCTGGGCCAGGCGCCGGCTGACATCGCGGCAACCCTGGCAAAGCTTCAGCCTATCCACGGTCGCATGAACCGTCTCGGTGGCGATGCAGCCCCGATGGGACACCGTCCGCTCGTGGTGGTCGACTATGCCCACACCCCGGACGCACTGGAGCAGGCGCTGGCGTCGCTGCGTGGCCACGCCCAGGCGCGCCTGTTGTGCGTGTTCGGCTGCGGTGGCGAGCGTGACCGTGGCAAGCGCCCGCAGATGGCGGCCATTGCCGAGCGCCTGGCGGATGTGGTGGTTGTCACCGACGACAATCCGCGTGCCGAGAACGGCGACCGGATCGTACAGGACATCATGGCCGGCTTCGCCGCGCCGCAGGCCGTCCACGTGCAGCGCGACCGGGCGAAGGCGATTGCCTTCGCCGTGGCCGCCGCCGCCGCGGACGACATCGTGCTCGTCGCCGGCAAGGGGCACGAGCCGTACCAGGAGATCAGCGGCGTGAAGCATCCCTTCGACGACACGGACGTGGCCCGCGCCGCGCTGGAGGCACGCGCATGAAGACGCTGTGGCTCTCGACGATCGCACGCATGGTGGGCGGGCACCTGGAGGGCGAGGACCGCCAGGTCTTCGCCGTATCGACGGATACACGCACGCTGTTCAGCGGCGACGGCGTGCTGTTCATCGCGCTCAAGGGCGAGCGCTTCGACGGCCACGAGCACCTGCAGGCCGCGGCGGAAGCCGGTGCCACGGCCGCCCTTGTGTCGCGGCACATGCCCGCACGCGTGGCCGGCTGGGACCTGCCGCAAGTGGTCGTACCCGACACCGAACGCGCACTGGCCGACCTGGCGGCGGCGTTGCAGCACGACCGCGTGGGCGGCAAGGTGGTGGCCATCACCGGCAGCAATGGCAAGACCAGCGTGAAGACGCTGGTGGTGTCCATCCTCGAGCGCGCCGGCAAGACCTATGCCAACCCCGGCAACCGCAACAACGAGATCGGCCTGCCGCTCGCGGTGATCGATGCGCCGGACGACGCGCGCTTCGCCGTGTACGAAATGGGCGCCGGCAAGCCGGGCGACATCGCTTACCTCACGCAAGTAGCGCGACCTGACGTTTCGCTGGTCAACAACATCGCGCCGGCGCACCTGGAGCGCATGGGCAGTCTGTTGGCCGTAGCCGATACCAAGGCTGCCATCTACGATGCGCTGCCGGCGGAAGGCACCGCAGTGATCAATGCCGACGACGCGTTCGCCCCGTACTTCGCCGAGCGCGCTCACGGCCGCCAGCTGGTGTACTTCGGCCTGGACCACGACGCCGACGTCACTGCGCGCGACATCGTGCTCGACGTCGAGGGCTCGCGCTTCACGCTGGTCACGGCACAGGGCGAGGCCGCCGTGCGCCTGGCTATGCCGGGTCGCCACAACGTGCGCAACGCACTGGCCGCCGCAGCGATGGCGGGGGCGCTGGACGTACCGCTGGAGGTGATCGCCGAGGGGCTGACCGCGGCCGAACAGGTCGCCGGCCGCCTGATCGCGCACACGCTGCCCAGCGGCGCGGTGCTGATCGACGACAGCTACAACGCCAACCCCGGATCGCTGGCCGCCGCCATCGACACCCTGGCTGCCAGCAGCAGCGAAGGCTGGTTGGTGCTGGGCGACATGCGCGAACTGGGCGAAGACGCCGAGGCCATGCATGCCGAAGCCGGTCGTCGTGCCAAGGCCGCGGGCCTGCGCCGGTTGTACGCGCTGGGGCCGCTGAGTGCGGCCGCGGCCAGCGCCTTCGGGGAAGGCGCTTCGCAGTACGACAGCCATGACGCACTGGCGGCGGCGCTGCGCGCCGACCTGCGCGATGGCGTGCGCGTGCTGGTCAAAGGCTCGCGCGGCAGCGCGATGGACAAGATCGTGACCGCGCTCGTGGGCGCGGAAAAGGGGGGCACCCATGCTGCTTGAACTCGCGCGTTGGCTGGAGCAGCTGCAGAGCCTGTTCGGCCTGTTCAACTACCTCACCTTCCGCGGCATCCTCAGCGCCCTGACCGCGCTGGCGCTGTCGCTGTGGTGGGGACCGGCGGTGATCCGCCGCCTCGGTCAGCTCAAGGGCGGCCAGCCGATCCGCAAGGACGGCCCGCAGTCGCACTTCTCCAAGGCCGGCACGCCAACCATGGGCGGCGCGCTGATCCTGCTCACGGTGCTGGCCTCGGTGCTGCTGTGGGGCGACCTGCGCAACAAGTACGTGTGGGTGGTGCTGGCGGTGATGATCGCCTTCGGCTGGATCGGCTGGTGGGACGACTGGATCAAGATCGTCAAGCGCGATCCCAACGGCATGAAGTCGCGCACCAAGTACGCGCTGCAGTCGCTGTTCGGCCTGGGCGCCGGCCTGTACCTGTACCTGTACGCCGACGTGCCGGCGGCCACCACGTTCTACGTGCCGTTCTTCAAGGCCGTGGCCTTGCCGCTGGCGGGCGTTGGCTTTGTCGCCATCGCCTACCTGTGGATCGTCGGGTTCTCCAACGCGGTCAACCTGACCGATGGCCTGGACGGCCTTGCCATCATGCCCACGGTGCTGGTGGCCTCGGCGCTGGGCGTGTTCGCCTACGCCTCGGGCCACGCCGAGTTCTCGAAGTACCTGCAGATCCCGGCGGTACCGGGCGCGGGCGAACTGGTGGTGATCTGCGCCGCCATCGCCGGCGCGGGCCTCGGCTTCCTGTGGTTCAACACCTACCCGGCGATGGTGTTCATGGGCGACATCGGCGCGCTGGCGCTGGGCGCAGTGCTGGGCACCATCGCGGTGATCGTGCGCCAGGAACTGGTGCTGGTCATCATGGGCGGCATCTTCGTCATCGAGACGCTGTCGGTGATGATCCAGGTGGGCAGCTTCAAGCTCACCGGCAAGCGCGTGTTCCGCATGGCGCCCATCCACCACCACTTCGAGCTCAAGGGCTGGCCGGAGCCGCGCGTGATCGTGCGCTTCTGGATCATCTCGGTCGTGCTCGTGCTGGTCGGCCTCGCGACGCTCAAGGTGCGCTGACATGGACGCCGTCGCCCGCCAGGCCACCCGCTACGATGCCATCCAGGGGCGCTTCGACCCCTGGCTGCTGGGCATCGCTTTGGCATTGGTGTGCCTGGGCGTGGTGATGGTGGGCTCGGCGTCGGTGGCCATCGCCGAGGTCGAAGGTTCCAGCCCGTACTACTACCTGATCCGCCATTCCGTGTTCATCTGCGGCGGGCTGGTGCTGGCCGCCTGGATCGCGCGCACCGAGCTCAAGACGATCGAGCAGCACAGCTGGTGGCTGCTGTTGGCCTGCTTCGTGCTGTTGCTGCTGGTGTTCGTGCCCGGCATCGGCAAGACGGTCAACGGCGCGCGGCGTTGGCTCAACCTGGGTATCGCCGGCTTCCAGGCGGTGGAAGCGGTCAAGCTGTGCTTCATCATCTGGATGGCGAGCTACCTCAAGCGCTTCAGCGAAGAGGTCAGCGCCACATGGCCGGCGATGCTCAAGCCGCTGGGCGTGGCCGTCGCGTTGGTGGTCATCCTGCTGATGCAGCCGGACTTCGGCTCGTCGTCGCTGCTGCTCGCGATCACCGCCGGCATGCTGGTGTTGGGCGGGGTCAACATGCCGCGCATGTTCGCGCCGGTGCTGATCGGTTTGCCGATGCTGGCGGTCATCGCCATCGCCGAGCCGTACCGCATGCGCCGCATCACTTCGTTCACCAATCCCTTCGACGATCCGTTCGGCGCGGGCTACCAGCTCGCCAACGCCTTGATGGCGGTGGGCCGCGGGGAGTGGCTGGGCGTGGGCCTGGGCGCTTCGGTGCAGAAGCTCTCCTACCTGCCGGAGGCGCACACCGACTTCATCATGGCGGTCATCGCCGAGGAGTTTGGCTTCCTCGGCGTGGTGCTGGTGGTCGGCCTGTTCACCGCGTTCGTGGGCCGTGCCTTCTGGGTGGGCTACAAGTGCGTGGAGATGCGCCGCCACTTTGCCGGCTACTGCGCGTTCGGCATCGGTCTCTGGATCGGGCTGCAGGCGCTGGTGTCGATCGGCGTGAACCTCGGCCTGCTGCCGACCAAGGGCTTGACCCTGCCGCTGATCTCCTACGGCGGCTCGAGCGTGATGATGACCTGCGTCGCGGTGGGCCTGCTGCTGCGCGTGTCCTATGAGCTCGATCGTGCCCAGCGCCAGGTGGCACTGCGCCGAGGCGAAAGTGCGGCCGCCACCAGCGGGAGGTCGGCCTACATTCCGCCCACCGCGCAGCCATTGCCGAGCATGGCATCGGCCGCGCGCGTGGCCGTGTCCAAGGGCGCGGATGCGACACGCGGCACCAGCCGCCTGCGGCAGCGCATCGAGCCCATCCTGGGGAGGGGCGCATGAAGCCCGCCGCAACCGATACCGACCTGCATCCGGTGATGATCCTCGCCGGTGGCACGGGCGGCCACATCTTCCCGGGTCTCGCCGTGGCGCGTGCGTTGCGCGAGCGCGGCCAGCCGGTGCTCTGGCTCGGCGCCGAGGGCGGCATGGAAACGCGCCTGGTGCCACAGCACGACATCGCTATCGACACCATCGCGGTGCGTGGCGTGCGCGGCAAGGGCGTCACGACGCTGCTGGCCGCACCGTTCAAGCTGCTGGGCACGGTGCGCGCCGCGGCGCAGGTACTGCGCCAGCGCCAACCGCGCGCAGTGATCAGTTTTGGTGGTTACGCGGCGGGACCTGGCGGCCTGGCGGCGCGTCTGGCCGGCATTCCGCTGATCGTGCACGAGCAGAACCGTGCGCCGGGCATGACCAACCGCGTGCTGTCGCGGCTGGCGCGCCATGTGCTGACCGGATTCCCGGACACCTTCCATGCCGTGAAGGAAGAAGTGGTCGGTAATCCTGTGCGCGCGGAGATTTCCGCCGTGCCCCCCCCGGAACAGCGTTTCGCTGGTCGACAGGGCCCGCTGCGTTTGCTGGTGCTCGGCGGCAGCCAAGGGGCGCGCGCGTTGAACACGTCCGTGCCGAAGGCGATCGCCGCGCTGCATGGCACGGTTGCCTTTGAAGTACGCCACCAGTGCGGCGAGAAGATGCGCGCCGACGCCGGGCAGGCCTACGCCGACGCGGGCGTGGCGGCATCGGTGGAACCGTTCATCGCCGACATGGCCGCCGCTTACGCCTGGGCTGACGTGGTGGTGTGCCGTGCCGGTGCGCTGACCCTCGCCGAGTTGTGCGCGGTGGGCGTGGCCAGCCTGCTGGTGCCGTTCCCTCAGGCCGTGGACGACCACCAGACCAAGAATGCGCAGTACCTGGTGGAACGCGGCGCGGCGCAACTGTTGCCGCAGGGCGAAGACCTCGCCCAGCGTCTGAGCGCCACCCTCGAAATCCTGAGCGAGCGCGAAGATCTGCTGCGCATGGCCAAGGCCGCGCGCGCCCTCGCCAAACCCGATGCGGCTGACCGCGTCGCCGACATCGTCCTGGAGCACACCGCATGAGTTCGGCCCTTCGCCGCCGCCTGCAGCACACCGGCGACCTCGCCAAGGCCTTCCCGCGCGTTCACTTCGTCGGCATCGGCGGCGTGGGCATGAGTGGCATCGCCGAGGTGATGTGCACCCTGGGCTATCAGGTCTCGGGTTCCGACAACGCCGACAATGCGGTCACCCGCCGCCTCGCCTCGCTCGGCATCAGCGTGCAGAAGGGCCATGCCGCCGCCAACGTGCTGGGCACCGACTGCGTGGTGGT
Source organism: Lysobacter daejeonensis GH1-9 (assembly GCF_000768355.1). Classification (GTDB taxonomy): domain Bacteria; phylum Pseudomonadota; class Gammaproteobacteria; order Xanthomonadales; family Xanthomonadaceae; genus Aerolutibacter; species Aerolutibacter daejeonensis. Next base: position 23,906 of record NZ_AVPU01000020.1, read on the forward strand.
GTCCAGCGCGATCAAGGCCGACAACCCCGAGCTGATGGAAGCCCGTGCGCAGCGCATCCCGGTGGTGCCGCGCGCGGAGATGCTGGCCGAGCTGATGCGCTTCAAGCGCGGTATCGCGGTCGCCGGCACCCATGGCAAGACCACCACCACCTCGCTCACGGCGAGCGTGCTGGGCGAGGGCGGGATCGACCCGACCTTTGTCATCGGTGGGCAGCTGCTTGCCGCTGGCGCCAATGCGCGCCTGGGCAAGGGCGACTGGCTGGTGGCCGAGGCCGATGAAAGCGACGGCAGCTTCCTGCGCCTGAATCCGCAGATCGCCGTCGTCACCAACATCGACGCCGACCATCTGGAAAACTACGGCGGCGACTTCGCCAAGGTGCAGGCCGCGTTCGACGAATTCCTACACCGGCTGCCGTTCTATGGCTTGGCCGTGCTGTGCATCGAAGACCCTGAGGTCGCCGCGCTGGCCGCCAAGACGTCACGCCACGTGATGACCTATGGCTTTGTCGAGCACGCCGACGTCCGCGCGGTCGAGGTCGAGCAGGCGGGCCCGCACATGCGCTACACCCTTTGCCTGCCGGATGGCACACGCACCCCGGTCACGCTGGCGCTGCCCGGCCGCCACAACGTCCTCAACTCGCTGGCCGCGGCAGCAGTGGGCTGGCAGTTGGGCGTCAGCCCTGAGGCCATCGCCAGGGCGCTGCAGTCCTTCGCTGGCATCGGCCGCCGGTTCAACCTGCTGGCCGAGCCAACCACGGCCAAGGGGGCGAAGGTCACGCTGGTCGACGATTACGGCCACCACCCGAAGGAACTGGAGGCGGTGTTTGCCGCCGCGCGCGGCGGTTGGCCCGATCGTCGACTGGTGGCCGCGTTCCAGCCGCACCGCTACAGCCGCACCCGCGATTTGTTCGATGACTTCGCTGCAGTGCTGTCATCCGTCGACGCGCTGGTCCTGACCGAGGTCTACCCGGCCGGCGAAGCGCCGATCGCTGGCGCCGACGCCAAGTCGCTGGCCCGTGCCATCCGCGCCCGCGGCCGCATCGACCCCGTGGTGGTGGGGTCCGCCGCCGAGCTCGCGCAGGTGCTGCCCGACATCCTCGCCGACGGCGACCTGCTGCTGATGATGGGCGCGGGCGACATCGGCCACGCCGCCCAACACATTGCCCGGTCCGGTTTCGCGGACCCGGCTGCGCAAGGAGAGACCAAGTGAACGTGCCGGCCACCGTGCAATTCGCCGACCCGCGGGCCACCGATCCGGCCGTGTTCGGTCGTGTCGCCGTGCTGATGGGTGGCACCAGCTCAGAGCGCGAAGTCTCGCTCGACTCTGGCCGCAACGTGCTCGACGCGCTGCGGGCCCGTGGCGTCGATGCCTTCGCGGTCGATGGCATCCCCGCGCTCGTCGACGCGATCCGCGCCGGCAAGGTGGATCGCGTGTTCAACATCCTCCACGGCAACAAGGGCGGTGGCGAGGATGGCGTGCTACAGGGCCTGCTGACCGCGCTCGGCGTGCCGTTCACCGGCTCCGACGTGCTCGGCTCGGCGCTGGCCATGGACAAGATCCGAACCAAGCAGGTGTGGCTGAGCGTGGGCCTGCCCACGCCGCGTTACGTCCGCCTGGCCAAGGGTGATGACGTGCATGCCGCGGCCCGCCAGATTGGCCTGCCGCTGATCATCAAGCCCTCGTGCGAGGGCTCCAGTGTCGGCGTCTCGCGCGTGCATGACGAGGCCGGCCTCGCCGAGGCCGTCGCGCTGGCCGCACGCTACCCCGGCGAGATGCTGATGGAGCAGTTGGTGGTGGGCGACGAGCTCACCGTCGGCATCCTCGCCAACGGCGAGGGCCACACCGCGCTGCCGTCGATCCGCATCGTGCCCAAGGGCGAGTGGTACGACTACAACGCCAAGTACATCGCCGAGGATACCCAGTACCTCTGCCCCGGCCTGGAGGGCGAGGCCGAAACGGAGATCCGCCGCATCGCACTGGCCGCGTTCATTGCCGCCGGGTGCAACGGCTGGGGTCGCGTGGACGTGATGCGCGACCGCGCCACCGGCCAGTTCTACCTGCTGGAAGTGAATACCGCGCCGGGCATGACCAGCCACTCACTGGTGCCCAAGGCGGCGCGCCAGGTCGGCATTGGGTTCGAGGACCTGTGTTGGCGCGTGCTGGAGTCGAGCCTGCAAGGGGGTGCGGCAGCGTGAATGCCCTGCTGCGACTCGCCGGATGGTTGCTGGCGGTAGCACTCGTGGTGCTGCCGGTGGTCGCCGTGGTCAACGGTTGGGTGGGCGCAGGCCAGTGGCCGCTGTCCAAGCTGCGTGTGACCGGTGAGTTCGAGCGGGTGGACGGCGCGCTGCTGCAGAAAACGCTGATGCCGTATGCGCAGCGCGGCTTCTTCTCCGTCGACCTGGAAGGCGCGCGCAATGCCGTGGCGCGGTTGCCGTGGGTGGAATCAGCCGACGTGCGCAAGCGCTGGCCCGACATCCTGGAAGTCCGCGTGACCGAGCATCACCCTTTCGCCCGCTGGGGCGATGACCGCCTGTTGTCGCAGCAAGGACGCCTGTTCCCCGCCAAGGGCGTGCAGGTGCCCGAGGGGCTGCCGCAGCTGGGTGGCCCCGAGTCGCGGGTGCCGGATGTGGTCGCGCTCTACAACGAATCGCGCGAGCTGTTCGCGCCGATCGGCTTCAACGTGGAGGCACTGCGAATCGACCCGCGTGGCAGTTGGAGTCTCACGTTGCACGACCGGGGCCGCACCGCCGAGATCGCCGCAGGCGCCGAGGTGGTCGTGGGTCGCAATGAAGCCCGGGCCCGCCTCAAGCGCTTCGTCCGCCTGATGCCGCAGTTGCTCGCGCAACAGGAGAAGGTGCTGACCCGCGCCGACCTCCGCTACACCAACGGCTTCGCCCTGACCTGGGCTCCGGCGCCCAAGCCGGACGCCGAAGACGCCCCCGTTTCCTTTACCGCTCCGGCACAGCCCGGCGGCAGCACCACGCAGCAAGGACAGACATGAACCGCAAGGGTGACAAATCCCTGATCGTTGGCCTGGACATCGGCACCTCCAAGGTGGTGGCCCTGGTCGGCGAGTACTCCCCGGGCAATCCGATCGAGGTGATCGGCATCGGCTCGCACGAGTCGCGCGGCATGCGTCGCGGCGTGGTGGTGGACATCGACTCCACCGTGCAGTCCATCCAGCGCGCCATCGAAGAGGCCGAGTTGATGGCCGGCTGCGAGATCCGCTCGGTGTACGCATCCATCTCCGGCAGCCACATCCAGTGCCGCAATTCGCAGGGCGTGGCGCCAATCCGCGACGGCGAAGTCACGCTTGCCGACCTCGACCGCGTGCTCGAGGCGGCCAAGGCCGTCGCCATCCCCGCCGACCAGAAGATCCTGCACGCCATCCCCCGCGACTACGTGCTCGACGGCTCGCAGGAAGGCATCCGCAACCCGGTCGGCATGACCGGCGTGCGACTGGAAGTGCACGCCCACCTGGTCACCTGCGCCGGCGCGGCTGCCGCCAACATCACCAAGTGCGTGCAGAAGTGCGGGCTGCAGGTCGATGACCTGATCCTCGGCGTGCTGGCGTCCAGCAACGCGGTGCTCACCAGCGACGAGCGCGAGCTGGGCGTGGTGCTGGTGGACATGGGTGCGGGCACCACCGACATCGCGGTGTTCGTCGGCGGCGCGATTGCCCACTCGGCCAGCCTGCCGATCGCCGGCGACAAGGTCACCGAGGACATCGCGCACATGCTGCGCACGCCCACGCCCGAGGCCGAACAGATCAAGGTGCGTTATGCCTGCGCGCTGGCGCAGATGGCCACCGCCGAGGAATCCATCCAGGTGCCGTCGGTGGGCGACCGCCCGCCGCGCCGCATGCCGCGCGCCTCGCTGGCGCAGGCCGTGCAGGCCCGCTACGAGGAAATCTTCGAGATGGTGCAGGCCGAACTGCGCCGCAGCGGCTTCGAGCAGCACGTCCGCGCCGGCATGGTGCTGACCGGTGGCGCCGCGAAGATGGAAGGCGTGGTCGAGCTGGCCGAAGAGATGCTGCAGATGCCGGTGCGCGTGGGTATCCCGCAGCACGTCACCGGCTTGGGCGAAGTGGTCGGCAACCCGGTGCACGCCACCGGCGTGGGCCTGCTGCTGATGGGCAGCCAGATCGAGAACCCGCGCCGGCCGGTGCTGCCCACCGGGCGCGCGGGCGGGTTCCTGAGCAAGTTGAAGAACTGGTACCGCGGCGAGTTCTGACGCCGGGGTTGCAAGGCACGGTCGGCGCGAGGGCGCGGCGGTCGGGGAACGGGGAAGGCGGGACGAATCGTGGTTGGAAGGCAGTCATCGGCAGGGATGCAGCGCCCGCACGGGCGACTCCCGAGGCAACGCAACAACAACAGCAGCACACATAACTAGACAATCGAGGACACGGACATGGCGCACTTTGAACTGGTTGAACAGATGGCCCCGAATGCGGTGATCAAGGTCATCGGCGTGGGCGGCGGCGGCGGCAACGCGGTCGCGCACATGGTCAGTGGCAGCGTTGACGGCGTGGAGTTCATCACCGCCAACACCGACTCGCAGGCCATCAAGAACTGTGGGGCCAAGCTGCAACTGCAGCTGGGCAGCAATGTCACCAAGGGCCTGGGCGCAGGCGCCAACCCGGAAGTCGGCCGCCAGGCCGCGCTGGAAGACCGCGAGCGCCTGATGGACGCCCTGCAGGGCGCCGACATGGTGTTCATCACCGCCGGCATGGGCGGCGGCACCGGCACCGGCGCCGCGCCGGTCGTTGCGCAGCTGGCCAAGGAGATGGGCATCCTGACCGTGGCCGTGGTCACCAAGCCGTTCCCGTTCGAAGGTCGCCGCCGCATGCAGGTCGCGCTCAAGGGCATCGAGGAACTGAGCCACCACTGCGACTCGCTGATCACCATCCCCAACGAGAAGCTGATCACCGTCCTCGGCCGCAACGCCACCATGATCCAGGCCTTCCGCGCCGCCAATGACGTGCTGCTCGGCGCCGTGCAGGGCATCGCCGACCTGATCGTGCGCCCGGGCCTGATCAACGTCGACTTCGCCGACGTGCGCACCGTGATGAGCGAGATGGGCCTGGCCATGATGGGTACCGGCGCCGCCCGCGGCGACGACCGCGCCCAGGCCGCCGCCGAGGCCGCGATCCAGAACCCGTTGCTGGACGACGTGAACCTCTCGGGCGCCAACGGCATCCTGGTCAACATCACCGCCGGTCCGGATTTCACCATGGCCGAGTTCGACGAAGTGGGCCGCACCATCGAAGGCTTCGCCTCCGAGGACGCCACTGTGGTCATCGGCACCGTGCTGGACCCGGACATGCAGGACGAGGTCAAGGTCACCGTGGTGGCCACCGGCCTGAACCGCGCGGTCGCCCGCCAGTCGGTACGCGATGCTGGCCGCGACTCTGGCTTCCAGACCCAGCGCCGGCCGCAGGTGGAGCTGGTGCGCAGCACCGCGCGCCTGGACGGCACGACCGGTCTGCCGATCGACGACGGCACCAACGCTTTCGCGCCGACCGCCAACCCGACCATCCCGAGCTTCGGCGGCAGCCTGCGCAGCAACGCGGCGCGTCCGGCGGCCGAGCCGGCGGCGTCCACCGGCGCGGCGGACTTCGACAGCTACCTCGATATCCCGGCCTTCCTCCGCCGCCAGGCGGACTGATCGCCGCAACACCCCGGGTGCCGTCGCCAGCGGCATCCGGTTGGCCCCGGTAAGGGCCGTGTCCTGTCCATGCCCGTGCGGACTTGCCGCCGGGCACAGCAACACCTTGCCTCTGCCTGCGAGCAGGGAATTGGGTCGGCGACCGTCACCCTCCGGGGGGCGGTCCGCCGGCCCGTCTTTCTGCGGTTGGTCACAATGGCGAAACGGAGCATCCCCGGTTTCGGCCGGTATTCAGCCAGCAGCGTGCTACTCTTCCGCGGCTGAACATGGGATTGGTTCTCATCCGCCCGTTCCGTCCTCGCGGAGCCGCGCGTCATCCAGTGCCAGCCGGCCAGTACAACCGAATTCCAAGGCCCTTTCCCCACCGATGCCCCGCCAACGCACCCTCAAGAACGTGATCCGCGCCACCGGCGTGGGCCTGCACAGCGGCGAGAAGGTCTTTCTCACCCTGCGTCCGGCCGCCGTGGATACCGGGATCGTGTTCCGGCGCGTGGACTTGGATCCGGTGCTGGAAATACCGGCACGTGCCGACCTGGTTACCGAGACCACCCTGTGCACCGGCTTGAGTTGCGGCCCGGCCAAGATCCAGACGGTGGAGCACCTGCTGTCGGCGCTCGCCGGCCTGGGCGTGGACAACGCCTACATCGACCTGTCCGCGCCGGAAGTGCCGATCATGGACGGCTCGGCCGGCCCGTTCGTGTTCCTGCTGCAGTCGGCCGGCATCGCCGAGCAGGACGCGCCCAAGCGTTTCATCCGCATCAAGCACGCGGTGGAAGTGCGCGACGGCGACAAGGTCGCCCGTTTCGAGCCGCACGACGGCTTCCGCATCGGCTTCACCGTGCAGTTCGACCACCCGGCCATCCCTGCCTCGCAGTCGCGCGCCGAGATCGAGTTCTCCTCCGCCTCGTACGTGAAGGAGGTCAGCCGCGCGCGGACCTTCGGCTTCATGCGCGACCTGGAGTACATGCGTGAGCGCAACCTGGGCCTGGGCGGTTCGATGGACAACGCCATCGTCCTGGACGAGTTCCGTGTGCTCAACGACGACGGCCTGCGCTACGCCGACGAGTTCGTGCGCCACAAGATCCTCGATGCGGTGGGTGACCTGTACCTCGCCGGCCGCCCGATCATCGGCGCCTTCGAGGGCTACAAGTCCGGCCACGCCCTCAACAACAAGCTGGTCCGCGCCCTGCTGGCCGAGCAGTCGGCCTGGGAAGAGGTGACCTTCGCCGACGAGGCCCCGGCCCCGGTGACCTACGGGATCCCGGCCCCGGTCTGAGGCGCTCGGTAGTACGGGACCGGTCCGCCACCGGGGCGTGAGATGCGCCGATCCGGCCGTCACGGCGGACCCCGGCCCGCATACGTAATTGAACTGTCGAGCCGGTCACGGACGTGAACATCCCGTGACGCCTTAACCATTTTTTAACGATATATTTCCGAAACCCTTCCAACTGCTTAACAAAAGCAGGGGGGAGGGCGGCTAGGATTCCCCGTCCCTCCGGAAAAGGGTGGCCGGTACGCAGGTTGCGTGCCATGCCAGCCAGGACCGGTCGGTATCAGTCGGACCCTGTGGGGTCAGGGTTTTTGAGTGATGCCAATGCCGCCTGCAGGTCTTTCTGTGCAGCCGCGGACATGGGGATGGCCTTCCGCGTTGACTGCCCAGGCGGTGCAACGGGGGGAGTTGTCTTGACGACGACTTCGGCCACGTCGAGTCCGAGGGAACGGGCCGCGTCGAGGATCTGGGGGGAGGCAAGCCGAAGCTTGGCGTGCCACACCGGGGCATCGACGACGAACACGAGTCTGCCGCGTTCAAGGTTGGCCAGTCGCGCATGCGCGGCCAATGAAGGGGGCAGATGGGGACGTAACCGACGGTCCACGCTGTCGAGCCACAAGGCGCGACGCAACGTGTTTCCGGCCGGCGCCGCCATGAGCACATCAAGTGCGTCCTGGGGCGAAGGCGGGGAGGGCGGGGATCGGTAATCAGACATCGGACATATGACCTATCACTCCATCCTATACAAGTCGCATGGGCCTTTCTCCAGGTTCCTGCACCAGATGGCCCACAAGGGCGCGCGCCGGCCGTTGCTGGCCATCGCGATCCTGCTGGGCTCCGGCATCGCCCTCGGTGGTGGTGCCAGCCTTGCGGTCACCGCCGCCATGCGCGCCGACGTGCGCCAGCAGCAGGCCGAAACCGACAAGATCCGCCGTGAGGCCCAGCGCGAGGTCAATGCCCTGGCCGCCCGCATGGGCGAGCTGCAGGCCGAGGCCAACCGCCTCAATGCCCTGGGCGAGCGCCTGACCCGCATGGGCCAGTTGCAGGACGGCGAGTTCGACTTCGACAAGCCGGTCGGCGTGGGCGGTGGCGACGCCGTCGAGGACATGCCGGTAGGCGAGCTCGCCGACGGCATGGACGACCTCAAGCGCAAGTTCGTCGCCTCCGGCGAGCAACTGTCGGTGCTGGAGTCGCTGCTGTTCAACCGCCAGCTCGACCTCAATGCCGTACCGTCGCGTGAGCCGATCCGCGACAGCTACATCACCTCCAATTTCGGTGGTCGCGCCGACCCGATCAAGGGCGGTCGCCAGTTCCACAAGGGCATCGATTTCGAAGCCGACATCGGCGACCCGGTGCTGGCGGTGGCCGACGGCGTGGTCAGCTTTTCCGGCGACCGCTCCGGCTACGGCCACACCGTGGAAGTCGACCACGGCAACGGCTACGTCACCCGCTACGCGCACAACTCGCGCCTGACCCGCCGCGTCGGCGAACTGGTCCGCGCCGGCGCCGAGATCGCCAAGGCCGGCTCGTCGGGCCGCTCCACCGGCGCCCACGTGCACTTCGAGGTCTGGCAGAACGGCGCCGTGGTCAATCCGCGCAACTTCCTGAGCCAGCAATCCCCGCTCAAGGTCAAGGTCCGCGGCTGAGGCCGGCGGCGGGGCGCTTGAAAGCGCGTTCACCCGCCACCACGCTAGAATGAATGTTCGCCAAGACAGGGCGCCCAGCGCCCTGTTTTCTTTTCCGCTTCGGACCCCTCCATGCTCAACAGCCTGCTTACCCGCGTTTTCGGCAGTCGCAACGAACGCCTGCTGCGCCAACTGCAACGCACCGTCAACAAGATCAACGCGCTCGAGCCCGAGGTCCAGAAGCTCAGCGACAGCGAGCTGCAGGCCAAGACCCCCGAATTCCAGAGGCGCATCGCCGACGGCGAGGCGCTCGACAAGATCCTGCCCGAAGCGTTTGCCGTGTGCCGCGAGGCCGCCAAGCGCGTGCTGGGCATGCGCCACTACGATGTGCAGCTGATCGGCGGCATGGTGCTGCACCTGGGCAAGATCGCCGAGATGCGCACCGGTGAAGGCAAGACCCTGGTCGGCACGCTGCCCGTGTACCTCAACGCGCTCGAGGGCAAGGGCGTGCACGTGGTCACCGTCAACGACTACCTGGCCCGCCGCGACTCGGCGTGGATGGGCAAGCTGTACAACTGGCTGGGCCTGAGCGTGGGCGTGGTGTACCCGGGCATGCCGCACAGCGACAAGGCCGCCGCCTACGCTGCCGACATCACCTACGGCACCAACAACGAATTCGGTTTCGACTACCTGCGCGACAACATGGCGCTGGCCAAGGAAGACCGTTTCCAGCGCGGCCTCAACTACGCCATCGTCGACGAAGTGGACTCGATCCTGATCGACGAGGCGCGCACCCCGCTGATCATCTCCGGCCCGGCCGACGAATCGCCGGAGCTGTACATCAAGGTCAACCGCATCGTCCCGCAGCTCACCCGCCAGGCCACCGAAGAGGGCGAAGGTGACTTCTGGGTGGACGAGAAGGGCAAGCAGGTGCACATGTCCGAAGCCGGCCAGGAGCATGCGGAGTCGCTGTTGCGCGCCGCTGGCATCCTCGGCGAGGACGAGGACCTGTACGATCCGCGCAACCTCAGCGTGGTGCATCACCTCAACGCCGCGATGCGCGCGCACGCCATCTACCAGCGTGACGTGGACTACATCGTGCGCGACGGCGAAGTGATCATCGTCGACGAGTTCACCGGCCGCACGCTGGCAGGCCGTCGCTGGTCCGATGGCCTGCACCAGGCGGTGGAAGCAAAGGAAGGCGTGCCGGTACAGCGCGAGAACCAGACGCTGGCCAGCATCACCTTCCAGAACCTGTTCCGCATGTACGGCAAGCTGGCCGGCATGACCGGCACCGCGGACACCGAGGCCTACGAGTTCCAGAGCATCTATGGCCTGGAAGTGATCGTGATCCCGACCAACAAGCCGGTGCAGCGCAAGGACTACCCGGATGCGGTGTTTCTCAACCGCCCCGGCAAGTACCGCGCGGTGGTCAACGAGATCAAGGCGGCCAATGCCAAGGGCCAGCCGGTGCTGGTGGGCACCACCTCGATCGAGGTGTCCGAGCTGCTGAGCCAGCAGCTGACCGAAGCCGGCATCGTGCATGAGGTGCTCAACGCCAAGCAGCACGAGCGCGAGGCGCAGATCGTGGCGCAGGCCGGTCGTCCGGGTGCGATCACCATCGCCACCAACATGGCCGGCCGCGGCACCGACATCGTGCTGGGCGGCTCGCTGGAAGCCGAACTGGCTGCCCTGGAAGCCGAGGGTGAAGTGAGCGAGGCGACCAAGGCCCGCATCAAGGCCGAGTGGCAGCAGCGCCATGATGCGGTCAAGGCCGCCGGCGGCCTGCATATCGTCGGCACCGAGCGCCACGAGAGCCGCCGCATCGACAACCAGCTGCGCGGCCGCGCCGGCCGCCAGGGTGACCCGGGCTCGTCCCGCTTCTACCTGTCGCTGGAAGACAACCTGATGCGCATCTTCGCCGCCGATTGGGTGCAGAAGGTGATGGCGCGCATGGGCCTGAAGGAAGACGACGTCATCGAGAGCGGCCTGGTCACCAAGCAGATCGCCAATGCGCAGCGCAAGGTCGAGGCCCACAACTTCGACATCCGCAAGAACCTGCTCGACTTCGACGACGTCAACAACGACCAGCGCAAGGTCATCTACGGCCAGCGCAACGAGCTGCTGGACGCCGAGGACATCCAGGACAACATCCTGGGCATCCGCGACGACGTGGTGGGCGACATCGTGCAGCGCTACGTGCCGATGAACTCGGTCGACGAGCAGTGGGACCTGCCGGGCCTGGAGGCCACCCTGGCCGAGGACCTCGGTGTGCGCGTGGACCTGCAGGGCCTGGTCAAGCAGCACGAGGAGCTGGATGCCGAAGGCATCGCCGAGCACGTGCGCAAGGCGGTGGACGAGTATTTCAGCAGCCGCGAGCAGTCGCTGGGCGCGGAAACCATGCGCATGCTCGAGCGCCACATCATGCTCAACGTGCTCGACCAGAACTGGAAGGAGCACCTGGCGCGCATGGACTACCTGCGCCAGGGCATCCACCTGCGCGGCTATGCGCAGAAGCAGCCCAAGCAGGAGTACAAGAAGGAAGCCTTCGAGCTGTTCTCCGACATGCTGGAGAAGGTCAAGCGCGAGGTGACCACCTTCCTGGCGCGCGTGCGCATCCAGAGCGAGGAAGAGATCGCGCAGTTGGAGGCACAGGAGCGCGCCCAGGCCGAGGCGCAGGCCCGGCAGATGCAGTTCCAGCATGCCGACGCCGGCGGCTTTGGCGCCGACGAGGAGGCCGCGCAGGTCAGCGAGGCCGCCTTCGCCAACGTCAGCCGCAACGATCCGTGCCCATGCGGCAGCGGCAAGAAGTACAAGCACTGTCATGGGCAGTTGGCCTGAGCGAGCGCGCCCTGGCCGCATCCGTCACCGGTCCGCTAACCACGGGCCGGCGGCGAGCACGAAGCAACACGGCGCCCATGCCCGCACTGCGGCGCATGGGCGTTGTCGTATGGACGTGTTGAGCCCATGAGCCGAAGCATCGACGTGGTGGCCGGCGTCATCCGCGATGCCCGCGGGCGCATCCTGCTGGCGCGGCGTACCGAGGGCCGTGACTTGGCCGGCCTGTGGGAGTTCCCTGGCGGCAAGCGCGAGCCCGGCGAATCGCCCGAAGGCGCCCTGGTGCGCGAGCTGCGCGAGGAACTGGGCATCGAGGCCGAGGTGGGCGACCACCTCATCACCGTCCCGCAGCAATACCCCGACAAGCGCCTGACCCTGGACGTGCGCGAAGTGCGTACGTTCAGCGGCACCGCTCGCGGCCGGGAGGGCCAGGCGCTGGTGTGGGTGCCGCCACACAAGCTGCCCGCCTACCAGATGCCGCCGGCGGACGTGCCGGTGGTGGCCGCGCTCGGGCAGCCGGATCGTTATCTGGTGACGCCCGAACCCACGGCGATGGCGACGGTGGGCCAATCAGTGGCCAGTGCGTCCGCCGCCGGGGCCGTCGAAGAGGGTTCCGTTGCCAACCGCCTGTCGGGGCCGGTGGGCAGCGCCTTCGACCTCGGCCGGTCCGCCGCCGCGAGCATGCGCACGGCCGTGGATCGCGTGTTCGGCTCCCTCGACCCCCTGCTGGAGCCCATCGGCCAGCGCCTGCGCCGCGACAGCGTGCCGCTCAATCCGACCGAGCAGCGTTGGCTGCAGGCCCTGGATCGGGCGCTGGCCGGTGGCATCCGCCGCATCCAACTGCGGGCGCATGGCCATGACCCCGCCCGCTGGCCCGTGCTCGCCGCCGCCGCGGTCATGCGCTGCCGCACGGCCAAGGCCGAGGTGCTGCTCAACGGCGATGCCGCCCTGGCCGCCCAATTGGGTGTGGGCCTGCATCTGCGCGCCGCACAGCTGTCCCAGTTGACGCAACGGCCCATGGCCGACGAGGTGCTCGTCGCGGCGTCCTGCCACACGGCGGACGAGCTGCGTCGCGCGCAGGATCTGGGCTGTGACTTCGCCGTGGTCGGCACCCTCCTGCCCACTCCCAGCCACCCGGGGGAACCCGGCATCGGCTGGGATGGCTTCGCCCGCCTGCGCGAGACGGTCTCGCTGCCCCTGTATGCCATCGGTGGCCTCGACTCTGCCGACCTGCCGGAAGCGCGCCGCCACGGCGCGCAGGGCGTTGCTGCCATCCGTGCGTGGTGGCGCTGACCTATCATCGGCGCATGAGCGACTACATCGTGGCCGTCACCGGCGGCATCGCCTCGGGCAAGAGCGAAGTCACCCGGCGTTTCGAAGCCTTGGGCGTGGCCGTGGCCGATGCCGACGTCGCGGCCCGCGACGCGGTCGCCCGCGGCTCCGCGGGCCTGGCGGAAGTGGTCGCGGCCTTCGGGAGCGGCGTGCTGGCCGCCGATGGCACTTTGGACCGCGCCGCCATGCGCCAGCGCGTGTTTGGCGACGAAGCCGCCCGGCGCCAACTCGAGGCCATCATCCATCCCCGGGTGCGCGCGCAACTACGCGCCATGTGCGCCGCGGCGCCCGGCCCCTATGCGATTGCCGCCATCCCCCTGTTGGCCGAGGGCGGTGGCCGTGAGTCCTACCCGTGGGCGGACCGGATCCTGGTCGTCGACGTGCCGGCGGAGGTCCAGCAATCCCGGCTCATGCAGCGCGATGGGGCTGATGCGGCGCTCGCCCAGCGCATGATCGCCGCGCAGGCCACGCGTGAGCAGCGATTGGGCTTGGCCGACGACATCATCGTCAACGATGGCCCCCTGCAGACGCTCCAGGCGCACGTGGAAGCGCTGGATCGGTTGTACCGGCGGCTGGCGACGGCGTAGGGCCTCAGGCGAGGCCGGCCAGCCTGAGGTAACCGTCCACCAGTTGATCGCCCCAAACGAAGGTAATCCACCCTGCGATGGCCAGGTAGGGGCCGAATGGAATCGGCGTGGCCCGGTCGCGGCCCTTGGCTGCCAGCCAGATCGACCCGATGATGGCACCGACCAGCGACGACAACAGGATCGTCGGCAGGATGCCCTTCAGCCCCGTCCACGCACCGATGGCCGCCAGCAACTTGAAGTCGCCGTGGCCCATGCCCTCTTTGCCGGTGAGTTGCTTGAACACCCACCACACGCTCCAGAGGCTCACGTAGCCGGCCACCGCGCCCAGCAACGCCGGCTTGGCCGACATGTACAGGTTGTCCGACGCCGCGATGAGCCCCAGCCACATCAGGGGCAGGGTGAGCTGGTCGGGTAGCAGTTGGGTGCGCAGGTCGATGCCTGACATGGAAATCAGGAACCCGGTGAACACCATCGCCCCGAAGCCCTGCCAGCCGAACCCGAAGCGCCAGGCGCAGGCCACGAACAGCAGCATGGTCAGCAGCTCCACCAGCGGGTACTGGGCGGAGATGGGCGCTTTGCAGTGCCGGCACTTGCCGCCCAGCGCCAGCCAGCTGAACACCGGGATGTTCTCGTACCAGCTCAGTTGCGCCTTGCACTGCGGGCAGTGCGAGCGCTCCACCACGATGCCGGGCGGAGGCGGGTCATAGGTGTCGGGTTCGCCGAGGATCTCGCGGCTGTCGCGCTTCCACTGCCATTCCATGCGGCGCGGCAGCCGCAGGATGACCACGTTCAGGAAGCTGCCGACAAGCAGGCCGAGGCCGGCCGCCAGCGGAAAACCGATGGCGGGATTCTGGTCGAGGAAGGCCATTGCGTTGTTGTGCCCTACTGGTTACATCGCCGCGGCGAGCTTGAAGATCGGGAGGTACATGCCGATGACCATTGAGCCGACGATACCGCCGAGAATGATCATGATCATCGGCTCAAGAAGGCTGGACAACGCATCCACTGCGTTGTTGACCTCCTGCTCGTAGAACTCCGCAACCTTGAACAGCATCGCGTCCAGTGCACCGGCCTCTTCGCCGATAGCCACCATCTGGATGACCATGTGTGGGAACAGGTTGACCTGCTTCATGGCCATATTGACCTGATAACCCACTGATACGTCGTCGCGAATGCGGTGCACTGCGTTCTCGTACACCTGATTGCCGGTCGCGCCAGCGACCGTGTCAAGCGCCTCCACCAGCGGAACGCCGGCCTTGAAGGTAACGGCCAAGGTGCGGGCAAAGCGGGCAATCGACGACTCGTGAAGGATTTTGCCTACGATCGGCAATTTCAACATCATTCGATCAATAAAGTTGGCGAATGCCGGCGAACGGTTCTTGATCATGACAAGCGCCGTGATCGTGCCTACTACAACCAGGAGCACGGCCCACCAATAGGCAATCAAGAAGTCACTGGCACCGATGATCATCATGGTGAATGCCGGCAGATCAGCGCCAAAACTCTTGAACACCATTTGAAACTGGGGCACGACAAAGATCAGCAACACCGCACTTACCAGAATGGCCACCGCGATAACCGTGGCCGGGTAGAACAGCGCCTTCTTGATCTTGCCTTTCAGCGCTTCGATGTTCTCCTTGTAGCTGGCCACAGTATCCAGCACGGTTTCCAACACACCCGCCGACTCGCCGGCTTTCACCAAGTTACGGTACAACTGGTCAAACTGCACCGGGTGCTTGGCAAGAGCTTCGCTGAAGGCGCTACCGCTTTCGATGTCGGCCCGGATGCCGTTGAGCATCTCCTTCATCTTGGGATTCTTCTGGCCGCCTGCCATGATTTCAAGCGACGTCACGATCGGCACGCCGGACTTCATCATGGTGGCAATTTGGCGGCTAAAGATCGCGATCTCGGCTTGCGTGATCCGCTTCCCCGCACTTCCGAATAGAGGCTTGGGCTTGGGTTTCACCACCGTGGGGGTAATGCCCTGACGTCGTAATTCCGCACGGATGACGTTGGCACTCTTGCCAACCTGCTCGCCCTTCATGGTGATGCCGCGCTTGTCCTTGCCTTCCCAGACAAAGATTGGCTGGGCGTCCTTGCGACGCACCGTTGTGGTCTGCTTGGCAGCGGTTCGAGACACGGCCATGGCTTAATCCTTGGTCACACGGTTGATTTCGGTGAGGCTGGTGATGCCATCCTTGACCTTGCGCAGGGCGGACCGACGCAGGTCGCTGACCCCTGACCGCTCGGCGGCTTGGGCGATCTGCATTGCGTTCCCCCCCGCGAGGATGATCTCCTGGATCTCCTCGGTCATGGGCATCACCTGGTAAATGCCCGTTCGCCCTTTATACCCTTCCGTGCAGTCAGGGCAACCCACCGCCTCGTAAACCGTGAGTCCGGCCGCGATTTCCTCGTGGCTGTAGCCTTCGGCGTGCAGGGCATGTTCGGGCAGGTCCACCTTGCGCTTGCAGTCGTGCAGGCGGCGGGCCAGGCGCTGGGCAATGACCAGGGTGACCGAACTGGTGATGTTGAACGGGGCCACACCCATGTTCATCAGGCGGGCAATGGTCTGGGGGGCATCGTTGGTGTGCAGGGTGGACAGCACCATGTGGCCGGTCTGGGCGGCCTTGATGCCAATTTCGGCGGTCTCCAGGTCGCGGATTTCGCCGACCATGATCACATCCGGGTCCTGACGCAGGAAGCTGCGCAGGGCCGCGGCAAAGGTCATTCCGCGCTTCAGGTTCATCTGTACCTGGTTGATCCCCGGCACCCGAATCTCCACAGGGTCCTCCACCGTGGAGATGTTGCGGTGCTCGTCGTTCAGGATATTCAGGGCTGTATACAACGACACGGTCTTGCCTGAGCCGGTGGGGCCGGTGACCAGCACCATGCCATAGGGCTTGTGGATGGCCTCCAGAAAGGCGGCCTTCTGCTCCTCCTCGTAGCCCAGCTTGTCGATGCCCAGTTTGGCAGCACCGCCGTCCAGGATACGCAGCACCACCTTCTCGCCGAACAGGGTGGGGAGGGTGCTGACGCGGAAGTCGATCTGCTTGGACTTGCTCAGGTTCAGCTTGATGCGGCCGTCCTGCGGCACCCGCTTTTCGGCAATGTCCAGCTGGGCCATGACCTTGAGGCGGGCGGAAATGCGAGGGGACAGCTTGGGCGGGACTTTGGCCACCTGTTTGAGCAAACCGTCGATGCGCAGGCGGACCCGGTATTCGGTCTCGTAGGGCTCAAAGTGAATGTCAGACGCGCCCCGGCGGATGGCGTCGACCAGGACCTTGTTGACGAACTTGACGACGGGAGTGTCGTCAATCTTGGCGTCCACCCCAGAGTCGCCGCCAGCAAGGTCGTCGTCACCGCTGGAGATGTCCAGCTTGTCCAAGCCTTCGCTTTCGTCCATGTCGCCGGCCAGGGCGTCGGCGGCGGCCACCCACTGGTCCAATGTGCGGCGGATGCGGTCCTCGTCCACCAGCACAGCTTCAACCGCCAAATTGGTCTGGAACTTGATGGCGTCCAGTGCCGCAGTGTTGGTGGGGTCAGATACTCCCATGAACAAACGATTGCCTCGTCTGAACAGGGGCAGTACGCTGTGCTTTCGCACCAGTTCTTCGTCCACCAGCTTGACTGCGGCTTGAGCCGGATCCAAGGCGGTGACGTCAAATAGTGGGGTGCCAAATTCTATAGAATTCGCCGCAGCCAGCTGGCTGGGTGTAACTAGCCTGTTCTCGGTCAGATACAGGGCCAGCGGCTTACGGTCCGCTGTTGCAGCCACCATGGCATCACGGGCGTGATGTTCATCCAAAGCTCCGTCCAAAACCAAGCGTCGAGCGATGCCGGTGATGCCAACCAGGTTGGCCGTGGCTGCGGTATTCATGGTAGATCCGAGTTGTCCCCTAGTGTGACTTTAGCGCATTCCCGCCCCCAGATTATGCGACTGGCTGCCCTTCCGGGTGCGCTCATCATCGCCTACTCTTGGTGAATGGGGAGGGGTCATGCGCTTATCTGTCGTACTACCGGCAAAAAACGAAGCTGAGGGCTTGGCCAGGACATTGCCAAGACTGAATGCTCTTTGGCCCGATGCCGAAATCATTGTGGTGGATGACGGGTCGACGGATTCAACTGCCAGCCTCGCACGGGAGCACGGGGTGACCGTGGCGTCCTCCCCGTATTCGATGGGGAATGGCGCCTCCATAAAACGGGGTGCCAGATTGGCTTCCGGTGACGTGATCGTCTTCATGGATGCCGATGGACAGCACGATCCTGAACACATCTGCTTGCTGCTCGACAGATTGGGCGAAGGGTATGACATGGTGGTTGCCGCGCGTGACATGTGCGGTCAAGCCAATATGCACCGGGGCATGGCCAATCGTTTCTACAACTGCTTGGCCACTTGGGTTACCGGGCACGATGTGCTGGACCTGACTTCAGGGTTTCGCGCCGTGCGGGCGGAACGCTTCCGCGAGTTCCTATATCTTCTACCCAATGGGTTCAGCTACCCGACAACCAGCACGATGGCCTTCTTCCGCAGCGCATATCCGGTTGCTTACGTGCCAGTTTCGGTTAACAAACGAGTAGGCTCTGCCAGCCATATCCGTCCGGTAAAAGACGGAGTGCGCTTTCTGTTGATCATATTCAAAATTGCAACACTGTATTCACCGGTGAAGCTTTTTGCCCCAGCATCGTTGTTCTTTTTCCTGCTCGGAGCAGGGTATTACGGTTGGACGTTTGCCACTATGGGGCGCTTTACCAACATGAGCGCCTTGCTTCTCAGCGCCTCCGTGATAATTTTCTTGGTCGGACTGGTCTCCGAGCAGATTACCTCGTTGACTTATCGGCGTCATGAGTGAATGGTGTGCATGCGTAATCGCGTGCTGTTGATCACCCGCAATCTGCCGCCCTTGCGCGGTGGCATGGAGCGGTTGAATCTCCATCTTGTGTCGTCCTTGGTCGGGGAATACGAGGTTGCCATCGTTGGTCCGACCGGTTGCGCAGCGCACCTGCCGGCTGCGCGTCGTGATTGCAGCGAAGTGCCGCACAGACCGTTGCTGCGATTCATGTTGGGCGCACTTTGGGCTTCGTTTCGTCTGGCGTGGCGCGCCCGTCCACTCATCGTGCTCGCCGGCAGCGGACTGACAGCGCCCATCGCCTGGCTCGTAGCCCGTCTGGCGGGCGCTCGCTGCATCGTATATGTGCACGGCCTTGATCTGGTCGCGACCCATCCGGTGTACAGGGTGTTTTGGCTCCCGTTCATCAGGCATGCCGACATGGTGCTAGCGAACAGCGTGAACACCGCACAACTCGCGATGAGGTGCGGGGTGACGAGCTCCAGGGTTTCGGTATTACACCCGGGAACCAAAGTGCCGGGCCACGATTCGGCGCTGTCCAGTGAATTCCGCGCCATCCATGGATTCGGTGATCGCCCCATCCTTCTGTCCGTTGGACGCCTGACGCCGCGCAAGGGGCTTGTCGAGTTTGTGCTTGATGTGTTCCCTGAGGTGCTGAAGGCGCAGCCCGATGCATTGCTAGTGGTGATCGGTGCTGATGCCCATGACGCATTGAGCAGCGTCCCTGGTTCACAGTGTCAACGGATACGGGACGCCGCAGTCCGCGCAGGCATCGATCATGCATTGCACATGCTGCCTCCGTGCAGCGACGCGACGCTGGCAATGGCTTATTGTTCGGCGGACGTACATGTGTTCCCGATCCGTTCGGTCCCCGGCGACGTGGAGGGATTTGGGATGGTCGCGATCGAGGCTGCGGCGCATGGACTGCCGACCGTCGCATTTGCCGTTGGCGGCGTAGCCGACGCCGTGGTAGAGGGCCGCAGCGGCAGTTTGGTGGCAGAGGGAGACTACCTTCGGTTCGCGGACAAGGTGGTGGAGTGGATTTCCCGACGCGAGGACCGTAGGGTCGCCTCTGCATGCATCGAAGCAGCTCGCCTGTTCAGTTGGGAAAGGTTTGGTAAGCAGCTAAGGGCCAATCTCGTATGAGGGTCTGGTTGCCGACCGTTCGTGCAGGCAGTGGCACGGATGTGTTTGCTGAACGTCTTGCACAAGGACTACGACGTCATGGTTGCGAGGTGATTGTTTCCTGGCTAAAGCACGGGTTTGAGCTCTATCCCCCCGCTGCCCGTCTTCGTCCCCCTGCGGGCACCACACTCATCCACGCCAATTCTTGGTCTGCCTTCGCGTACACCGACCATGGGTTGCCGACTGTGGCCACCGACCACGGATTTGTCCACGACCCGGCCTTCGTAAGAATCAAGTCCAGACCGCAACGCATTTACCACAACCTGTTGATCGGCAGGTACGTGCGTGCGTCGCTTGAAGGCTGTACTGCGGTAACTGCGGTCAGCCACTACTTGGCGCGCCAGATGCGGCCGTTCTGTTCGCGGACCGTGGCGGTCATCCCTAACTGGGTCGATATAACGCAATTCAAGCCATCGACGCGCGCGCGGCGGAATGGACGTCTCCGCGTCCTCTATGCAGGCACCAGATCCTTCCGCAAAGGGTTCGATGTGCTTCGGGCGTTGGTCGCGGAAGAACACCCGGGCATTGAGTTCTGGTGCCGCAGCGACTTCCGCAATGGATTGGGACACTATCGCTCGGACATGAAATTTTTCGCCAAGCAATCTGCTGTCCAGATGCCCGCGCTCTATGCGGAATGTGATGTGGTGCTTATGCCGTCGCGATACGAGGGATTTGGATATGTTGCGGCTGAGGCGATGGCGTGCGCTCGTCCGGTGATTGGATTCGATTGCGGTGCTTTGAAAGAAGTATGTGGAGAAGCCAATGCGGAGTTGCTTGCTCCCTTGAACGATGTTCCTGCCATACAAGAAGCAATTTACGCGATGGCGATGGATCGCAGCCTAGTGGCGCGGTATGGCGAGATGGGGCGTCAACGAGTTGTCGAAAATTACACGGAAGAGCGCGCGATTGCATCGTATATCGACGTATACGAGAGGGTGCTCTGATTCGACGGCTGGCCGCATGTGTCGGCAATTACTTCCGGAGGCTGCTCAGCCATCGACGATACATGAGGTAGACATGCCAATACACAGAGTAGCCAAGGCGCTGTAACGCGTTGCTGGTGTGTTGGAAGTGAATGCGACGCTCCTCGGAGAGTCGCCTTTGCAATACTGGCCAACCGCGTTGGCTGCTGATTCCGGTGTCGCGCATTGTAGACAATACAGGCGCGGAGCATGTTTTGATGCGGGTTTCGCATCGATATGCTCTGAGTAGAAAGTCATAGTCCATGCCTATCCGATAGCTACCGTCGAACAGGCCAATGCGATCAAACAATGCTCGTCTGGTCGCCATGCCCTGATGGCACATGCCCATCTTTAGATTGAGCAAAATGCCCGCTTTGCGAGGTTGCAGTAGCTGCAGTTGAGGCGGGCTTCCGAACAACACAGGAAAGGCCGCGATGTCACAGCGCTCGTCAAGCGCCCCTCGCACTTGTGCAAGGATATTTGGTCCCGTCAGATAGTCGTCAGCATGGACAAAGATGATCCAATCGCCTTTGGCGTGAATGACGCCTTTGTTCATGGCGGCGGAAATGCCATCGTCGGGCTCAGAGCACCAGAAGGCGAGCCGGTTGGACCACTGGCGAAGAATGTCGACTGAGCCATCAGTGGATCCGCCGTCTATTACGATGTGCTCCACCAACACGTCTCGCTGACATGCCACGCTCTCCAAGCATGTCTCCAAGTGTTCCGCGCCGTTTAACACGACAGAAATAATGGAGAACATTGGGTGTGCTTGGCGTTGCATCATTGTTCGAGAGAGTTCTTGTGGACGTGTCGAAGCCAAGAGATGCGGTTCGTTTCGATCGTGCCTGCGGCGAAGGAAGAAGCGCCCAATGGCTGCTGTGGATGTCCGAATGCTTCGCGTGCTCAGCTCATGTGTTTGTACAGTTCCCTCAGTAGCGGTTCCTTCCAGATATTGAAGTCAAGTCTATTGGCAAAATAGTCACTGGCCCGGGTCGCGTGTGTGGCGCTTATGACCTTCAACGCGCGCCCGATCTGCGATGGATGTTCGAGAACAATCCCAAAACCGTACTCCAAGGCGTCATAGGAAAATACTCCATTTTCGTTCATTGCCACGGGAACGCCATGCCGAAGGTAGGTGCTGATTTTTCCAGATGAGTGCCCCACAAAACGAAGGTTTCTGCCCGTGTAAGGCGAGTCGTACGTGGGTTGATAGAACGCAATGCCCAATGATATGCCGCCCAGTACAGACTCAAGGTGATCGATCATCGACGGAGCGTGTTCGCTGAAGTAAAGCCGTTCTTCCAGCCCTGAAGTGTCTACTCCGAGTCTGGACAGTTCGGACCTAGTTTTCCCGTAGCGGTCATGGATGATCAAGGCCCAGTCGGATGGCCAGAGTCGAACACCTTCAATGATGTCCTTGGTCATTGTCCAAGGAGCAATTGAGCCGATGGAAATGGCAACCTTCTTGGAGGTTGGTATTCCAAGCGCGTCGCGTAACCTGTGGCCTGATGGCGGTGCCAGTCCAGGTGATGCGAGGGGCAGGATGAATTGTTTGTGAATGTCAAGCTGGTTCTGCGCCACCAGCTTTTCCGACCTCATGGGGTCCTGTACGACCCACAAGCGGCAATTTTTCGATGCGTCGATTTCAAGACGTTTGAACCTCGGGGAAGTTTCCTCTTCGAACATTATCTCGAAGGACAGGAAAATGTAGGGTGTGCCCGTGGCGTCATGAAGCGCGGCGGCCTCGATGAGCCCCATACGGTCCACGCCGAGAATGAGATCGTAATTGCGGTAAACAAGGAGCCGCTCCAGCGACGTCAACAATCTCACTGCCGCCTTGATGCATGCGACGTCGTAAACGATCCGCTTGAGCGTCCTGAAGAGCTTTCCGTAGGTCAGGAGCGAGACCCCTGGCACGGGACGCGATGACGAGAGATGGCGATCACGACATCTTATCGTGCAGCAATGGCCTTCATCGACAAGCAGGTCGATAATCGCCTTCAGTGAAGGGTTGTTTTGATAATTCCCCTCATCATGAATTATCAGTACGCGCTTCTTGGTCACGTATGCTGAGTGCTGTCGCGCTTGAGTAGCGAGGAGATCGTGATGGCTTGCCAGGTTTTCAGGCTTGGCGCACTCTTTGTCAGGAACTCGAACGTACCTATCTTGCATAGGCCTGACAATTCAAGCAGGACTTCAAGTTCAGGTTCGAAGAAATATCGCATGCTGTGGCGCTCTGCTGCGGAGTCTACTCTTGACTCGCCTTTTCTTCTCGCCTCGATATGATAGTCAACATCGACCACGTTTTTCGACGGATGCATCGTTGGTGTGGCGATTCGCACAATTTCGCACGTGGCGTCTTCCAGGACTTTCTTTCGGATTTCGGGTAAGTCTGTCAATACGCCTGGACCGTGCCAGTAGTCGAATATGAATATCCCGCCCTCATCCAGATGGGCTGCGGCTGTGTCGAACATCTGCGAGATATCGCGATTGCTGGTCTGATAGCTTGCTACGTGAAACAAAGCCAGGACCGCATCATATTTTTTGCCGGTTCGCAGGGTTCGTGCGTCGCCTACGGAAAATATGGCATTGGGTGTGCTGCCACCGTTGAGCTGAATGGCCCGGTCAATCATCTGCTGGCTCAGGTCGATGCCCTCGACGTCGAACCCGGCATGGGCAAACGCCGTTGAATGTTTTCCCGTGCCGCAACCTAGTTCCAATATGCTCCCGGTAGTGAGCCCCTGCTCGGCCAGCAGTTCGAGTACATAAGAGGCTTCGCCGGTATAGTCCTTGCCCTGATACAAGAGATCGTAGTACGCGGCGTATGCATCGAAAATGGGGTTCATCCAAGTACCTTCCACACCGCTTCGATCGTGCGGTCGATATCGCCGTCGGACAAAGCCATGCCGCTCGGCAAGTAGAATCCTTGGCGATACATGAGCTCGGCGACAGGATGCCGATCGTTTTCAAACAGCCCCATCCGCCGCAGCACAGGCTGCTGATGCATGGGACAGAAAAATGGACGTGTTCCGACGCCCTCGGAAGCAAGGCGTTTCATGACATCTTCCGCATCCATGCCTTTTTCTTCGTCGATCACCAGGCCGAAGACCCAATAGATGTTGTCAGCGTAATGAGTGCCGGCCAGCGGCAACCGAGCGCTCGGCAGGTCAGCGAGACCGGCACTGTAGCGGGCGCCGATGTGCCGCTTCCGCGCCACAAACTCGTCAAGACGTTCCAATTGGGCTAACCCTAGGGCGGCCTGCATGTTTGTCATGCGGAGATTCCAGCCCAAGCGTTCATGGACGAACCGTTTGTGCGGTTGGAAGCAAAGATTGCGAAGGCTTCGGCAGTCGTCTGCCAGGCTGTCATCGTCGACAAGCACCATACCCCCTTCCCCCGTGGTTACATGCTTGTTGGGGTAGAAGCTAAACGTGCTTACGTCGCCAAAACTGCCGCATGGCCGACCCTTGTAGGTTTGGCCGTGCATTTCGGCCGCATCCTCGATCACTCTAAGTCCGTACCTGCGGGCGATATCCAGCACGGGGTCCATGTCCACGGGCAGGCCATAGGTATGAACCACCATGATGGCCTTGGTACGTGACGATATCTTCGCTTCGATCTGGTCCGTGTCCATGTTCCAGGTGGCCGGGTCGCTATCCACCAAGACGGGCGTGGCTCCCGCGCGGACGATCTGGATGATGCAGGAGATGATCGTGAACGTCGGCAGGATAACTTCGTCCCCGGGGCCAATGCCCAGCGCTTCAATCGCCGCATCCAGCGCAGCAGTGCCGTTGCATACGGCGACGCCGTGTCGTCGCCGAACGCGCGCCGCGAAGCCATCTTCGAACTGTTTGACGAACGGGCCTTCAGAGGAAATCCACCCAGTATCGATGCATTCAAGCAAGTATTTTTTTTCGTTGCCGTCCAAAAGTGGCTGGTTGACCGGAATCATCGCCGCATCCCCTTGAGCTTTATGCGGTCCGGGAGGGTCGGCTCGAAGCGCGTCTTGTCCTGATCGCCGGCATATGGGCCCTGTTTCACTTCAATGATCTCGGTGGGCTCCAACATTTCAAAGCCATGCCCTCCATGTGCAAGGAGGATAAGGTCTCCTGCTTCAAGAATCGCACTCTCCAAATATTCCTTCCGGTCAGAATAGAAATCTACCCGAAGCCGGCCGCTTCGAATAAACAACACTTCGTTCGTGTAGTGCACTTCACGCGGAACGGGATTGTGCACGTGGGGCTCGATAACGTATCCAGTTGGACGATTCATATAGCCGATCTGCTGCGAATAACTGCCTGGAGTGAAAAACTCAATGCCATCCTTTCGAAAGGAATGGCGAACAACCAAGGCAAGTTCACGTCCTTCGTGCTGGACGCGCTCGATCAACGCGTGGCTTGGGGTGTCAGTGGATGGCATGGTCGGGCTTGTCCAGCAGTAGGATGAAATGCAGGTAGATGTCACTGCCGATCTCCTTTTTGTTGCGCAACACCAACAAGGATGGCGTGAGGCCAACGGCTATGGCGGTGTCCCAGACTCTACGTTGCAATGTATCCACGCTGTACTTGCGCGATGCGGCAACTCCCCAACAGTCGCGACGTATGTAGCCTGTCGCACCAGTGTCGCCGAGGGAGCGGCCGAAGTAGTCTGGAGTCTGGTAATAGCACGGATGAGTGTGGGTATATAGCGGTGAGATAACCACTCGCCCGCCAGGCTTCATGATGCGGGATAATTCATGGACCAGCGCAATATCATGATTGCCAACAAACATCTCATATGCACATTGCAAAGAGGCTCCCCCGATGGAGGCATCTTCGAAACTAGTACGGGTGGCGTCTTCCTGACGGTAGTAGGTCAGGTGGGCCTGGGGCTCCGGCAACTCAAGGTCAATGGCGAAAGCCTCTATTCCCCGCTCGCGTAATAGGCGCGCCCATGGGCTGGCACAGGCCGCAATGTCTAGATATGGCGCGGCTTGGAGCCGCTCAAGGCCGATAAGCTTCCACGCCACGAAGTGCTCAAGATTCTTTTCGTTGAACACGCCCCCAACCTTGCCGCCGTGGTAGACGTGCTGGAATCCGGCCGTTTCCTTGAAACGCCGGAACTCGGCGGCGTCCACCGCGAAATCCTGGCAATGGATTCCGTTCGCGACCAAGTCCCGTTCAATCTGTGCCAGTTCTTCGTCTGTCGGCGATCGATAAGTGGGGGCAAAGGCCCAGCGCAATTGAAAGTAGCGGCGTACGACCCACCTTAAGGCGGAGCGTGCCAAGGTGGCCTTTCCGGGCTTGATGATTCGGCGGGCGAACTCGTGCATCACAGATAGTCCTTCCTCAGCACCCATTCGAGCAGGGCTGGATCGCGCCTCAACTCACGCTGATGGAAGTTGTAGCCTTGATGATAGGCCGATCGAGCTGTCAGCTGGGTGGCCCAAAGCACGCGGCCCACCTCATCGTTGGGCAGTAGACCCTTCAGACGTTGTTGCAGGTGCGAGCGTAGGCGTGTCAAGCGTCTTGCCACCTGCGAGGGCCCTGATTCGGGCCCGCCGGATGATCTGGCGTGGGTGTATGAATCAGAAATTCCCTGTGCATAGGCGCGCTGGGCGATGTAATCGGGTCTCATGCGTGCTGCGGGTACGCGGTGTCGAACACTCGCGTCGGAATTGAACAGGGCTAGATGTTTGGACTTCCGAATATAGTTCGAGACATGGGTTTCGCCATCACCACGAAAGCGCAGGCGATCGCTAGGTAGCGCGTCGGGATGGAAGCCGCCTGCCGCCAGCAATACGTCGCGGCGAATGGAGAAATTGCAGCCCCATATATAACCAGGGTCAATCTCGAATTGGCCCCGGCCGAAATCCAGAATGCTGAGATATCCCAAGGCACGCCCTTTGTGTACGGGACGCTGCCACCAGCGCATAAGCCAATCGGGGGGGGCGCACTCGAACATTGGGTGATTGTTTCCACCGACAAGGGCAACTTCCGGCGCATCAAAGCTGTCTACAATGGTTCGAATCCAGTTCGGGTTGGCCTCAATGTCGTCGTCTGCGAATATGAGGATGTCGGCCTTTGCCCGACGCATGCCCTCATGCCGACCAACGTGCAAGCCGAGCACCCGCGTATATACGTAGGAAAGATTCAGCGCGTTGGCATATTCACTGACGACATCCGATGTGTGGTCATTGGAGCCATTGTCTACGACGATGACCTCAAATTGTTCTGTAGGGATTGTTTGATTGACCAGAGAGTTGAGGCACGCGTAAAGCGTCTCAGCTCTGTTTCTTGTTGGAATAACAATGGATGCGGTAACGTTCATCGGGCCCTTGCGTGGACGAAGATCCGTTGGCATTCGCTTTCATCGGAGCACCGGAAAAGATGGTCTTTCTGGTAGCTGTATATCCAGTTTAGGGCGCGTCTGCTGGTCAGGCTAAATAGGCCGTTGTGGAGCGTCTTGGCCAGGATGGTTCGCATGATTGAGATGCGCTCGAATGGGACAACACTCAGGATGTCGAAATGATCCTCTAGTTGCTCGCGAAGAGTGGCGACATTGAAGTGTCTGAAATGCTTCGGCTCGACGGGCTTGTTTACATGAGGCACGGTCAGCAAAAGGTCGGCGCCAGGCCGCAGAAGCATTCTCACTCCGTCCAGGAATGACGCCGCCCGTTCGCAGGGTACGTGCTCAAAGACTTCCATGAGGACTGCGACGTCGAAGCGCTTCTCGATCTTGTCTTGCGCAATGTCGCAGCACATAAAGTTGGCTGATTCGACGTCCTGATTCATTGCCTCGGCGAGGCGAATGGCTCGCGGCGAATAATCAATGCCGAGAACAAGCCTGTCCGGATAGCGAATTGCCATCTCGCGAGTTAGTCGACCATCGCCACAGCCGATGTCTACGATGGAATTGAAGTCAAGCCCGTCAAGTTGACTCAACACATACTCGATGGTAGTGGCATAGTTTGCGCCCCAAGAATCGGTGAAGCTCTGGCTGAAGTTGCCCCTGAAGCGAGTGACATAATGATAAGGGAAGCAATACTCCTGATCCTGCAATTGCTGAGTCTCGTCCATAACGGTGCTCAAGTAACGAGGCGATTGACTGGGCTGCACTTTAGGCATACTTCAAGAAGCTTGACTCGATGAATGGCGGATGCCATTCTCCTGTCCGATGTCCAACCCAGTGCAGCGGCGCTGTGAACAAGCCCTCATGGCTACGCTGGCGCGCAAAGTAAGCACCCCACCAAGCAAAAGAGCTGGCCGACAAAATGCCTCCTTCACAAAGGCTCATCGTGGCGAGCGCCGTTGGCGGATCTGTGTCAAGAATATGTCCGTCGAGAGTTTCACCGAACACGTCGTGTGCATAATGCAGGTCGTCGGTTAGGAAAAGAAAAATCGGGTTGCTGTACTCGCTTCTGAATTCATCAAGTCGCCGGCGATACCAAGTGGCAGGGAGCACTGCAGGGTTTTCGCGCGAGGGAAACTCGAGATAATCGCGCCGGCGAACGTGCACGAAGATGGGCTGCTGGTTGGCATGGCATACCTCGTCGATTAATGCTTTCGCGCGGTTGATCAGTTGATCCTTCATCATTAGGCCACTTATGGCCGCTGGGTCAAAGGCTTGTTCTGACTGAAAGTAGGCGGTCGGCGCGTATTTGATTCTATTGATCAGGCCCGATGATGCATCGACTGCAATGCCGCCTGGGGCGCTATTCTCTCGGACGATGCCGACCAATCTTGACATCGGCAGGCGGCGGTTAGCGGCAGGTCTCAGTCGCTGGCAGATTTGATACATTGCGGAGCCTCTTGGAGCAGGGAAACAGGCTTCCAATCCGTCAAAAACGGCTCTTATGTCATCAAAACCGACCAAGAACAGGCGTTCGTCCTT
Organism: Lysobacter daejeonensis GH1-9; assembly: GCF_000768355.1. Classification (GTDB taxonomy): domain Bacteria; phylum Pseudomonadota; class Gammaproteobacteria; order Xanthomonadales; family Xanthomonadaceae; genus Aerolutibacter; species Aerolutibacter daejeonensis. The sequence goes on from NZ_AVPU01000020.1 coordinate 52,092, forward strand.
CGCCACTGTCTTCAGTGCCGAATACTGGAAAAGTTGATTGCCTAGGCGCCCGCTTTCAAAAAAAATGATCATGCCGCTTGCTGACTCTTCCGCGGTCGCTGCTCATCCATCCTTGGGAGGATGTCCGCTGAGCAAGTCGGAGCCTTGAAGGAAGCGCGGGTTGTCATGGGCTGCCTATCGGGGGCCGCAGGCTTTCGTCTTTGTAAAATGAAACAAGCCGGTTCCAAATCCTCTTCCAGCGTCATACCCGCTAAGCATTTCGCGACCATAGTGATACTTCTCGTCAACCAGGGTTAGCTTGTCAAACAACGAGATGATGTAATCCCGAGTAAACGCCCGATGAGCGTTGAAGTAGATCTTGCAGGCATCATCGACCGGCACGGAGAAGTACAGGTCGCCGCCAACTGCCAGCACGCGCTGCAACTCCTTCGCAGCTTTCTCGCTTCCCGTCGCATCTATGGGATCGCCATAGCGGCCCAAGCCAATGTGCTCTACGACGCATAGAGATGAAATGCTCTTCAAGCTGTCATTTTCCGCGGGTATTGCAAGAATCGACCCTTCAAGGAAGTTCAGTCCATCCAGATGAAGGTCGATCGGGCGGATGTCGATCATGGTAGTGGGTACAAACTGAGAAATGATGCCAATCGTCTTGGCCGACGATCCGATGTCGTAGTGCTCGGTGGGCTTTTTGAGGAATATCTTTCGGGCAGCCCACGTGTCTTGAAAAAAGTAGGTCGGTTCCACTGGGGTGAAAGTTGTTCTGTCATTCAAGCACGGGTAAAGCAGGAACTGTTGGCCACCATTCGCCTGAGTGCGGCATTGGCGCTTGAGTTCAGCGTAATCCAGAACGAACCATGCCGTATTCCTTATCGTGGACGGCCGAATCAGGACCAGCAGTAGCGAGGCCCAGCGCTTGATCTTCCTTGCGATGGAGGTATTTCGAGGCATCTACTTGTTCTGGTGATAGTGTTTGGCTGCTTGCCGTCCGGCGCGGTCATGAAACCACAGCGCTGACATGATTGCTTTGAAATTAATTGTGGTGATGGTGGTCAGCCATGCTGTTTCATGTCCCGGCAGGCGTGGTCGGCGGTGGTGGGGTGGCGCCCAAGAGTCGCATGAATCCAGTCTTGTTGGGCGTAAGAACTGCATGGAGCATCAATTTGAAGTTGATCCTGGTGTCCGGGCGAAATGCGTCCATGATAAATATCGTTATTGCAAATGAAACGATTGCTGCAACTATGGCGCCTTCAGATTGGAATGCTGGAATGAGCATGTAGTTAAGCAGTGCATTGACGATCGTGCCGGCCGACGTGGTAACCAGTGCATGCTTGAAAAGCCCTTCGTTCATTATGAACAGTGTCCGGGCTATTCCGAAGTAGGCAAAGAAGAGTCGAAGTACAAACAGCGGCAGCAAAGCGCCGGCCCTGGCGTAATCTGGGCCAAATAGCACCAGGACGAAATATTCTCCAAACAGGAGTGTCGGCGCGGCGATGGCGAGAAAGAGCAGAACCATCAGTCTGTATACGTTAAGGAGCCACGAATGATAGAGGTCTCTATCGACGGCCTTGGCCCTTACGATGTGAGGGGCAAATGTGCTTACTATGATGGCGGGAATGAATGTAACTGCATCAATCAGTTGCATGGCCACGGAATATTGACCGACTTCACCGTCTCCGATAATGCTTCCGAGCATAACTTGATCCAATCGTGCCTGGATCATCACCGTCACGCCGGAAAGCGCAAGTGGCCAGCTTTGGGATAGTAACGAGCAGGTTGTTCTGACGCTGGCATGCCATTTGCTGATTTTCTGGCCACTCTGGCGGTAGACAAACCACAACGAGAACCCGGTGCTCACGGTCCCGAGTAGGGTCAGCCAGACGAAGGCGAGCAATGGCGCTTCGATTAGGATCAACCAGATCTTGAGTATCGCCATCGCAACATAGTTTGCGTTCTTCGCAAGTACGGGGCGCTTCGAGCGCGTATGCGATTCGAACCAATATGTCATTACCTCCGTAGCCCTGAGGATCGAGCCAAACCCTATGATGGCTACTACCAACCGGGCTTCACTGTCGCCTGGCCTTAGTGCGATCGTAAATGTGACAGCCAGAATGTAGGCGGCCAAGCCTCCAATGAGTTGTGCTGAGAAGGCTGAGCCCAGAACAGTGTTGGCGTCGTGTGGTCGTCGGACAATTTCACGAACGGCGACTCCTTCGAGTCCAGCCGTTGATACGGAGCTGAATATTGCGACGACCGCAGTAGCAAAACTGAGTAATCCGAACTGCTCGGGCCCCAAATAGCGCGCCACCCAGGCTCCGACCGTTAAGCCGAGTGCCATCTGCACCACCCGGTCGGTAGCGAGCCAACTGATATTTCTCAGGGCGGCGAGAAAATCAGGGCTGCGTGCAATCAATGTACTCAGTTGACGGGGTGTATATCGCATCTAGAGCGCGCGTTCTGTGTGGCGGCATGGTTCGGGTGGTAGAGATTCGGCGAGATCGGTGCCGTCCTTTGCAGCAATGCCGGTGATGGCTGCGCGCTTTATGCCCGTCTGGAAGGGAGCTATTAGAGTCAGAAGTATGCCAAATCGAATACTCGTAGAGCTTGGTCGCAGGGGCGGGTTAAGGTCGCGCACCCCAGCGACTTTGTGAATCCGAAAAAGCGGTCGCGGTTCTACCGCTGTAACGACTCTGCGGTGGCTCGCAGTTGCGCTAGCCTTTTGGCGGAGGGGCTCCATGTCGGCGTTTGGGACTCGGCAGTATTCAGGGCGACCAGCGCCTGCGCACGGTTGTTCTGCGCAATCTCGAACATGGCGATCCTCGTCCAGATGTCCTTTGCCTTCGGGTCGAGGTCGGCGGCTTGATAAAACAGTTCGCTGGCAGCCGGTGGGTCGATGTTTTCGCGCAGCGAAGCGCGAAGTACGGTGAAGTACTGCTGTGCCCACGTGGAGCGTTGGCGCTTGGCCTCATCCGCCAGCCTGACCAAGTGCGCGTCCAACTGACGCCACGAAATCCCCTGGCAACTTCCGTTGGCCACGACGATGGAGATATGGTTGAAGTAGCCAAGCACTTCGCTACCGCCGATGTCGCGGGCGGCAGTCCTGTGGATCCCGGCCCAGTCAACCTCGTGTCCGGTGCTATCGCAGGCGAAATCCATGTCCATTGCGAACGGGAAGAACTCATTCGGATGAGCCTTCTTCATCGCGTCCATGCGCGCGATGGCACTGGTCATGTTTCCCCGCCGCCTTTCGACGATGCCTGCAAGGTTCTGCGCTCGGATCGAATCTGGATGGTTCCTTGCCTCCGTTAGCGCGAATGTCTCTTCAGAGGACCACTGACTTGCACGGTGGAAGGTGGTGAATCCCAAGGCTGCGACGGTGGCCAGCACCGCGGCACCGGTGAGTCGGGGGCTGTAGTGCTCGAAGAGTCCGAGTAAACCGTAGGCCGTGGCAATCGCGGGACCTAGCAACGCCAGATAGTTGCGGTGCTCGAACGCCAATTCAAGCGGGAGTACCGTAGATTCCATGGCGTGGCAAGCTAGGAACCAAAGGATTGCGAATGCAAACATCGGGAACCGCTTGTGAAGGCGGACTGCAATCACCGGGATGGCAAGGAAGGCCACCAGAGTTGCCCATGCCAGTGGATCGGCCGCGCTCCTGATGGGGGTGTCGTCGAGAAACAGGCCCATCACGCTCGGGGCCGGAATGAGGATCGTCCGGACGTAACCCATCAGTACGAAGGGCTCGGTAAGCAGCCGCTCAACCAAGGTGAAGCTGCGTCCGCTGAAACCCATGAGGGAGTTCCACCCGATAAGCAGGCAGACGACAGCGACCATCATTGGGGCGACGACGCCCCCGAGCCAGAACAGCTTTTTCTCGCGTGTACCGAATAATGTGGCGCGTGCTTCCGGCGGTGCAGCCAGGAAGATGGCCAACAGGATCAACGGGACCAGTGCACCGTTTTCCTTGCTCAGCACCGCAAGGAAAGTAGCCGCGGCATACAACACGAACGACTTGAGCCAATGACGGGCCCCATGCTTGGTGGTGTCCGTCAGAAATCTCGTGGCAACAAGTATGGCGATGAGCATGAACAGCGCGGATAGCATCGTCATCCGTTGCACGACATAAAGCACCGTGCTGACCTGCAAGGGGTGCACGGCCCAGATGATGGCGGCGAAGAGCGCCGACAGCAGGACGCGGCGTTCACTGGCGGCAGGCGCGAGTATGCGCAGCAGGCTCTGGCTGACAAAGAACGCGAGTCCGCCCGTGATGAGATGAATCGCGAGGTTGGTAAGCTTGAAAGGGAGGGGATAAGGTCCTGCCAGCAGCAGGTTCATGGCGAACGACAGGTTGGATACTGGTCGCAGCAACACACCGGAAGCGTTGTTGAACACTGCGGCGTAGATCGACTCGAGGCTCGGATTTACATTGAGCAGGGGCTCGAGGTTGCCCCAGTCATCCAGCAGGAACGGCCCCGTCAGTCCTGGAGCGAACGGGGCCGCGCAAAGAATGGTCAGGATCAGGGCCGCAAGCAGTGGGCTGCGTGCTATCAAAAAGGAGCCCCGCGAATGCGGGGCTCCTTGTGCAGCGGTACTGCGATCAAGCATTAGCGGCAGGAGCCCGGCGCGTACTTGGTGGTACCGGTCGAGGTGCAGACCCACTGGATGTCGCCCGAGGTGGCGTTGCGGTTGCCGGTGAGGACCAGGGTCACGTCGCCGCTGCCGCCGGTCTTGGTGGCCGGGGCAACGATGTTCAGCACGGCGCTGGTTGCGCTGCTGCTAGCCAGAGTCGGCGCATCGCAGTAAGTGCTGGCTTGGGTGTCGACGCCAGCAGCCGCCATCGAGGTCGGGAATGCAGTCTTGGCCGAGCGGTACTCAGCAAAGGCAGTCTTCGAGGGGGCGAGCAGATTGGCGCACTCGGAGACCTTAGCGCGGATCGAATAGTCCTGGTAGGCCGGGATCGCGATGGCCAGCAGGATGCCCAGGATCGCGATGACGATCATCAGTTCGATCAGGGTGAAGCCTTGCATGTTCTTCTTCATTGG
>NZ_AVPU01000025.1 GCF_000768355.1 Lysobacter daejeonensis GH1-9
AGTCGCACTATCCCCTAGCTGACTGTGCCGGTTCAGTTGGTTGAGTACTGAAAATCGAACACGTGCCTCGCCGATGAGACTTCGGCGGACATTTGCCCGGCAATACCGGCAAAATGCACGTGTACCAAGTCACGAATCCATGACGGAGAAGGGTCGCATCGGGCGGCCGGAACGCATGAGCCAATCCGAAGTCGTCGACCTGGCGCGACTGCGCCGCAGTTGCTCGCACTGTTCGCTGCAGGAGCTGTGCCTGCCCGCAGGCATCACCGGTGAGGAACTGGCGGAGCTCGACAGCATCATGCGTCGCCGCCGGCCGCTGAGCCGCAACGAGCGCCTGTTCCACCATGGTGACAAGCTCGACTGCGTGTTCGTGGCCCGCGAGGGCGCCTTCAAGACCATCAGCATTTCGCGCGAAGGCGACGAGACTGTCGTCGGCTTCCACATGCCCGGCGAGCTGATCGGCCTGGATGCGCTGGGCGATGGCCAGCACCGTTGCGAGGCGATCGCGCTGGTGGACTCCAGCGTCTGCGAGATTCCCTTCGACCGGCTGACGGAAATCGCCAGCCATATTCCCGGGCTGCAGTTCCAGCTGATGCGCGTCATCGGCCAGAGCGTGAGCCGCGACCAGGACCACATGGCAATGCTGCTGCGCCGGCAGGCGCACGAGCGGCTGGCGATGTTCCTGATGGGCCTGCGCGAGCGCCTGGAAATCCTGGGCCAGCGCAATGACGTGTTCCGACTGCCGATGAGCCGCGAGGACATCGCCGCGTACCTGGGGCTGGCGCTGGAGACCGTAAGCCGCGCCTTCGGGCGCTTGCAGGACGACGGCATCATCCACGTGCACGGCCGTAGCATCGAAGTGCTCAGCGCGGATGCGCTGGATGCCTGCGCGCATGGCGAGCAGACTCCGCCTTCCGCCGGTCGTCGCTGCGCCGCCCGTTCACAGGGCTGAAGCAAACCGGCCTTCCGGTCAGCCCGGGAGGCTGCGACACCCCAGCGCGGCCAGCAGGCCGTGCAACTGCGGAACCCGCATCAGCCACGGGGCGGCCAGGGTCATCACCCCCGCCGCCAGCACCAGCATCGCCGCGCCGTAGCGAACGCCCGGCCGCGCCAGCCAGCCACCCAGCCGCGCGCCTGACCAGGTCAGCGGCACCATCATCGGCAACGTGCCCAACCCGAAGGCCGCCATGGTCAGGCCGCCGTGCAGCGCGCTCGATTGCAGCCACGCAGCCGTCAGCAGGGTGCCGCTGAGGCCGCAGGGCAGCCAGCCCCACAGCACGCCCAGGCCGATGCGTTTGGGCGCGGTGTTGGCCGGCAGCAGCCGTTGTTGCAGCGGACGCAGGCGTTGCCAGACGAGGGCGCCCGGGCGCGACAGGAAGGCGAGCTTGCCCTGGCGGTCCAGCAGCCGCAGGGCCGCAAGCACCAGTACCGCACCGACCGCCATGCGCAGGCCTGTCGCCAGCCAGTCGATGCGGAAGACGCGGACGATGCCATGGCCGACGCCGCCGGCGACCATGCCGGCCAGCACGTAACCGAGCACACGCCCGAGGTTGGTCTGTACTGCATGTGCCCAACTGGCCCGCGCCGCCGTGGCCGAGAAACCGGTGGCGATGCCGCCGCACATCGCGGCGCAATGCCCGCTGCCCAGCAGGCCGGTGAGGAAGGCGGCCGCAACCGCCAGCCAGTCAATCGGCATGGTCGTCGGGCGAGTCCGCGGGGGTGGGGCGGGCACTCCGGGCGTTGTCGCGACCAGCGTGCACAGCGCCGGCGGCGGGCGGGCGATCCTCAGTCAGGATGTCCAGCGCGGCGCTGTCCAGGTCGTCGAACTGCCCGCCGCGCACCGCCCACACGAACGCCCACACGGCCACGCCGAGCAACGCCAGGCTGATGGGGATCAACAACAGCAGGATGGTCATCGCCGTACTCCGCGGGCCAGCCGCAATGCGTTGAGGGTTACCAGCAACGAGGATAGCGCCATGCCGAGTGCGGCGATCCACGGCGTCACCATGCCGGCCGCTGCCAAGGGCAGGGCCAACAGGTTGTAGCCGATGGCCCAAGCCAGGTTCTGGCGGATGATGCTGCGCGTGCGCCGTGCCAGTTCGATGGCCTGCGGGATGCGCTGCAGCGAACCACCGGTGATGACCAGGTCGGCGGCGCGTTGCGCCAGCGCGGCACCGTCGGCCATGGCCAGCGACACGTCGGCGCCGGCGAGTACCGGGGCATCGTTGAGGCCGTCGCCGACCATAGCCACGACATGGCCGTCCAGCTGAAGTGCGCGGGCGTGCGCGAGCTTCTGCTCCGGTGTCTGCCGCGCGAGTGGTTGCGCGATGGCCAAGGCGTCGGCGAAACGTTGCACCGGCTGGGGCGCGTCGCCACTGCACAGGCCGATCGTCAAGCCTTGCGCGCGCAGTGCTGCGAGCGCTTCGCCCGCATCGTCGCGCGGACGCTCACGCAGGTGGAAACGTGCGATACCGCGTTGGCCATCGCCCAGCCACACAGCCTCGTCATCGGTGCTGCCCGCGGCAAAGCCAGCGCGTCCCAGCCGCCATTCGCGACCGTCGATCATGCCGGTGACGCCCTGGCCCGGCACGCTGCGCACCTGTTGTGCGATCAATGGGCTGGTCACGGGGTCGAACGCACGTGCGATGGGGTGGCGGCTGCCCTGTTCCAGCGCAGCGGCGATCTGTAGTGCCGTATCCGCTGACACCTCGGTCAGCGACTCGACGCGTTCGATGGCCGGCTGGCCATCGCTGAGCGTGCCGGTCTTGTCGAAGACCACATGGTCCACGCGCGCCAAGGTGTCCAATGCGCCGGGCCGCAACGCCAGCACGCCCATCCGCGCCAGCGCGCCGTGGGCGGTTGCCAGTGCCGCAGGGATCGCCAGCGACAAGGCGCACGGGCAGCTCACCACCAGCAGCGCCAGCAGCACCTCGAACGCGCGCGAGGGGTCGTAAACGCGCCAGCCCGCGTACACCACCGCGGCCACCAGCAGCAGGGCCGCGACGAACCACGAGGCGATGCGGTCGGCGGTGCGGGCCAGCGGCGGCCGCTCGCCCTGTGCGCGTTCCACCAGTCGGGTGAGTTGCGACAGCCGCGTCTGTGCGCCGATGGCGGAGATGCGCATGCGCGCGGTGGTCTCGCGGCAGTAGCTGCCAGCGAACACCGCATCACCCACGGCCTTCGATACGGGCGTCGATTCGCCGGTCAGCAGGGATTCGTCCACCGCGGCGGCATGGTCGAGCACCGTGCCGTCGGCAGGCATCGGCTCGCCGGCGGCGACGCGCACGATGTCCCCAACCTGCAGCGCGTTGACCGGCACTTGTTCTGGTTGGCCATCGGCGCCTTCGCGCGTGGCCAGCGTGGGTCGCGCACGCGCCAACGCATCGACCTGCGCGCTGGCGATGTTGCGTCCGCGCTGCTCCAGCATGCGCGCGACCAGCAGCAGGAACACGAACATCACCGCCGCGTCGTACCAGACGTGCGGGCCGCCGCGGATGGTTTCGATCACGCTGGCGGCGTAGGCGAGCAGCGTGGCACTGGCGATCAGCGTGTCCATGCCGAGCCGGCGGCCGCGCCATTCGTGCCACATGCCGCTGATGAACGGCCAGCCGGAATAGAACACCACCGGCGTGGATACCAGGAACGTCACCCAGCGGAAGAAGTCGCGGGTCGGGATGCTCATCTGGTTGGCGGTGTCGAGATAGAGCGCCTCGGCCAACATCATTGCCTGCATCGAGCCGAGACCGGCCAGGCCTATGCGCACCAGCCAGCGGTTGCGCTCGCGCCGGCGCTGGCGTTCGCTTTCCTCGCCCGAGGCCAGGAACGGGCGATAGCCGAGGGCCGCGAGTTTGGCCAGCAGCGCCGACAGGGTCGTGCGCGCCGGGTCCCAACCGATACGGATGCGGCCGGTCACCGCGTTTGCACCGGCGTCCAGCACGCCGGGCTGGCGCTGCAGTGCGCGGTCGATCAGCCACGCGCAGGCGGCGCAGCGCATGCCGTCGGTGAGTACGGTGATCTCGCGGCCGCCGGCAATGTCGCGGGTGTGTCCGCCGACCACGTCCTCGCGGTCCCAGATGCGGTAGTCCGCCGCTACGACATCCACCCGCGAGGCGGCATCACTGCGCAGCCGGTAGTAATCGCCCAGGTCAGCGTCTTCGATCCATGCTGCGGCCGCGCTGCAGCCCGTGCAGCAGAATCCGCGCTCCACGCCATCCACCGACAGGCGGACCGCGTCGTGGGGCAGGGGCTCTCCGCAGTGGTAGCAGGCGTTACAGGCGGGACTGTTCACTGCTCGGCGAGCGAGGAGCCCAGGTGCGCGGCCTGCTGGCCACGGGGCAGGCGGCCGCGCAGGCGCCAGTCGCCACTCGCGCTGGTCAGCTGCAGGCTCCAGTCATGGCCACCGTCCACGTCCAGCGGTGCGCTCCAGCCCAGTTCGTCCGGCTTGAGGTCGACCTTCAGATCTTCCTCTCCGCGGTTGGGGTGCTGCAACGCCAGGTGCAGGGTCTGCGTGCGATCGAAGGTGCCGCTGGCGGGGAATACCTGCACCCCGTCCTTGGCAATACGGAATACCGCGCCCAGGCCGAGCTGCTTGGCGCGCTCGTCGGGGCCCAGGTCGGTGGTCTGGATCTGCGCCGTGCGCTGCACGTTGTCAGACACCGCATCGATGTTGCCGGCGCGGCTGGAGACCACGACCATCACGATGCCGCCAATCACCGCCACCGCGGGCAGCGCGACGATCAGCCACACGATCGGCTCCCGCCACGGGGAACGCTTGTCACTCATTGCAGGGGTCCGAAGAAGGTGGAGTTGACGACTTCGCGGGTGGCGCCATCGGCACCGGTGATCACGAAGCGCACGTCATGCCGGCCATGCACGTCGGCCGGCGCGGACAGGGTCACCGCGCGCGAAACCAGTTCCTGCGGCGTGGCCTTGATGGTGACCGGCGCGCCAGGCAGGGTGATGCCCGCGGTGTCGGCTTCCAGCGTCAGCGTGTAGGCCTGCGGCTTGTCGGTCTTGTTGATCACCTTCAGCGTGTAGCCGTTCTCGGTCTGTTCGCCCACGCTGCGGAACAGCGCATTGCGGTCGCGCAGCACTTCGGCGATCAGCGGGCTGCGGGTACCCACGCCCCAGGCCCAGGCCACGATCAGGCCCAGCAGCAGGGTGCCGTAGATGAAGATGCGGGGGCGCAGCACGCGGGTGGACTTGCCGTCGATGGCGTTCTGGGTGGAATAGCGGATCAACCCGTGCGGGTAACCCATCTTGTCCATGATGTCGTCGCAGGCGTCGATGCACGCGCCGCAGGCAATGCACTCGTACTGCAGGCCGTTGCGGATGTCGATGCCGGTGGGGCAGACCTGCACGCACATGGTGCAGTCGATGCAGTCGCCCAGTTCTTCCGGCGCGAACTTGGGCAAAGGGGCGGCCTCGGCGCCGGCGCCGGCCAGGGTGATGGTGCCGCGCGCCTGCGCCTGCTGGTCGGCCGCGCTGGGGTGGCGGCTGGCGCGGAACACGTAGTCGTAGGCCGTGAGCTGGTCGAGCAGGCCGCGGCCGCGCTCCAGTACGCTGCTGACCAGGCCGCGCTTGCGCGGGCCACGCGGTTCGCCGCGCATCGGGTCGTAGGCGATGATCAGGGTGTTGCGGTCGAACATCGCGCTCTGGAAGCGCGCGTACGGGCACATGTACTTGCACACCTGTTCGCGCAGGAAGCCGGCGTTGCCCCAAGTGGCCAGCGCGTAGAAGAACACCCAGAAGGTTTCCCAGCCGCCCCAGCCCAAGGGCGCGCGTGCGGCCAAGTCCTTGATGGGCGTGAAGAAGCCCACGAAGGTGAAGCCGGTCCACAGTGCGAACAGCAGCCACACCACGTGCTTGCTGCCCTTGCGCAGCACCTTCTCGCGGGTCCAGGGGCCTGCATCGAGCTTCATGCGCTTGTGGCGGTCGCCCTCGATGGCGCTCTCCATCCACAGGAACACCTCGGTCCACACCGTCTGCGGGCACGCATACCCGCAGAACAGGCGGCCGGCGAGGGCGGTGAAGAAGAACAGCGCCATCGCGGCGATGATCAGCAGCAGCGCCAGGAACAGGAAGTCCTGCGGCCAGAAGGTCAGCCCGAAGACGTAGAACTTGCGCGCCGGCAGGTCGAACAGCACCGCCTGACGGCCGTCCCAACTGAGCCACGGGAACAGGTAGAACATGCCCAGCAGCCAGAAGACCGCTGCCACCCGAAGGCGGTTCAGCGGTCCGGACACGTCGCGCGGATAGATCTTCCGCTCGCTGATATAGGGGCCGGAGCCTCCGTCATCGAGCAGGTCTAGGGGGATTTTCTTGCTCATTGCCTTCCGGTCATTCCGGCGGCAGCGGCTTGTTGAAGCGGCTGGCCGGACGCAGCAGGATCCAGGTGAAGAAGCTGGCCGACGCGGTAGCCAGCCAGAACATGAAGAAGCCGATGCTGTAACCCAGCCCGCGGCTGATCTCGATCTGCGGGAACGTCATGTCCCGCAGCGCCAGCGGGTCGACGAAGGCGAAGAACACCATCGTCGACACGCCGGCCGCGAAGAAGCTGGGCCAGAGGATCGCGCCGATCCTCTGGGCCATCGGCCGCGGTTCGTGGTCGAAACGGGGCTGGGTGAAGTCCGTCATTGGGCCTGCTGTCCGGATTGCGGGTTCGCGCTTCCGGAGGCGGTGTTGGACAGGGACCACACGTACGCCGCCACCAGACGCGAACGGGTTTCGCCAAGGAGCTCGCGGTGTGCGGGCATGATGCCATGACGGCCGGTGGAGATGGTCTGGCGCAGGCTTTCCTTGCTGTCGCCGTACAACCAGTAGTCGTCGGTCAGGTCGGGTGCGCCCATGGCCTGGTTGCCCTTGCCGTCCACGCCGTGGCAGGCCACGCAGACGCCGTCGTACAGCGTCTTGCCGCGGGCGGCCATGAAGTCGTTCTGCAGGCTGCCCTGGCCACTCAGCGTGCGGACGTACGCGATGACGTAGTCCACCGCGTTGTCGCCGCCCATGCCGGTCAGCACCTTGCCCCACTCCGGCATCACGCCTTCACGGCCATTGAGCACCGTCTCCAGCACCTGCTCCGGTGCGCCGCCCCAGTGCCAGATCTTGTCGGTCAGGTTGGGGTAGCCGATGGCTCCCGTGGCCGCCGCGCCGTGGCAGGTGGAACAGGTATTGCCGAAGATCGACCGGCCCAGCGCCACCGCCTTGGGGTCCTTGGCCAGCACGTCGATCGACTGGCCCTGGTACGGCGCGAAGGTCTTCTCCAGCTTGGCGTCCTCGCGCGCCTTGTCCTGCGCATGCTCCTGCTTGGACGACCACTTGCTGGTGCCGTCGTAGTTGCCCCAGCCGCCGTACCAGGTCAGGTAACCCAGCGCGAAGACGATGGTGATGTAGAACAGGTTGATCCACCACTTCGGCAGCGGCTTGTTGTACTCGGTGATGTCGCCGTCCCAGACATGGCTGGTGTCTTCCGGCTTGGGGTCGCCGGGGCGGCGCTTGGCCGTCCACCACAGCAGCCACGTGTAACCGGCAATGTTGATCGCCGCAATGACGATGATGTACCACGACCAGCCAGTGCTCATCGGCTGTTCTCCAGATCGTTGTCGTTGAGGGGCAGCTGCGCTGCCTCGTCGAATTCACGCTTGCGCCGCGGACTCCAGACCCACGCCCATCCGGCGATGAAGGTCAGCAGCAGGATGGCGGTGACGATGCCGGACACCATGGTCAGCCTCCTCGTGGGGCGTGCTTGCCGAGGCCCTGCAGGTAGGCGACCACGGCGTCGAGTTCGGTCTTGCCCTGCACGTCGGCGGCGGCCTTGGCGACCTCCGCGTCGGAGTACGGGTCGCCCAGCTTCTGCAGGGTGCGCATGTGCTGGGTGATCTGGGCACCGTCGACCTGGTTCTTGGCCAGCCACGGGAAGCTGGGCATGTTGGACTCGGGCACCACGTCGCGCGGGTTGATCAGGTGCACGCGGTGCCAGTCGTCGGAGTAGCGGCCGCCCACGCGCGCCAGGTCGGGCCCGGTGCGCTTGGAGCCCCACTGGAACGGACGGTCGTAGACCGACTCGCCCGCCAGCGAGTAGTGGCCGTAGCGCTCGGTTTCGAAGCGCAGGGTGCGGACCATCTGCGAGTGGCAGTTGTAGCAGCCCTCGCGGATGTACACGTCGCGACCGGCCAGCTGCAGCGCCGGGTAAGGCTTCACGCCCGGCAGCGGCTGGATGGTCTCGGCCTGGAACATCAGCGGCACGATCTCGGCGAGGCCACCGAAGGACACGGCCACCGCGATCAGCACCGCCATCAGGCCGACGTTCTTCTCGACCTTCTCATGGACGTTGGGGTTGTTGTTGCTCATGTCGGGTCCTCGGGCTCAGGCGCGCGCGTCGGCGACGTCGGGCGGGAGCAGCGGCTGCGGGGCGATTTCCTTGACCTGCTGGTAGGTCTTCCACACGTTCCAGGCCATCAGCAACATGCCGGACAGCACCAGAAGACCGCCGAACAGGCGACCCAGGTAGTACGGATAGGTGAACTTCAGCGCCTCCACGAAGGTGTAGGTCAGCGTGCCGTCGTCGTTGGTGGCGCGCCACATCAGGCCCTGCATGACGCCCGCGATCCACATCGAGGCGATGTAGAACACCACGCCGATGGTGTGGATCCAGAAGTGGGTGTCGATCAGCTTGGTGGAGTACATCTCCTTCAGGCCCAGCATGCGCGGCAGCAGCGCGTAGATGGAGCCGATGGAGATCATGGCCACCCAGCCCAGGGCGCCGGCGTGCACGTGGCCCACGGTCCAGTCGGTGTAGTGGCTGAGCGAGTTGACCGTCTTGATCGACATCATCGGACCTTCGAAGGTCGCGATCATGTAGAACGAGATGGCCACGATCAGGAACTTCAGGATCGGGTCGGTGCGCAGCTTGTGCCACACGCCCGACAGGGTCATCACGCCGTTGATCGCGCCACCCCACGACGGGGCCAGCAGGATCAGCGAGAACACCATGCCCAGCGACTGCGCCCAGTCAGGCAGCGCGGTGTACTGCAGGTGGTGCGGGCCGGCCCACATGTACACGGCGATCAGCGCCCAGAAGTGCACGATCGACAGGCGGTAGGAGTAGATCGGGCGCTGCACCTGCTTGGGAACGTAGTAGTACATCATTCCCAGGAAGCCGGCGGTCAGGAAGAAGCCCACCGCGTTGTGGCCGTACCACCACTGCGCCATGGCGTCGACGGCGCCGGTGTAGGCCGAGTACGACTTGGTCAGGCTGGCCGGCAGCGCCAGGTTGTTGACGATGTGCAACAGCGCGATGGCGATGATGTACGCACCGTAGAACCAGTTGGCGACGTAGATGTGCTTGACCTTGCGCTTGGCGATGGTGCCGAAGAACAGCACCGCGTAGGCCACCCAGACGATGGTGATCAGGATGTCGATCGGCCATTCGAGCTCGGCGTACTCCTTGCTCTGGGTGATGCCCAGCGGCAGGGTGATGGCCGCGGACACGATCACCGCCTGCCAGCCCCAGAACACGAAGGCGGCCAGCTTGTCCGAGATCAGCCGGACGTGGCAGGTGCGCTGCACCACGTGCAGGCTGGTGGCGAACAGCGCGGAGCCACCGAAGGCGAAGATCACCGCGTTGGTGTGCAGCGGGCGCAGGCGGCCGTAGCTGAGCCACGGAATGCCTTCACCCAGCGTGGGCCAGTACAGCTGGGCGGCGATGATCACGCCCACCAGCATGCCGACTATGCCCCACAGGACGGTGGCGACGGCGAATTGCCGGACCACGCGGTCGTTGTAGTAACCGGCCAAGCCGGCGCCCGCGCTGCCGGGGCGCGAGACATCGTTATAAGTCATGGGAATACCTTCGACGAGGGTTAACGATATTTTGCGGGGGCGTGCGGCAGGGGACTTGATCCAGATCAAGTGACCAACGTATGGAGCACGGCTTCATGGCCGCCGAGCGGCCTGGGGGCATTGGAGCGGTCAACCCGCGGCGCTGCGCAACCAGCGCCAGCGCAGGAGCAAGGCCGCCGTCATCACCCCAAGGAACAGTCCGTAGGCCACTGAGGTCGCCAGGACCTGCTTCCACATTGCGCCATGGCTGGGGTCGGCATTGAGCATGCTCCAGTGCATGCCCGCGAACGCAGCTCCCGTCGCGCCGATCAGCGAGATGGAGTCGAAGGCCGTGCGTGCCGCATTGCGTGGCCGGCGCGGGAAGCACCAGAACAGCACGGCCAGGATCGAAAACCATGGAATGAACAGGATCAGGGCCAGGTTGAGCTCGATCTCCGGGTTCACGGGCGCATCTCGGGGCGGGGGAGGACAGGATACGCCGACCGTATCAGTCCTTGTAGAATCAGAATTAGGCGAAAAAACCATATCAGTTTGCCTTGAAGCGCTACGAAACCCTCGCCGACGACATCGCCCGCTCCATCCAGAGCGGACTGCTCCAACCCGGCGAGCGCCTGCCGTCGGTCCGGGAGACCTGCGCGGCGCGGAAGATCAGCCCGTCCACCGTGTTCCAGGCGTATTACCTGCTGGAAGGCCGCGGGCTGGTGGAGTCGCGGCCGCGGTCGGGTTACTACGTCGCCCGTGAGCCGGTGCGCCTGCCGCCGGAGCCCGAGGCTGCCTCGCGGCCGGACGGGGCGTCGCGGCCGGTGGACATCAGCGACCTGGTGTTCCAGGTGCTGCAATCGAGCATGGACCGCGACCGGGTGCCCTTCGGCTCCGCCTTTCCCAGTCCCCTGTTGTTTCCGCTGCAGCGGTTGGGCCGTGCGTTGGCTAAGGCGGCCACGCATCTGGACCCGTGGAGCACGGTCGACGACCTGACCCCCGGGCAGGTTTCGCTGCGCCGGCAGATCGCGCGGCGCTACCTGGTGGAGGGCATTGATGTGTCGGCCGACGACATCATCATCACCAACGGCGCGATGGAGGCCTTGAGCCTGAGCATCGCGGCGGTGACGAAGCCCGGCGATGCGGTGCTGGTGGAGTCGCCGTGCTTCTACGTCACTTTGCAGGTGCTGGAGCGCAAAGGGCTGCAAGCCATCGAGGTGCCCACGCACCCCCGCGAGGGCGTGGATCTTGACGCGCTGGCACAAGCCATCGCGCGGCACGCACCCAAGGCGTGCTGGTTGATGCCGACCTTCCAGAACCCGCTGGGCTGCACCATGCCCGACGCCAACAAGCGCGCGCTGGTGGAGTTGCTGGCCCGGAATGGGATTCCGCTGGTGGAAGACGACGTCTACGCGGACCTGCACCACCAGCCCGTGCGGCCACCGCCGGCCAAGGCCTATGACCGCGATGGGCTGGTGTTGCACTGCGGGTCGTTTTCCAAGTGCCTGGCGCCGGGGTACCGGATCGGGTGGGTGGCGCCGGGCCGTTTTCGCACGCGCGTGGCGCGGAACAAGCTCACCTCCACGCTCAACACCAATGTGCCGGCGCAATTGGCCATCGCCGGCTATCTGGAAGGGGGCGGGTTCGAGCGGCACCTGCGCCGCCTGCGTGAGCGATTGGCGCAGCAGCAGGCGCAGTACGTGGCGGCGATTGCCGAGGCGTTCCCGGTGGAAACGCGCGTGACGCGTCCCTTGGGCGGCTATTTCCTCTGGCTGGAGTTGCCCGCCGGCAGCGATGCATTGGCATTGCGGCAACGGGCGTTGGCCCATGGCATGAGCCTGGCGCCAGGGCCGATGTTCTCGCCCAGTCGTGGCTTCGGCCACTGCCTGCGGCTCAATTGCGGCCATCCCTTCGACGCGCGGATGGCCGAGGCGGTGGCGACGCTGGGTCGCCTGGCCTCCGGCTAGCGCTTGGGTTTGGCAGCCGGGGCCGCAAGGGCCTTGCGCACGGCGGCAACGAACTCCGGATCCGGACGCGTGCCCATCTGCTCGGTCCGGGTCAGTACGCGGCCATTGGCGTCCAGCAGCACCAGCGCGCTGGTGTGGTTGAACTCGCCGTCTTCAAGCTGGCGGTAGCGGATACCAAGGACGCCCGCGATGGCGCGCACGTCGCCGGGCGTGGGGCTGGCCAGCGTCCAACGCGCCGGGTCGAGCTTGCGCTTGTTGAACACGGTGGCCAGCTTGGTCGGGTCGTCGCGCTGTGGGTCCATGCTGATCAGCAGGATGCCCAGCTTCTGCTGCTCGGCGGGCGTCAGCGAGCGCTCGATGGCCTTGCCGCTGTCGATGATCAGCGGGCAGATGAACTTGCACGAGGTGTAGAACATCGACACCAGCTGCACCTTGCCGCGCTTGTCGGCCAGGCGCAGCTTGCGGCCCTGCTGGTCCACCAGCGGCGCGTTGAGCTGGTACACCGAATCCGACGGCAGCGGCGCGGACTTGGGCGCGGCCTGTGCCAGTCCGAAGGCGAGGGCGAAAGGAGCGAGTGCGGCCAGCAGGAAAGTCTTCATTTCACGTCCTTGGCGCAGCGGAAGCCGAGGTTGCCGGTGGTGTCCTGCCCGCCGAGCGACGAGAGCATCGCCACGCGCATCAGTACCGCGTAGTTGTCGCGGTCGTTCATCGACAGGGCGCCGGCGCCGCAGAAGCGGGTCTTGTCTGCATCGCCCTGGTTGCGGTTGTCCGAGTCCACCAGCATGGCGGAGTAGTCCTCGGTCCATTCCCACACAAGGCCGTGGATGTCCTGCACGCCATAGGTGTTGGGCGCCTGCAGGCCGGCGCGGGGCAGGGCGGTCTTGGAGGAGCGCGAGTACCAGTTGAGGATGCGTTCGCGCCAGGCGGGGTCGCGGCGCGCGTCGCGGCGGGTCTCGTCGGCGGCGGCCACGTACTCCCACTCGGACCACGTGGGCAGGCGCGCGCCTTGCGATTGGCAGTACGCGTCAGCGGCGAACCAGCTGACCCACACCACCGGTTGTTGGGGTTGGGCGCTGGGGCCCAGTGCCTGTGGGCCGGCCCAGTGCGACAGGTAGCGGTTCTCGGCGAAGACGCCGGCGACCTTGCCACGCTGCCACTGCGGGTTGGCCTTCACGAACGCCAGGAACTCGGCGTTCGTGACGGGGGTGCGCATCATCTGGAACGGCTTGATGCGTACCTGGCTGTTGCTGTCCTCGTACTTCAGGGCCGAGCGGAATGTGCCGCCCGGCAGCGTGACGTACCCCCCGGGGCCGGCGGCGAGGACGCCGGCGACGGGCAGTGCCATCAGGAGTATCGCTGCCAGGCGGCGCATGGCTCAGTGACCTCCCGATGCGTTGGTCGGGGCGGCCTTGCGGGCGGCTGCGGCGTCGGCCTTGGTGACCTGGCCACCCGGGTTGCCCCAACTGTTGAGGACGTAGGTGGAGATATTGGCCACTTCGTCGTCGGTCAGCTGGTTCATCGGCGGCATGTTGGAGTTGTAGTCCTTGCCGTTGACCTTCACCGGGCCCACCAGTCCGT
This sequence comes from Lysobacter daejeonensis GH1-9, assembly GCF_000768355.1. GTDB lineage: Bacteria > Pseudomonadota > Gammaproteobacteria > Xanthomonadales > Xanthomonadaceae > Aerolutibacter > Aerolutibacter daejeonensis. The sequence goes on from NZ_AVPU01000025.1 coordinate 13,365, forward strand.
GGAGGATGACGCTCGCCACGCGCTTGGGATCAGCCTTGATGTAGTCCGAGTTGGCCAGCGGCGGGAACACGCCTTCGAGGCCCTGGCCATTGGCCTGGTGGCAGGTGGAGCAGGTACCGGCAAACAGCGCCTGGCCGGCCTTGATCTGCTCTTCCTTGGTCAGCGCACCGGCCTTGGCCGAAGCGGCGGCGGTGGCAACGGCGGCCATGTTCGGCTGCGCGCGGTCACCCAGGTAGACCTCGTCCACTTCCTTGCCCGAGTAGATTTCCTTGTTCTCCGGGCCATCGGCCTTGAGGATCGCAAGGGCACCCTTGTTGAAGGCGCGGAAGATGGAGTGGTCGACCAGCACGTAGCTGCCCGGCACTTCCAGGTGGAAGTCCATCATCGCGGCGCCACCGGCCGGGATCAGCGTGGTCTGCACGTTCTCCTGGAAGTGGGTGCCGCCTTCGTACCAGACCTTGTCGAAGATCTCGCCGATGACGTGGAAGCTCGACACCAGGTTCGGGCCACCGTTGCCCACGTACAGGCGGACGGTCTCGCCAACCTTGGCGGTCAGGGCCTTGTCACCCGTGAGCGCACCTTCGGCGCCGTTGAACAGCACGTAGGTCGGGTGCTCCTCGATCGCCTTCTCCATGTCGAACGGCTGCAGGCCCTTCTCGCGGTACTTGCCCTTCGTGTAGAAGTCGCCCTGCATCACGTAGTACTCCTTGTCGACCTTCGGCAGCCCTTCCGGCGGCTCGACCAGGATCAGGCCGTACATGCCGTTGGCCACGTGCATGCCCACCGGCGCGGTGGCGCAGTGGTACACGTACAGGCCGGCATTGAGGGCCTTGAAGGTGAAGCGCGACTTGTGGCCCGGCGCGGTGAAGCTGGAGGCGGCGCCGCCACCCGGACCGGTCACGCCGTGCAGGTCGATGTTGTGCGGCATCTTGCTGTCAGGCGCGTTCTTCAGGTGGAACTCCACCGTGTCGCCCTGGCGCACGCGGATGAAGCTGCCCGGCACCGTGCCGCCGAAGGTCCAGAAGGTGTAGCTGACGCCTTCCGAAATCGGCATCTCCTTCTCGATCACTTCCAGCTCGACGATGACCTTGGCCGGTGCGGTACGGCCAGTGGCCGGCGGCACCATCGGCGGCTGGGTCAGCACGGCCTTGACCGGCTCGCCCTGCGGCGGACCGAAATCGCCCTTGCGCGAACCACCGGTGTCCTTGGCTGCTTCAGCCTTGGCGGTGTCCTTGCCCGATTCCTTGCTGCTGTCGCAGCCCGTCAGCGTCATGGCGAGCGCTGCGGTTGCGAGGACCAGCGACTGAGTGACACGTCTCATGAACATCCCCTTCAACAATGGCCACATGGCCTACGGTGGCAAGACTGCCGCGCGGTGACGGCGGCATACATGATCAGAATCAAATTACGCGTCCAGCCGGGGTGGACCGGTGGGTGGCTTGACTTCGGTCAAGGCGGGGCCGTGGGGCCGGCGTAGGCTGCGCGCCAATTCATCACGGGCCAACAACCATGAAACGCAAGGAATGCCGCCCCCTGGCGGCGGTCGTGCTGGTGCTTGCTCCTCTCCCTGTGCTTGCGGACTCCAGCCTGCAACTCGAGTGGGACCTGAGGGCCCGGCACGAGCAGGTGGACGATAGCGGATTTGATGTTAAGGCGCAGGCGTCCACCGTGCGTTTGCGTGCAGCCCTGCGTGCGGCGTTCGGCCCGGGCTTTTCGGCGCTCGTGGAAGGCGAGGGCGTTGCGGCCGCCAACGACCACTACAACAGCGGCGCCAACGGCGAAACCGGCTATCCCGGCGTGCTGGACCCCACCGGTACCGAACTCAACCAGGCGTGGCTGGCATGGAAAGGCAACACCGCTGGCGCGACGCTGGGCCGGCAGCGCATCACGCTGGACAACCAGCGCTGGGTAGGCAACGTGGGATGGCGGCAGAACGAGCAGACCTTTGACGCGGTCGCATTGCAATGGAAGCCCGCGGCTGCGGTGACGCTCAGCTACCACTGGCTCGACAAGGTGCATCGCGTTGCGGGTGACGACGCGCTCAACCCGCTGGCGCGCGAGCGTGATCTCAATGACCATCTGTTCAACGGTGCGTGGAAGGGCGCGTCGCAGCAGCTCGTCGGGTACGCCTACCTGCATCATGACCAGGACGTGGCCAGTGCCTCCACGAATACCTATGGCGCTCGTTGGACGGGCAGCCGTGTGCGCGACGGCCGCGGACCGGGCTGGATCCTTGAGGCCGCACGCCAGACCGACCATGCGGACAATCCGGGTGACTTCTCGCATGACTACTGGCTGCTGGAGCCGACGTGGACGCAGGGCAAGGTCACCGCGCGCGTCGGTTGGGAGCATCTGGGGGGCGATGGCGTAACCGCTATGCAGGCGCCGTTGGCCACGCTGCATGCCTTCAATGGCTGGGCAGACCAGTTCCTGGTCACGCCGGCAGGGGGGCTGGAAGACCGCTATGCGGGCGCGGGCGGCAAGTTCGGGCGTGGGCGGCTGGACGGCAAGCTCAACTGGATGGTCGCGTGGCATGACTACCGAGCTGACACCGGTGGCCGTTACGGGCGTGAGTGGAATGCGTCGCTTGGGTTCCCGCTGCCCGGTGGATTGGCCGGGCTGGTCAAGGTGGCCGATTACCAGGCTGATGGCTTCTCGCGCGACACCACCAAGCTGTGGCTGCAGGTGGAGTGGCGGGGTTCGCACATGCTTGCGGGCGGTGGCCAGTGACTCGGCTCGACCTGCGCGGATTGCCTGCCCCCGAGCCGTTGCTGCAGGCACTCGCCGCCGCTGATGCGCTGGAGCCGGGCCAACGGGTCGAAGTGCTGACCCCGCTGTTGCCGACGCCGCTGCTGGATGCATTGGCGGCGCGTGGCCTGCGGTGGCAGGCCGAATCGGCGGCGGATGGTGGCGTGATGGTCGCCATCCAGCGACCGGCGGCGGATGGCCAAGCTCTCGATTGAGCAGGCGCCGGCGCCGTCGACGCCGCGGCTGTTCCTGCTGACCGCGTCGGCTTGGGCGAGCGTGGCGGGCGTGCTGTTGCTGTGCGACGGCGCGCCCGTTCTCGCGTCCCGATGGGGTGGTGCCACGCTGGCGATGGTGCACGCGTTCACCCTTGGATTCCTGGGCAATGCGATGTTCGGCAGCCTGTTGCAGTTCCTGCCGGTGGCTGCCGGTGTGCGCATCCGCGGTGGCCGATTCGCCGCGCTATCGCTATACGGCCTGTTGAACCTGGGCGCGTTCGCATTGGTCGTGGCGTTCCGCTGGCCGCAGGCGTGGCCGGCCTGGTGGGGCGGTGTCCCACTGTTGGCGGCTTTCGTCCTGCTGGCGTCGCTGGTGTTGCCCGGCATGCTCCATGCCGCGGGCCAACGCTTCCTGCGCTGCGGACTCGGTGGCGCCATCGTGGCGGGTGTGGTCACGGCGTTGCTCGGCCTGTGCCTGACACTGGATCTGTCCGGCGCGGTGACGATGCCCGTGTTGCCATTGACCGATGCCCACGCCGCCTGGGGCATGCTGGGTTGGGTCGTGGCGTTGATGGCGTCGGTGGCGCGACTGGTGGGGCCAATGTTCCAGGGGCTGACGGCTCCGCGCGAGCGTGCGCAAGGGCTGTGGCATGCCGGTGTCTACGTGGTCCTGGTGGCTGGGGTGATTGCTGCGTTTCGGGGAGTTGCATCGCCTTGGCTCCGGATCTCGGTTGGTGGCGTTGGCTTGGTCTTCGCGGCCACCGGGTTGCTGTTGCAGATGCGTGCGCAGCGCCTGCGCAAGGCGCCGCTGACGGGGTTCTGGGCCGCCGGGCTTATCGCGTTGGCGGCCAGCGCGTCCCTGCTGCTGGCCGGCGACGCGCATGCAGTGCTGGTGGGGGTGTTGGCCATTGGTATTGGCTTGCCCCTGCTGGTTGTCGGCATGCAACTGGAGATCGTCGCGTTCCTGGGGTGGATTGGCCTGCACCGTCACTGCGGCAAGGGCGTGCGCCTGCCGGGGGTGCAATTGCTGATGCCGGAGCGGGACAAGTACACGGTGCTGCTGCTTCATCTCGCGGCTGCCGTTGCGTTGTTGATCGCGGTTCTGCTGCCGGTGTCAGCTGCCGCCCGTGTGGCTGGTGGTGCATTGCTGCTGGCGCACGGCACCATGCTGGCCGCGTTGTCCGGCGTCGGTTGGCGCAGCCGACGGTTCGTTTGGCAACTGCAGGAGCGCAAATGAGCAAATCCTTACCGCTGGTCTACTCATGTTCCGGCTGCTCCAGTGCGGCCCAGATGGCCAACCAACTGGCCTTGCGCCTGGATCGTGCCGGCGAGGCGGAAATGTCGTGCATCGCGGGGGTGGGCGGGGGCGTGGCCGGCCTGGTTCGCACCGCCCGGAGCGGCCGGGCGATCCTCGCCCTGGACGGTTGCGTCCTCCACTGCGTGTCTGCCTGCCTGGCCAATGCAGGGGTGACGGCCGATCGGCACCTGGTGCTGTCCGATTACGGCGTGCGCAAACGCAAACACGCCGATTTCGATGTCGCCGAAGCCGACGCCGTCTACATGGCGCACGTTCTGCCGGTTGCCCACGCGCTCAACAAGGGAGAACGGAATGAGTGAGCGCACACCCGGGCTGGCGCAGGTGCGCCTGGCCATCGACGGCATCGACGATGGGCTGGTGGTGCTGCTTGCGGCGCGCGCGCGCCTGGCGCGCATGGCCGGGCGGCTCAAGGCGCGTACGGGTGGGCAGGGGCGCGACCCCGCGCGCGAGCAACGGGTACGGGCGCGCGCCGCGGCGCTGGCGTCGGCACTGGGCTTGGCCCCGGAGGTTGCCATGGGGGTTGTCGGGCTGGCCATCGGTGATGCGTGTCGCGAACAGGGACTCGCAACTGATCCGGATCAAGGTAGTGTGGGGGGCAGGGGCGGCATGATCGTGTCCACCATGCACACTCGACCCCAGTTCGTGCCCACGTCGGCACACCGCCTGTTGCGTTTGATTCCCCCGCCGCGCCGCGTTGCACCGGTGCTCCGCGCCGTGCCCCCCGCCATGCAGCGGCGGTTGCTGGAGCGCGCCATGGCCAAGGTGCTGGCAGGTCCCTTGGCGGGCGGGGCGCTTGAATTCATGGACGGCCGCCGGCTGGGCATTGAAGTCAGCGACCTCGGCCTGCGCTGGGTGGTGGAGCTGCAAGGTCCCCGGTTGGTGGTGGTCGATGCGCCGGCCGAAGCAACCGTGCGCGGCACCGTCACCGACCTGTTGCTGCTCGCCGGGCGCCTGGAAGATGCGGATACGCTGTTCTTCCAGCGGCGGCTCGTCCTCACGGGTGACACCGAGTTGGGGTTGACCGCTCGCAACCTGCTCGATCGCCTGCCGTGGGAGCGGGTGCCCCTCGGACTGCGCATTGCGCTCAATCGCGGCGCGCGTCTGGCCAATGCGGCCCGCAGCGCCTACCGGGCCAGCACAACCCCGAATACCTGAAGGCCGCATCCGCCAACGGGCGACCCGCACTTGAACGCACACCACGGCAACCCGGTGACGCATCGTCGCTGCGGTTGATCGCACTTGATGGATTCCCAGCACGCCATGTCCGACAACGCCCCAACCGCCGCCCGACCGCAATGGACCCCTGAACTGGCCGAGCAGTACACGGATCTCAGCGCCAAGCTCGAGCAACTGGTGCCGTGCCTGGAGGTGCCCCTGCACCTGCCGTGGATCGATGCCATCAACCGGCTCAAGCGCGAGCGCGGCGCCAAAATCATGGCCCACAGTTACCAGTCGCCCGAGATCTTCCACGGCGTGGCCGACGTAACCGGCGATTCGCTGGCGCTGGCGCAGGCGGCGGCCGACTGCGATGCCGACCTCATCGTGCTGTGCGGCGTCCACTTCATGGCCGAGAGCGCCAAGATCCTGGCGCCCGGCAAGACCGTGCTGATCCCCGACCTGGAGGCAGGCTGCTCGCTGGCCTCGTCGATCACCGCCGACGACGTGCGCGCGCTGCGTGTCCAGCACCCGGGCGTGCCCGTGGTCAGCTACGTCAACACGTCGGCCGCGGTGAAGGCCGAGTCCGACGCCTGCTGCACCTCCGCAAACGCCGTGCAGGTGGTGGACGCGGTGGCCACCGAGTTCGGCATGGGCAAGGTCATCTTCCTGCCCGATCGTTACCTCGGCGCATGGGTGGCCACGCAGACCGACGTGGAGCTGGTGCTGTGGCACGGCCAGTGTGAGGTGCACGAGAAGTTCACCGCAATGGAAGCCCGCCATACGCGCGAGCGCTTCGACGCGAAGATCGTGGCGCACCCGGAATGTCCGCCGGAGGTGTTGGCGGAGGCGGATTTCGTTGGCTCCACCAGCGCGATGGGCCAATGGTTGGCCAAGGAAAAACCGCAGCGGGTGGCCATGATCACGGAGTGCTCGATGGCCGACAACCTGCGCGATCGCTTCCCGCAGGTGGAGTTCATCAAGCCGTGCAACCTGTGCCCGCACATGAAGCGGATCACGTTGCAGAACATCCACGCGTGCCTGAGAGACCTGAAGCATGAAGTGCACGTGCCCGAGGATGTCGCCGTCCGTGCGCGCCGCGCGCTGGAGCGCATGTTGGCGGTGGGGCGCCGCGAACGCGTCTGATGGAAACCTCCGCGCCGATCATCGTGGTGGGCGGTGGTATCGCCGGCCTCGTCACCGCGTTGGCCGCCGCGCCCGCGCCCGTGCTGCTGTTGACGCGCAGCCCCGGCAGCAACGGCGCGGCCAGCACGTTGGCGCAGGGCGGTATTGCCGCCGCCATTGCGCCGGGTGACAGCACGGCTGCGCACGCGCATGACACCTGCGTGGCGGGCAGCCACCACAACGACGGGGCCATGGTCGAACTGCTGACCAGCGGTGCCGTCCAGGCGCTCGAATGGCTGCAGCAACGAGGTGTCGTATTCGATCGCGACAACAGCGGTGCATTGCTGCTGGGGCGGGAAGGTGGGCACGACCGCCCGCGCATCGTCCATGCAGGCGGCGACGCCACCGGCGCGCGGGTGATGGCGGCCCTGGTGGCAGCCGCGCGCACGGCGCCACACATCGAAAGGCAGGCGGGCGTCGACGTGGACGGCCTGATGCTGCGCAACGGCCATGTCTGTGGCGTGTGCGTCACTCGCGCCGATGGCAGCCAGTCCGCCGTGGAGGGCCGCGCGGTGGTGTTGGCCACCGGGGGTGTTGGCGGCTTGTTTGCACACACCAGTAATCCCGCCGATGCGGATGGCAGCGGTCTTGCGCTGGCCCTCGCCGCAGGTGCGGCCACGCGTGACCTCGAGTTCGTGCAGTTCCACCCCACGGCGCTGGCCATGCCGGGCGTGCACAGCCTGCCGCTCGTGACAGAGGCGCTGCGCGGTGCCGGCGCGCGCCTGCTGGACATGCACGGGCAACCGTTGATGGCCGGCGTGCACCCTTTGGGCGACCTCGCGCCCCGTGATGTCGTCGCGCGCCAGGTGTGGTCCGCCTGCGAGGCCGGCGGCGCATGGCTGGATGCGCGCCACGTCGGTGACGATTTCGAAAGCGCGTTTCCCACCGTGCTGGCGGCCTGCCTCGCACACGGCATCGATCCCCGCCTGCAGCCGATTCCCGTGACGCCTGCCGCGCACTTCCACATGGGCGGTATCGCTACCGATGCAGACGGACGCACGTCGCTGCCCGGCTTGTATGCGGTGGGCGAAGTGGCCTGCAACGGCGTGCATGGGGCCAACCGTCTGGCGAGCAATTCATTGCTGGAGGGCGTGGTGTTCGGACAGCGATTGGCCCAAGCGCTCCGTGATGCCGACAGCGCCCCGAGTGGTGGACGATCCTTCAAGTTCCTGCATCGCGGTCCCTCGCTCGACGTCGGGCCACTGAACCGGTTGCGTGGCCTGATGACCCAGGCGATGGGGCCGTTGCGTACGGGCGCGTTGTTGCAGGTCGCATTGCGCGACTGTGACGCCCTGGCACACGTCGGTTGGCAGGGGGCGTTGGCCCGCTCGGTGGTCGGGGCAGCGTTGCGCAGGCAGCGCAGTCTGGGCGCGCATTTTCGTGACGATGGCCCCACGGCCGGGCATGCGACCAAAGATGCGTGGCGCGCCGCCTGAACGGAACGCCGCCGGGCCGTGGAACGTGAGAGTCAATGCCGGCGCGGCCTGCAGCAGTACAGTTGTGCAGAAACTGGAAAAACAAGCGTTTGACCTACGCATCCGTACGGAAACTGGCCATTGACGCAGGTCAGTACGCCCTAGAAAGTTTGTCGCCAGAATCGCGTTTTTCCACGGTGAACTCCCCCATGACCAGACCGTCCTCGCTCGACCGCGAGCAGCTGCTTGCCTGTGCCCGCGGCGAGATGTTCGGACCCGGCAATGCGCGCCTGCCCGCGCCGCCGATGCTGATGTTCGACCGCATCACCCACATCGCCACCGAAGGCGGCCAGTACGGCAAGGGCGTGATCCGTGCCGAACTGGATATCAACCCGGACCTGTGGTTCTTCGAATGCCACTTCCTCGGCGATCCGGTCATGCCGGGCTGCCTGGGCCTGGATGCCATGTGGCAGCTCACCGGGTTCTACCTGCCGTGGCTGGGCGCCCCGGGCCGTGGCCGCGCGCTGGGTGTGGGTGAAGTGAAGTTCAGCGGCCAGGTGCTGCCCGACGCCAAGGTCGTGAGCTACGAGATCGACATCCGCCGCGTGATGCGCGGCAAGCTGGAGCTGGTGATCGCCGACGGTCGTACCCTGGTGGACGGCCGCGAGATCTATGTCGCGAAGGACCTGCGCGTGGGCCTGTTCTCCTCCACCGAGGGTTTCTGAAATGCGCCGTGTCGTCGTAACCGGACTGGGCATCGTCTCGTGCCTGGGCAATGACCTGGACAGCGTGTCGGCCTCGCTGCGCGAAGGGCGCGCGGGCATCACCTTCCAACCCGACTATGCCGAAATGGGGCTGCGCAGCCACGTTGCCGGCATCCCGCAGATCGACCTCGATGCCGAGATCGACCGCAAGCAGAAGCGTTTCATGGGCGATGCGGCGGCCTATGCCACCGTGTCCATGCGCGACGCCATCGCCAACGCCGGCCTCACGCCGGAGCAGGTGAGCCAGCTGCGCACGGGCGTGATCGCCGGTTCCGGTGGTGGTTCGCCGCAGTGGCAGATCGAAACGGCCGACCTCATGCGCAACCGCGGCGTCCGCAAGGTTGGCCCGTACATGGTGCCGCGCACGATGTGCTCCACCGTGTCGGCCGCGCTGGCCACCGCATTCGCCATCAAGGGCGTCAGCTATTCGCTGTCGGCCGCGTGCGCCACGTCAGCACACTGCATCGGCGCGGCTGCCGACATGATCCGCCACGGCGCGCAGGACATCATGTTCGCTGGCGGCGGCGAGGAAGTGCACTGGGGCATGACCTGCCAGTTCGACGCGATGGGCGCGCTGTCCACCTCGTTCAACGAGACGCCGGCCAATGCCTCGCGCCCCTACGACGCCGACCGCGATGGCTTCGTCATCGCCGGCGGTGGCGGCATGCTGGTACTGGAAGACTACGAGCACGCCAAGGCGCGCGGCGCGAAGATCTACGCCGAACTGCTGGGCTACGGCGTCACCTCCGATGGCGCCGACATGGTCGCTCCGTCGGGCGAGGGCGCGGTGCGCTGCATGCAGATGGCGATGGCCGGGCTCGACCGCCCCATCGATTACCTCAACACCCACGGCACTTCCACGCCGCTGGGCGACGTGACCGAGCTGGAAGCGGTGCGCAAGGTGTTTGGCGACGCCGTGCCGGCACTGTCGTCCACCAAGGCGCTGTCCGGCCACTCGCTGGGCGCCGCCTCGGTGCACGAGGCGATCTACTGCCTGCTGATGATGCGTGACGGCTTCATGGCCGGTTCGGCCAACATCAGCAACCTCGATGAGCGTGCCGCCGGTTACCCCATCGTGCGCGAGAGCCGCGAGACCCAGCTGGACACCGTGATGTCCAACAGCTTCGGCTTCGGCGGTACCAACGGTACCCTGGTGTTCGGCCGCGTCTGACGGCTCAGGCGGCGACCGGGCGCATGCCCGGTTCGCCGTGCCAATAACCGTTGCGATGGCCAATGCGTGGTGGCGGCGTCAGGCTGTCGCGCGCCAGGTTGAAGTGCCGCACCACCGCCTCCATGCCCTCGGCCTGCGGATACAGGCGCAGGATGTCCACCCCCAACGCGCGCAGGTCCGGCAGCTCCGGACCGAGATCGGTGATCTCCTCGCCCTGCACCTGGATGCCATTGATGCGCAGGAAGGCGCGCCCTTCGCGCGTGGCCAGCGGCAGCCCGTCCGGGTAGTCGATGCAGCGGAAGCCGCACTGGTCCTTGGCGATGTCCAGCGCGCGCGCGGTGAAGCAGCGTGCCGAATACGACAGCGGCAACCGCCCCCAGGCGATCACCTCCAGCTCAGGCATGGCGTGGCCGTCCTGCACGTACGCGTCCTTCAACTCGCGGATGAGCGCGTGGCCCTGTTCCACGCCCGGCACCCAGCGGCGCAGGCCATCCTCGGCCAGCATCGCCAGCGCGCGGTGGTTGTAGACGTTGAGTGCCGGCCCGGCGACGAATGGCGTGCCGCGCTCGCGGCACAACTGCACCGCCGACAGGTCGTTCGCCTCCACCCAGAAGCCGCCGTGTGAGACCAGCCGATTGAGCACGCCCAGCTCCGACTCGGCCTCGATCAGCGCCAGGGACGACAGCACGATCTGCTTGCCGGACGCCGCCAGTTCCTCGGCCAGCCCGATCCATTCGACGGTGCGCAGTTCGCGCCGCTTGCTGCACACGGTCTCACCCAGATAGACGATGTCCAGCGGCCACTGGATGGCCTCGCGGTAGAAGGCGAGGGTGCGCTCGCGCGGCCAGAAGTACTGCATCGGGCCGAGACTCAGCTTCACGCGGTTTGGCTGTTCGAGCGTCACCGGGAATTCGGGTGCAGTGGCGTAGGCCGGCGTGGCGACGGTGTCAGTCATGGCAAGTCCATTGGTGTTCGCGCGGGCTCAATGCCACGCGCGGTGATACGGGCCCAGCGTGGTCTGGTGGCCTTCGGCGTGGCGCGAGAGTTCGGCTTGCCACTCCGGCTGCAGTTGCCAGCGCGCTTCATCGGCAGCCAGGCGATCCAACGCCTTGCGCCACGTACGCGTGACCGATGTGACATAGGCCACGCCGCGTTGCCGGCCTTCTATCTTCAGCGCGACGACGCCCGCCTGTTTCAGGCGCGGCAGCAGTTCCATGGTGTTGAGGCTGGTCGGTTCTTCCAGCGCGTGGAAGATTTCGTTGCCGACGTCGAAGCGGCCCTTGCAGACCGTGGGGTAGCCCGCCGGCTCGTCCGGCTTGAATTCGTCGATCAGTACGTCGTTGAGCCGCACGCTACGGCTGCCGTCGCCGTGTTCGTCCCAGCGCACGAACTTTGCCGGTGAGCAGACGCCGTGCCGGTTGGGCGAAGCGCCGGTCACATAGCTGGACAGCTGGCAGCGCCCCTCCACCATGATGCACAGACTGCCGAACGCGAATACCTCGATCGCCACCGGCGAGTTCTGGCACAGCCGCTCCACCTGCTGGATGGACAGCACGCGCGGCAACACGGCGCGGCTGATGCCGAAGCGCTCGTAGGCATAGCGCAGCGCCGGTGCGGTGGTGGCCGAGCCCTGTACCGAGAGGTGGCGTGGCAGGCCCGGATGGGTGCGCGCCGCGTAATCCAGCACGCCCATCTCCGCCGCGATGATCGCATCGCAGCCCAGCGTGGCGGCCTTGTCCACCGCCGCATGCCAGTCCTTCAGCCGCGCACTGTCGGGGTACGTGTTGAGCGCCAGGTACACCTTGGCGTTCTTCGCGTGTGCGTAGCGGATGCCCGCGCGCAGCTCGTCGTCGCTGAAGTTGAGCCCGGGGAAGGCGCGCGCGTTGGTCTGGTCGCGGAAACCCGCGTAGACCGCGTTGGCACCGGCATCCACTGCGGCCTGCAGGGCCGGCAGGTTGCCGGCGGGACACACCAGTTGCATGCGGAGGTTCCAGCTTGGGAAGCCAGCATGGTCTTGCGCGGGGTCGGCGGCGTCATTGATTTGTGTCAATCGCGTGCACGGCAACTGAATGGACCGGAGGTCTTCGCCTGTCTTAAGCCGTCCATAAGGAGGTCGCGCTGGAATGCGTTCGTGGGCAGCCCGCCCGCTTCTGGAGAGACGACATGAAACCTGCTGTTGCCACGATTGTTCCCCTCATTGCCGTGGTGGCCGCGCTGGCGGCGCCCAGCGCCTTTGCCGGCCCCACGTGCACTACCGCCCCCCGCGACCAGTGGCTCCCCGAGAAGACCATGCAGGAACGCATCACCAAGGCTGGCTACACCATCGACAAGTTCAAGGTGTCCGGCTCCTGCTACGAGATCTACGGCAAGGACAAGGCTGGTCGCAAGGTCGAGATCTACTACGACCCGACCAACGGCCGCGTCATCAAAGAGCGCGACGACGACTGACGGAGGCCTGCGATGAACACCACCCTGCAACACGCGGTTGGCGAATCGGCCAGGAACACCGCGAAGACGGTCAAAGTGTGGGACCCGCTGGTGCGGCTGTTCCACTGGTCGCTGGCCGCGTGCATCTTCGGCGCGTTCCTGGTGGAGGAGGGCGACACCGCCCACCAGTGGCTGGGCTACACCGCGCTGGGGCTGATCGCCTTCCGCGTGTTGTGGGGCCTGGTGGGCACGCGGCACGCCCGCTTCAGCGACTGGGTGCGCGGCCCCCGTGCCGTCGCCACCTACCTGCGGGAGCGGCTGAGCGGCCGCTCGCAGCGCCGGCTGGGGCACAACCCCGCGGCGGCGGTGATGATCCTGCTGCTGATGGCCGGCGTCGCCGCGGTGGGCCTCACGGGCTGGATGCAGACGCTGGACGCGTACTGGGGCGCCGAGTGGCTGGAAGAGCTGCACGAGGCACTCGCGTACGGCCTGCTCGCCCTGATCGGCGTGCATGTGCTGGCCGCCATCGTCGAAAGCGTGCACTACCGCGACAACCTCATCGCTGCGATGGTGCACGGCCGCAAGCGGACGCTGGACGATGACGCCCACTGAAGTGCCGCGTTGCCGCCAGCCCGTAGCCACGCGCGCACTGCCTCCGCCCGTCCATCGAGGCGGGCGGAGGCCGGTGCCGCCAATTGCGCCAGATCAAGGCAGCCTGCCCTGCGCAGGCCTAGCGTGACCCCATGCGCCTGCTCCTCGCCGAAGACGATCCTGACCTGGGCCGCGCCCTGTCCGACGGCCTTCGCCACCTCGGTCACGCCGTCGACTGGGTGGAGGATGGCCTGCATGCCCTCCATGCCTTCGACGCCACGCCCTACGCGGCGGCCATCCTCGACTGGAACCTGCCGCGCATGAGCGGCGTCGACGTCATCGCGGCCCTCCGTCGCCGCGGCGATGGCACGCCGGTGCTGCTGTTGACCGCGCGCGATGCACTGGATGACCGCGTCACCGGCCTGGACTGCGGCGCCGACGATTACGTGGTCAAGCCGGTGCACCTGGACGAGCTGGCGGCCCGCGTGCGTGCGTTGCTGCGCCGCTCGGGCGGCGATGCGGTGCCGGTGCAGCGGGTGGGTGCGCTGGAACTGGATCCGGCCGTGCGCAGCGCCCGGCTGGACGGCCACCCGCTGGAACTTTCACCGCGCGAATACGCCCTGCTTGAATCACTGGCCACGCACCCCGGTCGTGCCCTGTCGCGCGCACAGCTGGAAGAGGCGGTGTACGGCTGGGGTGAGGAAGTGGCCAGCAACGCCATCGAAGTCCACATCCACCACCTGCGGCGCAAACTGGGGCCCGGCTGGGTGCGCACGCTGCGTGGCGTGGGCTACGCGCTGTTCCCGCCCAATGGCACCACCGGTAACGACACGGCCGACGAGTCGGAGATGCCATGAAACGCCCCTCGCTGCAGCGTCGCCTGTCGTGGTTCGTAGGCCTGCCGGTGGTGGCGCTGTGGCTGGGCGCGGGCCTGTGGCTGGCGCAGGGAGCCCGCCACGAAACCACCGAGATGTTCGACCGCGAACTGGAGCGCACCGCCGCCAGCGTGCTCGCGGTCACCGCCTCGATGCCCGACCTGACACTGGCGCAGCGCGTCGAGCTCGAAGCCACCGAACACGAGGACGACGAAGGCCCGCGTCCTGAAATCATGGTGCGCGACCGCCAGGGCCGCGTGCTGCTGGACGCCTCCACGCTGCCGCCACTGCGTGCGGACGGCGGTGACGCGCATTTCCACACCCTGCGCCACGCCGGTGAAACCTGGCGCGTGTACCAGCGCTGGGACAACGCACAACGGCACTGGATCCAGGTGGCCGCGCCGCTGCACGACCGCGACGAACTGCTTTCGGCGCTGGTGCAGGGCACGCTGATGCCCTTGGTCGCACTGCTGGTACTGCTGCCGGTGGCCACGTGGTTGGGCCTGCGCGGTGGGTTGGCGCCGCTGCGTGCCGTTTCCCGCGCCATCGACGCGCAGCCCGCCCGGCCACCCACGCTGACCCGCGACGACGTGCCCGGCGAACTGCTGCAACTCACCCGCGCGCTGGATGGCCTGGTCGGCACACTGGACGCCGCGCTGGCGCGTGAACGCCGTTTCACCGCCGACGCCGCACACGAACTGCGCCACCCGCTGTCGGTCCTCCAACTGGAGCTGGATCTGGCGGGCAGCGCCAGCGATGACGCCGCGCGCGCGCAACACCTGCAGCGTGCGCGCGATGGCCTGCAGCGCATGGAACGGCTGGTGACGCAGCTGTTGACCCTGGCGCGCGTGGAGTCGTTGGAGGCTGTCCCCGACGCCGCCGTGTTGCCCCTGGCCGAATTGGTGCGCAACGCGGTGGCCGAGGCCAGCGAGCGGGCCATCCCGCGTGGCGTGGTGCTGTCGCTGGACGCCTCGTCCGCGCCGATGGTGCAGGGCAGTGCCGGCCTGCTGGGCATCGCCATCAACAACCTGCTGGACAACGCCATCGCCCACGGCCGCGCGCCTGGCCACGTGGATGTGGGCCTGCATGTGGGCGATGGCTACGCGGACGTGGTGGTCGACGACGATGGCCCCGGCATCCCCGATGAGCAGGCCGCGCGCGTGGGCGAGCGTTTCCTGCGCAGTGCCGGCAGCGGCAGCGGATTGGGCCTGTCCATCGTGCACGCCGTCGCAACCTTGCATGGCGGCGCGTTGGACATCAGCCGCTCCCCGCGGGCCGGCGCGCGCCTCGTATTGCGGCTGCCATTGCAGTCGTCGCAGAACCGGGTCCCGCCAATGCGACCACGTTGACTTGGGTCATGGCCCGCACCGACCGGTGCGTGACATGTTGATCACAGGCAGGGCAACAAGCCCACCCGAATCTGGAGGTTCACCATGTTGTCTCCTCTCCGCTTCAACCACGCCCGGGTCGCGGCACTCGGCATGGCCATCGCGGTTGCACTGGCCGCGGGCCCGGCGTTGGCCGCACCCGCCGTTCAGGACGGCCACGCCGGCCATGCGCAGTACCACGCGCAGGCCACCCCCGCGCAGCCGGCCGACGCGCACGCCCAGCACGGTCACGACACGGCAGCCACGCCGGTGCCACCCACCGGCCAGCGCTGGGCCACCGACGCCCCATTGCAGGACGGCATGGGCCGCATCCGCCAAGCCGTCACCATGCTGGAGCATCTGGAGATGGGCCATGTCGATCCCAAGCAGGCCCCGGCACTCGCCGACCAGATCCAGGGCGCGGTCAACGACATGATCGCCAACTGCAAGCTGGCGCCCGATGCGGATGCCGCGCTGCATGGCCTGCTGGTGAAGTTCATTGCCGGCGCCGACGCCGTGC
The DNA here is from genome assembly GCF_000768355.1 of Lysobacter daejeonensis GH1-9. Taxonomy (GTDB): domain Bacteria; phylum Pseudomonadota; class Gammaproteobacteria; order Xanthomonadales; family Xanthomonadaceae; genus Aerolutibacter; species Aerolutibacter daejeonensis. Next base: position 29,116 of record NZ_AVPU01000025.1, read on the forward strand.
GTACCGGTCCGGTCACGCTGGACGAGCTCAAGCCAATGCAGGACGCGCTGGCGCAATACCCGACGCAGTTCGACGACCCCACGTGGGACGTCAACCCTGAGGACTGAGCGGGTAGGGGCGGGCCGCACTGGGTGCTGCGGCCCGCCCCGATCTAACTCACCGCAGCCCAGAGCGCATCAACCCGCTTCTCCACCGCCGCATCCAGCTGGATCGGCTTGCTCCACGTGCGCGTGGTCTCACCCGGCCACTTGTTGGTGGCATCCAGTCCCAGCTTCGAGCCCAGGTTGGGCACCGGGCTGGAGAAATCCAGGTAATCGATCGGCGTCTTGTCGATCAGCACACTGTCGCGCGCCGGGTCCACGCGCGTGGACACCGCCCAGATCACCTGCGACCAGTCGCGCACGTCGATGTCGTCATCAGTGACGATCACGAACTTGGTGTACGTGAACTGCCGCAGGTACGACCAGATGCCCATCATGATCCGGCGCGCATGCCCGGGGTACTGCTTGCGGATGCTGACCACCGCGATGCGGTACGAGCACGCTTCCGGTGGCAGGTAGAAGTCCACGATCTCCGGGAACACCTTGCGCAGGATCGGCACGAACACGTCGTTCAGCGCCATCGCCATCACCGACGGTTCGTCGTGCGGCGCGCGGCCCATGTAGCTGCCCTGGTAGATCGCGTCGCGGCGCAGGTGCATCCGGGTGATGGTCATCACCGGGAAGTGGTCCTGCGCGTTGTAGTAGCCGGTGTGGTCGCCGAAGGGGCCTTCCAGCGCGGTGTCGTCCGGCGCGATGCAGCCTTCCAGCAGGATCTCGCAGCCGGCGGGTGCATCCAGGCCGGTGGCCGCGCTATGCCACACCCGCGTGCGCTCGCCGCGCAGCAGGCCGGCGAATTCGTATTCGGACAGCGTATCCGGCACCGGTGCCACCGCGGCCAGCGTGGTCGCGGGGTCGGCACCGATGGCCACCAGCAGCGGAAAGGGCTTGCCCGGATGCGCGGTCTTCCAGTCGGCAAAGTCCAGCGCGCCGCCACGGTGCGGCAGCCAGCGCATGATGATGCGGTTGGGGGCGATGACCTGCTGGCGGTAGATCGCCACGTTCTGGCGCTTCTGCCGCGTGCCGCGCGTGATCACCAGTCCCAGCGTGATCAGTCGCGCCGCGTCCTCCGGCCAGCAGCGCTGGATGGGCAGCCGCGACAGGTCGATGTCGTCGCCTTCCAGTGTTTCGTACTGGAACGCCGCCTCGCGCACCCGCTGCGGCGCCACGTGCGCCAGTTGCGCTAGCTCGGGCCAGGTGCCCAGCGCCTCGCGCAGGCTCGACGGCCAGCGCGGCTCCTTGATCGAGGCCAGCAGTTCGCCCAGCTCGCGCAGGCTGGCCAGCGGTCGCCCGGCCAGCGCCGCCTCGATGCGGTCGCGGTGGCCGAACAGGTTGCCCAGGTACGCGTGTTGCGCGCCCATCGGCTGCTCCATCAGCAGCGCCGGGCCGCCGGCCTTCAGCGCGCGCAGGCTCAGCGAGGTGGTTTCCAGTTCCGGATTGACCGGCTCGCTGACGCGGCGCAGGCGCCCCGTGCGTTCCAGGGCGCCGAGGAAGCCGCGCAGGTCGTGGAAACTCATGAAGTGGCGCCCGGCGCGTTCAACGTGCCCGTGGCCAATGCCTCACCCAGCGCCTGCTGCCACGGCCCGATGTCGACGCCACGCGCCGCGCGCCACGCCGGATCGAACAACGTCTGCTGATAGCGCGTGCCCCGGTCGCACAGCAGGCTGACGATGCTGCCGCGCTCGCCGCGCGCACGCATGTCGCTGGCCAGCTGCAGGCAGGCAACGAAGTTGGTGCCCGACGAGCCCCCGTAGCGCACGCCCAGCACCTCCTCCAGCAGCAGTGCCGCCGCAATCGAGCCGGCATCCGCCACCTCGATCACCTCGTCCACCACGTCAAACAGAAAGCCCGGCTCCACCTTCGGCCGGCCGATACCTTCAATCAGCGTCGGCTGGCTGGCCACCGCATTGCGGTCACGCGTACGCCAGCCGTGCACGTAGCTGCTGCCGGTGGGCTCGGCCACGCACAGGCGCGTGTCCAGCCGCCGGTAGCGCAGGTAGCGGCCAATCGTGGCCGACGTGCCACCCGTGCCCACGCCGCACACGATCCACGTCGGCTCCGGCTGCGGCTCGCGGCGCAACTGGCCGATGATCGACTCGGCGATGTTGTTGTTGCCGCGCCAGTCGGTGGCGCGCTCGGCCAGCCCGAACTGGTCCAGGTGGCACGCACCGTTGGCCGCATGTTCGGCCGCGCGCGCGTGCACCTGCGCCGGGTCGTCCACCAGGTCGCATTGCCCGCCCAGCGCCTGCACGTCGCGGATCTTCTGTGGCGCGGTGCACGCCGGCATCACCGCGATGAACGGCAAGCCCAACAGCCGCGCAAACCACGCCTCGGAAATCGCGGTGCTGCCCGACGAGGCATCCACCACCGTCTGCCCCGGATGCAGCCGCCCGTTGCACAGCGCGTACAGGTACAGCGAGCGCCCCAGCCGGTGCTTCAGGCTGCCCGTGGGGTGGCTGGCCTCGTCCTTGAAGTAGAACGCGATGTCCGGGAAGCCCGGAAAGTCCAGCCGCAACAGGTGCGTGTCCGCCGAGCGCGTCGCCTCCTGTTCCAACAGCGCCAGCGCATTGCGTACCCACGCGCGGTCGTCGGCGGGTGCAGGGTGTGTGCGGTCCATGGGCTGCGTCACTCCGTCCGGCATGTCGGTACCCGTCCTCAGCCCTTCGCCAGCAACGCCCGCAGGCGCGCCGCCAGGTGGTCGAAGTACAGGTCGATGTAGCTGATGCCGTTCTCGCGGTCGATCAGGTACGGGTTCATCAGCGTGTGGCGCAGGATCATCAGCTTGTCGCCGCCTTCGCCATCCAGCGTGGCCACGTCCAGCCCCAGCGCGTCGAGGATGCGATGCGTCTCTTCCTCGCCCAGCGCCTCCGGCCGCAGCGTGGTCACCGAGCCGAAGAACTGCTTGTTCTGCAGCGGCTGGCGCGGATCGCAGCGCAGCTCGTCATGCACGCGCCGCACGAAGGCATTGGCCGCCGCCACGTCGCGGTTGCCTGCCGGGTTCAGCGCGAAGCACACCAGGTTGCTGTCCGGCGGGAACGGCACCACCGCCCGCACCACGCCCGCCATCTCCTCTGCAAAGCGCAGCGCGCGCGCATGGAATGCCTCGGCCGAGCGGATGGTCTGCGCCGGCAGCAGGCCGAAGTGCGCGTGATCCAGCGGCAGCACCTTGTGCGTCACGTATACCCCGGCCACCGCAGCACCGGACTTCGAACCTTCGGGGATGAACTGCCCGAGGCTGCGGTAGCGGCCGAGATAATCCTTGGGCGCATCGCCGTGGAAGACGTAATCGGCTTCCTCCGACAACAGCGCCACCGCGCGGTGATCGCGGCAGATGAAAGCGCCCGCGCCATAGGGCAGGTAGCCCAGCTTGTGCGGGTCAACGGTGACCGAGTCGGTGTCGCCCAGCGCGGCGACCGCCGCATACACATCGGGCGAGGGGAACGCAGTGAAGCCCGATGCCACCTCATCGCGCGTGCGCAGGCTGCCGTCCTCGTTGCGGAACAGCGTGGCCAGGTAGCCGCCCCACGCCGCATCCACGTGCACGCCAAATCCCAGGCCGCGCGCGGCAAAGCGCTCGCGCGCCGCCACCACGCCGTCGATCGGGTCCACGGTGCCGTACTCGGTGGTGCCCATCACGGCCACCGCCAGCAGTACCGGCTGCTGCTCGCGCAGGCAGCGCTCCAGCGTTTCCTCCAGCGCATCGGTGTCCACGCGCATGCCGCGCTCGGGCAGCAGTTCCAACTGTGCGCGGCCCAGGCCCAGCAGCTTGCAGCCCTTGCTCCACGAGTAATGCGCGGTGATCGGCGCCAGCACCTTGGGCACCTGTAGCGTGGGGTGGGCGGCGAAGAAGTCCGCCAGCCCGCGCTGTTCGATGCGCTCCTCGCGCACGCGCGCCTGCCACAGCCTGCGGTCGGCCGGCGACGCCTGCGCCAGCCACTGCTGCCACTGCTCCACCAGCAAAGTGGACTCGCGCGGCGCCAGGTTGAACGCGCCCCACGCATCCTCCGGCAGCACGATGTCCGGCACGCCCGCCGCCTGCAACGCCACCGGGAACGCCTTCAGCGCCAGCGCCAGCCGCAGCGCCTGGTAGTTGGCCACCGTGCCACCCGAGGTCAGGTGGCCGAAGGCGCAGTCCGGCCGCGCCGGGTCATGCACGTAGCCCAGCATGCGCGCCAGCTGCAGGCCCACCTGCACCTCCAGCTCCACCGTCACCGGCGCCGCATCCTCGGACACGTTGTTGGGGTTGTAGGGCAGGGTCAGGATCTGCGCCGCCAGCCCCGGCAGCAGCAGGTCGCTGGCCATGTGGCCGATGTAGCGCGGGCTGTGGAACGGCACCGACTTCTTCAGCGCCGCCGACAGTTGGTGCAACTCGCGGCGCATGCGCGCCTCGAACGCCAGGTACTCCGGGTGCTGCGCCGCCGCCGTGGAGATCGCCGGCGGGTCTTCCGGGTGGAAGTTGCGGCGCCAGTACACGTGGTCGCGCAGGAACTCCACCACCAGCTTCTCCAGCAGGGTGTCGTTCTCGCCGTAGGGGCCCAGGAAGCAGGCGTCGACGGTGTGGCGGCCGTCGCTGGCCGCCTCGGGCGCTTTCAGTTGCGCGTTCATGACAGCACCTGCTGCAGCCAGCCCAGCGGATGGTGCGCGCGGGCGATGGTGTACATCGTGCCGTAGGTGGCCAGCGCGCCCAGGTAGAAAACGACGCGGCCGCCCAGGGTGCGAGCACGCGTCAAAGCGAAAACACCGAGCACGATGTAGGCCACCAGCAGGATGACCTTCACCGTCAGCCAGCCGTTGGCGAACATGCCCGTGCCATGCAGGACGGTCAGCAGCATCAGCGCCGCCGTCAGCAGTGCCGTGTCGATGGTGTAGCTGGCCCACTTCACCGGCAGCGACAACGGCCAGCGCATGCCGGCCAACACAAACGCGCCGCGCAGCGCGAACAACGCACCGCTCAGCATCACCAGCCCCACGTGGGCGGCCTTGATCTGCGGATAGAACTCGATCATGGAAACGTCAGTCCCTTCATCAATCCGTGCCGGCGCGTCCCGCCGGCGAGCCCTTGCTCTCCAGCGCCCTTAGCCCGGCCTGCCGTCGGCGCGCGGCGCCAGGTAGATGCGGCCGATGCGCGCCACCCACGGCACGAAGGCCAGCAGCCAGCCCACCGCCGCCGCGGCCTGCCACGCCGGGCCGTCGGGCATGACCTCGGCGAACACGCGCACCACCGCCACCGCCTGGATGGCCCAGAACGCGTACCAGGCCACCCCCGGCATCACCATCGGCCGACCGGAATGGCCCTGTGTGACCCGCGTGACCATGGCGATCAGCACGCTGCCGAAGAAGCCGATGAACAACGCATGCGCCGGCGCCCGGCCCAGCATGTACACACCCGTGAGCAGGTAACCGATGCTCTGCGTGGCATACAGCGCCACCGCCACCGGCAACCACGCCAGGCCAATGAACAGCACCGACAGGATCCGCGGCGCCTCGCCGCGCGGCCACCAGCGCCACAGCGCCAGCACAAACAGCCCCAGCAGCGGCACGTCCGCTACCCACAGCCAGCCGTAGGCGTGCACCAGCTCCAGCGCCAGGTGCAGCATCAGCAGCGGCCACGCCACCGCCAGCAGCCACAACGGCCGCCATGCCACGTAGCCCTTGACCACGTTGCCGGCAAAGAACGGGAACATGCGGTGCGCCACCGTGAAGTACACCGGCAACAGCAGCCCGAACGTGCCCATCTTGATGCTGACGAAGGCCCACATGGGCGACGCGCCCAGCATGAAGCCCAGCCACGCCAGCATGCCCACGAAGCCCAGCACCAACCCCGCGAACGCCGAACGCGCATGCCACGTGGTGCCGCGCTCACGCCACAGCAGCGGCCCCAGCGTGGCCAGCCCGGCGGCCCAGCCGCCCAGCGTCAGCCACAGGCCCACGGTGATGCCCACCTCCCAGCCCATGACACCCAGCAGCGTGGCCAGCTGCCCGCCAAACAGCCCCAGGCCCACCGGCGGGAAGCGCCAGCGCTCGAAGTCCGGCTGGCCCATCCACTTGGGGAAGGTGGTCAGCAGGAAGCCGAAGATGAAGCTGGGCAGCATCTGGTACTGCATGACGAAGGCATGCATCCAGCCCGCGTACGGCTGCGGCTGGTGCATGGGCAGCAACGCCGGCCAGCGCGTGCCGACCAGCCACAGCGCCCACCACAGCATGGCCAGCAGCAGGTTGCTGGACCCGATGAAGAACATCAGCCGATGGGGCGCCCAGACCAGCGCCTTGGGCGACAGGGAGGAGAGGGCGGGGGCGGGGTGGGTGTCCATGGGCCCAAGTTTGGGCGCGGGGGAGGGGGGGTGCCTTGATGTGGGTCAGATTGGGGTGGGGGTGGCGCGTGCTATCGGACCGTTCCACGGGGATAGCCGGATATCGCTGCACTTCGTCGGGATGGCATGGCTGGGGGCAGCGGTCGCACAGACGAGCGTTGAAGGTAATGTGCTGATCTGCAGAGCAATTTTCGCGTTGACCCGAGAAAGGGTCGCGCCAACCATCCGGTGAGATCACCCCAAACAGGAGGCCAAATTGTGTTGGCCATTGCTCTATGCGTCAGTTGATTCCCGCAGCAGTTCTCGCCCTCACAGCTGAGCTCAGTTCGGAGCGCGAGACGCACGCCACCTTGGACAGTCTGTTCACCTATGCCGGGGCCCCTGGGGATCCGCCCGAGGGGAGCAAGCATGCGAAAGCCTTGGCTTGGCTGCGCCGCGCGAATGGCGATTCGGCGAATCCGCTGAACGTTCTGGGCCGCATCCTCGAAGGCTACATGGAGCAGGTGCTAGACCCGAACGACCGCTGGGACAAAGAAAAGATTGCTCAACGAGACAAGCTCGCTCGAGCCTTGGCGGACTCGAACCTCCAATACGTCAAAGGTGGCAGGGTGGTTGGTGCAATGGGAACTCCAACCCGCACCCTGTCCGAGTTCATTCGTGAAGGCGATTTGGAGTCAATTGATCAGGAGTTTCAACGTGCGGTCCAGAACGCAGCCACCTCTCCGCGAGAAGCGGTGTCAGCTGCAAGCAATATTCTTGAGTCGGTGTGCAAGGTCGTGATCGCCGAAGAGGGCTTGCCAATGCCCTCCAAGCAGGACCTCCAATCTGTGTGGGGAGTGGTCCGTAAGCACCTTGGTATCGACCCAAGCAAGGTCGAGGAGCAAGATCTTCAGCAGATTCTCACAGGCCTGATCGCTGTCGTGCATGGCATCGGGTCGCTGCGCACCCATGCGAGCTCGGCACACGGAGCAGGCAAAGCGCCATACCGTTTGGAACCACGTCACGCACGGTTGGCCATCCATGCCGCGCATACTCTTGCGCTCTTCGTGCTGGAGTCTTGGCGTAAACGGGGCAATGGCTAACAATTCATCAAAGCCGACGCCACTTCGTGGCGCGGCTTTACTCAGCTGTTAGAACTCGGAGTCAGGCATGTCGCAAGCAGTTAACGGGGAGCTCCTTCGCAAGGTCGCCACTGCTGGCGAGATGGATGGGCAGGAGTTGATTGGCCACGTTACGCGCAAGAGCGGGACCTACGCTGACTTCTACGGCTTGGCTGCAATGATCCAATCGGGATTCATCGCGACAAACACCGAGCCCGGAATGCCTTTTGGGCGGACAACACGGGAGAGCGCAGCGCTTCTCTACCAACTTGGCCTTAAGCCAGGAGAGTCATTTCTATACGGCGAGGTGCCTTGGGAAGCATGGGGTGCTGGCCCCGTGACGTTCTTTATCACTGGCGCTGGTGTGCTAAAGGTGGAAGAGCTTGACTCAAAGAGATCGGCAAAGCGCCAGAAGCGTATGGACTACTTCGTTTCCGCCATAGTCGCCATTCTCGCTGCAGCGCTTTCAAGTACTGCGACCCACCTCTATGCGCAGTACCGGGAAACGTCCGGCAAGCAGGGCTCACCAATAGCTCAGCCGAGTCCTAACAATTCATTCAACGGGAAGCCGCTTTGCGGCTCCCCTTGATTCAGATGTTAGAGCCCCATGAGGGACCGCATGGAATCTGATGATCTAAAAGAAATTCGTGACCTCTTTGAGCAGGCGGAGCGTGAGGAAGATCTTGATGTCAAGCTGGCGGCACTCCGGGATGCAATTAGCACTTTTGCCTCTTTCACTGCGGACAGTTCATCTGACGCTGGCGACGTTGCTATAGCAAAAAATCTACACGACACCTACCTTCGCCGAATAACAAAGCAGATCACGTCTGCCAAAAAGATGAATAGTTCGACGTTCTACGGCTATCTCAGTTTGTTGCTCTTTAAGCCCAACTTTCACACTAAGCAACTTCTCTCAAATGATCCCGATATGTCGGACGCATACGCCAAGTTATGGGAGCGATATCAAGGTTTCGTTCGTCTCTGAATGATGAACCCACCAGCTCGCTGGATAAGTTCACGCAAGCGGGCTCTAACAATTCGTTCAAGCTAAAGCCGCTTTACGGCTCGGCTTAATCAAGGCGTTAGGTTGCACAGGCACATCATGGAAACCAATGAAGAACACGACATCATCCTTGGCGAAATCGTTGAAGATATGCATTGCTGGCCACAGCATCAGGAGACTACCCTTCACAGGGTCGATCTCCTGGCCGTGCGGCCAAATCATTCCGGAATGCTATCTCAAGCAGTAGTGCTACTTCACAGCACAGATAGTCAAAAAGGAACGCGGTGGACCTTAATTAGGCTGCACAAGCGACAACTCCCATACTTCAAGCGGAAAATATGGTTCTATCTGATTATTCCAGATGGCACGATATCTCCATACGAGGACTACCGAGATGAACCTTCAGCAGCGGAGATCGAAGAGTTCATCCAAGAATATCCTGGCTCAACTTTTGCAGCCAACATACACTGGACCAAGGTACAAAGAGCAGAAGAGTAGCGGGAAAATGAATTGACTTTTGACCGGCGGCGTTGCTCCAGTAGCGGTGTTGCGGGAGGCAGCCAACCTCACTTGGGGAGCGGCATTGGTATTGGCCTACTCCTCGCCCGTAGCTAACCGGTGTGGGCTCCAACAATTCATTCAAGCCGAAGCCGCTTCGCGGCTCGGCTTAATTCAGGTGTTAGCTGGCAGGGGGATCAATGTCATTTTCGCAGCGCATGGGCATCAAACCCATCAGAGACGCGATCCAGCTCGAGGATATAGACGATTCCCTTAGAAGTGCTCTTTGGGACTGCCTGCACGTCTGTATTTGGTCAAAATTCGAGAATCGAGTCGACTTCAGGACCGTCAAACACTCGAACCTAAAAGAGCTCGTCTATCAACTCTGGCACAGATTCTTCCACTTGCCGATTGACTCCTCTCCTTCGTTGATGCGGGAGGCGATTGGGTACGTGCGCAAGCACGGGTTCACCCCCGTTTTCACGGACAC
>NZ_AVPU01000019.1 GCF_000768355.1 Lysobacter daejeonensis GH1-9
CGGCTTGGTGCGCTCGAACTTACCCTTGGCCATGGCTGCTTCTCAATGGTTGTGCGGATGCGTTTGAAAGATGGTGCTCACGAATGGAATCGAACCATCGACCTCCTCCTTACCAAGGAGGTGCTCTACCGACTGAGCTACGTGAGCACGTTGTACAAGCAAGCCAAAACTGTCGCGGCAATCAATGGTGGAGCGGGAGACGGGAATCGAACCCGCGCTAGTAGCTTGGAAGGCTACAGTTCTACCATTGAACTACTCCCGCGCCGGACTGACCTGCTTGGGTACTGCGCCGACGACTGGTAAGGCCATCGGTTTACTGCTTTCTCCGCCAAGCCCAATGGACCGGGTGAAGCTGGTGGAGGGAGGTGGATTCGAACCACCGAAGGCGTAAGCCAGCAGATTTACAGTCTGCCCCCGTTGGCCGCTTGGGTATCCCTCCGAAGAGCCCGCAATTCTGGCGGTGTTGATCGTGGAAGTCAACGCCTGAATGGCGAAAATTTTCGTCGTGTTCCCGGGCGGCGGGACAGGTCGTTGATTCTAGCGCGAATCCCCTGCCCCTGCCGACCCGGACGGGCCTCAGACGTTGAAACGGAAGTGCAGGACGTCGCCTTCCTGCACGCGATATTCCTTGCCTTCCAGACGCATGCGCCCGGCTTCGCGCGCGCCGGTCTCACCCTTGTACTTGAGGTAGTCGTCGTAGCCGATGGTCTCGGCGCGGATGAAGCCCTTCTCGAAGTCGGTATGGATCACGGCGGCGGCCTGCGGCGCGGTCGCGCCAGCCTTGACGGTCCACGCGCGCACTTCCTTGACGCCCGCGGTGAAGTAGGTCTGCAGGCCGAGCAGCTTGTAGGCGGCGCGGATGACGCGGTTCAGGCCCGGCTCCTCGAGGCCGAGGTCGGTGAGGAACGCGTCGCGGTCCTCATCCTCCAGCTGGCTCAGCTCTTCCTCGATGGCGGCACACACGGCCACGACCTCGGCACCTTCGGTGACGGCGCGGGCGCGCACGGCATCCAGGTGCGGGTTGTTGTCGAAGCCGTCTTCGAGCACGTTGGCGATGTACAGCACCGGCTTGAGGGTCAGCAGGAACAGGTCGCGCAGGAGCGCCTTGTCCTCGTCGGACAGGCCCAGCGAGCGGGCCGCCTTGCCGGCGTCGAGGCCAGCGCGGACGCGGCCGAGCACTTCGGCGCGGGCCTTGGCGTCCTTGTCGCCGGTCTTGGCCGAGCGCTCGGCGCGCTGCAGGGCCTTCTCCACCGAATCGAGGTCGGCCAGGGCCAGCTCGGTGTCGATGGTGTCGATGTCGGCGATCGGGTCGACCTTGTTGTTGACGTGGATGACGTCGTCGTTCTCGAAGCAGCGCACGACGTGGGTGATGGCATCCACTTCGCGGATGTGCGCCAGGAACTTGTTGCCCAGACCCTCACCGCTGGCGGCGCCGGCGACCAGTCCGGCGATGTCGACGAACTCCACGGCGGTGGGGATCACGCGCTCGGGCTTGACGATCTCGGCCAGCGCGTTGAGGCGCGGGTCCGGCACCGGTACGACGCCGACGTTGGGTTCGATGGTGCAGAACGGGAAGTTGGCCGCGGCGATGCCGGCCTTGGTCAGGGCATTGAAGAGGGTCGACTTGCCGACGTTGGGCAGACCGACGATGCCGCACTTGATACCCATGACGCGTGTTCTCGCTCTGTTGTGGGCCGGCGGAACCAGGCCCGGGAAATTACGCCTGCACGGTGGCAGGCCCGGTGTTGCAGGCGGCCGCTTCCGGCGGCCGGGTGGCGGGATGGCGCAGTGGCGCCCGGCCCCGCCGCGGTCATGTCCGGGCGGTGTGCAGCCGTTTCATGGCCTCGTTGATGTCGCCGGCCACGGCCAGCGGCATGACATCAATGGCGTCGTCGATGGCGCGCAGGATCGCGGCCTCGTCGCCCTGGCCCGGACGGCCGAGCACCCAGGGGGTGACCTTGTCCTTGTGGCCCGGATGCCCGATGCCCACGCGCAGGCGATGGAACTTGCCGTGCCCGAGCAGCCGGACGGTGTCGCGCAGGCCGTTCTGGCCGCCGTGGCCGCCGTCGAACTTGAGACGGGCTGTACCGGGCGGCAGGTCGAGCTCATCGTGCGCCAACAGCGCTTCTTCCGGCTCGATCTTCCAGTAACGCAGCGCGGCGGTGACCGACTTGCCGGACAGGTTCATGAAGGTCGCGGGCTTGAGCAGCCACACGTTCTGGCCGGCGATCTCGACCTTGGCGGTCTCGCCAAACAGCTTTGACTCCAGGCCGAAGCGCCCGCCGAATTTCTCGGCGAGGGCGTCCACAAACCAGAACCCGGCGTTGTGCCGGGTCCGGGTGTGTTCGGGTCCGGGATTGCCCAGCCCGACGATGAGGCGCAAACCGGCCATCGGTCATTCGCACGCGACCCCGACCGGACTGCCGGCCGGGGTGCGGGAGTGCGATTACTCCGCGGCTTCGCCTTCGGCGGCGCCTTCGGCCTCAACGCGGCCCGGCTTGGCGATCACGACGGCAACGTCGTGTTCCTTGCCCAGCTTCAGTTCCGGCAGCTCGACGCCCTTCGGCAGCTTGATCTGCGACAGGTGGATCACGTCGCCCGACTTCAGCGCGCCCAGGTCAACCTCAATGAACTCCGGCAGGTCCTTCGGCAGGCAGCTGACGGTGACTTCGTTGAGCTCGTGGGTGATGACCACGTCGGCGGCCTTGCCGGCCGGCGAGCTGTCCTGGTTCAGGAAGTGCAGCGGCACCGCGGCCTTCAGGGCCTGGTTGGCGTCCACGCGCTGGAAGTCCAGGTGCATGATGATCTGCTTGAACGGGTGGCGCTGCATGTCACGCAGCAGCACGCTCTCGACCTTGCCGTCGATGTCCAGGTTCAGGATCGAGGAGTAGAACCACTCGTTCTGCTGGGCGAGCCAGATCTTCTCGTGGTCCAGTTGGATGGCCTGCGGCGCGGACTTGCCGCCGTAGACGATGGCCGGGATCGAAGCAGCGTGGCGCAGGCGGCGGCTCGCACCCTTCCCCTCGACAGCGCGGCTCGTGGCCTTGATGGTGTGTTCGGACATTTCAGTGTCTCACTTTGCTTGCAATGGCCCCGCCTTGCGGCGGGAAGGAACGCTCACCCGCGACCAGGTGAGCGGTTTGCGGACCCGGCCGAAGCCGTGACCGCGGGTTCTGTTCTGCCGCCGGCGTCAGTCGACGTACAGCGAGCTGACCGATTCGCCGAAGGCGACGCGGCGGATGGTTTCGGCCAGCAGCTCGGCGACGCTGAGCTGGCGGATCTTGCCGCAGGCCTTGGCCGCGTCGGACAACTTGATGGTGTCGGTAACCACCAGCTCGTCCAGCTGTGACTTGGTGACGTTGTCCAGGGCCGCGCCCGACAGCACGGGGTGGGTGCAGTAGGCGGCGACCTTGCGCGCGCCACGCTCCTTGAGGGCGTTGGCGGCGGCGCACAGGGTGCCGGCGGTGTCGACGATGTCGTCCACCAGCACGCAGGTCTTGCCCTCGACATCACCGATGATGTTCATCACCGTGGCGACGTTGGCGCGCGGACGGCGCTTGTCGATGATGGCCAGGTCGGCGTCGTCCAGGCGCTTGGCGATGGCGCGGGCGCGGACCACGCCGCCCACGTCCGGCGAGACCACCACCATGTTGTCGGTGCCGTGCGCGCGCCAGATGTCGGCCAGCAGCAGTGGCGAGGCATAGACGTTGTCGACCGGCATGTCGAAGAAGCCCTGGATCTGGTCGGCGTGCAGGTCGACGGTCAGCACGCGGTCGGTACCAACGGCGCCGAACATCTTGGCGGCCACCTTGGCGGTGATCGGCACGCGAGAGGAGCGCGGACGACGATCCTGACGGGCATAGCCGAAGTACGGCACCACCGCGGTCACACTGGCGGCGGAGGCGCGCTTGAGCGCGTCCACCAGCACCAGCAGTTCCATGAAGTTCTCGGCAGTCGGCGCGTTGGTCGGCTGGATGACGAACACTTCCTGCCGGCGCACGTTCTCCTCGATCTCCACCTGGACTTCGCCGTCGGAGAACCGGCTGACCAGGGCCTTGCCCGGACGCACGCCCAGCTCCTTGCACACGGCGTCGGCAAGCGGGCGGTTGGCGTTGCCGCTGAACACCAGCAGGTTGCGATCGGTCTGCACGGGAAAAACTCCAGCGGTTGGGGGCGTGGAATGGCGAAATGGCAGGGGCGGTAGGATTCGAACCTACGAAATGCCGGGATCAAAACCCGGTGCCTTAGGCCTCTTGGCGACGCCCCTGCGGTAACTTGTCTAGCGGTTGGCTTCGAGCGTGGCGTGCAGCGGCGAACGCGCAGCGCCCGCGGCCACCCAGGCCTGCAGGCCCGAGGGCAGCGCCGCCAGCGCCGCCTCGGCCGATTCGCGTGAGGCGAATTCGACGAAGACCACGCTGCCGGACCCGGTCAGGCGCGGCGTGCCGACGTGCAACAGGGCCCGGAACACGGCATCGACTGCCGGTTCGCGCCCGCGCAGCACCGGCTCGAACGCATTGCCGAGCGGTACACCCGAAACGAAGTCCGATATTGTCGCGGGCGCAGCATTGCGCGTCAAATCAGGGGACTGGAAAAGTGCCGCGGTGGGCGCGTGTACGCCCGGGGCCACCAGCAGGTACCACGCTGGCGGCAGGCCGATGGGGCTGAGTTCCTCCCCCACCCCTTCGGCCCAGGCATTGTCACCCCGCACGAAGACCGGCACGTCGGCGCCCAAGGCCAGCCCCAGGGCGGCAAGTCGGCCGATGTCGAATCCCACACCCCAGAGGTGATTCAGCGCGACCAGCACCGTTGCCGCATCGGACGATCCACCGCCCAGGCCACCACCCGCCGGAATGCGCTTTTCGATGACAATGTCGACGCCTTGCTGACATTTGGCTTCGTTTTTAAGCAATTTCGCGGCACGAACCGTGAGATCGTCCGCCTCCGCCACGCCTTCGACCGAGCCACCGTGGCGCACGATCCGACCATCGTCGCGCACCCTCAGGCGCAGGGTGTCGCCCCAGTCGAGGATGCGGAACACGCTCTGCAGCAGGTGGTAGCCGTCGGCGCGGCGGCCGACGATGCGCAGGAACAGGTTGAGCTTGGCCGGGGCGGGCCAGATCGTCCAGTCCTCGTGCAGGCCACGCGCAGCCTCGTAGTCAAGCGACCGGATTTGCCCGCCCAATGGGGCGTCGGCCGGAGAGCCGGTCACGGGCTTGGCGTGGCCGCCGCCGGCAGCGTTTGGCGGCATCGAGATCACCGGCTGCCCAGGTCGCTTGTGTCCGCGCCACCCCACTGGTCGACGATCAGGCGCACGCGGGCGTCGCCGCGGCGGGCATCGATGCGGGTCGGCAGGGCGTTGGCGGACGTGTCTTCCGGCCAGGTGTAAGCGATGTCCCAGCCGGCCTGGGCGATACGGGCCGGGCGCAGGTTCGGGTCAAACTGGATCACCGCACCTCCGGACGCGGGCGCACGCAGGCCACGCACCCAGTCTCCCAGGGCGGTGACCGGGATGTCCCAACCCGTCGCCTCGCGCAACAGCAGCGCGGCGTCCGGTCCGGTGCGGGGACCACCATCGAGGCCTTCCAGCCGCGCGAAGCCACTGGCGCCGTCGACGCTGAGCTGCCAACTCTGGCGCGTGACGGGGGCGCTGAGCGCGACACGGTAGCCGGCGCGGTCCTGCAGCCAGTCGATGCGGCCGCTGCCGCCATTGCTGCCGTTGGACACGGCGATACGCCCTGCCAGTGACCAGTCGACCTGGCGACGCAGTTCCGCCTCGCGCGCCAACTGCTGGCGCTCCGCGGCGGCCTGCTGCTCCGGTGAAAGCACGCTGGCGGGCGGCACGGTGGCGCAGCCTGCCAAGGCCGCCAGGGTGACCAGCGCTGCCACGCGCCAGGCGGAAGTCGAGCCGAAAATCATGCGCCAACGTTCTCCAGCGCGCGCTTGAGCGAGCGGTTGTCGGGGTCAAGCTTGCGCGCCTCGTCGAAGTACTTGCGTGCCTCGTCGGTCTTGCCCAGCTTCCACAGCACCTCGCCCAGGTGGGCGGCGATCTCGGGATCCTTCTGCAGGGTGAACGCGCGGCGCAGCTCCGTCAGCGCGTCCTGCAGGCGGCCCAGGCGATAGAGCACCCAGCCGTAGCTGTCGATGATGGCGGCGTTGTCCGGCTCGGCAGTGCGGGCACGGTCGATCAGCTCCAGCGCTTCCTGGTAGCGGTCGGTGCGATCGGCCAGCGTGTAGCCCAATGCGTTGAGCGCGGCGACGCTGTCGGGCTCGACGACCAGGATCTTGCGGAAGTCCGCCTCGGCGCGCGCGATGTCGTCGCGCCGTTCCCAGCCCAGCGCACGGGCGTAGAGGATCTCGAGATCGTCGGGGAAGGCGGCCAGGCCACGGGCGAACGCATCCAGTTCACCGGCGTCATTGCGGTCCTTGGCGAGCAACGAAGCTTCGAGCAGGTAGGCATCGCGGCGCGCATCATCGGGGGCGGCGCCATCGGCCTGCAGGTCACGCAACGCCTTGTAGGCCTCCGGGCCGCGGCCGATTTCGTGCAGCACGTTGGCGGTACGCAGCCGCGCGAGCCAACGCAGCGGGCCACTGGGCACGCCGGCATACCAGTCAATGGCCTGGGCGTGGCGGTCGAGGAATTCGGCGATCTGCCCCAGCAACAGGCGTCGCTGCGGATCGGGTTTGGAGGCGCCGCGCGCCAGCTCCTCGTAAAGCCGCCCGAGGGCCGCCTTGTCCTCCGCACGGGCCAGCAAGGCGGCACGGTGCGCGTAGCTTTCGTCGTCCTGCGGGCCGGCCGCCAGGATGGCTTCCGCACGGCGCGGGTCACCCAACTGGGCGTATTCCTGGGCCAGGGCGAGACGCAGGCTGGCGTCGGAGGCGGCACGGTCAACGACGGCGTCAAGCGCGGCCTTGGCCTCGTCGTTCTTGCCCGCTTCACGCAGCTGGCTGGCGCGCAACAGAGCCACGCGCGGCTCGCCGGGGAAACGGTTCACCACTTCGGCGACGATGCGTTCGGCAAGCTTGGGCTGGTCGAGGCGCTGCGCCAGGCCACCGAAGGCCAGCCAGGCCTGCAATTCATTGGGCAGCAGCTTGCGGTCGAGGATGTGGGTCAGCAATCGCGTGGCAATGGCCGGCTCGCCCGCGCCGCCGCCGAGCACGGACAAGGCCTGGCGCCAGCCTTCCTGGTCGCCGCTACGCAGCAACGTTGTCAGATGCCTGCGGGCGACGCGCTCCTGCCCTTTGCGCAATGCGAGGGTGGCTTCGGCGGCGGTCAGCCCATGGCCTGAGCCGCCCAATCGCCGCCACAGGGCGAGGGACTCGGTGGCGCGGGCGTCGTCCTTGGCCAGCAGCGCGATGCGCGTGGCGCGCTCGGCCAGCGCCTTGTCCTGCGCGGTCCGGGCAGCTTCCAGGTACCAGCGTGCGGCCTCATCCAGCTTGCCGGACTGCAACGCGAACTCGCCAGCGAGCAGCGGCTCGATGGCCTCGCCGACGGGGTCGGTTGCGGGCGCCGTCGCGGGCGGCGCGGCTTGGACGGCCCCGGCCAGACTGAGCGCGACGAGAACGGCGACGGCAGTGGAACGCACGGTAACGGGCATGGGACGGGTTCAGGCCGGTAGAATGGCGGCCCACGGTAGCCAGCAGCTTATCGCAAGCACCTGAACGGAAGTCCGACCGATCCATGAGCCTGTTCGTCCTCGGCCTCAATCACCAGACCGCGCCGGTAAGCCTGCGCGAGCGGGTGTCGTTTTCCGGCGACGGGGTGACCTCGGCGCTGGAGGCGCTGCGCGAGTTGCCCACGGTGCGCGAGGTGGCCTTGCTGTCCACCTGCAACCGCACGGAGTTGTATGCGGTGACCGACGATGACGGCGTGGCGTTGGCCGACTGGCTGTCGACCCATGGCACCGGCAATGCCGACCTGGACGCCTACCTGTACCGGCACCGCGACTCCGACGCCGTGCGCCACCTGTTCCGCGTGGCCACGGGGCTGGACTCGCTGGTGCTGGGCGAGCCGCAGATCCTGGGCCAGGTGAAGGACGCCTGGGCCGCCGCGCGCGAAGCCGGCAGCCTGGGGACGCAGTTGGACCGGTTGTTCCAGCAGGCCTTCTCCACCGCCAAGCGCGCACGCACCGACACCCGCATCGGCGCGAACCCCGTGTCGGTGGCGTCGGCGGCGGTGCGCCTGGCGCAGGAATCGTTCGCGCGGATCGAGGAGTCCACCGTGCTGCTGATCGGCGCCGGAGAGACCATCGAGCTGGCGGCACGCCACCTGGCACAGGCACGGCCCAAGCGCCTGCTGGTGGCCAACCGTACCCTCGCCCACGCGCAGGAGCTGGCCAGCCGACACGGCGGCGTGGCGTTGCCGCTGACCGAACTGGAGCGACACCTGGCCGAGGCTGACGTGGTGTTTTCCGCCACGGCGGCGCGCGACCCGATCCTGCACAAGCCGCACGTCGCGTCAGCGCTGGCGGCACGCAAGCATCGGCCGATGCTGCTGCTCGACCTGGCGGTACCGCGCGACATCGCGCCCGACGTGGCCGACCTGCGCGACGTGTTCCTGTACACCGTCGACGACCTGGAACGCGCGATCGAGGACAACCGTCGCGGCCGCCGTGAGGCCGCCGCCGAAGCGGAAGCCATCGTCGACCTGCAGGTGGCGCGCTTCGTCGAGACCATGGTGGCGAGCACGCGCACCGCGCCGCTCAAGCGCCTGCGCGCGCACGGTGAGGCCGCCAAGGCCGAGGCATTGGCGAAGGCGCGGCAGCAACTCGCCTCTGGCCAGGACCCGTCGGAAGTACTCGACTTCCTCGCCCACACGCTGACCAACCGGCTGCTGCATGCGCCGACCATCGCGTTGCGCGAAGCGGCGCTGACCGGCAACCACGACCTGGCCCGCGCCGCGGACCGCATGTTTCCCGCCCCCGACTCCGGATCGACCCCGCCCGATGACGCCGACCCTGCGCCGTAAGCTCGAAGCACTCGCCGAGCGGCGCGAGGAACTGGAACGCATGCTGGCCGATCCCGCGGTGATCGGCGATGCGGCGCAGTTCCGCCGGTATTCGCGCGAGTTCGCCCAGCTGGAACCGGTGGCAACCGCGCTGGCCGCCGAGGCGCAGGCCAAGTGCGACCTGGAGGCGGCGCAGGCCATGCGCAACGATCCTGCGTTGCGCGACGACGCCGCGATGCGCGAACTGGCCGACGACGAGATCGCCAGCGCCACCGCGCGACTGGAGATGCTGGAGGCGGAGCTGATGGCGCACCTGATCCCGCGCGATCCGCGCGACGACGGCGACATCTACCTCGAGGTACGCGCGGGCACCGGAGGCGACGAGGCGGCGATCTTCGCCGGCGACCTGTTCCGCATGTACGCGCGATACGCCGAACGCCAGGGCTGGCGTGTCGAAGTCGAATCGGCCAACCCCGGCGAACACGGCGGCTTCAAGGAAGTGATCGCCCTGGTGCAGGGCGCGGGCGCGTATTCGAAGCTCAAGTTCGAATCGGGCACCCACCGCGTGCAGCGCGTGCCGGAGACCGAGTCGCAGGGCCGCATCCACACCTCGGCGGCGACGGTGGCGATCATTCCGGTGGAACCGGAGGGCGAGCCGATCGAGCTCAACCCTGCCGACCTGAAGGTGGATACGTTCCGCTCCTCCGGCGCGGGCGGCCAGCACGTCAACAAGACCGACTCGGCCATCCGCATCACCCACCTGCCCAGCGGCGTGGTGGTGGAAAGCCAGACCGAACGCAGCCAACATGCCAACCGCGACAAGGCGATGAAGCGCTTGGCCGCGATGCTGGCCGAAGCGCAGGCCGCCAAGGCCGCCGCAGCCGTGGCCGAGACGCGCAAGCTGCAGGTGGGCAGCGGCGACCGCAGCCAGCGCATCCGCACCTACAACTTCCCGCAGGGCCGGATCACCGACCACCGCGTGGAGGGCCTGACCCTGTATGACCTGCCCAACGTGCTGACCGGCGATCTCGATGCATTGATCAGCCGGCTGCAGCAGGAACACCAGGCCGACGAGCTGGCACGACTGACGGCAAACGCATGAGCGTA
Organism: Lysobacter daejeonensis GH1-9; assembly: GCF_000768355.1. GTDB lineage: Bacteria > Pseudomonadota > Gammaproteobacteria > Xanthomonadales > Xanthomonadaceae > Aerolutibacter > Aerolutibacter daejeonensis. The sequence goes on from NZ_AVPU01000019.1 coordinate 10,052, forward strand.
ATGGGCCGCGATCCACTGGGTGCTGCACGACAAGCGGTGGAGCGCGAGCCGGGCAATCCGATCGCTTGGGTCGTGCTGGCCGAGGAGGCGTTGGATGCCGGCGACGCGGGCACCGGCGAATCCGCGGCACGCCGCGCGCTGGCGTTGGCGCCCGGCCATCCAGAGGCATTGGCGCGGCTGGGGCGCGCGCAGTGGATGCAGCGCCGTTTCGAAGAAGCCGCACGGAGCTTGCGGGCGGCCGCGACGGCCGCGCCCGGGCATCCCGGCATCGCCCTCTGGTTGGGGCACGTACTGGAAGACACCGGCGAAGCCGAGGCGGCCGCCGAAGCCTATGCCCACGCCCATGCATTGGCGCCGGAGCAGCCGCAACTGGCCGCTTATCGCCTGGCGTGGCAGCGCAAGCTCTGCGACTGGCGCGACCTCGATGCGCTCTCCCGGCAGGTGCGTAACGCCGTGCGTGTCGGTTCCGCGGCGGTGGAGCCCTTCGCGTTTCTCAGCGAGGACGCCGGACCTGATGAGCAATTGCGCTGCGCCCAACTGCGAGCGGCGCCGCTGGCCCGCGCGACCGTGGCCTTTCCACCTTTGCCGCCGACAGCGAAGGACGCCCCGGTGCGATTGGGCCTGCTGTCCAACGGGTTTGGCGCGCACCCGACCGGGCTGCTGACGGTGGCGATGCTGGAAGCGCTTCGGGAAGTGGCCGGCATCGAAGTCCACCTGTTTGCGCTGAACGCTGACGACGGCAGCGCCGTGCGCTCCCGCTTGAAGGCGGCCGCGCACCAGTGGCATGAGGTTCACGCGCTGGCACACGCGCGCGTGGCCTCGCGGATCCGCGCGGCTGGCATCGAGGTACTGGCGGACCTGCGCGGCTGGGGCGGCGGCGGCGCGCCGGAAGTACTGGCGATGCGCCCCGCCCCCTTGCAGGTGAACTGGCTGGCTTACCCCGGCACCAGCGGCGCCCCGTGGATCGACTATGTCATCGCCGACCGGTTCGTCCTGCCGTCGTCGCTGGCCTCGCATTTCAGCGAGAAGGTGGTGCGGCTGCCACGCTGCTTCCAGCCCTCGGACAGCCAGCGGCCGATTCCAACCCCGCCGTCGCGCGAGGCCTGCGGACTGCCGGCCCAAGGCGTGGTGTTCTGCTGTTTCAACAACAGCTACAAGCTCAATCCCCGCAGTTTCGGACGCGCGCTGCAGGTGCTGGAAGGCGTACCCGGCAGCGTGCTTTGGCTGCTGTCGGGACCGGGGAGCGCCGACGCCCGGCTGCGCGCCTTCGCCGCCGAGCGCGGCGTCGCGCCGGAGCGGCTGGTATTCATGCGCAAGCAGCCGCATCCTGAGTATCTGGCGCGCCTGCAGCACGCGGACCTGTTCCTCGACACGCATCCCTACAACGCGCACACCACGGCGTCCGATGCGTTGTGGGCGGGCTGTCCGGTACTCACGTGCCCGGGCGATACCTTCGCGTCCCGCGTGGCCGGCAGCCTCAACCACCACCTCGGCATGGCGTCGATGAACGTGGAGGACGATGCGGCCTTCATTCGCACCGCGGTAGCCTTGGGCAACGCGCCGGAGCAGCTGGCGGCGCTGCGCGCCACGCTCACGGATCGGCGGGCGGCATCGGGCCTGTTCGACATGCCCGGTTTCGCTGCCGACTTTGCGGCGGCCGTCCGCTGGATGGCGCACCGGCAGCGGCAGGGATCGCCGCCGGAACCGCACGACTTCACCTGAGCCGACACTCAAGGCTGGACGCCCCCCGCCCCCGTCGGGTTAGGCTGCACGCGTGCCAGGAAGGAGTCCGCCGATGCCCCTCGCCACCACCCTGCGCCTGCTGGCGCTTGCACGCGGCCTCAATGCCGCCGACATCGCCACGGCGATCCCGCGGGCGGGCGTGGAAACGGTCAGCGCGTGGTTGCGCGGCGAGAAAAGCCCCGGCCGCGACCAACTGGATGCGCTGGCCCGCACGTTCGGTGTGCCGGTGGGCGCCCTGCTGTCGGAATTGGCCAGTACCTTCGATCCGGCGCGCACGGCGGGCGAGCACGAACTCCTGGCGGCGTACCGCGCGCTGGACACGCGCCAGCAGGGTGCGTTGCTGGAAGTAGCCTGCGCGATGGCAGGCAATGCACGACGCCGACCGCGCGCCGACGAAGCGCCCCGCCCCGCCGCGGCTCCGCGCCAGTCCGCGAGGCGTGCCGCCTCTCCCAAGCCACCCAAGCCGGCCACGCGTGCATGAGCGGCCTCAAGCGCAAGGATTACGAGGCCGCCCTCGAGCCGATGAAACTGGCGCTGGTGGCGATGGCGCACTGGGTGCAGCACACCGGCCAACGGCTGGTGGTGCTGTTCGAGGGCCGCGACACCGCGGGCAAGGGCGGTGCCATCAACGCCATCGCCGATACGCTCAACCCGCGCCAATGCCGGATCGCGGCGTTGCCCAGGCCCAGCGAACGCGAGGCGACGCAGTGGTACTTCCAGCGCTATGCGGCGCACCTGCCTGCCGCTGGCGAGATCACCCTGTTCGACCGGAGCTGGTACAACCGCGCCGGCGTGGAACAGGTGATGGGCTTCGCCACGCCGGCGCAGGTCAAGGCCTTCCTGCAGCAGGCACCGGTGTTCGAGAAGCTACTGGTGGATGACGGCATCCTGCTGTTCAAGTACTGGCTGTCCTGCAACCAGGCCGAGCAGGAGGAGCGGTTTTCCGAGCGATCGCAGGATCCGCTGAAACGCTGGAAGCTGTCGCCGATCGACGTCCAGGCGCGCGAGCGCTACGCCGAGTACACCCGTGCCCGCGAGGCCATGCTGAAGGCCACGCATACCGCGCATGCACCCTGGACCCTGGTGGATTTCAACGACCAGCGCCGCGGCAGGTTGACCTTGATCCGCAACCTGCTCGACCGCCTTCCCGATACCCGCGTGCCCCCGAATGGCATCGAGCTGCCGCCCCTTCAGGGCAAGCCGCGCAAGGAGCGGTATGGCGTGCTGAAGCCGATTCCGGATTACCCGGTCGACTGACTCGGGTCAGCCCGCTTTGGGGCCGCCCGCCTTGGCGATGGCCGCCTCGATGCTCTTGGCGGTGACCGGCCCCAGCACCTTGTCCACCACCTTGCCATCGGGCCCGATCAGGTACGTCATCGGCAGACCGCGCGGCGTGTCGAAATCCCTGGGCGGGTCGAAGGTGTCGACGATGGCGATCGGATAGACCACCGGGTGTTCCTTGAGGAAGGCCTGCATCGCCTCGGCATCGATCTCCTCATAGGCCAGGCCAATCACCTCGATGTGGTCGCGCATGGCGTCCAGCGCGGACAGCTCGGGCATTTCCTTCAGGCATGGGCCGCACCACGTGGCCCAGAAATTGACCACGACCCATTTGCCGCGGTGGGCGGCCAGGTCGTAAGGCGTGCCGTCAACCAGGGGCAGCTTGAGTTGGGGCATGGCGGGGGAAGCCGCCGCATCCGGAGAAGCGGGTGTCGCTGCATCTGAAGCAGGTGTCGCTGCATCGCCAGCAGCCTGCGGCGCGGCGGGTGCCTGTTCTGGCGCGGACACCACGGTCTCGGGCTTGGCCGCGGCCTGCTCAGGCGCTTGCTGACGCTGCCCGCAAGCCGCCAGCAGGCAAAGGGATGCGGTCATTGCCGCCACGCGCAGATGCAACATCGGTTACTCCTTGGATTCGGCGTGGATGGAAGCCACCCGCCGCTTCAACAGTTCGCGCAGAGGGATGCGCAGTTCGTCCATCGCCGCCACGGCCGAATGGCCCAGTGCATCGTCGCGGCACGGCAGGTGCGCTTCGGCAATGGGAATGCGCAGTTGGCAGGCCTCGTAAAGTTCGGCCAGAGTCAGTTCGTCCAGGTCCCTCGACAGCAACCATTCGCCGTCCTCGGCGCGGCGCACCACCCGGATGTCGTTGAGCTGGCCCAGCATCTCCTGCACCAGGCTGTCGGTGAGGATCGGTTCCAGTTGCTGGATGGTATCGCTATGCAGGCCATGCCCCTGGGCGCGCGCTTCCTGGAACCGCGACAGCAGGCGCAGCAGGCCGTACATCTCGTACCCCAGCGGCAGCCGCATCGCCGCCGGCTGGTAGCGGAACGCGGACACGGACGACGCGAGCGAAGCGCCGAGCAGGATCGATACCCAGCCCACGTAGATCCACAACAGGAAGATCGGGACAAAGGCCAGCGTGCCGTAGATCTTGGAGTAGGTGGTGAAGCTGCCCAGGTACAGACTCATCACCGACTTCACCGTCTCCAGCAGCAGCGTCGCCAGCAATGCGCCGGCGAGGGCGTGCCGCCACTTCACGGTGCGGTGCGGCACGACCCGGTAGATGGCGGCGAAGGCCAGCAGTTCGATGGCCATGGGCGCCAGCCGCAGCAGCGCACTCTCCAGCAAGTGTCCCGCATCGGTCTCGAACACGGCCATCGCGAAGAAACGCGCCGACAACGCCAGGCTGGCGGCGGCCATCAACGCACCCAGCGTCAACACCGTCCAGTACACCAGGAAGCGCCCCAGCTGCGGCCGCGCGGCATGCACCCGCCAGATGCGGTTGAAGGTGGCCTCGACCCCGTTGAGGGTGATCAGCAGCGAGATGACCAAAGCGATCACGCCGGCGGTGGTGAGCTGGCCGATGTTGCTGGACAACTGCTTGAGGTAGGCCTCGACCGAACGCGCCGACGAAGGCACGAAGTTCGAGAACACGTAGTCGCTGAGTTTGTCGCTCCACTCGGAAAACACCGGGAACGCGGACAGCACGCCAAACACGACCATCGACAGCGGCACCAGCGCGAACACCGTGGTGAACGACAGCGCGCCCGCGGCCTGGAACAGGTTGTCGTCGAGGAAGCGCCGGGCCAGGAAACGAAAGAAGGTGCTCACGCGCGCCCGGTCGCGCGCACGCTCGCTCCAGCGATAGAGGGTGTTCAATGGCTCCATTGCCGGCAGGGTAACCGATGGGCACCATCGTCGGCATCGCCTATGCTTCACGCTGGCGCTGCCCGGCAGCGATGAGGACGCGACCCTGGAAATCCTGGTGCTCTATTACAGCCGCGGCGGCTCGGTGGCGAAGCTCGCGCGGCAGATCGCGCGCGGTATCGGCGAAGTCGAAGGCGTCAGCGCACGCCTGCGTACCGTCCCGCCGGTGGCGGCGGTGACCCAGGCGGCGGCCCCGCCCGTACCCGAGGAAGGCGCCCCCTACGTGGAGCCGCGCGACCTGGTGGAATGCGCGGGCCTCGCGCTCGGCAGCCCCACCCGTTTCGGCAACATGGCCGCACCGCTGAAGTACTGGATGGATGGCCTGGGCAGTGAATGGGCCAGTGGCACGCTGGTCGGCAAGCCGGCAGCGGTGTTCACCTCCACCTCCACCCAGCACGGCGGACAGGAAAGCACGTTGCTTTCGATGATGCTGCCATTGCTGCACCACGGCTGCCTGATCACGGGCATTCCTTTTACCGAGCCGGTGCTCAGCACCACGCGCGGTGGTGGCACGCCGTATGGCGCCAGCCACGTGGCCGGCGTGGAGGACGACCCGCGCACCACCGACGACGAGGCCGTGCTGGCACGCGCCTTGGGCCGGCGGCTGGCGCAAATCGCGGCGAGGCTCAACCAATGAACGAGCTGACCCCGTTGCGGGCGCGCGCACGCGTCGTACTGCTGATGTCCCTCGTCGCGCTGGCCGCCTTGTATGTCGCCTGGTTCAGTCACGACGCCAATCCGTGGGCCGAGTGGCTGGTGTTCGCCCTGCCGCCGGCGCTGCTGGCACTGGGCGTCTGGCGCCGCCGGCGCACAGCCGGATTCTGGGCGGCGGTGCTGGCACTGTTCTGGTTCAGCCACGGGGTGATGGTCGCCTGGAGCCGCCCACCCGAGCGTGGCTTCGCGCTGGCGGTGCTGGCCTTGGCGGTGGTGGTGGTTTTTGCGGCCAGCCTGCCGGGATTGCAGTCGCGGTTTGCCGGCAAGCGCAAGGGCTGACTCGCCTAGGCTTTCGGAATGGATGCCCCCGCGTTGGGGCGCGCGACGCCAGGTCAAGGCCGGGGCGCCCTCGGGACGATGCCCCAAGGGGACTATAATTACGCCCCCGAACCTGAAAGACCCTGCGCGATGGACCAGCTCTGCATCGTCACCACCGGCGGCACGATCGACAAGATCTACTTCGACGACAAGTCGGATTACCAGGTCGGCGAGCCGCAGATCGGCCACATCCTCGACGAGTTGGGCGTGGCGTTCCGCTACAACGTGATCCCGATCATCCGCAAGGACTCGTTGCACATCACCGATGAGGACCGCGAATTGGTCCGCGCCGCCATCGCCGCGCAGGAGGCCCGTCACGTGCTGGTGACGCACGGCACCGACAGCATGGTCGCCACGGCCAAGGTCCTGTCCAGCATCAAGGACAAGACCATCGTGCTGACCGGCGCACTCAACCCGGCCCGCTTCCGTGGTTCGGATGCGGAGTTCAACATCGGCACCGCGGTGGGCGCGGTGCAGTCGCTGCCGCCGGGTGTCTACATCGCCATGAACGGACGCATCTGGGACCCGGCGAAGGTGCGCAAGAACGTCGAGGCCAACCGGTTCGAATCGGCGGATTGAGCACCTGCTGGCGGTTGCGGCAAGGCAAACGCCGGATGCGTGCTGGCGAGACCTGAGACTGCGGACATCCTCGTCGCGTTTGCGCCGACGGCCTGCCATCCGCTCGCTCGGAAAGAAAAGCCCCGGGGATGACCCGGGGCTTTTTGCTTACTTCGATCCTTCGACCGCGATCAGAAGTTGATGCTCCAGCTGTTGATGTAGCCGGTGTCGCCGGCCGCATTGTCGTTGACGCGCAGCTTCCAGGTGCCGTTGAGGACTTCGCTGGTCAGGTTGAACGTCACGGTCTTGATGACGTTGTCCGTGCTGCTACCGGTGCGGTTGTGAATGTTGTACAGGGTGCCGTCCGGAGCCACCAGGTCCACCTTCAGGTCGCCCTGGTAGGTGTGGCGGACATCGACCGACACCGAGGCATCGGACGGGCCATTGCCGCTGCGGCCGGACACCGTGATCGGGCTGTCCACGGTGGTGTTGTCGGCGATGGCGTAGTCGGCGGTGTTGCTGTAGGTCTGGCGGCTGCCGCCACCACCGGTGGCGTAGTCACCCAGCAGGCTCACACCCGAGAACGTCGAGTACGCCTTGATGTTGACGTAGTACTTGCCGGCCGACGGCGCGGCAAAGGTGCAGGTCTCGGCGTTGCCGGTCTTGTACGGACGGCAGTCGTACACGGTGTCGGTCGGCTCGGCACCGAACTTGACGTACATGTCTGCGTCACCGGTGCCGCCAGACAGGGTGAAGGTCAGGTTGGTCGCGCCGGCCGGCACGTCCATCGTGTACTTCACGTACGCGCCGGTCGAGGCCGATAGACCGGTCGCCGCAACGCCCTTCGTCAGGGTGTTGCCGGTGGGCGGCGGCGTGGTGCCATTGACGGCGTCAACCACGGCCTTGGCGTTGAGGATGCCCGGGCCGATCGGCTGCGACGGGGTGGACGGGAACGCGGTGACGTTGCCCTTGATCAGCGCCTCGACTTCCGCCGGGGTCTTCGGCGTGGTCGCCACCGACTGCAACAGCGCCACGACACCGGCCACGTGCGGGGTCGCCATCGAGGTGCCGTTGTACGAGGCGTACGACTCGGTCGACGGCGTCGTGGTACCGGAGTTCAGCGTCGACATGATGCTGGAACCCGGCGCGGCGATGTCGATCAGCGAACCGTAGTTGGAGAAGCTCGAACGCGCGCCGGTGCTCGTGATCGAAGCCACCGCGATGACGTTGTTGCAGTTGGCCGGCGAGGCGTTGGACACGTTGACGTTGTCGTTGCCTGCGGCAATGACCAGCGTGGTGCCACGGCTGACCGCGCTGTTGATCGCGTTCTGGGTGGTGGTGCCGCACGCGCCCGAGCCGCCGAGGCTCAGGTTGATGACTTCGGCCGGGTTGGCGTTGGCCGGCACGCCGCTCACGGTGCCGCCCGAGGCCCAGATGATGGCGTCGGCGATGTCGGAGTCGTAGCCACCGCAGGTGCCCAGCACGCGGGCCGGGACGATCTTGGCGCCGTAGGCGGTACCGGCAACACCCTTGGCGTTGTTGGTGATGGCGGCGATGGTGCCGGCCACGTGGGTACCGTGCCAGCTGGAGTTCTGCGCCGAGTGGGTGCCACCGCACTGGTTGGCGGTCACCCAGTCGCCCGGGTCGCTCGGGTCGCTGTCACGGCCGTTGCCATCGTTGGACACCGCGGTGTCGCCGATGAAGTCATAACCCGGCAGGACGTTGGCGTTGAGGTCGCTGTGGTTGGTGATGCCGGTGTCGAGCACCGCGACGACCGCACCGGTACCGCTGGTCACGTCCCAAGCCTGCGGGGCCTTGATGCCGTAGGTGCCGTTGAAGCCCCACTGCTGGGAGTAGTTGGTGTCATTGGGCACGAAGATCGGCTTGTTGATCTTGTCGACCTCGACGTATTCGACATTCGGGTCGGCGGCGATCTGGCGCATCAGCGATTCGGCCTCCGCGCGGTCCAGCTTGCGGCTGGCGCGCACGACCTCGGCACCGGTGGCGATGCGACGCACGTGGCTCAGGCCCAGGCCCTTGCCCGCGCCGGCTGCGGCGGCCTGCAGCGAGCGCTGCATGCCCGAGGCGCTGGTGCTGCCGTCGCGGTACTTCACGATAAAGCGATCATTCGGCTGGCCGGCCTGCAGGCCGCTCAGGTCCATGCGGCCGGCGGCGTGCGTCGGCGCCAGAATGGACGTGGACAGAACGAGCGCCGTGGCTGCAGCAAGCACATGCACGCGGACAGGACGCGAAACTGACTTGGTCATTGCGATAAACCCCGAAATGGTTTGGATACACCGCGCATCCCGCGCGGTGGCGGTAGTGGCGTCGCGGCCACCGGACGACATCGAGGCACTGGGCCTCGGGTCAATCCTGTGAACGGACGGGAGCGGCCAACTCCCCCCCGGGGTTGACCGCATTGGGACGCTACACACGTTTAAGGGCCGGCTCACGCTGCGCCCGCAGCAATTTTCACGGCGGACTCCACAGTTGGCAGGCATGCGCGGAACCCCCGCGTGCTGCCCAACGCATGCCCCCGATGGCAAGCCCCCGGCCGAAGCCGGGGACCCAAGGACCGTCCTGACCCGGCAGGACTCGAGCGACCGGGAAGGTGAGGGTCATCCGGATCCGCGCGCACGGAAAGCCACACAGCAAAAATCGTTGGCTCCGGCGGTTCAGCCTCGCCGAGAAACCGGCCACCAATGCGGGCAGCAGATGGCCCTTAGAGCATGCCGGTTTCGAGCCGGGCGATCTCCGACATCATGTTGCGATTCCACGGCGGATCAAACACCAGTTCGACGTCCGCCTCGGCCACGGTCGGGATCATTTCCACCTTGTCGCGCACGTCGGCGACCAGGATGTCGCCCATGCCACAGGCCGGCGCGGTCAGCGTCATGCGGATGGCGATGTCGCGCTGGCCATCCTCGCGCGACTTCACCGACGCCTCGTACACCAGCCCGAGGTCGACGATGTTGATCGGGATTTCCGGGTCGAAACACGTGCGCAGTTGGCTCCACACCATCTGCTCGACGGCCTCGTCGTCGGCACCCTCCGGCAGTTCCAGCGGCGGCACCGGCTCCTTGCCGATGGCATCGGCGTCGCCGCCGGCCACGCGGAACAGGTTGCCTTCCACGAAGACGGTGTAACTGCCACCCAGGGCCTGGGTGATGTAGCCGACGCTGCCGGCCGGCAGGGTGACCTTGTCACCCTGCGGGACCATCACGACGTCGCAATCGCGCTCGAATCGGACGGGCTCGCTGCTGCGGGAATACATGGAGGAATGGGGGCTGAATTCGAATGGGACCATTCTAGTCCAAATTGACCCCTCCCGGGTCCCCGCTATGCTGTGCGGCCTGCTCGACCATTCGTCCCCATGCCCCCGTCCTCCCAACGCATTCCCTGGCTGTCACCCCTGCTGCTGGCCCTGGCCGTACTCGGGTTTGCCGCGATCTGGAGCCTGGTGGCGCTCTACACCAACCGGCAGGTGAGCTGGCTGGCGGTGATCGGTGCGCTGGACGTGGCGTGGATGTTGCGCCTGAGCGGCTGGCCCGCACGCCCCAGCCGGGTGCTGGCCGCGGTGGGTGGCACGGCGGCGATGGCCGTGATCGCCAACTGGGCGATCATCGCCGGGCAACTTGGCGGGATGATGGGCCTCAAGCCGTGGGAGTCGATTACCCGGCTGGGCAGCGATCACGCCCTGACGCTGGCGCGACTGGCCAACGGACCACTCGATGTGGCATGGATCGCGGCAGCGCTGGTCGCCGCATTTTGGGTGGCGCGCTGACCCACGGCGAGCGCGGGGCGGCCCCCTTGACCTTTGCGCGTCTTTCGCGCGCCGCTAACGCCACATCTCGTCGAGGCAGGCCGCAAACCGCTCCACCGCCGCGTCGATTTCCGCCACCGAGAGTCCGCAGTAGCCCAGCAGCAACCCGGCCCGATCAGGGGGCGCCAGGTAATACGGCGCGATCGAGTACAGCCCCAGGCCCAGGCTGCGCGCGCGCGCGATGAACGCCTCGCCTTCCTCGCGCGAGCGCTCCCTGAGCCACACCACCAGATGCATGCCGGCGTGCGAATCGTTGATCTGCAACCGGCCCGCACTACAGCGCAGCAAGCCGCCAAGGAGCGCGGTCCGGCGTTCCTTGAGCGTCTTCCAGGTGCGCCGGAGGTGCCGCTCGAAACCACCTTCGGCCATGAACCGCGCCAGCGCCGCCTGTTCGATGCCGGGCGAGCCGAAATCGTCCTGCCACTTGGCGTTCACGAAATCGCCACGCAACCCGGCCGGCACCACCACGTAGCCCAGCCGCAGCGAAGGAAACATCACCTTGGAAAAGGTGCCGACGTAGATCACGCGACCGTGTTCGTCCAGCGAGCGCAGTGCCGCCAACGGCTGCGCGTCGTAACGGAACTCGCCGTCGTAGTCGTCCTCCAGGATCCAGCCACCGTGGCGCTGGGCGTAGTCGAGCAGCTCCAGCCGACGCGGCAACGACATGACCACGCCACTGGGAAACTGATGCGATGGCGTGACGCAGACCAGCTTGGCGCCCTCGCTTGGCAAAGCGTCGCAGCGCAGGCCCTGCCCGTCCACGGCGATCGATTGCAGCCGGGCACCGTGGATCTGCAACACTTCGCGGATCGCGGCGTAATGCGGTTCCTCAAGCACCGCGGTGTCGCCCGGGTCCAGCAGTACACGCGCGGTCAGCGCTACAGCCTGCTGGGTGCCGTCGACGATCACCACATCCTCAGGGCGCGCCTGCACGCCACGGCGCCGGGCGAGGTAGTCGCACACGGCCTCCCGCAGGGCCGGCAACCCCTGGCTCATCGGGTAGCTGGGCGCGGTGTACGCCGCCGCGTGTGCCAGTTCTCGGGCCCACGCGCTGGTCAAGGCTGGATTGGTGACCGGCATGCCGTACTGGAAGGAGTAGCGTACGCCGTCGATCCGCCGGCCCGGCATCCGCGCGTGGTCGTGGTACTGCCGGCCACGGCGGGCGAACTCGGACTGTGGCGCCAACATCGCCGGCAGCGCGCGCACCGGGCGAAGGGTCTGCAACGGCGGGGTCACGTAGCTGCCCGAACCCACCCGGCCGTCGACGAAGCCCTCCGCGTGCAGTTGTTCGTAGGCGGCCAGCACCGTGTTGCGGGAGACACCCAGTTCGTGTGCCAGTTGGCGGGTGGCCGGCAGGCGCGCCCCCTGGTGGAGGCGGCCGGCAAACACTGCCGCCTTCAGCGCCCGGGTCAACTGGGCGTGCAATGGGCCACGACCGTCGAGTTGGAGGTGCATGCCGGCTCCAGAGGCGGATGGCCCATCCATCGGATTGGCCCTATTCGAACCGGATCAATTGGATCTTGCCAGTGCCAATTCCGAAGCCTTTGATGGTGCCACTCCCGCAAGCCCCTCCTCCGCCGACGGAGTTCCCGATGAATGCGATGCGCAGCACGACCCTTGCCTTCCGACCCTCGCTGCACATGCCGCTGTGGTGCTGGCTTGCCGCCTGCGGCGTGCTGCTCGGCGGCCTCGATTTGGCCTTTGCCGCGGGGTTCTGGTGGCTGCGCTCCGGCGTCGACCCCATCCGCATCCCGCAATCGATTGCGGCGTGGATGCTCGGCCGCGACGCCGCCCTCTCCGGCGGCCCTGCCACGGCACTGCTGGGGCTGGCCCTGTACGCCCACCTGACCACTGCCGTGGTGGCCGCCTACTACCGGCTGGCCGAGCGCCATGTCCGCCTGCGCGAACGTCCGGTGCGGATGGGCGCACTGTTCGGCGTGACGGTTTACGTGGTGTTGTTCGAAGTCATTGTGCCGCTGGCATCCGCCGCCGCGTCGCGGTCGCATCCGATCGAATGGACACTGGCCTGCATTGCCGCCTACCCCTTGCTGGTCGGCATCCCAGCCGCGCTACTCACGCGGCATCGGCTCGGCGAATCCCCCCGGGCGTCTTGAGGTGCACTCACCTGTCTGAGGCTTTCCGGCAGGGCATGGCTCCGCACCTGTTCGCGGATTGGCTCCGCCGGACATGGCTGGATTGGTTCTCCACGTTTCCCGAACGGGTCGCTAGTTTCTGGCCCATCACCCCTTCGCGAATCGCCCGCCACGGCGACACGCTCACCGGAAGGGGCGCCGGAAATCTGCATTGGAGATCCATGCCTCGCGCGCACGCCAGGGGGCATTGCCTGGTACCAGGTCGCGCACTGGTGCCATCCAGCCAAGGAGAACGCCATGAAAGCCGTTACCTGCCTGATCACCGTCCTCGCCGCCGCAGTTGGACCGGTACAGGCCAGCGAATGCAAGAAGATCCATGCCGACCTCGTGGAAGTGAGTGCAACCGAAGGCTGCAATGCCGGCCTGGCCTCGTGCTTCCTCGGCGAAGTGGACGGAAACCACGGCCTGCGCGGCACGACGCATTTCGCCGCCGACAGCGCGCGCCTCGGGCCGGCAACCTCGCCTTCCTTCATTTCCTACAGCGGCCCATTCGAATACCGCACCGCCTACGGCAACCTGGCGATGCGCGAGACCGGCGTGACCACCAGTGGCGCCACGGGGGTGGTGACTGCCTACCAGGAAATCGTCGGGGCGACGGGGCAATACGAGGGAGCCAGCGGGCACTTCTTCGTCAGTGGCAAGAAGGGCGGGGGCATGATCACGACCTTCATCGTAGGCGAGATCTGTTACCCCTGATCCGGGCACGAACGGCCCGGATCACGGCGGCGGCGGGCTTCAGTGCCCGCCACCGTCCAGCGCCTTCAGTTCGCTGACCAGCGCGGCCACCATGCTGGCCGCATCGCCATAGAGCATGCGCGTGTTGTCGGCATAGAACAGCGCATTCTCGATGCCGGCAAAACCCGTGCCCTTGCCGCGCTTGATCACGATGGTGTTCTTCGACGCCACCACGTCCAGGATCGGCATGCCGAAGATCGGACTGGCGGGGTCGGTCTTGGCGACCGGGTTGACCACGTCGTTCGCGCCGATCACCAGCGACACGTCGGTGGTCGGGAACTCGGGGTTAATGTCGTCCATGTCGGCAATCAGGTCGTAAGGCACGCCGGCCTCGGCCAGCAGTACGTTCATGTGGCCCGGCATGCGGCCCGCCACCGGGTGGATGGCGAACTTCACCTTCACCCCGCGCTCCATCAGCTTCTGCGTGAGTTCCCACACCTTGTGCTGCGCCTGCGCCACGGCCAGGCCGTAACCGGGCACGATCACCACGCGCTCGGCGTAGGCCATCATCGCGGCGACATCACCGGCCTCGATCGGCTTCATCGAGCCGCCGATCTCCTGCATGGACGCGCCGCCGCCACCGAAGTTGGAGAACAGCACGTTCTTGATGCTGCGGTTCATCGCCTTGGCCATCAGCCGGGTCAGCAGCATGCCGGCCGCGCCGACCATGGTGCCGGCGATGATCAACGCCTCGTTGCCCAGCACGTAGCCTTCAAACGCCACGGCCAAGCCGGTGAAGGCGTTGTAGAGCGAAATGACCACGGGCATGTCCGCGCCACCGATCGGCAGCGTCATCAGCACGCCCAACGCCAGCGCCAGCGCGAAGAAGGCGATGATCCACGGCATCGCCAGCGTCTGCAGCGCCATCACGCCGCACAGCACCGCAGCCAACGCCACCAGCGCGTTGAACCATTGCTGCCCGCGGAACGTGTAGCGCTTGTCCATGCGCCCGTCGAGCTTGGCCCATGCGATCACGGAACCGGTCAGCGACACCGCGCCGATCAAGGCACCGGTGACCGCCAACGACAGCGTGAACGTGGACGGCGGTGGCTCGCCCGCCGAGAAGCGAACCAGTTCCACAGCGCCAATCGCCGCCGCCGAACCGCCGCCCATGCCATTGAACAGCGCCACCATCTGCGGCATGTCGGTGATGGCCACCTTCTTGCCCCACGCCCAGTTCAACGCCACGCCGATGACAATGGCCACGATCATCAGCCCGACGTTGTGCAGGCCCGGCAGGAAGAAGGTGGCCACGGTGGCGATCAGCATGCCCACGCCGGCCCACTGGATGCCGCTGCGCGCCGTCTTGGGGCTGGCCATGCGCTGCAAGCCCAGCAGGAACAGCGTGGCCGCAACGAAATAACTCAGCTTCACCAGGGTCAGCGCACTCATGCTTGGCTCCTATCCGAAGTCGTCGTGGGCTGCTTGTCCAGCCGATGGTGTTCGCGCATCTCGATCGCGGTCTTGAGCAGCCCCACAAAGCCCAGGCCGAGCGCGACCAGGCCCAGGGACAGTTGGTTGACCACGGTGGTATCGGCCATGTAGGCGCCCACCAGGCCGATCACCATCGCGCCAAGCGTGTAGGTACTCAGCAGGATCAGCATCCAGCGGCCCTTGCCCGGATCCTGCCAGACCCGGCGCGATATCTCGTTCTGGGTCTTTGTCGGGTCCTGCAGCGAGGCCAGGCCAACACCAATGCCCGCGTACAGCAGGACGTAGTTGAGGTCGTCGAAGACCGGCGACCAACCGGTGGACTTGACGAGCGACGACGACCAGCCCGATTTGGCCGCATAGGCGGTCGCCACCAGAAGCGCCGGGTACTGCAGGTAGTTCAGCCGCTGGAATACGCCGCGGGCCGAATTGCCTGGGCGCGCCATCATGGCGGACGTGCCGCCGCTCACTTGCCACCTTCGGACGGCTTGCTGCTCTTGAACATGTCGAGCATGCGCTCGGTGACCACGTAACCACCCGCGGCGTTGCCGGCACCCAGCAGTACCGCCAGGAACCCGATTACCTTCTCCAGCGTGGTGTCGGCATGGCCCAGCACCACCATTGCGCCGATCAGCACGATGCCGTGGATGAAGTTGGAACCCGACATCAGTGGGGTATGCAGGATCACCGGCACCCGCGAAATGATGACGTGGCCGGCGATCGCGGCCAGCATGAAGATGTACAGCGCGACGAATCCATCACCCATCGGTCCAGCTCCCCTTCCGGCCTGTCTCGGCGTCCCTGAATCGGATCATAACCGTCCCGGAAGGCGCTTTCGCGTCGTCTCCGGGTCCTGTCAACCCGGGACACGCCCGGGCGTTATCGCTTGCATCCACGGCACTGTGCCACCCGGCGAGGGTTGCCGCTGGAACCGTCTGCCGCGTCCGCCCCGATGGACCCATGCCCTATGCTGCTGCGCGTGACCCGTGAAGCCGAAAACGCCACTGCACCCGACGCCGCCGGCAGCGCCGCGTCGACCGGCGCGGCAGAACCGCCGCAGAGCCTGGACGCTTTCCTGGCCGGGGTCGGTCCGCGCGCGTTCCGCTTCGCCGAGTTGGGCCTGCGCGACCGTGAGGATGCACTGGATGCGGTGCAGGACGCGATGACCAAGCTGTTGGGTTACGCCGACCGACCAGCGACGGAATGGACACCGCTGTTCTGGAGCATCCTGCGCCGTCGCGTGGTGGACCTGCAGCGCCGCCGCGCCTTCCGCCTGCGCTGGCTGCTGCCGGGGCAATCCAACGACGACGATGCGATGCCCGACTGGACCGACACTGGCCCCGACCCCGCGCGCACCCACGATGGCAGGGAAGCCTACGCGCGCTTCGCCGAGGCCATGGCGTCGCTGCCCCGGCGACAGCGCGAGGCATTCCACCTGCGCATATTGGAAGAGCTGGACGTGGCGACCACTGCGCAAGCAATGGGTTGCAGCGAAGGCTCGGTCAAGACCCATCTTTCCCGCGCGCGCGAGGCGCTGCAGCGACACCTGGAGGACTGGCGATGAATGCCGACCGCACCCAACCCATGAACGACCCCAACCGCCCGGTGGCGCGTGGCACCGCAGACGCGGCTTTCGACGACCGCTTTGACGCCATCGCACGTGCGCGCCACGTCGATTCGCTGGAGCGCCTGTCCGCCCGGACGCAGGCGCGACTCGCGCAGGCACGACGACCCACGGCACGACCGGGCTTGAGGCTGCGGCCTGCATGGGCCCTGCCAACGGTGCTGGCCGCCATGGCGGTGCTGGCCATTGCGGTCCAGTTGCGTCCCGAGCCGGCCACCGTGCCCGCCGCGACATCAGCCGACACCGCGCTGGTGGCCGCCGGAACCACCTCCACCGATCCCGCCGCCGTGCTGGACGAGAACCCCGACCTTTACCTGTGGCTGGCGTCCACCGACGACGTCATGCCGACCTCGCCGGAGTACTGAGATGCAACGTCGCCTTCCCGCCCTCCTGCTGGCGTTGGCCTGCCTCGCGGCCACGCTTTCCCCGGCGCTGGCCACCGACCAGGCCGCCGCGCCGCCATTGCCCAGTTGGGACAAGCTGACGCCCGCGCAGCGCGAGACCCTCATCGCCCCCGTGCGCGAGCGCTGGAACGCCGAGCCCGAGAGCCGCCAGCGCATGCTCAACCACGCCACGCGCTGGCAGGCAATGACGCCCGAGCAGCGCAAACGTGCGCGCCACGGCATGCACCGTTGGCAGGAGATGCGTCCGGAGCAGCGCGAGGAGATGCGGGCGTTGTACGCCAAGATGCGCGCACTGGACCCGGAAGGCCGCCAGGCACTGAAGGCGAAGTGGCGGCAGATGACGCCGGAGCAGCGCGCCGAATGGGTCAAGGACAACCCGGCGCCCGCGCACGAGCCGATACCGCCGCATCACCCCTGATTGCGGGAGGCGGCGTCAGCCGACTGCCCGCTCCGGCCAGACGGTGCGGGCCAGCAACTCGTCGTCCCAGTCGAACTGGAGCTGGCCGTCCTTGAGCAGCAGGCTGGCGAAGTTGAAGACGTTGCGCGCATACATCTCACTGGCGTGCACCGCGCCACTGCTGGCGAGGTTGAGCGGACCGGCCACGACCACGCCCCCGCTCTCGATGGTTTCACCCGGCTGGGTCAGCTCGCAGTTGCCGCCGGTTTCCGCGGCCAGGTCGACGATCACACTGCCCGGCTTCATGCCCGCGACCATCGCCGCGCTGATGATCTTCGGCGCCGGCCGTCCGGGCACCGCGGCGGTGCACACCACCACATCCACGCCCTTGAGGTGTTCGCCCAGCCGTCGCTGCTGCTCGGCGCGCTCTTCTTCGGTGAGCTGGCGGGCATAACCGCCCTCGCCCGCCGCGCTGACGCCAAGGTCGAGGAACTTGCCGCCGAGCGATTCGATCTGTTCGCGTGTCTCCGGACGCACGTCGAAGCCTTCGACCTGCGCACCCAGCCGCTTGGCCGTGGCGACGGCCTGCAAGCCCGCCACGCCCGCGCCCACGATCAGCACCTTGGAGGGGCGGATCGTGCCAGCGGCGGTGGTCAGCATCGGGAAGAACCGCGGCGCGAGCTGCGCTGCGATCAACACGGCCTTGTAACCGGCCATGCCCGCCTGCGAACTGAGTACGTCCATGGCCTGGGCACGCGTGGTGCGCGGCAGGCGCTCCAGCGGGAAGGCCTGCAGCTTGCGTGTGGTAATGGCCGCGCCGCGCTCAGCATCGGCTTGCGGCGCCAGCAGGCCGACGACGGCCGCGCCCTCGCGCAACGCCGTCAATGCAGCGGCGGAAGGAGCCTGCACGCAAAGCACCACGTCGGCGTCGTTGAGGGCCGCCGCGGCGTCGGCCACCACCTGCCCGCCCGCTTGGCGATAGGCCTCGTCCGTCATGCCTGCACCGACACCAGCCCCTGCTTCAATGCGGACCTCGGCCCCGGCCGCGACCAGCTTCTTGCATGTTTCCGGAGTCAACGCAACGCGGCGTTCGCCGGGCGCCCGCTCCCGCGCCACACCCACCCTCACTCCCTGGCCCGCTGCAGACATGCCATCGCTCCGGATCTATGTCGCCGCATCCTAACCAAACGCGGCGTGGAGGGTGAACTGTTGCAGACGATAATGTCAGGCCGTCGCGCGACGCAGGCGTTCGCCCACCTGCGCCAGCGCCTCGCTGAAGGCACGCGGCGCGGCGGCGGCGGCGAGGCGACCTTGTGCCACCAGGGCCGCCAGCTCATCCACCGATGCGACGAGCACGCGGGAACCGCGCTCATTGACCAACATGCGACGCGAGGTCAGCGGGCTGATCCAGCCCACCTTGGCCTTGATGGTCTTGCCCTCGGCATCCGTGAGATGCAGCCATTCGCCCACCGTCAGGGCGCGAAGCGACTGGACCACGGCAGGGTCCTGCGGCGGCAGGGTATCGGTGCCACCAGCCAGCCACAGCTTGCGATCCTCGCCGTCATCCTCGGCGTCAGCCCGTGGCGGTAGCGGATGCACGGCGCGCGCGGCGTCCGGCCACGCAAGCCCACGCACCAGCGCCACCAAGCCATGCTGCGCCGCCGTATCGTCCTGGCCAGAACTGCCCAGGCAATCACCGATCGCCCGCTCCAGCGCGACCAGGCGCGTGGCCAACGCACGGCCTTCGGCACGCGCAGCCAGCCCGTCGGCTTCCACCAGCGCGTCGCCCAGCGCCACCGCCTCGGCAAAACGGGCGCTGTCCACGCCGTCGCGCAGCAGCACCTGCAACAGATGGTGGCGCCACGAGGTGCCGAGGAAACTGGCGGTGGCCTCGCACAACGGTTGCGCGGACAGTCGGCGGCCCACCACCGCGTCGGCGTGTTCGCGCGCGTGCTGCAGGCGCTCACGCCCGTGCACGGCCTGCGCGGCGCGCTCTTCCTGCAGGAACACGCGCTGCCGCTGCTGCAGCAGCAACGCGTCAAGTTCAGCGAAGGCCTGCTCGAACACCGCCATGTTCTCGCGGTACTCGATGGCTACGCGCTGGGCCACCAGGGCCGCGCGCTCGAACAGCTCGCGCTCGAACTGGGTTTCAGCGTTGTTGCCGGCACACGCTTCGGTGATCGCATCCAACAGCTTGCGTGCCGGGTGCTCGGGCTGGTCGAACAGCGCCCGGTCACCGAGGGCGACCTTCACATAAGGCAGCACCAGCCGGGCGTAGAGGCGACGGCAGCGCTCGTGCAGCTCCTGGCTGGCGAACAGCGATTCGAACACCATCGCCACCAGGTCGATCGCGTCCTCGCTGTCGCGGCCGATGGTGGTGTGGTCGGGGCTCAGGCCAAGGCGACGAGCGCCTTCGCCCAGGCGCTCGCGAATCGCCGCGCGCAGTTCACCGCTGCCGGCCAACGCTCGTGCGAACGCGTCTGTGGGCTCGGACTGCAACAAGGACGCGACGCTTACCACCTCCTCCACTCGCAGGTCGCGGCGACCCTGCAGGGTGCGTTGTGGGGCGTGGGGAGCGGAAAAAAGCTCGGGCCGGATGGCACCTTCGCGCCACGCGTGCAGCAGGCCACGCAACTCCTCCAGGGTGACGCTGGGTGCTGCGCCCAGCCCGGACGCGCCGGCATTGGCACCCGAGGCCGCTTCCGACGCCGCGCTGACGCGTTCAGCCGATTCGCGCTCGATGCCATAGCCGGCCTGCGCCAGGAGGTGGCTTGTCTGCCCGTACAAATCGTCCAGCACGCGGGCCAGGGCACTTTCGTAGAAGCCGAACAAATGGCCCCGCAGTTGCGCGGGAATGCGAACGCCGTCAAACGCCTCCACGAAGGCCGTGGCCAGCCGTCCCGGCCCAACCGGGTTGACCATGTTCTGGAGACCCAGCGTGCCAGCCAGCGTGTGCAGGCGCGCCTCGACCATCTCCAGGGATTTCTGGTAGCGCTGCGTCAGCGCCTCGCCCACGCGCTCACCGGCGATGTGCAGGTCCAGCTGCGACTCGTCCAACAGCCCCATCGTCAGGTAATTGCGCCCCGGCGCACGCAGCGTGCGGAACTCGTCGAAGCCCCTGGCCAGTTGCTGGCGGTAGCGCATTACCTGCGCCGCCTGCTGGTGCCGCAGGCTCCACAGCGCCGCCTGGTCCTCGTACTGGAAGGCGTCGCGGTCGACATGGGTGGCCGACAGCGCCAGCGCGTCCTCGATCGGGCCGTACAATGTCCCGGGCAGCCCGCCCAGGCGCTCAAGCGTCAGGCGCTTGATTTCCTCAAGTACGCGAAACGGATCCGTTCTGGTGGCGCATGCCGCGCCGAGCGGATGGTTGGACACGTTGGCTCCCCGGCAAAAACTGACGCCCTGCGTCACATTACCCCAGATCGACGCTGGATAGTGGCAGGCTACGTCAGTTTGCACCCTATCACCCAGAATTCCGTGACCCATGCCCGATTCCACCATTGACGCCCGCCTCGCCTGCCTGGACCGCCGCCGCTCCACCCCGGCGCGCCATCTGGCCGAACCCGCGCCCGACCACGCGACGCTATTGCGGATGCTGGCCTCGGCCGTGCGGGTGCCCGACCACGGCAAGCGAGTGCCATTCCGCTTCGTCACCCTGCGCGGGGACGCGCGCCATGCCCTGGGCGAACGCCTGGTGGCACGCAGCCGCGAACGCGACCCCGCAGTCGCCGATGCCGTGGTCGAAAAGGACCGGCAGCGGTTCTCCCTGGCGCCGCTGGTGGTCACCGTGGTGGCCCGCCTGGGTCACGACGAGAAGATTCCCGAGCAGGAGCGCCTGCTGTCGGCGGGCAGCGTGTGTTTCGCGCTGCTGCAGGCGGCGCGGGTGCTGGACTTCGGCGCGGTGTGGCTGACGGGCTGGCCGGCCTACGACCCGCTGGTGCACGACTGGCTGGGATTGGGCGCCGACGAGTGCGTGGTCGGCTTCATCCACATTGGCACGCCAACCCTGGAGGCGCCCGAACGCGAGCGCCCCGACCCTGCCGAACTGCTGACCGAATGGACGCCGGCATGACCGTGACGCCGCGTGCGCGCCCGGCACTGTACCTGGTGGATGCCAGCCTCTACGTATTCCGCGCGTGGCACTCCATGCCCAACGAGTTCCACGACGACGAGGGCTGGCCGACCAACGCGGTGCACGGCTTTGCCCGCTTCCTGCTGGAACTGGTGGAGCGCGAGCGCCCGCAGCACATCGCGATCGCCTTCGACGAAGCCCTGGATTCGTGCTTCCGCAACGCGCTGTATCCCGCCTACAAGGCCAATCGCGAGCCTGCGCCGGAGGAGCTCAAGCGCCAGTTCGCCCACTGCAAGGCGTTGTGCGAGGCACTAGGGCTGAGCGTGCTGGCCCATCGCGAATACGAGGCCGACGACCTGATCGGCAGTGCGCTCGCGACCATGCGCGCCCACGGCTATCGCGGGGTCATCGTGTCCGCGGACAAGGATCTGTCGCAGTTGCTGGTCGGCGATGACCAGCAGTGGGACTTCGCGCGAGGGCAGCGCTGGGGCATGGATGGCGTGCCGGAGCGGCACGGCGTGCAGGCATGCCAGATCGCGGACTACTTGGCGCTGTGCGGCGACGCGGTGGACAACATTCCGGGCGTGCCGGGCATCGGCGCCAAAACGGCAGCCGCGTTGCTGGCGCACTTCGGCACCTTGGACGCGCTGCTGGAACGGGTGGAGGAACTCCCGTTCCTGCGCCTGCGCGGCGCCGCCAGCACGGCCGCCAAGTTGCGCGCCCACCGCGAGCAGGCCCTGCTGTGCCGCCAGCTGACGACCATCGCGCTGGACGCGCCGCTCACCGGCCACGAGGCACACTTCACCCGTGATCGTGCCGACGCGGCCCGGTTGTCGGCGCTGTGCGAAACGCTGCGGTTCGGCCCGATGACCCGGCGCCGGCTCCACCAGGCGGCGGGCGTGGACTTCGCAACGTCATCGCCCGCGCCGTAGCATCGGAAGGCAACGGATCGCTCGACCGACGCGGCCTGCGATCCTGCCGCTGGGCGCCGCGCACCCACTGACCAGCTTTCAAGCAACGGGATGGACATGCACTCCGACGAAAACGCCACAGCGAACAGAGAGACTCACGCCACAGGCGTTCACGGCGAAGCGCCCGCCGCCGGGCAGCCCGCACGAGCGGACGATGCCCCCGAAACCGTTTACGAGGGCAAGTGGCTGCGCATGCTGCGCCGCGGTCGGTGGGAGTACGCCGAACGCACGCACGGCAATGGCATGGCGGTGATCATCATCGCGGTGACACCGGAGGAGCGGATCATCTTCGTCGAGCAGTTCCGCATTCCGCTGCAGGCACGCACCATAGAGATGCCGGCCGGCCTCGTCGGCGACCAGGCCGGCGAAGACACGCTGGAAGACGCCGCACGCCGGGAACTGGAAGAGGAAACCGGCTGGTATCCCGACCAGGTGCAGGTGCTGCTGGTGGGTCCGACCTCTTCAGGCATGAGCAACGAGCGCATTGCCTACGTGCGCGCCACTGGACTGCGCAAGGTCGGCGAAGGTGGTGGCGTGGACGGCGAGGACATCATCGTCCACGAGGTGCCGGTTGCCGAGGCGCCGGCATGGCTGATGCAGAAGCAGCGCGAGGGGTACGAATTGGACCTCAAGCTGTGGGGCGGGCTGTGGATGGTGGATCGCAATCCGGACGGGTCTGCGGTTTGAGCCTTGCGGGCGCGGCAGCAAGGACGCCACAAGTCGCGGCCCGTTACCCGCTTGGTTGTGACGCCCTTGCTGCCGCACTCCAACGCTTGACGAGGGTTTGGAGCTGAAAGCAACAGCGTGTGGCTCCACCCCTGCTTGTACCAGGCGGCATCGGGGCCGCCCGAAACAAAACGGATAACGGGCCGCGACTTTCGGCGGCCCCGACACGACACCCGCCTGCCAGCCGTCAAGCGAAGCGATCGGTCGCAGTCACCAGCGCGTCGATGTTCTCCACCTCGAACGCCGAATGGCCCGAGGCCGGCGTGATCACCAGTTGGCCCTTCGGCCACACCTTGTGCAGATCCCACGCATTGGCGACCGGGCACACCACGTCGTAGCGACCGTGCACGATCACACCCGGGATGTGCGCGATCCTGTGCGCGTCACGCAACAGCTGGTCGTCGACCTCGAAGAAGCCGCTGTTGACGAAGTAGTGGTTCTCGATCCGGGCAAAGGCCAGCGCGAACTGCGGATCCTCGTGGCTGTTGGCGAAGTCCTGGTCCACGTGCAGGAAGCTGGTCGCGCCTTCCCACACGCTCCACGCCTTGGCGGCGGCCAGGCGCACGGCTTCGTTGTCGCTGGTCAGGCGGCGGTGGAAGGCGCTGATCAGGTCATGTCGTTCGACCACCGGGATCGCGGCGAGATAGTGCTCCCACGCGTCGGGGAACAGGCGCGAGGCGCCCTCCTGGTAGAACCACTCCAGCTCCCAGCGGCGCAGCATGAAGATTCCGCGCAGCACCAGTCCAGTGACGCGTTGCGGGTGGGTCTGCGCGTAGGCCAGTGCGAGGGTCGAGCCCCACGAACCGCCGAACACCTGCCAGGTGTCGATACCGAGCGCTTCACGCAACTTCTCGATGTCCGCCACCAGATGCCAGGTGGTGTTGTCGACCAGATCGGCGTGCGGAGTGGAGCGGCCACTGCCGCGCTGGTCGAACAGGATGATCCGGTACTTGGCCGGGTCGTGGAAGCGACGCATCTTGTCGCTGCAGCCGCCGCCCGGGCCACCATGCAGCATCACCACCGGCTTGCCCTGCGGGTTGCCGCACTGCTCGTAGTACAGCGTGTGGCGATCGTCGACCTTGAGCTGGCCGACGTCGTAGGGCTGGATTTCGGGGTAGAGGGTGCGCATGGAGGGCCTCGGTAGCATCAACTGGGGCAGTGTAGCCGCCGCTACTCGACATGTGCGCGCACGTCAGGTCGGACTCCGCCCCACCGTCACCCGGTCGCGTCCTTCCAGGTCGAGCTCGGTCGCCACTTCAACGAACCCGGCCGATGTCAGCAACGCCCGCACCGCTGCACCCTGGTCCCAGCCATGCTCCAGCAGGAGCCAGCCGCCGGGTTCCAGATGCGCGGGCGCGTGGGCAACGATCACCCGGATCGCATCGAGTCCGTCCGGCCCGGAAGCCAGCGCCGACGGCGGCTCGAAGCGAAGGTCGCCCTCGTCCAGATGCGGGTCGCCCGAAGCGATGTAGGGCGGGTTGCTGGCGATCAGCGCAAAGTGGTCCTCCTGCAGGGGCGTGAGCCAGTCGCCCAGGCGGAACTCGATGTTGCGCAGCTGCAGCCTGGCTGCGTTGCCGCGAGCTACCTCCAATGCCCCCGCGCTGGCGTCGGTGGCCACCACCATCGCCTTCGGCCGCTCGACGGCCAACGCAAGTGCGATGGCTCCACTACCGGTGCCCAGGTCGGCGACCCGCAGGGTCCGGTCATCGGGCAGGCGCTCCAGCGCCAACTCCACCAGCCGTTCCGTCTCCGAACGGGGAATCAGCGTCGCCGGCCCGACCTCCAGATCGAACCGCCAGAAGCCACGCTGCCCGATGAGGTAAGCCACCGGTTCGCCCTGCGCACGCCGTTGCACCAGCGCCTCGAACCGCTGGGCGGCATCGACGTCCACCTCGTCCTCGCCGTGGGTGAACAGCCAGGCGCGCGGACGCGCCAGCACGTGGGCCAGCAACAGGTCGGCCTCGCCTGGTTCCAGCCGGGGGCGGGCGGCACGCAGCAGTTCGTCGAGTCGGGGCACGGTCAAGGGCCGGAAACAAGGACGGGCGATGGTACGGGAGGCCGGTTAGGGCCGACCACCTGCCTCTTCATGCGAGAGACCAATGGCTCGAACCTGATCGATAGATAATATCTATTAATTCAATGCCAACAATCGATTTGTTATATCTATCGCCGCTACCTATGATTGCCTCCGTAGCGGACAACCGCTCCCACTCCACCACCCCACCAGAGGATTCCAGCCCGATGTCGCTGATCAACACCGAAGTGCAGCCGTTCAAGGCCACCGCGTTCCACAACGGCGAGTTCGTCGAAGTCACCGAAGCCAGCCTGAAGGGCCAGTGGTCGGTCCTGATCTTCATGCCGGCCGCCTTCACCTTCAACTGCCCGACCGAGGTCGAGGACGCGGCCCAGCACTACGCCGAGTTCCAGAAGGCCGGCGCCGAGGTGTACATCGTCACCACTGACACCCATTTCTCGCACAAGGTGTGGCACGAGACCTCGCCCGCCGTCGGCAAGGCCCAGTTCCCGCTGGTCGGCGACCCGACCCACCAGCTGACCCGCGCCTTCGGCGTGCACATCGATGCGGAAGGCCTGGCCCTGCGCGGCACCTTCGTCATCAACCCGGAAGGCGTGATCAAGACGCTGGAAGTGCATGACAACGCCATCGCCCGTGACGTCAAGGAAACCCTGCGCAAGCTGAAGGCCGCGCAGTTCGTGGCCGCCAACCCGGGCCAGGTCTGCCCGGCCAAGTGGCAGGAAGGCGAGAAGACGCTGAAGCCGTCGCTCGACCTGGTCGGCAAGATCTAAATCGCAACAGGGTCCGGGAGGCGCACCAGCGCCTCCCGTGGCCAACGGTCGGCGGGGCAGTATCTGTCGCTTTCCCACCTGTCCCGCTCGCGGCCACTTGCAGCAGCGGCCTGGGCACCTCCCCGAAGACGTGACGCCGGTGCTTGCCGCTGGCCACGTGCCGCCCAGGCCGCTTCTGCAAGCTCCCGCCTCCTTATTTCCCGGAAACGCGACGCCCCGCGCCATCGCGAAGGCTTGTCTGCGCACGCCCTTCTTCTCCGCGAGGACTCCCCATGCTTGATGCCGACCTGAAAACCCAGCTCAAGGCCTACCTCGAGCACCTCACCCAGCCGATCGAACTGGTGGCCGCGCTCGACGATGGCGACAAGTCACGCGAACTTGACGGGCTGTTGCGCGAGATCACCGCGCTGTCGGACAAGATCAGCCTGCGCCGCGACGACAACGACGCGCGCAAGCCGTCGTTCGCGATCAACCGCGTGGGCAGCGACATTGGCGTGCGCTTCGCCGGCATTCCGATGGGCCACGAGTTCACGTCGCTGGTGCTGGCGCTGCTGCACGTGGGCGGGCACCCGTCCAAGACGGCGCAGGAGGTGATCGAACAGGTGCGCGGGCTGGACGGCGATTACACCTTCGAAACCTATTTTTCGCTGTCATGCCAGAACTGCCCGGACGTGGTGCAGGCGTTGAACCTGATGAGCGTGCTCAACCCGCGCATCCGCCACGTCAGCATCGACGGCGCGCTGTTCCAGGCCGAAGTCGAGGCGCGCGAGGTGATGGCCGTACCGACCGTATTCCTCAACGGCGAGGTGTTCGGCGCCGGGCGCATGGGCCTGGAGGAGATCGTCGCCAAGCTGGATACCGGCGCCAGCGCGCGCGAGGCCGCCAAGCTGGCAGCGAAGGCTCCCTACGACGTGCTGGTGGTCGGCGGCGGCCCGGCCGGTGCAGCCGCGGCGATCTATGCCGCGCGCAAGGGCATCCGCACCGGCGTGGTGGCCGAGCGCTTCGGCGGCCAGGTGCTGGACACCATGGCCATCGAGAACTTCATCTCGGTCGAGCACACCGAAGGACCCAAGCTGGCCGCAGCGCTGGAGCAGCACGTGCGTCATTACGACGTGGACGTGATGAACCTCCAGCGCGCCGACGCGCTGGTGCCGGCCAGTACGCCCGAAGGCCTGGTCGAAGTGAAGCTGGCCAACGGCGCTTCGCTGAAGTCGAAGTCGGTGATCCTGTCCACCGGCGCGCGCTGGCGGCAGATGAACGTGCCCGGCGAGGAGCAGTACCGCAACAAGGGCGTGGCCTACTGCCCGCACTGCGACGGCCCGCTGTTCAAGGGCAAGCGCGTGGCGGTGGTCGGCGGCGGCAACTCCGGCGCGGAAGCGGCCATCGACCTGGCCGGCATCGTCAGCCACGTCACGTTGCTGGAATTCGACGGCAAGCTGCGCGCCGACGAGGTACTGCAGCGCAAGCTGCGCAGCCTGCCCAACGTCACCGTGCACGTGAACGCGCAGACCACCGAAGTGACCGGCGACGGCAACAAGGTCACCGGGCTGGTCTACAAGGACCGCGTGGGCGGCGATTCGCATCGGGTCGAACTGGAAGGCATCTTCGTGCAGATCGGCCTGCTGCCCAACACCGAATGGCTCAAGGGCACCGTGGCGCTCACGCCGCGCGGCGAGATCGTCATCGACGACCGCGGCCAGACCTCGGTGCCTGGCGTGTTCGCCGCGGGCGACGCGACCACCGTGCCGTACAAGCAGATCGTGATCGCGATGGGTGCGGGCTCGACCGCCGCGCTGGGGGCGTTCGACCACCTGATCCGGACGTCGGCGCCAGCGGACGAGCCAGTGACGGCCTGACCGCAGGGCGGCCGGCACACGCGCCCCGCGCGCCCTACACTCGACCCCATGAACCTGCGCGACCTCACCTACCTCGTCGCCCTGGCCGACCACAAGCATTTCGGCCGGGCGGCCGAGGCGTGCTTCGTCAGCCAGCCCACCCTGTCCACCCAGATCAAGAAGCTGGAGGACGAGTTGGGCGTGGCGCTGGTCGAGCGCGCGCCACGCAAGGTCATGCTCACCCCCGCCGGCCGCGAGATCGCCAGCCGCGCACGCCAGATCGTGGCCGAGGTCGAACAGATGAAGGAGGTCGCGCGTCGCAGCCGCGACCCGGAGGCCGGCACGGTGCGGCTGGGCCTGTTCCCGACGCTGGGACCGTATCTGCTGCCACACGTGGTGCCGCGCATCCGCGCGCGCTTTCCACGGTTGGAACTGCTGCTGGTGGAGGAAAAAAGCAGCGAGATCCTCGCCGACCTGCGCAATGGCAAGCTCGACGTCGGCCTGCTGGCCCTGCCGGTGCACGACGACCAGCTGCACACCGAATTCCTGTTCGACGAACCGTTCCTGTTGGCGGTGCCCGAGTCGCACCCCCTGGCCCGGCGCGAGAACCTCTCGCTGGACGACCTGGCGCGCGAGCGCCTGCTGCTGCTGGAGGATGGCCACTGCCTGCGCGACCAGGCGCTGGACGTTTGCCAGCTGGCCGGCGCATCCGAGATGAGTGGCTTCCAGGCCACCAGTCTGGAGACGCTGCGGCAGATGGTGGCGGCCAACGTGGGCGTCACCCTGTTGCCGGCGCTGGCCGTCAAACCGCCGGTGGCGCGTTCCAGTGACATACACCTGATCGGCTTTCGCGACCCGCAGCCCAGCCGGCAGATCGCGATGGTCTGGCGGCGGAGTTCGGCCATGCAGGACTTCCTGTTGCAGCTCACGCGCGTGTTTCGTGAGCTGCCGACCGAGCTGTTCACCGCTTCACCCGACCTGAAGCTGCCGGACCGAAGCACCGTCCAGGGGTAACGCCACGTGACGCCGGCGCGGCGGCTGCCTGCGCGGTCCGCCAGTCGATACGCCACCCCTATTGTTGCAATCGGAACAAACGATTTCACCTATCAAGCGCACGGCGCGAGACTGGAGAGACCGAGAGATCCACTCTTCATGGGAGGAAGTCATGTCAGACGAATCGAAGTGCCCGTTCAGCGGCGACGCAAGCAAGGCCAGGAAAGCGAGGCGCACGACCAACCTGGACTGGTGGCCCGAGCAGCTCAACCTCGGCATCCTGCGCCAGCACTCCGCCAAGTCCAATCCGATGGAAGCGGATTTCAACTACGCCGCCGAGTTCAAGACCCTTGACCTGGATGCGGTGACGCGCGACCTGCATGCGCTGATGACCGATTCACAGGACTGGTGGCCGGCCGATTACGGCCACTACGGCCCGTTCTTCATCCGCATGGCGTGGCACGCCGCAGGCACCTATCGCATCGGCGACGGCCGCGGCGGTGCTGGCAATGGCGCGCAGCGCTTCGCGCCGGAGAACAGCTGGCCTGACAACGGCAACCTCGACAAGGCGCGCCGCCTGCTGTGGCCGATCAAGCAGAAGTACGGCCGCAAGCTGTCGTGGGCCGACCTGTTCATCCTCACCGGCAACGTCGCGCTGGAGTCGATGGGCTTCAAGACCTTCGGCTTCGGCGGCGGACGCGCCGACACCTGGGAGCCGCAGGACGACGTCAACTGGGGCTCCGAGCACACCTGGCTGGGCGACGAGCGCTACAGCGGCGATCGCGAACTGGCCAACCCGCTCGCCGCCGTGCAGATGGGCCTGATCTACGTGAATCCCGAAGGCCCCAACGGCAATCCTGACCCGCTGGGCTCGGCCCGCGACATCCGCGAGACCTTCGCGCGCATGGCGATGAACGACGAGGAGACCGTGGCGCTGACCGCCGGCGGCCACACGTTCGGCAAGGCCCATGGCGCGGGCGATGCAGCCCTTGTCGGCGTCAGCCCCGAAGGCTGCGAGATCGAATCGCAGGGCCTGGGCTGGGCCAGCAAGTTCGGCAGCGGTGTCGGTGGCGACGCCATCACCAGCGGCATTGAAGGCGCATGGACACCGACGCCGACCAAGTGGGACAACAGCTACTTCGAAACCCTGTTCGGCTACGAATGGGAGTTGACCAAGAGCCCGGCGGGCGCCCACCAATGGAAGCCCAAAGGCGACACCGGTGCCAACACCGTGCCCGACGCCCACGATCCCAACAAGCGCCATGCGCCGATGATGACCACGGCCGACATGGCCATGCGCATGGATCCGGCCTACGAGAAGATCTCGCGCCGCTACATGGCCAACCCGCAGGAATTCGCCGACGCCTTCGCGCGCGCCTGGTTCAAGCTGACCCACCGCGACATGGGCCCGCGTGCCCGTTACCTGGGCAAGCTGGTGCCGCAGGAGGAGCTGATCTGGCAGGACCCGGTGCCCCCGGTGGACCACCCGCTGGTCGACGCCAACGACATCGCGGCGTTGAAGGACAAGGTGCTGGCTTCTGGGTTGAGCGTGCCGCAACTGGTGCGCACCGCCTGGGCGTCGGCCTCGACCTTCCGCGGCAGCGACAAGCGCGGCGGCGCCAATGGCGCACGCATTCGCCTCGCGCCGCAGAAGGACTGGGAGGTCAACCAGCCGGCCGAGCTGGCCAAGGTGCTGTCCACGCTGGAAGGCATCCAGCAGGCGTTCAATGCCTCGGCCACCGGTGGCAGGAAGATCTCGCTGGCCGACCTCATCGTGCTGGCCGGCAATGCGGCGGTGGAAGCGGCGGCCAAGCAGGCGGGCTTCGACATCCAGGTGCCATTCTCGCCCGGGCGCACGGATGCCATGCCGGCGCAGACCGACGTGCAGTCGTTCGCCGTGCTCGAGCCGAAGGCGGACGGTTTCCGCAACTACGTCGCCAAGGGCTATGAGGGCGACGTGGCCGAGATGCTGGTCGACAAGGCGCAGCTGCTGACCCTGACCGCGCCGGAGATGACGGTGCTGATCGGCGGCTTGCGCGCGATGGCTGCCAACTTCGGTGACAGCCGGCACGGCGTGTTCACCCAGCGTCCGGGCACGTTGAGCAACGACGTCTTCGTCAACCTGCTCGACATGCGCACGCGCTGGCAGCGCTCGGAAGCCGACCCCAACGTGCTGGAGGGCCGCGACCGCAAGAGCGGCGAACTCAAATGGACCGGCACGATGGTCGATCTGGTGTTCGGCTCCAACTCGCAGTTGCGGGCACTGGCCGAGGTCTACGCCACCAATGACGCACAGGCGAAGTTCGTCAACGACTTCGCCGCCGCATGGGCGAAGGTGATGAACCTGGATCGCTTCGACCTGAGGTAATGCCGAGTCTGGCGGGCGTACCCACGCGGGCGACAATGCCCGCGTGGGGCCTGCCGAGGGCCTTCCAGCCCCTTGATTGCGTCGCTGCTCCGCGATGGCACGCCCTCGCGCAGGGGGGCGTGGATCCAGTTACCCACAGGGGCGGCGCTGGCCCCATGGCTTACGCCACCGCGCAACTCACTCCCGTGCCCCCCAGCCCGCAGTACCCATCCGGGTGCTTGGACAGGTATTGCTGGTGCTCGTCTTCGGCATAGTAAAAGGCCGGCGCCGGAAAACGGATCTCCGTCGTGATGTCGCCATAGCGCGCCGCATGCAGGCGTTGCTGGAACGTCGCGTAACTGGCCAGCGCCGCCGCGTGCTGCGCCTCGTCGTAGCAGTAGATCGCCGAGCGGTATTGCGTGCCCACGTCATTGCCCTGACGCATGCCCTGCGTGGGATCGTGCGCCTCCCAGAAGGTGCGCAGCAGTTCGGCGAAGGGGATCAGCGCGGGGTCGTACACGACCAGCACGGTTTCCGCGTGGCCGGTCAGGCCGCTGCAGACCTCGCGGTAGGTCGGGTTCGGCGTAAAGCCACCCGAATAGCCCGCCGCGGTGGTGAACACCCCGGGCAACGACCAGAACTTCCGCTCGGCGCCCCAGAAGCAGCCCATGCCGAACTGCACCTGCGCGAGACCGTCGAAGTCGTCGCGCAACGGCCTTCCGTGCACGTGGTGGTGATTGCTCAGCGGCATAGGGTGCAGGCGCCCTGGCAAGGCGTCCTCCGGCCGTGGCAGGCGTTGTTTCCAGGCTCCGATTCCCAGCATCGTCGCGTCCTCCTGCCTTTCAACATGCGGCCACGGGCGCGCCATTCAATGCCGCGCGGCTCAGTAATGCAGGGAGGCCTCAAGCGGGGTCGCAGCATCCCAGCGCGCACGGCCGCCCAGCGCCTCAAGTTCGACCAGCACCGTCGCGCCCACCAGGACCGCACCCGCGCGTTCCAGCAGGGCACGGGCCGCCAGCAGCGTTCCGCCCGTGGCGAGCACGTCGTCCACCAGCAGCACGCGCGAGCCCGGTTTGACGGCATCCGCATGGATTTCCAGCCGATCGCTGCCGTATTCCAAGGCATATTCCTGCGCGATGACCTTCGCGGGCAGTTTGCCCGGCTTGCGCACCGGCACGAAGCCCGCGCCCAACGCCGGCGCCAGCGCGGCACCCAAGATGAAGCCACGCGCTTCGATACCGGCCACGCAGTCCACGCCGCGGCCGAGCCACGGGCCGGCCATGGTCCCCACCACCCAGCCGAACCCGGCGGGATCGGCCAGCAACGGCGTGATGTCCTTGAAGCGGACCCCCGGCTTGGGGAAGTCGGGCACGTCGCGGATCAGCGCAGGGAAGTCGCGCAGGGGCGTGTCATTCATCGGAGGCCCTCCAGATTGCCTCAGGCAGGGTCGGGCAGCATACCCGCGTCGTCCAGTTCCGCGGCCGGATCGCCGGGATTGTTCAGCGGCAATGCGTCCACGATCTCCTTGGCTTCCGGCCAAGCCACGTCCGGCACGCAAACCGCCACCACGCCGAACAGCGGCAACTCGCCCATCCCGCCCAACAGTTGTTCGCCGCGGAGGAACACCGGAATGCCCTCCGCCTCCAGCGCGTGGCGCACCAGATGGGCGTCGATCAGGTTGGCGGCTTCGTACACGACTTTCACGGTGCACCTCCGCTGAAGCGGGGAATGGCGGGCCGCATGGGGCCTGGCCCGGGACTTCCTGCCAACCCAGCATACCCCTGCAGACGGCAGCACGACCCGCCAAAGGCTAAACTGCACGGTCTCCCACGCCCCGCCCGATCCCGCATGTCCAACACTCCTGCCCCGAACGCCGCCCCCGAGACCGCCGCCGAGGCGCCGGTCAAGAACGACTTCATCCGGCAGATCGTTCGCGAGGACCTGGCCAGCGGCAAGCATCAGGCCATCAAGACCCGCTTCCCGCCCGAGCCCAACGGCTACCTGCACATCGGCCACGCCAAGGCCATCTGCCTGGACTTCGGCATCGCCCAGGAATTCGGCGGCGAGTGCAACCTGCGCCTGGACGACACCAACCCGGCCAAGGAAGACCCCGAGTACGTGCGCGCCATCCAGGACGACGTGCAGTGGCTGGGCTTCCATTGGCACGACCTGCGCCACGCCTCGGACTACTTCGAGGTGCTGTACCTGGCCGCCGAGAAGCTGATCCAGCAGGGCGACGCGTTCGTCTGCGACCTCAGCGCCGATGAAGTGCGTGCCTACCGCGGCAGCCTGACCGAACCTGGCCGCAACTCGCCGTACCGCGACCGCAGCGTGGAGGAGAACCTCGACCTGTTCCGCCGCATGCGCGCCGGAGAGTTTCCCGATGGCGCCCGCACCCTGCGCGCCAAGATCGACATGGCCAGCGGCAACATCAACCTGCGCGACCCGGCCCTGTACCGCATCAAGCACGTCGAGCACCAGAACACCGGCAACGCCTGGCCGATCTACCCGATGTACGACTACGCGCACTCGCTGAGCGATGCGGTGGAAGGCATCACCCACTCGCTGTGCACGCTGGAGTTCGAGGACCACCGTCCACTGTACGACTGGTGCGTGGACAAGGTGGGCCTGACGCAGTCGCCGGAACTGGTGAAGCCGCTGACCGACAAGGGCCTGCCCTTCGAGGCCGCCAAGCCTCGCCAGATCGAGTTCTCGCGCCTGAACTTCAACTACCTGGTCATGAGCAAGCGCAAGCTGATGGCGCTGGTACAGGAGGGCCTGGTCGACGGTTGGGACGATCCGCGCATGCCGACCCTGCAGGGCATCCGCCGCCGCGGCTACACACCCAGCGCGCTGCGCCTGATGGTCGACCGCGTGGGCATCAGCAAGCAGAACTCGCTGCTGGACCTGTCCATCCTCGAAGGCGCGCTGCGCGACGACCTCGATGCCGCGGCGCCGCGCCGCATGGCGGTCATCGACCCGATCAAGCTGGTGCTGACCAACCTGCCCGAGTCTCACGAAGAGCAGCTGACTTTCAGCAACCACCCCAAAAACGAGTCCTTCGGTGAACGCCGCGTGCCGTTCGCGCGCGAGCTGTGGATCGAGCGCGAGGACTTCGAGGAAGTGCCGCCCAAGGGCTTCAAGCGCCTCACGCTGGGCGGCGACGTGCGCCTGCGCGGCGCCGGCATCATCCGCTGCGACGAGGTGGTGAAGGATGCCGACGGCACCGTGGTCGAGTTGCGTTGCACCCTCGATCCGGAATCGCGCCCGGGCATGGAAGGCGCCAACCGCAAGGTCAAGGGCACCATCCATTGGGTCAGCGCGAAGCACGGCGTGAAGGCCGAAATCCGCCTGTACGACCGTCTGTTCACCGTGGCGGACCCGGACAACGACGAAGGCGGCAAGACCTACAAGGACTACCTGAACCCGGAGTCGCGCCGCGTCGCGACCGGCTATGTCGAACCGGCCGCCGCCACCGCCGCCGCGGAGCAGTCGTTCCAGTTCGAGCGCATGGGCTATTTCGTCGCCGACCGCTACGACCACCGCGCCGACGCACCGGTGTTCAACCGCAGCGTGACCCTGCGCGACACTTGGGCCACCAAGGCCTGAGGCCCCCCGATGATCCTGCTTGCCGCCCTCCAACGACGACTTCGCCACACTGTACGTGGCGCTACTGCAGCACTGCTCGTGGGGGGAATGCTGACGGCCTGCGCCGCGCCCGTAGACACTCCCAAGGGCAGCGAAGCCACCGCACCGACCGCCCCCACGCCTGCCCAGGGTGCAGCGAAAACAGCGGCACCCGCCCCGGCAGTCCCAGTCACGGCGCCTGTCACACCAGCGCCTGAGGTGGCTCCCGGCACCGGAACAGTGCCGGCCTCGCCAGTCAAGGTCGACACAAGCTGCCGCACCAACGCCGACTGCGCGGTGAAGAACGTCGGCAACTGCTGCGGCTACGCGCCGGCATGCGTCAACGTCAACAGTCCCACCGACCCGCAGGGCGTGCAGGCCGAATGCGCCCGCAGTGGACGGATGTCGGTCTGCGGTTTCCGCGAGATCAGCGCTTGCCAATGCGTGAAGGGGCAATGCGAGCCCGCCGCCAGCGATCTGGACGTGCAGTAGTGCTGTACGCGCAGATCCACCTCACCCTGCCCGCCTGGGTGCACGAGCGCGTCGACACCGCACGCGCCTATCCCGGTGATGAAGCCAAGGTCGCACTCGCCGTCGAGCTGTCGCGCCTCAATGTCGAAGCCGCCACTGGCGGCCCGTTCGGTGCAGCGGTTTTCGATGCGCAGGACCGCATCATCGCCGTGGGCGTCAACCGGGTATTGCCGCACGCCTGCTCGCTGGCCCACGCGGAAACGATGGCCTACATGCTGGCGCAGGCGCGCACCCAACGCCCGCGCCTCAACCAGACCCTCGAAGGCGCACCCTGCGGCCCGATCACCTTGGCCACCTCGTCGCAGCCCTGCTGCCAGTGCTACGGCGCGACCGTCTGGGCCGGCATCGACCGGCTTCTGATCGGCGCGCGCAGCGAGGACGTGGAAACACTCACCGAGTTCGACGAAGGCCCGCTGCCGGCGGACTGGATCGGCGAACTCGAACGCCGCGGCATCAACGTGGTCCGCGATCTGCAACGCGACGCAGCGCGGGCGGTACTGCGCGCCTACGGCGAGCAGGGCGGCTTGAAGTACTGATGACCGGCCCACGCCCATGACCGCTGACGCCCTGCTGTGCTTGTGCCGCGCCGGCTTCGAGCCCGAGTTGGCCGCCGAACTCACCGAGCGCGCCGCCGAGGCCGGATTTGCCGGCTATGCGCGCACCCAGCGCGCCAGCGGCTTCGTGGAGTTCGTTTGCCACGACGCGGCGGCCCTGGATCGTGCCCTTCCGTTCCACCAGCTGATCTTCGCCCGGCAGAAGTTGCTGCGCCTAGCCGATCTGCGCGAGCTCGACCCCACCGACCGCATCGCGCCGATTCTCGCCGCGCTTGAGGCCACGACCGCCGAAGGCCCGCGAAGCACCTTCGGTGAACTCTGGGTCGAGCACCCCGACTCCGACGAGGGCAAGCCACTGGCCGGCTTGGCACGTGCGTTCGCCAATGCGCTGCGCCCGGCCCTGCGCGAGGCCGGATGGCTGAGCCGCCAGGACGATGCCAGCCGGCCTCGCCTGCACGTAGTGTTCGTCAGCGGCCAGCATGCAATGCTCACGCGCAGCGACACCCGCGACGCCGCACCGTGGCCGCTCGGCATTCCGCGCCTGCGCATGCACCCCGACGCCCCCAGCCGCTCCGCATTGAAACTGGAGGAGGCCCTGCTGACCCTGCTCGACGATGGCGAGCGCAAGCGTCTGCTGCGCGACGGCATGCGCGGTGCGGACCTCGGTGCCGCCCCGGGGGGCTGGAGTTGGGTGCTGGTCCGCAATGGCCTGCATGTCACTTCAGTGGACAACGGCCCGCTGCGCCCGCACCTGCTGGACAGCGGCAAGGTCGAGCACGTGCGCGCCGATGGCTTCCACTGGCAACCCAAGGCGCCGCTGGACTGGATGGTGTGCGACATGGTCGAACAGCCGCGGCGCGTGGCCGAACGCATGGCCACATGGATGCGCGAAGGCTGGTGCCGCCACACCATCTTCAACCTCAAGTTGCCGATGAAGAAGCGCTGGGACGAGACCCGACTCTGCCTGGACCTGTTCACGGCGCAGGCCGCGCGGCCGATGACCGTCCGCGCACGCCAGCTGTTCCACGACCGGGAAGAAATCACGGTCTTCGCCACACTGCGCTGACGAGACTGCCCATTCAGCTGCGGTTTCGGGCCTTTACGCGGGGTTGATGCCAGGAGGACTACGGTCCTCGCGTTCCCCACTGTGAGGCTCCCCCATGAAATACCCCCGTGCTCCGCTGTTCCTCGCGCTGGCCCTGAGCCTTGGCGTGGCCGTTCCCGCCATCGCGCAGACCCAGTCCAAGATCGAGGCCAAGGTTCAGGCCGAAGCCGAGGCCGAAATGGCCTCTGACGATGCTCAGGTCGCTCGCCAGCAGGCGGAAGTGGCCCAGGAAGCCGCTCAGGCGGCCAAGCAGACCCGTGATGCCGGCGCAGCAACTGCCGAAGGCGCTGCGAGCGCTGCCCATAGCGCCCACGCAGCCCATCAGGCTTCAGTGCAGGCCAATGCCGCCGCCAACCAGGCGGTGAATGCCGCCGACAAGGCGCAGTCCGCCCGCACTGCGGCAGAACGCGGCGCCAACCCGGTAGCCGCGGCTGCCGAGGCCAGTGCCGCCGCCACCGAAGCCCGTGGCGCCGCCTACCAGGCCATGGACGCCACCGAATCGGCCCAGGCCGCGGCCGTAAACGCTGAAATCGCCGTCCAGACCCCACCGGCACCGCCCGCCACGCCGCCGGCCGCCCCCTCGGCCCAGGGCGTCGCGAATGCGCAGGTGACCTTCACCAACAGCCCGTCCAATTCGGTCGTGGGCGACTACAAGATCGACTTCGACGCGCTGGACGCCAATCGCAATGGCACGTTGAGCCGTGGCGAAGTGCGCTCCAACGCGACACTCACTGCGGAATTCGGCGCGGTCGACGTCAACCACGACGGCCGCCTCAGCAAGGACGAGCTGAAGGGCTGGATGTAAGCGTCGGCGACGCGCGCCACGCGCTTACCTCGCTCGACGAAGTCGTGCGGACGCCCCGGCAACCCCGGGGCGTCCGCATTCACAGACCGGCCGCCCTGCGCCAGAACAGATGGGTCAGTGCGGGCACGCGTCCCACCACTCCCATCAAGGGTCCCCGGATGAGGGTTGGCAGCATCGCGTCATTCGAGAACAGCCGGTTGATGCCATCAAACGAGTAGGCGGCCATGGCGTTTTCACTGCGCCGCTGCCGCGCCCAACGCTCCAAGCGTTCCGGCGCACCTACATCGCCACCTCGGGCCTGGCGCAGGGTGCCGCGCAGCGCGGTGACATCGCGCAGGCCCAGGTTCACGCCCTGCCCGGCCAAGGGGTGCACGGCATGCGCGGCGTCACCGATGATCGCCACCCGGCCCGCCACGGCCTGCTTGGCCAATTGCAGCTTCAGCGGAAACGCCGCACGCCGGGACACTGCCTGCATCGCGCCCAGCGGGCCGTCGAAGGCGCGCCCGAGCGCTTGCAGGAAGCCCGCGTCATCCAGCGCCAACATGCGTTCCGCCTCGGCGTCCGGCAGTGTCCAGACGATGGAACTGCGGCGGCCGTCGGCTCCGCGGCCACCACTGCCGTCGACAAACGGCAGGAAAGCCAGGGGTCCCGTCGGCAGGAACCGCTGCCAGCACGTGGCCTGGTGCGGATGCTCGGTGTCGACGAACGCCACCACGCCACGCTGGTGGTAGGCATGACCGCCCACCGCCACGCCTGCCAGTTCGCGCAGGCGCGAGGCCGCGCCGTCAGCCGCAACCACCAGCCGCGCGCGCAGGCGGCGACCGCTGTCCAGCTCCACCGTCGCCGACGCCTCGTCCTGTTCCAGCGCGACCACGTGGTCCGGGCACTGCACGCGCACGCCCGCGGCCGCTTGCGGCGCCCACAGCCGGTCCACCAGCAGGCCGTTTTCAACGATCCAGCCCAGTTCACGGCGGGCGAAGGCGTCCGCATCGAACTCGATGGGCGCGCCACCCGCGGCATCCCAGACGCGCATGTGCCGATACGGCTGCGCCCGCGCCTGCAGCACCGAATCCCACACGCCCACGCTGTCCAGCAGTGCGGCGTTGTCCGGGGCGAAGGCATAGACCCGCAGGTCGGGCTCGTCGGCACGCCACGGCGTCGGCTCGCGCGCTTCCACCAGCGCCACCTGCAGGCCATCGCGGGCGAAGGCCAAGGCCGCCGCCGAGCCCACCACGCCTGCGCCCACCACCACCACATCCAACATGTCACGACGGCTCACGGGCGTGCGCTCCGGCATAGCGCCGGGACATCGCCCCGGTAGCCCAACGCCCCGCCCACCAGCGCGGACTGCACCGACGGCAGGCGGCCGATCGCGAACAGCCCGAGGCTGCGCAGCGGGCGCAGCAACGGCGCCGGGTTGCTGGTCAGCCGTGCCAGTCCGTCGGAGAACGTCAAGGTCCGTTCGCGGTCCTCGCGACGCCGGGCCACGTAGGCATCCAGCACGTCAGGTGCACCGCAGTCCGCGCCCGCATGCGCCACGCGCGCAACTTCGATCAGCTCCGCCAGCGTCAGGGCATCACGCAACCCCAGGTTGAAACCCTGCGCACCGATCGGGTGGATGGTCTGTGCGGCATTGCCCATCAACACCGCGCGCGGCGCGACCAACCGATCGGCCAGCACGCGCACGGCCGGGTACACCGATGGCGCGCCCGCCACGATGAAACGCCCCGCACGCCAGCCAAACACCGACTGCACGCGCTGCAGGAAGGCGTCAGGTGCCAGCGCCTTTACCGCCTCAACCTCGTCGTTGGCCACGCCGTGGATCAAGCCATAGTGACGGTCGCCACGCGGCAGCAACGCGGTTGGGCCCGCGTCGGTCAGCCGCTCGAATGCGCTGCCGTCCACGGCGCGATCCGTGCGCAGGCGGGTGACGAACAGGTGGTGGCCGTAGTCGTGCTCCACCGTGCCGATCCCCAGCGCCTCGCGAACGCCGCTGCGGGTGCCATCGGCGGCGACCAGCAGACGGGCACGCAGGATCCGCTCACCGCTTTCGTCGATCACGCGCACGCTGCGGAAGGACCCATCCACGCCGTCATCAACCAGCCCGGCGAAGCGCGCCGGCCGATAGCGCACCAAACGTGCCAGCTCGGCCAGACGCGCCTCCAGGGCCTCGCCAAAATCGCGCGCGACGACCACTTGGCCAAACGCCTCGCGCTGATACTGCCGGGCGTCCAGCAGCACCCGGCCGAAGTCGCCTTGGCGGCTGACGTGGATGCGCTGGATCGCGCCGGTGGGCGTGCGCAGCTTCTGCATCACGCCCAGCGCGGTCAGCGCGTTGACGGTGGCCTCGGCGAAGGACAGGTTGCGCTCGTCGAACACCGGCGGCAGGCCGCCGGGCGGCGACGCCTCCACCAGGCCCACGTCCAGACCAAGCCGGTCGAGGGCGATGGCCAGGCTGGAGCCGACCAGGCCGCCACCGACGATCAGCACGTCATGCAGCGGGGTATCGCGGGTGTCGGGGGAATGCCCCGGCGGGGAAGAGGTCTCGGGCATTGCGTTATGCTAACGGTTCCTGCCCCACCGCACCGCCAAGACCATGAACGCCACCGCCCCCAATGCCTCGTCCGCCCACCGCACGTTCGCCCCGGGCCCGCTGTTGTTGGCGACGCTGATCTTCGTGGCCGCGCTGACCCGCCTGCTGCCGCATCCCCCCAACTTCTCGCCGGTGGCGGCCATCGCCCTGTTCGGTGGCGCCTACTTCGCCGCCCGTCACTGGGCGTTGATCGTGCCGCTGGTCGCGCTGCTGGTGTCCGACATCGCCTTGGCCGCGATCAACGGCGGTGATTACGCCTCCTGGTTCGGCGGCCTGTCGATGTGGCTGGTCTACGCCTGCACCGCGCTGACCACCGTGCTCGGCTTCGGCCTGCGCGGCAAGGTGGGCGGCGGACGCGTGCTGGGCTACTCGCTGCTGGGCACCGCGATCTTCTTCCTGGTCACCAACTTCGGCGCCTGGCTGGGCTACCCGACCTACCCGCAGACGCTGGGCGGCCTGGGCATGGCCTATGTGGCCGGCATCCCGTTCCTGAAGTGGAGCGTAGCCAGCACCCTGTTCTACGCCGCGGTCCTGTTCGGCGGTTTCTCGCTGCTGCGCCAGTGGGCACCGTCGCTGCGCGCCCAGACCGCCTGATCGCCGGGCGCCATGGGCAACCGTCTCTCGAAGATCTACACCCGCACCGGCGATGACGGCAGCACCGGCCTTGGCGATGGCAGCCGCACCGGCAAGGACTCGGCGCGCGTCAATGCCTACGGCACGGTGGACGAGGCCAACTCCTGCATCGGCCTGGTGCTGGCCAGCGAACTGTCGGATGACATTCGCAGCCTGCTGACCGCGATCCAGCACCAGCTGTTCGATCTCGGCGGCGAACTGTGCATCCCCGGTCACGCCGCCATCTTCGACGCCGACATCGAGCGCCTCGAAGCACACATGGACGCGCTCAACGAAACCCTGCCGCCGCTCAAGGAGTTCATCCTGCCCGGCGGCGGCGAGGCGGCCGCGCGCTGCCACATTGCCCGCACCGTGGTCCGCCGCGCCGAGCGCGAAGCGGTCGCGCTGGCCCGTGTCGAGGCGGTGCGGCCGGAGGCGGTGCGCTACCTCAATCGCCTGTCCGACCTGCTGTTCGTGCTGGCGCGCGTGCTGGCCCGGGCCAGCGGCCATGGCGAAGTGCTGTGGAACCACGAACGGCGCAAAGCCTGAGCCGTGCGCGTCTACAGCCACCCCGCCTGTCTGCTCCATGACCCCGGCGATGGCCATGCCGAACGCCCCGCTCGCCTGACCGCCGTTACCGAGGCCCTGCGCCAGGCACTGCCGGCGCTGGATTGGCATGAGGCGCCCCGCGCCAGCCGCGGGCAACTGCTGCGCGTGCACAGCGACGACCTGCTGGCGCTGGTGCTGGATACCGACCTGCAACTGCTGATGGATCCGATCGCGCTCGACCCGGACACCTTCCTGTCGTCCGGCTCGGCCGAGGCGGCATTGCGTGCCGCCGGTGCCGGCGTTGCCGCGGTGGATGCGGTGATGTCCGCCAAGATCCGCCGCGCGTTCTGCGCGGTACGCCCGCCAGGGCATCACGCCACCGACTCGGTGGCGATGGGCTTCTGCCTGTTCAACAACGTCGCGGTCGCGGCCGCGCACGCCTGCGACAAGCATGGACTGGGGCGGGTGGCCATCGTCGACTTCGACGTGCACCACGGCAACGGCACACAGGCCATCTTCGACACCGACCCGCGGGTGATGTACCTGAGCAGCCACCAATTGCCGCTTTACCCGGACTCGGGGCATGCGAACGAGCGCGGCGTAGGCAATATCGTCAACGTGCCGCTGCCTCCAGGCACCGGCAGCGCGGAGTTCCGCCGGCATTGGAGCGAGCAACTGCTGCCCGCGCTGGACGCCTTCCGCCCGCAACTGCTGCTGATCTCCGCCGGCTTCGACGCCCATCGCCTGGATCCGCTGGCCCAGCTCGAGTTGGACACCGAGGACTTCGGTTGGGTCACCGGGCAGCTGGTCGGCGTCGCCCTGCGCCACGCACAGGGTCGCGTGGTGTCCATGCTGGAAGGCGGCTACGACCTCACCGCATTGCGGGAGGCCGCAGTGGCCCACGTCACGGCGCTGCAGGAATAGCCGGCTCGAAACCCAAGGCCGCCGAATTGATGCAGTACCGCAGACCCGTCGGCGGCGGCCCATCCGGGAATACGTGCCCCAGGTGGGAGCCGCAGCGGGCGCACTTCACCTCCACCCGCTCCATGCCGTGGCTGTCATCGCGGTGTTCGGTGATGACCGTCGGCTCAATCGGCTGCCAATAGCTGGGCCAGCCGCTGCCCGAGTCGTACTTCGCGGTCGAGGCGAAGAGCGGCGCCGAACACGCCGCGCAGGTATAGGTACCCGCTTCCTTGTGGTTCCAGTAGCGTCCGGTGAAGGCACGTTCGGTGGCTGAGCAGCGGCAGACGGCGTACTGCTCAGGCGAGAGCCGGGCCTGCCATTCGGCGTCGGTCATGGGCAAGGGGTCGGTCGACATGGGTTCCTCGAGAGGGGGAGCAAGATGAATGCCGCGGCGCCGCGCCGGACGCCTTCATTGCCCGGCAACGGGCTGATGGGGCAAGCTAGCAGCCGTTTTCGCACAATGGATGAGCGCGTGCGCCCTAGCCTCCGCCTGCTGCCGTTATCGCTGTGTATTGCGATGGCCCTGCCGGCCCATGCCACCGACGACCAGGAAGACTGGGGTCTCTGCCCCATCGAGGACGTCGTCCCACCGTTCGCGGACGCCCCGCCGGCCACCGCCGCCGGCCTGCCGGGTATCCGCATCCAGCAACCCACCGACATCGAGGGCGACGCCCTGGATGCCAGTGAAACCCAGGAGTCGATCTTCTCGGGCAATGTCGCGCTCAACCGCGGCGACCAATTCCTGGGCACCGACAAGCTGACCTACAACAGCGAGACTGGCAATTACGTCGCCGAAGGCAGCGTCCGTTACCAGGACTCGGGGATGCGCATCGTCGCAGAGAGCGCCGAGGGCAACCAGGACGCGGACAGCCACACCATCCACGACCTGCGCTACCAGCTGACGCAGCGGCGGGGCAACGGCGGCGCTGACCGCATCGAGCTCAATGGCGCGCGCGGCGCGCTGGTGGGCTCCACCTACTCCACCTGCCCGCCCTCGCAGCGGGCTTGGGAGTTGCGCGCCCGACGCATCGATGTGGACACCGACGAAGGCATGGCCGTCGCCCGCGGCGCCACGCTGCGCATCGGCAAAGTGCCCGTGCTGCACATGCCATGGTTCATGTTCCCGGTGGACGACCGCCGCCGAACCGGCCTGTTGTACCCTTCGGTGTCGATGTCCGGTCGCAACGGCTTCGACTGGAAGCAACCGATCTACCTGAACCTGGCGCCCAACTACGACGCCACCCTCATCCCGCGCATCATGACCGAACGCGGCGCGACGCTGGGCGGTGAGTTCCGCTGGCTCTATCCGGATGGACGAGGTCAGGTCTCGGGCAACTGGATGCCGGATGATGCGCTGCCGCGCAACGAGCCATCGCGCTATTTGAACGACCTCGCCGGCAACCCCATTCCGGGAGCCACGCTCCCCGACAAGAACCGTGGCCAGTTTGTGCTCTCCTCGCTACACGGCTTCGGTCCCACCTGGCATTCCCGCGCCAACCTGGGCTGGGTCAGCGACACCCACTACCTGGAAGACTTCAGCAGTTCCTCGCTGGGCGTGTCGTCCTATTTCCTGCAGAGCACCGCAGGCCTGTACGGACGCGGCCAGTACTGGGACGCTGAATTCAGCGCCACCCACACGCAACTGGCCGATTACACCCTCACCGAGGGCAACCTGCCCTATAACCGACTGCCACGCGCGGCGCTCAACTGGGCGCAGCCGTTCGGCCGCTGGTTCCAGGCCGGCCTGAGTGCCGAGGCCGTGCGTTTTGACCACGAAGTGTTCGACGCGGGCAGCCGCCTGGACATCAAGCCCTTCATCAGCATGCCGCTGGAGGGCGCCAGCTGGTTCCTCACGCCGAAGGTGGCGTGGCGCTACACCACCTATCAGCTGGACGATGGGCTGGCCGCGACCTTGGGGGACAACTCCCCCAGCCGCAGCCTGCCCATCTATTCGCTCGATGCCGGCCTGTTCTTCGACCGCCACACCGAAATCCAGGGCGACGCATACCTGCACACCCTGGAGCCACGCATCTACTACCTCAACGTCCCTTACCGGGACCAGAGCGGGCTGCCGGCGTTCGACACCAACCCGATGACCTTCAGCTGGGGCCAGCTGTTCCGCGACAACCGCTATACCGGCGCGGATCGCCAGACCGACGCCAACCAGCTGACCGTGGCGCTCACCAGCCGCCTGATTTCGGAAGACGATGGCCGCGAGCGCCTGACCGCGAGCCTCGGCCAGATCCAGTACTTCGACGAGAGCCGGGTCACCACGCAGGGCGAAATCCCGGTCCCGCGCGGCAAATCAGCCTGGGTAGCCGATATCGGTGTCTCCCCGGGCGACCGTTGGAGCATCAACGCCGCAT
Organism: Lysobacter daejeonensis GH1-9; assembly: GCF_000768355.1. Lineage (GTDB taxonomy): Bacteria > Pseudomonadota > Gammaproteobacteria > Xanthomonadales > Xanthomonadaceae > Aerolutibacter > Aerolutibacter daejeonensis. Next base: position 54,613 of record NZ_AVPU01000019.1, read on the forward strand.
ACCAGTGGGACCCCAAGCTGCGTGGCCAAGACCTGGCCAGCCTGCGCGCGCGTTACCTGTTCGGCGACAACGGCGTGGTCAACCTCGGCTACCGCTACCGTCGCAACACCGCCTACCCGGTCAGCGGCGAGAAGGATCTGCTCGAGCAGGCCGACTTCTCCTTCCTGTATCCCGTCACGTCCAATTGGAGCGTGGTGGGCCGCTACTACTACTCGATCCTCGATAAGAAGGAACTCGAGACCATCGCCGGTGTCCAATGGGAAAGCTGCTGCCTGGCCGTGCGCCTGATCGGCCGCCGTTACGTCCGCAACCGCACCGGTGACCTGAACAATTCGTTGATGCTGGAGTTCGAGCTGAAGGGCCTGGGATCGGCCGGCCAGGACACGGAGCGCGTCCTGCGCCGTGGTATCCTCGGCTACGAACGCGACGACCTCTACCTCGTGCCGCCGTCCCAAGCGATCCGCGGCAACGTCGACCCCTCCCCCGACCCGAGCCTATGAAGAAACTACTCGCGCCCGTCCTCGCCGCCGCGCTCCTTGCCGCGTCCGTCCATGCCCAGGAAGTGCTGCCGCTCGACGGCATCGCCGCCGTGGTCGACGAGGACGTCATCCTGCGCAGCGAGCTGCAGCGCGCCGTCGCCAACATCCGCCAGCAATACGCCGGCCGCGAGAACCAGCTCCCGCCGTCGGAAGTGCTGGAGCGGCAGGTGATGGAGCGCCTGGTGCTGATGAAGCTGCAGGTCGCCCGCGCCCAGTCCACCGGCGTGCGCGTCTCCGACCAGGAGATCGACCGGGCCATCGGCGGCATCGCCCAGCAGAACCGCGCCACGCCGGAACAACTGCGGTCACAGCTGGCCCGCGAGGGGATCGCCTACAGCGACTTCCGCAACTCCATCCGCGACGAACTGATCGTGCAGCGCCTGCGCCAGCGTTTCGCGCAGAGCCGCATCACGGTCAGCGATGCCGAGGTCGACAATGCGCTGGCTGCGCAGGGAGTAGGTGGCACCCAGTACCACCTTGCCCACATCCTGGTGGGTATGCCCGAAGCGGCCACCGCCGAGCAGATCGCCACCGCGCAGAAGAAGATCGAAGGCGTGAAGGCGCTCATCGAGAAGGGCGAACTGGACTTCGCCGCGGCGGCCGTGCGCTATTCCGACAGCCCGAACGCGCTGGAAGGCGGCGACCTGGGCTGGCGCGGCAATGACGAGATTCCGGCCGCCTTTGCCCGACTGATTGGCACCATGAAGCCCGGCGACGTCACTGCGCCCATCCGCGGCCCGAGCGGCTTCCAGTTGCTCAAGCTGGTGGAAGTGCGCGACGCCTCTGCGGCCGCCCCTGCGCTGGTCACCCAGTACCATGCGCGCCACATCCTGGTCCGCATCGACGAGGACACCACCGAGGCGCAGGCCAAGTCGAAGATCGAGACACTGCGCGCGCGCATCGCCGGCGGTGCGGACTTCGCACAGGTGGCCCGTGACAGCTCGGAAGATCCATCCTCCAAGGCGAACGGCGGCGACCTGGGCTGGTTCACCGAAGACCAGTTCGGCCCTGATTTCGGCCAGCCGGTCGCGGCCCTGGCCGACGGGCAACTGTCGCAGCCGGTGCGCACCCAGGCCGGCTGGCACCTGATCGAGCGACTGGAAACCCGCCAGGCCAACGTCGGCGACGAGAACCGCCGGGCGCAGATGCGCGAAACCATCGGCCGCCGCAAGCTCGAGGACGAGTGGAACCGCTACCTGCGCGAAATGCGCGGCGAGGCCTACGTCGACGTCCGCACCGGCAAGCAGGCCGAGGCCAGCGCTCCGGCCACGGGCAGCTGACATGCCGATACCCCGGCTCGCGCTGGTCCCGGGTGAGCCGGCCGGCGTCGGGCCGGAGTTGTGCGTACGGTTGGCGCAACAGCCGCGCGACTACACCCTGACCGCTTTCGGCGACGCCGATACCTTGCGCGCCGCCGCCCATCTGCTTGGACTGCCGCTGCGGCTTGTGCCGCCCGACCAGGCCAGCGCCGAGCCCGGCACACTGGCGTTGGTCGACTGGGCCAACGCGGCCGCGGTCGACTTCGGCCAACCCGACCCGCGCAACGCACCTGCCGTGATCGGCGCCCTGCGCGCCGCGGCCGACGGCTGCCTGCGCGGCGACTTCGATGGTGTGGTCACCGGCCCCGTCAACAAGGCCACGATCAACGAAGGCGGCATTCCCTACACCGGCACCACGGAGCTGCTGGCCGAACAGGCCGATTGCGATGTGGTGATGATGCTGGCCAACGACATCGTGCGGGTCGCCCTGGCGACCACCCATCTGCCGCTGCGTGCGGTGGCCGACGCGATCACCCCCGCCGCGCTGGAGCGGGTACTGCGCATCACCCATGCCGCCATGCGCCATGATTTCGGTCTTGCCGATCCGGTCATCGCCGTACTGGGCCTCAACCCGCACGCAGGCGAGGCCGGGCATCTGGGGCGAGAGGAAATCGAAGTGATCGAACCGGTCGTGGCCGCGCTGCGCGCCGAAGGCATGCAGCTGGTCGGGCCGCTGGCGGCCGACACCGCGTTCCTGCCCGGCAAGCTGCGCGGCTTCGACGCGGTGCTGGCGATGTACCACGACCAGGGCCTGCCCGTGCTGAAGTACAGCGGCTTCGAGCGCGCGGTGAACCTGACCCTGGGCCTGCCCTACCCGCGGGTGGCGGTCGACCACGGCACCGCGTTCGACCTCGCCGGTAGCGGCCGCGCCGACCCGTCCAGCCTGTTTGCTGCCGCTGAAACCTGCGCGCGCATCGCCCGACTGCGTGGTTCCCATCGCGGGCGCGGCGTCGGCTGAGGATGCTGCCGCGTGCGACCCACGTATCATGGTCGCCCCCGGCCAACCGCCGGCGCCCCACCCTGCCACCGGATCCTGACATGAGCGGCCCCCGCAAGCCCGTCCACGCCCCGCAGCGCCACGGCGCGACCAGCGCCGCCAAGGGCTTCACCGAGCCGGCGAAAAAGAGCCTGGGCCAGCACTTCCTGGTGGACCGCAACATCATCGGCATGATCGTGCAGGCGGTGAACCCCAAGGACGACGACCGCCTGGTCGAGATCGGCCCGGGCCAAGGCGCGATCACCTTCCCGCTGCTGGACCGCCACGGCCGCCTGACCGTGATCGAGTTCGACCGCGACCTGATCTTCCCGCTGACCGAGGCCGCGCAGTCCCACGGCACCCTGCGCGTCATCCACCGCGACGTGCTGCAGGTGGATTTCACCGCGCTGGCGCAGGACGAGGGCCACCACGCCGACCCGCGTCTGCGCCTGGTCGGCAACCTGCCCTACAACCTGTCCTCGCCGATCCTGTTCCACGCGCTGGAACACGCGGCGGTGATCCGCGACATGGTCTTCATGCTGCAGAAGGAAGTGGTGGACCGCATGGCCGCCGAACCGGGCAGCAAGGTCTATGGCCGCCTGAGCGTGATGCTGCAGGCCTACTGCCACGTCACCCCGCTGTTCGATGTGCCGCCGGGCGCGTTCCGGCCGCCGCCGAAGGTGGACTCGGCAGTGGTGAGGCTGGTGCCGCTTGCGCCCGAGAGCATCGGCATCCGCGACCATGCGCTGTTCTCGCGCGTGGTGCGCGACGCGTTCGGCCAGCGCCGCAAGACCTTGCGCAATGCGCTTTCGCAGGTATGCGATGCCGCGGCGATCCAAGCCGCGGGCGTGCGCCCCGACGCGCGCGCCGAACAGTTGCCGGTGGCCGACTTCGTGCGCCTGGCCAACCTGCTCGCCGAGCGCGGAGCCGTCCCTTCGGCCGAATGACCCCGTGCGGTTGATCGCATGGCGCGTGGTTGGAATGGCGCAAATGCGCACGTTTCACGGCACATTGCTTACACTGTGCCCATGGAACGCTCCACTCCCTACGCGCTGGACATTGACGTCATCACCCGCTACCTCGACGAACAGTCGGAGCCGGACGAGGATCGCTACGTCTTCGCCTACACCATCCACATCCGCAACAGCGGCAGCGTGCCCGCGCGCCTGCTGACCCGCCACTGGGTCATCACCGACGCCAACGGCAAGGTGCAGGAGGTCGAGGGCGAGGGCGTCGTCGGCGAGCAGCCATGGCTGCGCCCCGGCGAGGACTTCGAGTACACCTCGGGTGCCGTGCTGGAAACCGACCTGGGCACGATGCACGGCAGCTACCACCTGGTCGCCGACGACGGCACGCGCTTCGACGCGCCGATCCCGGCATTCACCCTGACCGTGCCGCGCACGCTGCACTGAGGCCAACGCCATGACCACCTGGGCCATCGGCGACCTGCAGGGCTGCTACGACGCCACCCAACGCCTGCTTGAGGCGATCCGCTTCGACCCGGCACAGGACCGGCTGTGGTTCTGCGGCGACCTGGTCAACCGCGGCGGACAGTCGCTGGAAACACTGCGGCTGGTGCATTCGCTGCGCGAGAACAGCACCGTCGTGCTCGGCAACCACGACCTCTCCCTGCTGGCCATCGGCGAGCGGCGCGAAGAGGAGCAGCGCAAGGTCAACCCCGACCTGCAACGCATCGTGCTGGCCGAGGACCGCGACACGCTGCTCGGCTGGCTGCGCCTGCAGAAACTGGTGCACGCGGATCGCGAACTGGGCTGGATGATGGTGCATGCGGGGCTGGCGGCGCAGTGGACCACGCAGCAGGCCGAACGCCACGCGCGCGAGGTCGAGGAGAAGCTGCACGGACCGCAGTTCCAGCGCCTGCTGAAGAACATGTACGGCGACAAGCCAGCGTGGCACCCGAAGCTTGCCGGCATGGACCGCTATCGCGCCATCATCAACATCATGACCCGGTTGCGGTATTGCTCGCCGCGCGGGCGCATCGCGTTCGAGGACAAGGGCGCGCCGGGCACGCAGCCGGCGGGCCTGTACCCGTGGTACGAGGTGCCCGGCCGCGTGGAGCGCGACCTCAAGGTGGTGTGTGGCCACTGGTCAACGTTGGGGCTGTTCATCGGTCACGGCGTGCACGCCATCGACACCGGCGCGGTGTGGGGCGGCAAGCTGACGGCGCTGCAGCTGGACACGCAGGAGTTGCGGATCGTGCAGGTGCCGGGTCGCGACGTGCCGGCGACGCCGCCACGGCCTCGGCCGCCGTATCACCCGGGCAACCGCGACCAGCGCCAGCCGCAACGGCCCAACAACAACCAAGGGCGCCGCACCGGGCGCGGCGGCGACCAGCGCGGCGGACGGCCGCGCGGGCCGCAGGAACGGCCACGACAGGAACCGGCGGCCGAACCTGCACAGGATTAGACGCTAGGCGCGCTCGTAGTCGACAAACTCGAACGCATGGGCATGCCTGGCATCTGCGTCGTGCGCCTCACGCGCAGTCGTGCGCCACTGCGCCGCGTCAAACTGCGGGAAGAACGCGTCAGCGCCCTCGACCACGGTATCGACGTGGGTGAGGTGCATGCGGGTGGCCAGCGGCAGGCACAGCGCATAGATCTCGCCGCCACCGATCACGCACAGCTCATCCACGCCTTCCAGTTCGGCAATGAACCGGGCTTCGTCAACCGAAGCGACGGACTGCATGCCGTCGAAAGGTACGCGGTCGTTGCGCGTCAGCACCAGGTTGAGCCGCCCCGGCAAGGCGCGGCCCAGCGATTCGGCAGTCTTGCGCCCCATCAGCACGGGCTTGCCCAGCGTCAGCGCCTTGAAACGCTTGAGGTCATCCGGCAGCCGCCACGGCAGTTCGTTGCCACGGCCGATGCCATGGCGCCGATCCAGCGCCGCGATCAGCACCAGCGCCAAGCTCACACCGCCACCGGCGCCTTGATCGCGGGGTGCGGATCGTAGCCTTCAATGGCGATATCGTCCCAGGTGAAGTCCAGGATGTCCTTCACCTCCGGGTTCAGTTTCAGGGTCGGCAACGCGCGCGGCTCACGCGCCAGTTGCTCGCGTGCCTGCTCGTAATGGTTGGCGTACAGGTGCGCGTCGCCCAGCGTATGCACGAAGTCGCCCACGCCCAGCCCGCACACCTGCGCCACCATGTGGGTCAGCAACGCATAGCTGGCGATGTTGAATGGCACGCCGAGGAAGATATCGCCGCTGCGCTGGTACAGCTGGCAGCTGAGCTTGCCGTCCACCACGTAGAACTGGAAGAACGCGTGGCACGGCATCAACGCCATCTGCGGCAGGTCGGCCACGTTCCACGCGGAGACGATCAGCCGGCGCGAGTCGGGATTGCGCTTGATCTCGTCGATCACCCAGCGGATCTGGTCGATCTCCTGCCCGTCGGGGCCGGCCCAACGGCGCCACTGTTTGCCGTACACCGGGCCCAGCTCGCCGTCGGCATCGGCCCATTCGTCCCAGATGCTGACCTTGTTGTCCTTCAGGTAGGCGAGGTTGGTTTCGCCCTTCAGGAACCACAGCAGCTCGTGCACGATCGAGCGCAGGTGCAGCTTCTTGGTGGTGACCAAGGGGAAGCCTGCATTGAGGTCGAAGCGCATCTGCCAGCCGAACACGCTGCGCGTGCCGGTGCCGGTGCGGTCGGACTTCTCGGTGCCGTGCTCGAGGACATGGCGCAGCAGGTCAAGGTACTGGTGCATGGTGATTCCCGGACCGTTCCAATCAATGCCCGGCGATCACGCCGGGCGCCCACCCATGTTAGTCGCTCAGTGCGCGGCAGCCAGCGTCGGCGAGCGGCGCGACAACCACAGCCAGAACAGGCCAAGACCAATGAGCGGCAAGCTCAGCACCTGGCCCATGGTCAGCCAGTCGAAGGCCAGGTAGCCGATCTGCTGGTCAGGCACGCGCACGAACTCCACGAGGAAGCGGAAGCAGCCATACAGCAGCGCGAACATGCCCGACACCGCGTAGCGCGGGCGCGGCCGGCGGGAAAACCACCACAGCACCGCGAACATCACCAACCCTTCCAGCGCGGCCTGGTACAGCTGCGACGGATGCCGCGCGAACTTGTCCAGCGCGCCGGTGGCGAACTCGGCCTTGATCTGCTCCGCGCTCCAGCCCGCGAATTCCGGCGCACGCGGGAACACCACGCCCCAGCCGGCCTCGGTTGGCTTGCCGAACAACTCGCCGCCGATGTAGTTGCCCAACCGGCCAAAGCCCAGGCCGGGCGGCACCAGCGGCGCGACGAAATCGACGGTATCGAACAGGTGCAGGCGATGCCGGCGTGACCACCACCAGCATGCGACCACCACGCCGATCAGCCCGCCGTGGAAGCTCATGCCACCCTCCCAGATGCGGAACAGCATCAGCGGGTCCTTCAGCAGGTCCCCGAACGCGTAAAAGAACACGTAGCCGATGCGACCGCCCAGCACCACGCCGAGCATGGCGTAGAACAGCAGGTCACCGTAGCCCTGTTCGTTGACGCCCGGTAGCCGGCCGGCGCGCACACGGCGGTTGCCCAGCCACCAGGCCAGGCCGAAGCCCAGCAGGTACATGATCCCGTACCAGTGCACCTGCAGCGGACCGAGGCCGAGGGCGATGGGGTCGATGTCATGCAGCAGGATCATGGGCACTCGCGCAGGGGGCAATGGTACCTATTGTGCCCGACGGATCCGCTGGCGTGGTCGCGGCCCAGCATGGAACGGGCAGTCGCGGGCGACAGGTCCTCGCAGGCGCGGCGCACGGGACACCCTTGGCGGTTGCGGACGGGCATCACAGCAGGTGCGGCAGATCGGGCAGCTCGTTGTGGTCGATGTCGCCATCCGCGCGCGGGAAGTGGGTTGCCATCAACTCGGACATGGCCGCCACGGCGTGCGCCACCGCCTGCTCGGGCTCACCGGCGCGCAGCCGCTCCTCCATCATCTGGCACACGCCGCGCCACTGCTCGGCACTGACGCGGCCATCGAAGCCGCGGTCGGCAATGATCTCGATGCGGTGATCGGCCAGCAGCAGGTACAACAGCACGCCGTTGTTGGCCCGGGTATCCCAGACACCCAGCCGGGCAAACACCTCGCGCGCGCGCTGGTGGGCGGTCATCCCAGCGAGCACCGCCCGCGGGTGCAAGTTGGGTTCCACCGCAAAGCAGATCTCGCCGGTGTGACGCGCCTCGCCCGCGGCGATCAGCGCCGCGATGCGTTGCAGGACGTCCTCGGGAAACAGGCGCTTGGCCGAAGGCGCGAACAGGTGTTTGAGCACTCGCATCATCCGCCCCCGCTCACCAGCTGCCGGAGGCGCCACCGCCTCCGCTCATGCCGCCGCCACCCGACCAACCACCACCACCGCCGAACCCGCCCCCGCCACCCCATCCGCCTCCC
>NZ_AVPU01000028.1 GCF_000768355.1 Lysobacter daejeonensis GH1-9
CCCAGCCGCCGCCAAACCCGCCCCAGCCGCTGTCGCGGGCATAGCGACCGGTCGACGCGCTGGCCAGGCCCATGAACAACCCCATCAGGGCCCCGATGCCGCCAACCAGCAGCAACGACGACATCAGCCACGCCACGCCACCCGCGGCGCCCCCACCGACGATGCCACGCACGAAACGCGGCGCGCGGCCAAACAGGCCTCGGGCCACCTGGGCAACGATGAAGGCCACGAACAGGGCGAAGATCCAGTCGCCGCCGCCTTTGCCGCCTTCGGATTGCGTATCCACCATCGGCGCCGGCAGCGGTTCGCCATCGATGAGCTTGACCAGCGCACCCGTTGCATCGGTGATGCCGCCGGCGTAATCGCCCGCACGAAACTTCGGTACCAGGTACTCCTGGATCACCCGCGCCGATGTCGCGTCGGGAATGGCGCCTTCAAGGCCGTAGCCCACCTCGATGCGTACGCGCCGGTCATCCTTGGCAACGACCAGCAGCACGCCATCGTCCACCTTCTGCCGCCCGAGCTTCCATTGGTCGAACACACGAACGCTGTATTGCGCGATGTCCTCGGGCTGCGTGGTCGGGACGACCAGCACCTGCAACTGGCTGCCCTTGCGCAGCTGCAGCGCCCGGGCCTGGGTTTCCAGCGCCTGGCGAGTGGCGGGATCCAGCGTACCGGTGGTGTCCACCACCGGCGAGTCGAGGGCCGGGATCGGTGCCAGCTGCTGCGCCGCTGCGACCAGTGGCGGCAGCAACGCAACCAGCATGGCCAGGACAACGCCAAACCAGCGGCCACGGCGTGCGACCTGCAACGGTGCGGCGGCCGCGATTGCCGTCATGGCAGGAGACATCGCGTACTCATGACCCGGCAATGCGCGCCCGTCCTGCCGGGAGGTCGGCACCCATCGTCCTGCCAATGCGCCGACCATGGCCTGCATGCATCCTCCGGGCAGATCAGCCGTTGGCCGGTGCCGGCTGCGTCGGCTGCGGCTGCTGTTGCTGTGGTTGTTGCTGCGGCGCCGGCTGGCCGAAATCCACCTTCGGCGCCTCCTGGATCTGCGCCTCGTTCTCCACGGCGAAGTTGGGCTTGACCTTGTAGCCGAACATCATCGCCACGAGGTTCTGCGGGAACGAGCGGATGTAGGTGTTGTAGTCCTGCACCGTCTCGATGTAGCGCTGGCGCTCGACGGTGATGCGGTTTTCGGTGCCTTCCAGCTGCGCCTGCAACTGCAGGAAGTTCTGGTCGGCCTTGAGCTGCGGGTAGTTCTCGGTGACCAGCAACAGGCGGCCGATGGCGCTCTGCAGGCCGGCCTGGGCTTCCTGGAACTGCTGCAGCGACGCCGGGTCATCGGCATTCACGTTGATGCTGCCCACCTTGGCGCGCGCTTCGGTCACCTGGGTTAGTACCTGCGCCTCGTGCGCGGCATAACCCCGCACGGTGGCCACCAGGTTGGGCACCAGGTCGGCGCGACGCTTGTAGACGTTCAGCACCTGCGACCAGGCCGCCTTCACCGCCTCGTCCTTCTGCTGGATGGTGTTGTAGCCACAGCCGCTGAGCATCAAGGTCAGCGACATCACGATCAGGGCCATCAGGATCCTGCGCATGGGTCGACTCCGTTCAGGGTAATGCAGCGCATTCCAGCACCGCCCGCGTTGGTATGCAATGAAGGCACGCGGACGAAAAAAGGGCTGGCCACAGGCCAGCCCTTCGCCGTTCGCTACGCCGGAAGCCGTCGGGCCCACCGGACGTGGCGCGATTCTCACTCCGGCAGGAGGCGACGCTGCGCGCGGCGCTTGGCCCACAGGTTGAGCACTTCAACCGCGGCGGAGAAGCCCATCGCGCCGTAGATGTAGCCCTTGCCGATGTGGACCTCGAAGCCGTCCAGCACCAGGTACGCACCCACCAGCACGATGAACGCCAGCGCCAGCATCTTGATGGTCGGATTGTTGTCGATGAAGTGGCCCAGCGGCTTGGCTGCCAGCAGCATCACCGCCACTGCCATCAGGATCGCAGCCACCATCACCGGGGTCTGGTTGGCCATGCCCACCGCCGCGATGACCGAGTCCAGCGAGAACACGATGTCGATCACCGCGATCTGCGCGATCACCAGGCCGAAGGAGGCCAGCGGCTTGGTGTGCACGTCCTCGGATTCGTCCTCGCCGATGATCAGGTCCTTGATCTCCATGCTGCCCTTCACCAGCAGGAACAGGCCGCCGACGATCAGCACCAGGTCGCGCACCGAGATGCCCTGGCCGAACAGCTGGAACAGGTCACTGGTCAGCCCCGCGAGCCAGGCCAGGGTCAACAGCAGCGCGATCCGGGTGATGCACGCCACCGCGATGCCGAACTTGCGCGCCTTCTCGCGCTGGTGCGGGGGCAGTTTGCTGACCGCGATGGAGATGAAGACGAGGTTGTCGATACCCAGCACGATCTCGATCGCGCTCAGGGTGATCAGGGTGATCCAGGTTTGCGGATCGGAAAGCAGTTCAATCACGGAGGGAATTCCAGCCAATCAATAATTCAGGAAATCAGAACAGGCGCGGCAACAGGATCAGGCCCCAGGTCAGCAGCACGTTCATCATCACGACGAACACCGCAGCCGAGCCCATGTCCTTGGCGCGCCCGGCCAACTCGTGGAACTCGGCGCCGTAGCGTTCGATCACCGCCTCCACGGCCGAGTTGAGCAGTTCCACGCTCAGCACCACCAGCATCGAGCCGATCAGCAGCACCTGCTCAACCGGGGTCTGGCCCAGCCACACGGCCAGCGGTGCGAGGACCACGAACAGGTAGACCTCAAGCCGGAAGGAGGACTCATGCAACCAGGCCGCCTCCAAACCCTGCATGGACCACTTGGCCGCCTTCAGGATGCGATCCGGGCGGCGGGGGAGGTGTCCGAACTCGTCTGCCATCGGGTCTGGGGATGTGAGGCCACGGGGGCGGAAGCCGCCAATTTTGCCACAAGGGTGTGACGGGCGCCGCCAGGCATCCTGCCGCCGGAGAGGAGCCGCCCGTTCAGTCCTCGTGGACCGCGGTTCCCCGCCTGCCGTCGGGACGGATCCAGCCACGGAACATGGAGCCGCTGTTGAACGGCATGGCGATGTTGCCGTCGCGGTCCAGCGCGATGGCGCCGCCATCGCCGCCCAAGGAGGGGACGATGCGGTTCACCACCTCTTCGGCCGCCGCCTGCAGGCTGTCGCCGCGATAGGCCACGCGCGCGCAGATGTCGTGCGCGACCGCGGCACGGATGTAGTACTCGCCCCATCCAGTACCGGAGACGCCACAGCGGTCATCAGCCCAGGTGCCGGCGCCGATGATCGGCGAGTCGCCGACGCGGCCGTAGCGTTTGTTGGTCATGCCGCCGGTGCTGGTCGCTGCGGCGATGTGGCCGTGCACGTCCAGCGCGACGGCGCCCACCGTGCCGAAATACTTGGGCGCGTCGTCCTCAAGGGGGCGATAGGCCGTCGGGTCCAGGCCCTTGCGCGCCTTTTCCGCCTCCTCGCGCTGCGCCTTCTCCAGGGCACGACGGCGGTGTCCGGTATCGAACCAGTTGTTGGGTACGCGCTCGATCTCCGGACGGGTATCGGCAAACGCCTCGGCACCGGCGCCGGCCAGCATCACGTGTGGGCTGTGCTCCATCACCGCGCGCGCCAGCTTGATCGGACTGCGCACGGTGGTCACGCCGGCCACGGCGCCCGCACGACGGGTGTGGCCTTCCATGATGGAAGCGTCCAGTTCATGGCCGCCCACTGCGTTGAAGACGGCCCCCTTACCCGCGTTGAATCGCGGCGACTCCTCCAGCACACGGACGGCCGCCTCGACGGCATCCAGGGCGGCACCGCCGGTGGACAGCACCTTGCTACCCGCATCCAGCGCCCGGTTGAGGGTGGCGTGGATGTCCTTGAGGTCGGCCGCGCTCAACGAATCCTTCGGCACGAAGCCGGCGCCACCGTGGATGACCAGCGCGGTCTTGGGTGCGGCGGTCGCGGGGCTGGGCGTGGAAGCTTGGGCGGTCACGGCGGCAAGCATCAGGGCGGCAGTGGTCAGCAGGCGCATGGCGGTGGTGAGAGTTGCAATCATCCTGACTTTACCCCGTTTCCCGTCAGCGAACCGGTACCACCTTTGTCCTCGCACGATGTCCGGGGAGGTGGAGGTGGGGTAGCGCCACGCCTCACTGCTGCCGCAGCGCCTCGATCGGGTCCAGCAGCGACGCCTTGCGCGCCGGGTAGTAGCCAAAGAACAGGCCCGTGGCGATGGAGAACCCCGCGGCCAGGCCGATGACCTGCGCGTTCAGCGCCACTGGCAGAGAACCAAACTTGCCCACCAGCAGGGCGCCACCGATGCCGATGACGATGCCAAGCGCACCGCCGATCAACGAGATCAGCATCGCCTCGGCGAGGAACTGGCGCCGGATGTCGCCGGGACCGGCCCCGACCGCCATGCGCAGGCCGATTTCGCGGATACGTTCGGTCACCGAGACCAGCATGATGTTCATGATGCCAATGCCGCCCACGATCAGCGAGATCGTCGCCACCGCGCCCAGCAACAGCGACATCAGGCGCGTGGTCTGGGTGCGCGTGGCCACCACCTCGGCGATGTTGCGCACGCTGAAGTCATCGTCTTCGCCTGGCTGGATGCGGTGCCGCTGGCGCAGCAGCGCTTCGATCTCGCCTTGGGCGTAGCCCACGTCCTCGGCGCGCTCCACGCCGATCGCGATGTCGCGCACCGCGCCCGCCGGCGCGCCGCTGGCACCCCTCAACCGCCGACGCGCGGTTTCCAGCGGCACCAGGATCACGTCGTCCTGGTCCTGACCGAATCCGCCCTGCCCCTTGGGGGCCAGTGTGCCGACCACGGTGAACGGCACGCGGCCCAGACGCACCGTCTGCCCCAGTGCATCCTCGTCGCCGAACAGCTCGCGGCGCACGGTCTCGCCCAGGATCACCGACTTGCCGCCGTTGTAGTCGCGCTGTTCGAAGCCGTCGCCGTTGGCCAGCGTCCAGGTGTTGATCGCGAAATAGTCGGCCTGCACTCCGAGCCACTGCGTGGACCAGTTGCTCTCGGCATACACCACCTGGGTGCCGCCGCGCAGCGAGGCGGCCACGTACTGCACTTCCGGCACCTCCTCGCGGATCGCCTTGGCGTCGTCTTCGCTGAGCGTGAAGCGGCTGCCCGCCGCCATGCGCGCGCCACCACCACCAAATCCACCGGCACCGAACACGTCCAGCCGGTTGGAGCCCAACCCCGAGACCAGCTTGTCGATCTCGCGCTGCGTGCCCTGTCCCACCGAAACCATGACGATGACGGCGGCGATGCCGATGATCACGCCCAGCGAGGTGAGCGCACTGCGCATCCAGTTTCCGCGCAGCGCATGGATGGCGGTGCGCACCACTTCCAGGCCGTTCACAGCGAACCTCCTTCGCTCAGCACGCCATCACGGATGACGAACGTGCGATTGGCCGCCGCGGCCACGTCGGGGTCGTGGGTGATCAGCACCACGGTGTGGCCGTCACGCTGCAGCTGCTTGAACAGGCGCAGAATCTCGTCGCCGGTGTGGGTGTCGAGCGCGCCGGTCGGCTCATCGGCGAGCAGGATCGGCGGACGGTTGATCAGCGCGCGGGCGATGGCCACACGCTGCTGCTGGCCACCGGACAACTCGCTGGGGCGATGCCCGGTTCGCCCGCCGAGCCCCACCGCCTCCAGTGCCGCCTGCGCGCGCCGCAGGCGCTCGGCGCGCGGCACGTTGGCATAGCCCATTGGCATGGCCACGTTCTCCAGCGCGCTCAATCGCGGTAGCAGGTTGAAGCCTTGGAAAACGAAGCCGATCTTGTCGCGGCGCAGGATGGCGCGCTCCTCGGCATCCAGTGTCGCCACGTCCACGCCGTCGCACAGGTAGGTGCCGGCACTGGGTTTGTCCAGGCAGCCGATGAGGTTCATCAGCGTGGACTTGCCCGACCCGGAGGGTCCGATGATGGCGACAAACTCGCCGCGGCGGACGGCCATGTCCGCGTCGCTGAGCGCGACCACCTCGGCTTCGGTGCCGGGGGCGTAGACCTTGCGCAGGTTGTGGGTGCGGATGACCACGTCATCGGCCGGCGCGACGGAAGGCATCACTTCGCCGACCGCCCACTGCCGGTAACCACGGTATCGCCCTCGGCGATGTCGCCCGAGACTTCGGTGAAGCTGCCGTCGCTGGCGCCCACGCGCACCGTTACCGGCTGGGGCTTGCCGTCCACCAGGCGGTACAGCGGGGCTCGACGCGCCGAAACCAGCGCGTTGATTTCGGCATCCCATTGCGCCTGCTGCTCGGGCGTCAGCTTGGCGCGGAAGCTCGCGAACTGCTGGCGGAACCGCTCCTGCATGCGCTGGCGCATCTGACCGCTGTTGCCACCACCCGCGGCACCACCACCGCCGCCCATGCGCATGCCGCCACCGAACAGCGTGCTGCCGCCGCCGCTGGACTGCTGCGGTGCGGCTGCGCGCGCGGCCATGCGCTCGCGCATCTGGCCCAGCGCGTCGTCGAATGCCTGCTGTTGCGCCGCATCCAGCTTGAGCTTTGCGGCCGCGCGCGGCAGATCATTGGCGGCCCCGCCACGCCCAGCGGCGCCCGATGCCTGCGTGGCGCCCGCCGTGTCATCCTCGGCCGGCTTGAAGCGCAGCGCCGCATTGGGCACGCGCAGCACGTCATCACGACGGCTGACCTCGATCTCGGCGTTGGCGGTCATGCCCGGCAACAGCGACTGGTCGGCATTGTCCACCGCGACCACCACCGGGTAGGTGATCACGTTGCTGGTGTTGGTCGCCGACAGCCGCACCTGCTGCACCTTGCCGCGGAACTGGCGATCGGGGAACGCGTCGACGGTGAAGCCCACGTCCAGCCCGCGCTTGACCTGGCCGATGTCGGCTTCGTCGATGGCCAGCACGATCTCCATCTTCGACAGGTCTTCTGCGATCTGGAACAGCACCGGCGCCTGCAGGCTGGCCGCCACGGTCTGGCCCGGTTCGATTGAACGCGTGAGCACCACGCCATCGACCGGCGAGCGGATCACCGCGCGCTGCAGATTCAACCGCGCGGTCTGGGTGGAGGCCACCTGCTGGCGGATCTGCGCCTGCGCCTGTGCGACCTGCGCGCGGGCCTGGTCGAGCGTGGCGCGCGCCTGGTCGACATCACCCTGCGACACCAGTTGCTGCTGTCCCAGGCTCGCCTTGCGCCGGTAGTCCACCTCTGCGTTGCGCAGCACGGCCTGCGCGGTGGCCAGCCCGGCGCGCGCGCTGTTGGCCGCGGCGTCGCCCTGCGCGATCTGCGCCTCGTAAGTACTGGGATCGATGCGGGCAATGACCTGATCCTTGGAGACGTGGTCGTTGTAGTCGACCAGCACGTCGATCACCTGACCGGAAATCTGGCTGCCCACGTCGACGGTGGAGATGGCCGCCAGCGTTCCCGTGGCTGAAATCGCCACGCGGATGTCGCCTTTTTCCACCTTGGCCGTGCGCCAGGCCGTTTCGTCCTGCGTGCCCCGGCCGCGCCAGGCCAGGATGCCGGCGGTGCCCACAGCCAGCACGACCAATGTAATGAGCCCGCGTCGGAGCCAGAAGGACGAAGGGGAGCGGGACGGCTTGGACTGGGCCACGAATGATCCGGATTCGACAAGAGTTGACTGCGGGAACGCGCAGGTGGGCCACGCGTTGACATGTCGATCCAGCTTACCGCCTGCGGGCAGGGTTCAGGCCCCGGATGCGCGGGCCAACGAGATCGTCGCGGTGGTGCCTTTGCCCGGCTCGCTGGCCAACGACACTGGCCAACCCATCCGCTCGCCCAGTCGGCGCACGATCGACAGGCCCACACCCTTGCCCTCGCCTTCCTGCAGGTTGGCCTTGTAGAAGGGATTGAACACTTGCGACAACACTTCGGGCGTCATGCCGATGCCCGTGTCGATGACGTCGATGCGATCCGGGGCGACCACCACGCGGATCGCGCCGGCGCCAGTGAACTGCACCGCATTGCCCAACAGGTTGCGCAGCATCAAGGCCAGCACGCTGGCCGGCGCATGCAGACGCGGGCCGCCTTCGTCGTCGACGGTGACCGTCACCGGACGGTCGCGCAACAGTGGACGGATGAGGTCGACTTCCTCGGCCACCACGTCGACCACATCGAAATCCTCGCTCTGCGCGTCAATCTCCGTCTCGCGCGCCAGCAGCATGAAGGCATCGATCGCGGCCTCCATGTCGCGGCCGGCGGCCTGCACGCGGGTCAGCGAGCGGCGCAGTGGCACGTCAAGATCTTCGCGGGCGAGCATCATGTCGGTGGACAGGCGCACCACCGTGAGTGGCGTGCGCAGTTCATGGCTGGCGTCGCGGGTGAAGTCACGCTCGCGGCGGACGAAGTCATGCACGCGACGGTTGAGATCGAGCAGGGCACCCGACAGGCGTCGCACTTCCACCCCAGCGTCGGGGGGCAAGCGCGCTACGTCGGCGACAAACGCGTCGGAATCACGCGGGTCCCAGGTTCGCACGCGCTCGGCCAGCCACGTCACCGGCACCACCAGCCGCTTTGAAATGCGGTAGGTGAGCCAGGACATGAGCCACATCGTCACCAGCGCCAGCACCAGCGCAGGCCCTGCCACCAGTCCTATCGCGCGCTTGAAATAGAGCGAACTGGAGATCAGGTACAGCGTGCCTTCGGGCCGGCGCTCGACCCGGGCAGCGCCGCCGGGAATGGCGTGCATCCCGGCTTGCAGCCCCTTGAGGCCGTCGGGCAGCGGCTCCGCCGGCGGGCCGGAGGCGGGAATGAAATAGCCGTGGAGCGTGCCCGCATAGGGAGTCCTTGCGCTGGCAGGATCCTGGGCATGGGCCGACCAGAAGCGCTTGGCCTCCATGGCCAACCGCTGCTCCTGCAGGCGCTGCGTACCCCACACTGCGGCGATCATGATGCCTGCGGCCAGCACCACGCTGCCCACCACCGCCTGCGCGATGAAGGCACGCTTGATCCTGCGTGGCAGCCCCTGTGTACTCACTCGCCTTCCGATGTTCAGGCGGGCTGGGATACGTCCGCCACGCGGTACCCGGCTGACTGCACGGTGTGCAGCAAGGGATTGTCGAACGGCTTGTCGATCGTCTTGCGCAGGTTGTACAGGTGGCTACGCAGGGTGTCGGAGTCCGGCAGGCTGTTGCCCCAGATCTCGCGCTCGATTTCCTGGCGGCTGACCACGCGCGGGGATTCGCGCATCAGGATGGTCAGCAGCTTCAGGCCGATCGGCGAGAGCTGCAGTTCAATGCCGCCGCGCGTCACCCGCAACGACGTCGGATCGAGCACGAGGTCGCCAACCTTCAACACCTCACCGCCCACCTGGCGGCGCTCACGGCGGATCAGGGCACGCAGGCGCGCTTCCAGTTCCTGCACCGCGAATGGCTTGGTCAGGTAGTCGTCGGCGCCCGCCGACAGGCCGGTCAGCTTCTCTTCCAGCGTGTCGCGCGAGGTCAGCATCAGCACCGGCGTCGATTTCCGCGCCTCCTCGCGCAGGCGCTTGCACACCTCCACGCCGTCCAGGCGCGGCAGCATCAGGTCCAGCACGATCACGTCGTAGCTGTTCTCCGACGCCAGGCGATAGCCGTCCAGGCCGTCCTGCGCGTAATCGACCTCGAAGCCGCGTCCTTCCAGGTACTCACCGACCATCTCGGAGATGTTGCGGTTGTCCTCGACGATCAGCACCAGGCCTCCGTCCTTCGTGTTCTGCATGGATCACCCCAAGTCTTCAGGTTTGTGAAGGGTGCCGGGGTGCGTGTTGAGGGGATGTGAAGCCGGCCACCGACAAGCTGACCGGCGATTAAACTGGCGCGCAATCCAACTACCGACATGGTCCATGCTCGAGCGATTCCTGCCAGTCCTGCTGCTCGTCGGCTCCAATGTCTTCATGACGTTCGCCTGGTACGGCCATCTGAGGTACAAGTCCTCGCCCCTGCTGTTGGCCATCGCCGCCAGCTGGGGCATTGCCCTGTTCGAATACTGCCTGATGGTGCCGGCCAACCGGATCGGGTCGATGGTGTACTCGGCGCCGCAGCTCAAGGGCATGCAGGAGGTGATCACCCTGCTCGTGTTCGCCGGGTTTTCGTCGTGGTACCTGGAGCAGCCGCTGAAGTGGAACCACTGGGCCGGGTTCGGCCTGATCGTGGTGGCGGCGTGGTTGATTTTCCTGGAGTGAGTCCGGCGGGACGCCCCTTGCGGCCCGCCCGGTCACTCGTCGCGCTTGACGCGTTCCCAGTAGGCGTCCTGCTCGTCCAGCGACAGGCCGGACAGGCCACCTCTTTCGGCCGCGGCCAGGGCCTCCATCGCGCGGAAGCGGCGCTCGAACTTGAGGTTGGCACGACGCAGCGCCGCGCCCACGTCCACCTTGCCGTGGCGGGCCACGTTGGCGGCAACGAACAATAGATCGCCGATTTCCTCTTCCAGCCGCGCATGGGCATCCGGCTCGCCGTTGGCGACGGCGGTGAACTCCGCACGCACCTCGTCGATCTCTTCGTGCAGCTTGGCCAGCACCGGGTCGATGCCGGGCCAGTCGAAACCGACGCTGGCCGCGCGCTTCTGCAGCTTCACCGCGCGCTGCCACTCGGGCAGGCCGCGGGCAATGCCAGCCAGAGCGGATTCGTCGACCTCCCCGCGAGCCGCGCGCTCCTGGCGCTTCTGCGCCTCCCACGCGGCGGTCTGCGCTTCCGCATCCTCGACGCTGGCGCCAGCGAAGACGTGTGGGTGGCGACGCACCATCTTGTCGTTGATCGCGGCCACCACGTCGGCAAAGGCGAAGGCGCCCTGCTCCTGTGCCATGCGCGCGTGGAACACCACCTGCAGCAGCAGGTCGCCCAACTCGTCGCGCAGTTCGGCCAGGTCGTGGCGGTCGATCGCGTCGGCCACCTCGTACGCCTCCTCGACCGTGTAGGGCGCGATGGTGGCGAAGGTCTGCTTCACGTCCCAGGGACAGCCGCGCTCGGGATCGCGCAGGCGCGCCATGATCGCCAGCAGCCCGTCGATCCCGTCGGGCAACTCGTGCACAGGGTCGTGCTCAGCCATCCAGCCACTCCCGCCACGGCAGCGCGAGATCGCCGATGGCGACGAAATCGCCGTTGAGCAGGGTGTCGCGCTGGTTGTAGCGGAACGGACGACCACGCGAATCCAGCACCGCGCCCCCGGCGCCCTCCAGCACGCATTGCGCCGCGGCGGTGTCCCACTCGCTGGTGGGGCCGAAACGTGGATAGATGTCCAGGCCGCCCTCGGCCACCCGGCAGAACTTCAGCGACGAGCCCAGGCCGATGGGCTCGATCGCGCCGTCGACGCTGGCTGCCATGCGCGCCATGAACGACTCGGTGCGGGCATCGCGGTGCGAGCGGCTGGCGGCCACCCGCAGCGGCGCCAGCGCCGGGGCGCGCACGCGCAGAGGCGTGTCGCGGTCACCCTCGCGGCGGAATGCGCCCGTCGCGGCGCTGCCGTACCACAGGTCGCCGGTCACCGGTGCCTGCACCACGCCGAACACCGCTTCACCATCATCGACCAAGGCGATGTTGACGGTGAACTCGCCGTTACGCTTGATGAACTCGCGGGTCCCGTCCAGCGGGTCCACCACCCACAGCCGCGACCAGCTGCGGCGGGTGGCGGTGGGCACTTCATGCGCCGACTCCTCCGACAGCACCGGGATGTCGGGGGTCAACGCCGCCAAACCGGCGACAATGCAGCGATGCGCGGCAAGGTCGGCCGCGGTCAGCGGCGAGCGATCGTCCTTGTGCTGGATCGCGAACTCGCTGTCATACACGCCCAGGACGGCGGTGGCCGCCTCGCGCGCGATCGCGATCACGCCTTCGCGCACCTCGGCCGGGATCCCGCCGGCAGGAAATGTCGTCATTGATGGTGCCTCAGCCACTCGCGGGCGATGAACAGCGCCGCGATGCTGCGGCCTTCGGAAAAATCCTCGCGCAGGATCAGCTCGTGCAGCGCGTCCAGTTTCCAAGGCACTTGCTCGAGCTCTTCCGGCTCGTCGCCAGGCAGGCGCTCGGGGTAGAGGTCACGGGCCAGCACCAGGTGCGCTTCGTGGCTCATGTAGGTGGGCGCCAGGGTCAACGAACGCAGGTGCACCAGCGTCCGTGCGCCGTAGCCGGCTTCTTCCTTCAATTCGCGGTCGGCGGCCTGCTCCGGCGTCTCGCCCTCGTCGATGCGGCCCTTCACCAACCCCAGTTCGTAGCGGTGCATGCCCGCGGCGTACTCACGCACCAGCAGCACGGTATCGTCGTCCAGCATCGGCACCACCACCACCGCGCCGTGGCCGCGCCCATGCAGGCGCTGGAACTGGCGGCGCTCGCCGTTGCTGAACTCCAGGTCCATGCGTTCCAGCCGGTACGGGCCGGCATCGACCTCGGTAATGCCATGGATGGTGGGCAGGCGGCGTGTCATGCGGCTGGACCCCGGTGCGTGCTGCCGCCCGCGGCGCAGCGCGCCACGGCGTCAGGGCCGATAATGTGGAGATGAGCAAGACGAATCACGATACGCAGATGCTAGCAGACCCGATTGCGGCAGCCGCGCTGGAAGCCGACGCGGCACGCTGGCGCGAACGCGACCTGGCGGTGCTGTGGCACCCCTGCACGCAGATGCGCGAACACCCGGGCACCTTGCCCCTGCTTCCCATCGCACGTGGCGAGGGCGCATGGCTGGTGGGTCGCGATGGCCGTCGGTACCTGGACGCGATCTCCAGCTGGTGGACCAACCTGTTCGGCCACGCGGAGCCGCGATTGGCGGCCGCGATCGCCACCCAGGCGCAGACACTGGAACACGTGATCCTGGCGGGCTGCTCGCATGCGCCGGCGGTGGAGCTGGCCGAGCGCCTGCTGGCGGTGGCACCACGCCAGGCCGGACGGGCCCCGCTGGCCAAGGTGTTCTATGCCGACAACGGCTCGGCCGGGGTCGAAGTGGCACTGAAGATGGCCTTCCACTGGTTCCGCAACCGCGGCGACGAGCGCCGCACCAAGTTCATCGCGCTGGAGAACGGCTATCACGGTGAAACGATTGGTGCTCTGTCGGTGGGCGACATTCCGCTGTATCGGCGGGTGTACGCGCCGCTGCTCACCGAGGCGCTGTTCGCGCCCTCGCCAGACGCCTACCTGTGCGAACCCGGCGAGTCGCCCGCTGACCGCGCACAACGTGCCGCCGAGGCGCTGCGCACCCTGCTGGAACAGCATGCCGGTGAGGTCTGCGCCCTCATCCTGGAGCCGCGCCTGCAGTGCGCCGGCGGCATGCGCATGCACGATCCCCTGTACCTGACGCTGGCCCGGGCGCTGTGCGACGAGTTCGGGGTGTTCCTCATCGCCGACGAGATCGCGGTGGGCTTCGGCCGCACGGGCACGCTGTTCGCCTGCGAGCAGGCACCCGCGCCGGAGGGTACGGGCACGGCTGGCATCCAACCGGACTTCATGTGCCTGTCCAAGGGCCTCACCGGCGGCGCCCTGCCGCTGGCAGCGGTGCTGACCACCGATCGCGTATACGAGGGCTTCCTCGACGATTCTCGCGAACGCGCCTTCCTGCATTCACACAGCTACACCGGCAACCCGTTGGCTTGCGCGGCAGCGCTGGCGTCGCTCGACATCTTCGAACGCGATGACGTGATCGTGCGAAATCGTGCCACCGCCGCCACGATGGCGAGGCACGCGGCATCGTTCGCAGACCACCCGAACGTGGCCGACGTGCGCCAGGCCGGCATGGTCGTGGCCTTCGAGTTGACCCGAGGCGGCAATCGCACGATGCCGTTCGACCCGGCCGCGCGGGTGGGCCTGCACGCGTACCGCGCCGCGTTGGAACACGGCGTGCTGCTGCGCCCCCTCGGCGACGTGCTGTACTGGATGCCGCCCTACTGCATCGACGACGAGGCATTGGCGCATCTGGCCACCACCACGCGCACGGCCATCGACCGTGCCCTCCAGGAGTCCCGCGCATGCGCCTGACCCGCGTCCACGTCGACCTGCCCCTGGTTGAAGGCCAGGAACTGGACCTGCCCGAAGGCCCCGCCGCCCACTTGGGCCGCGTGTTGCGCCTGGGCGTGGGGGATGCCTGCGTGCTGTTCAATGGCGATGGCCACGACTATCACGCTTGCGTGGTTGCGGCGGGCAAGCGCGACCTGCGGGTGGCCATCGGCGCCGCACGGCCGGTGGCAAACGAATCCCCGCTGTCGATCACACTGCTGCAGGGCATCGCGCGCGGCGAGAAGATGGACCTGATCCTGCAGAAGGCCACGGAACTCGGCATCACCGCGGTCCACCCGCTGCATTCGCAACGCAGCGAGGTGAAGCTGGACGAGGCGCGCGGGGCCAAGCGGCTGGCGCACTGGCAGTCGGTGGTGACTTCCGCATGCGAACAGAGCGGGCGTGCGGTGGTGCCGCGCGTATCCCCACCAGACCCGTTGCAGGCCGCGATACGCAGCCTGCCCGACGGCGGATTGCGCCTGATCCTGGACCCCGAGGCTACCGCGACCTGCGCAACGCTCGCATGGTCTCCGGGTGTGCCGGTGGTGCTGGCGGTGGGCCCGGAGGGCGGCTGGTCGCCCCTGGACCGCGAGCAACTGCTGTCCGGTGGTTTCAGCGGCGTGCGGCTGGGGCCGCGCATCTTGCGTACGGAAACGGCCGGCCTGGCGGCGATTGCCGCCCTGCAGTCACGGTTCGGCGATCTCGCCTGAGCTGGCCCGGCGTGCCGCGGCTCAGGCCGCGGTGGCGAGCGCCTGGTTGATCAGATGCTCGATGCCCTCGAGGTCGGGCACCAGGGCGGCGTCCTCGTTGAGGTGCACACGCGCCTGGATGCCCGCGGGCAGGCCTTCCTGGTCGGCATCGGCGGTCAGCGCGGCAGCGGCCACGGTCACCAGACGCGGGAAGCCCTGGGTCAGCAGCGCGAAGTACGGTGCGCGCGGATTGCCGCCCATCGCCTTCAGCACCACCACCTTGGAACCCAGTTCGGCATTCTCGCGGGCGATGCCGGCCATGTCGGCGAACGCCACCAGCGGCAGTTGCCAGCCACGCCAGCGCATGCGCCCGAGCAGCCAACCCGGCGCACCTTCCACCGGATCGGGCTGCGCGTACGACAGCACCTCGGCGATGGTGGCGTTGGGCAGCAGCAGGCGGCCGCCCGCGGTCTGGATCAACACGCCGCGGATGTCGTTCTGCGGAGAGGTCTGGGCTTCGCTCATGTCAGGCTCCGCCACGCGCGGAGGTGGCCGCGCGGCGATGGGCGCGGGCGACGGGCGCCCGACGGAATTCAGGGGTCGGGGACATCATGCTCAGCCCCCGCGTTGCCAGTGGGCGACCAGTCGGGCCCCCATCTCGGCGGGCTTGGCCACCGCGCCGCCACGGGCGGCCAGCTCGGTCACCGCCGCTGCGTCGTAACAGCCATCGCTGTTCTGGGCAACGACCAGGCCACCGTTCCAGCCGAAGCTCAAGGCGGCGTCGACGCGTGCGGGGTCGCTGCCGCTCAACATGAGCACGGCGCTGTCGGCCGCCGGGAGTGCCGCCAACACGTCGTTGCCGCCCTCCTCGAACACCAGGCCGTCCCCTGAGCCGTTCACGCCGACGGTATCGGGCACGATGTAGACGCCGCCCTGCTCCACCCGCTGCCCGACCTCGGCCAGCTTGACGGGCAAGGTGGTGGCGCGCTGCATCTGCGCCACGAGGCGGTCGTAGCGCGCACCGTCCAGACGCTGCTGCACGAGCACAGGCCGTACGAAGTCGGCAGGCAGGCTACCCAGCAACTGGCGCACGGCATCCGGGCCGCCGATGCCGGCCATCACCAGTACGGCGCCGCGCACCTTCTCGGGGCCCCGCACGGGCGTCTCATCGACGAGGCTCATCGACGCGATGCGCAGTTCCAGCGAGGCCAGATCGTTGCTGAAGCGGTCTTCCGCCGAGGTGGCGGTCGGCTCCGGTTCCGTCACGAAGGCCTGCTCCGCCCAGCGCTCGGCGAGCGCCGGCGCGGGAGGCGTGTCGAACGCCTCGGCCGCAACCGGGTCGAAGGCGCTGAAATCCAGCGCGGCAACGCCGGCGTCGGCGGCGGCCTGCTCGACGACGGGCGTCGATGGGGTGTCTTCCAACGACAGGGTCAGGTCGTACGCCTCAAGTCCGGCCGGCGCCACGCTGGGAGCGGCGGGCGTGACGGCAGGAACATCAGCCGGGCCTGGATCCAGCGTCCAGGCCATCGAAGATGCAAACGTGGTGTGCGCCGGCTCGACCGCAGGCTCGACGACCGGCTCCCCTGGGAGGGCTTCCAGCACCGGCTCGGCGACCACGTCGAAGGTCTGGCTGATCGAGAAAGTGGTGAACGGCGCTTCCGGTTCGGGCAACGCGATCTGGGCCGGACTTGGCGTCGCGGCTTGCACCGGGGTCTGTTCTGCTGTCGGCGTCGGTGCAGGCGCGGCCGGAGCAACTGCTGCCGGCGTCGGTGTCGACACGGTTGGGGCGATCGCAGCGGGGCCCTGCGAAGGCACGTGCACATCGCCCCCTTGCGCCGGAGGCAGCACGTTGCCGTGCCCCTGCAGCTTGGCCAGCAGGTGGCGACGCCAGCGCGCGGCATCCCAGCCCTCGCGCGCAACCACCAGAGAGGCCTCTTCGTAGATCACGTCGACCGCGGGCGCATGGAGCGCAGCGTCGAGCCGCTCCAATGCGTCCTCGGTAGGCGCATCCAAGGCGACCAGCAGCGTATCCGGCTGCGCGCCGAGCACCGTGGCCACATCCACCTGAGTGGGATCTGCCCGCAACACCAGTTCCACGCCGGCATCGCCCAGCACTTCGGCCAGCCGGTCATTGGCCGCGCCGGGCCGTGACAACAGGGCAACGCGTTTGGCCTTACTGCTCATGGCGCGGGTTGACCCCCAGCAGTTCATGCACGTTGCGCAACAGTTCCGGCTCCTGGTACGGCTTGCCGAGGTAGCGGTTCACGCCGATTTCGAACGCGCGCTCGCGGTGCTTCTCGCCCGTACGCGAGGTGATCATGATGATCGGCACGTTGCGCAGGCGCGGATCGGCCTTCATCGCCGTGGCCAGCTCGTAGCCGTCCATGCGCGGCATCTCGATGTCGAGCAGCATCAGGTCGGGGACGATTTCCGCCATGCGCTCCAGCGCATCCAGGCCGTCCTTCGCGGTGGCGACTTCGAAGTTGGCACGCTCCAGCACGCGACCGGTGACCTTGCGCATGGTGATCGAGTCGTCGACCACCATGACCAGCGGCACGCGGCGATGTTCGATCATCGGCACGACCGTCTCGACATCGCGCGGCAGGGTCGCCTGGCGACGCACCAGCGGTGCGACGTCGAGGATCACGACCACGCTGCCGTCACCCATGATGGTCGCGCCGAAGATGCCCGGGATGGACGCAACCTGTGGGCCGACCGGCTTCACCACGATTTCGCGGTTGCCCACGATCTGGTCGATGGTGACTGCAGCGCGCAGATCACCCGCGCGGATCAGCAGCAGCGGCATCTGCAGGTGACCCTCGGCCTTGGCAGGCGCGTGGCCGACGAGCTGGCCCAGGTCATGGAGGGCGTAGTCCTCGCCGCCATAGCGGTAGGTCACGTCAGCGTTGCCCAGTTGCTCGCGGGCGATGCGGCCCACGCCGCGCACCGATGCAATCGGCACGGCGAAGGTCGTTTCGCCGATCTTGACGAACACCGCCTGGGTGACCGCCAGCGTCTGCGGCAGGCGCAGGGTGAAATGCGTGCCCTTGCCGGGAACGGAGTGGATGTCCAGCGTGCCGCCGAGCTGGCGTACTTCGCTGGCCACCACGTCCATGCCCACGCCGCGGCCGGCCAGCTTGCTGACCTCGGTAGCGGTGGAGAAGCCCGGTTCCAGGATCAGCTGGTCCAGCACGGCGTCGGAGAGCACCGCATCCGGCCGGACGAGGCCACGCTCTTCGCCGCGGCGACGGATGGCGGCGCGGTCGAGGCCGCGGCCATCGTCCGACACCGCGATCACGACTTCGGAGCCTTCGCGGTGCAGGGCGATGCGGATCGCGCCCTCGTCCGCCTTGCCAGCTTTGCGGCGGTCCTCCGGCTTTTCCAGGCCGTGCGCGACTGAATTGCGGAGCATGTGCTCCAGCGGCGCGGTCATGCGCTCCAGTACGTTGCGGTCCAGTTCGCCGTGGGTGCCTTCCAGCTTGAGCTGCACCTGCTTGCCCAGCTCGCCGGAGGCCTGGCGGACCACGCGGCGCAGGCGCGGCAGCAGGCCATCGAACGGCACCATGCGGGTGCGCATCAGGCCTTCCTGCAGCTCCGAGCTCACGCGCGACTGCTGCAGCAGCAAGGTTTCGTACTGGCGGGTCAGGTCGTCGAGCGTGCCCTGCAGGCTGGTCTGGTCGGCGGCGGACTCGGCCAGCGCGCGCGACAGCTGCTGCAGGGTGGAGAAACGGTCCAGCTCCAGCGGGTCGAAGGTGGCGTCGACGGTGTCTTCGCGCTGGTAGCGCGCGACGATCTGCGCTTCGGTCTCGATCTCCAGGCGGCGCAACTGGTCGCGCACGCGCAGGTTGGTCTGCTCCATCTCCGCGATCGCAGTGCGGAACGCGCCCAGCTGCTGCTCCAGGCGGGCGCGGTAGATGGCGACCTCACCGGCGTAGTTGACCAGGCGGTCCAGCAGGTCGGCGCGGATGCGCACCTGTTCCTGCGGCGCGCGGATGCCGATGTCCTCGTCGTCCAGTGCCGTGGCTTCGGCCAACGGCGCCGACAACGGCTTGAGCTCCGCGGAAACGTGCTCGGGCAGCTCCATCGTGGCGTCGTTGGCGCTGGCGAGCGCCTCGGCAGCGACGGGCACGGATGCCAGCGTCGCGGCCGTGGCCGCTGCGAACGGGATCTCGTCGCCGCGGGCACGTGCTTCAAACTGGGCGATCAAGGCCTCGGGCATCGCGATCGCGCGGCGCTCGCCGACGCGGGTGATCATGGTGTGCAGGCGATCGAAGCCGCGCTCCAACAGCGGCACGCCCTCGCGCCCGAGCTCGCGACGGTTCTCCACCACGGCTTCCAGCAGCGATTCCATCACGTGGCCGAGGTCGCCCACGGCCATGATGCCCGCCATGCGCGCGCCACCCTTGAGGGTGTGCAGGTCGCGCTGCAGGCCGACCAGGGTTTCGCGATCGGTCGGCGTCTCGCGCAGCTGGGCCAACAGGCGGTCGGAGTGGTCGAGCAGGTCAACGCCTTCCTCGACGAAGATATCGACCAGCTCCGGGTCCAGATCCGTGAGATCCAGCGCCTGGTCCGGATCGACGCTCTCGGCGAGCGCATTGGCCAGCAGTGCCGCCACGGCCGGGTGCGGCTCGAGTTCGACAGCGGCGGTTGCCGGCGACGCGGGTTCGGGTGAGGCTTCGCTTTCCGCGAGTTCTGTCGCGACGATATCCAGCGTTTCCGCAGCTTCGAGCCCGGCCTCGGCGACCGACTCGGGTGCGGTGAGGCGATCAAGCGCTTCGAACTCCAAACGTTCGGCTTCGAGGCGTTCGGCCTCGAGACGTTCGGCCTCGAGACGTTCGGCCTCGAGACGCTCGGCCTCGAGACGCTCGACTTCGAGACGCTCGGCTTCGAGACGTTCGGCTTCGAGACGTTCGGCTTCGAGACGTTCGGCTTCGAGACGTTCGGCTTCGAGACGTTCGGCTTCGAGACGTTCGGCTTCGAGACGTTCGGCTTCGAGACGTTCGGCTTCGAGACGTTCGGCTTCGAGACGTTCGGCTTCGAGACGTTCGGCTTCGAGACGTTCGGCTTCGAGACGTTCGGCTTCGAGACGTTCGGCTTCGAGACGTTCGGCTTCGAGACGTTCGGCTTCGAGACGTTCGGCTTCGAGACGTTCGGCTTCGAGACGTTCGGCTTCGAGACGTTCGGCTTCGAGACGTTCGGCTTCGAGACGTTCGGCTTCGAGACGTTCGGCTTCGAGACGTTCGGCTTCGAGACGTTCGGCTTCGAGACGTTCGGCCTCGAGGCGTTCGGCTTCGAGGCGTTTGCTTTCCAGACGCTCGGCTTCGAGGCGTTCGGCTTCGAGGCGTTCGGCCTCGAGACGCTCAGCTTCGAGACGCTCAGCTTCGAGACGCTCAGCTTCGAGACGCTCAGCTTCGAGACGTTCAGCTTCGAGGCGTTCGCTTTCCAGACGCTCGGCTTCGAGGCGTTCGGCTTCGAGACTTTCAGCTTCGCGATGTTCGAGCTCAGTCGAAGCGTTCTCGCTGAGGAACTCGGAAAGGTCCATGGCCATGACAGGCGCAACGGGCGCCGCTGCGGGCAGCTCGATCGCCTCGACGTCCATCGCGGGCTCGTCGTCCACCAGCGAGAACTGCGCCTCCGGGAGGCTGTCGCGCAATTGGGCGACGCGGTCGGCCAGGCCTTCGAACAACGGCACGCGCGGCGCCTCTGTCTGCAGGGACGCCATGGTGCGTTCGATGGCATCGGCCACCTCGCCCATCACGGAAATCCCTTGCTCGGTCGGCACAAGGCGAGCGGCGAGCAGGCGCTTGACGTAGACCTCGGCGGGCCCGGTGATGGCGGTGATCACCGGCACTTCGGTCATCGCGAACGCGCCATTCAGGGTGTGGATCGCGCGCTGGAGCACATCATCGGCGGTGGTGCGATCCGGCGTCTGCGCTGCCAGCCAGTTGCGGATGGTGGCCAGATGGCCGCCCACCTCGATTCCCAGGATCTCCAGCAGCACGGCATCGACCGAAGCGGCTACGCTCGGTTCGACCTCGGTCACCGCGGCCGCGGGTTCGACCTTAACGGCGGCCGCTTCGACCACGGGCTCGGGTTCGGTCGCCACCACGGGGGCGGACTCCACCGGGGCCGGCGCGGGGGCGCGCTCGCGCTCGACGTAGAAGGCCTCTTCGCCGCTGGCGAGCAGGTCGGCGTGCGCTTCCATGCCCGCCAGGTCGGCGGTGATGGCGCCCGTGCCGGCCAGCGCGGCGTACAACTGGGGCAACGCCGCATGGGCGCGACCGATCAGGTCGATCACCGGCGGGGTGGCCGGCCGCGTGCCGTCCAGCACGCGGTTGAGCATGTTCTCCATCTTCCAGCTGAACTCGCCCAGCGTCTTGGCGCCGACCAGGCGACCACTGCCCTTCAGCGTGTGGAACACGCGACGGATGGGGCGCAGCTGTTCGCCGTCGTCCGGCATCGCACGCCACGCCGGCAGCAGCGAATCCAGGTTACCGATTTCCTCGCTCAACTCCTCGAGGAAAACCTCGCGGATGTCATCGTCGATATCGTCGCTGTGCTCGAAGCCACCGGCGGCGCTGGTCGGTGCGGGGGCTGCCGAAACCACCGGCGTCGGGGCCACAACGGCGTCCTCCGACACGGGGGCGGACGGCGTGGACGCCGCCGGCATGACCGTGGCGACGGGCGTGGCGTCCGTCAGGTTCAGGGCCGGCTCGGGAATGGCGAGGTCGGTGAATGCCGACGCCGGTTCCAGCGCGCCGGCGGGGATCGGCCAATAACCCAATGTCTCCAGGCTCAGGCGCGCGATGTCGAGGATGCGTTCGCGGTTGGGACGCTGCTCGCGCAGCGCTTCGAGGTAATACTCGACGCTGGCAAGCGCATCGGCCAAGGTGTCGAGCTGCTGGCCATTGGGCACGCGGCGACGGCCGAGCAGTTCGGCCTGGGTGTAGGCACGGATGGCCTGCAGGAAATCGGCGGGCTGGGACAGGTCGAGCATGCGCAACGCGCCGCCGACTTCCTCCAGCAGACGCGGCACGTCCACCAGCTCTGCGTGGTCCCAGTTGGTTTCGACGAAGGCCACGAACGCCTGGCGGGCATCGCCGAAGTTGGCGATCGCCTCGCGCACGACCACTTCGAGCACGCGCTGCGCTTCACCCGCCAGCAGGTCCTCGTCGCTGGGGTTCTCGGCCATGCCCAGGCGGCTGACCTGGTCATCCAGCGAGGCATCGACGTAGAGCAACGCGCCGGCAACATCCAGCAGCGCGGACTCGTCCGCGACGCGCTGGCCGGACACGATCTCGTGCATCGCATCGCGCTGCTGCTGCACGACGCTGCGCGCCACGCCCAGACCCATCATGCCCAGCGTGTCGCTGACCCGGCCCAGCGCCTCGACCTGGGGGCGCAGTTCACTGATGTCGGTCTTGCCGGTGCGCAGGTGCAGGTCAAGGGCATCCTTGACCCGCATCAGGTCTTCCTTGATTGCGGCCGACACCGTGTCCAGCAGCGCGCGGTTGCGGCCGCTGAGGCTGCCGCGCGCGTGTTCGATCTCGCTTTCGCTGGGCAGCTGGGTATTCAGGTCGAAGGTGCTGCGCAGGTCGTCCAGTGCCGGGTGCGCAGCGCCATGGTGGGCCACGTGGTACAGCAACTGGCGGGTCGGTTCGGCTGCGGCCTCGTCACGCGGGCCGCTGAAGCCGTCGCCCTCCAGCATCAGGCGCGCTTCGCGCTCGACGCCGGCAAACGCCTGGCGCAGCGGACGGGTCGACTGCAGGGCGCCATCGCGCAGGGCCTGCGCCACGGAAGACGCCACCCACAGCATGCGGCGCAGCGGTTCGACCACCACGTCGGCCAACAGGCCTTCCACCGCGCGGACCAGTTGGCCGGCGTCGGCGGGCGCGCCATCCTCAGGCCAGCGCGCCAGTGCCTCGCGCAGCGCACCCAGTTGCGGGCGACCCGCCTGCGAGGAAGGCAGCCCAGTGTTGGGCGCCGGTACGCTCTCGGGCAGCGGGCGGTCCAGGTCGGGCGAGAACAGTACGCTTTCGTTCAGGCCCGGCTCGCCGCGCGTGGCACGCAACTCGTTGAGCAGCGGCAGCAGCACGATCGGGATGTCCCGATGGCCACCCTGCAGGCGTTCCAGATAGTCGGGCAGCTGCACCGCGCCGCGCATCAGCACCGCGCAGGCTTCGTCACGGTCGGCCACGTCGCCGCGCATCAGCGCCAGCGACAGCCGTTCCATTTCCTCGGCGACCATCGCCGGCGCATACAGCTCCACCATGCGCAGCGTGCCGTGCACCTGGTGCAGGTGTGCCGCGCATTCCTTCATCCGGCTGGCGTCACCCGGCGACTCGGCGAAGGCCTCGATGGCCTCGCGCGCGTGGCGCATGGTTTCATCCAGCTCCGGCTTGATCCAACCCAGCGTGGTGGTGTCGATCGCGTCACGCATCACGGTCATCGCACCCCCAACGTGCGGCCGGGGCCGCGCCACAAGGGCGGCGGCAATCCGGACTAATCATCCTCGGCCTCGACATGAGTACTGCTGCCCTTCTCTGGTCAGGCCGGCAGCTTGAAGTCGGCGACCGAGCGGCGGAGGTCGGCGGCGAGCTGCGCCAGGTTACCAATCGACTGCGCCGTCTGGCTCGCACCCTGCGAGGTCTGCGCGGTAATCGACTGGATCGTGTTCATCGTCGCGGTGATGTTGGTCGCCGCGCTGGACTGCTGCTGCGCCGCGGTCGAAATGCCCTGAATGAGGCCCGACAGGTCGGACGACACCTTTTCGATCTCACCCAGCGCGGTACCCGCGTCCTCGGCCAGTCGCGCACCGGCGACCACTTCCGAGGTCGTCTGTTCCATCGACGACACGGCTTCGTTGGTATCGCTCTGAATGGTCTGCACCAGCGTTTCGATTCGCTTGGTCGCGTTGGACGCGCGTTCGGCGAGTCGCTGCACTTCGTCGGCCACCACCGCGAACCCGCGACCGGCTTCACCGGCCGAGGCCGCCTGAATTGCCGCGTTCAGCGCCAGGATGTTGGTCTGCTCCGAGATGTCGTTGATCAGTTCCACGATCGAGCCGATTTCCTGCGAGCTTTCGCCCAGGCGCTTGATTCGCTTCGAGGTTTCCTGGATCTGGTCGCGGATGCTGTCCATGCCGGCGATCGTCTGTCGCACCACGCCCGCGCCCTTGGTCGCGATCTGCACCGAGCGCTGCGCCACTTCCGCCGATTCGGAGGAGTTGCGCGACACCTGGTTGATGCTCGCCGCGATTTCGTTGATGCGGTCGGAGGCCGAGCTGATTTCCTGCGCCTGGTGTTCGGCGGCTTCGGCCAGGTGCATGGCGGTGGCCTGCGTTTCCTGCGCGCTGGACGCCACCTGCACCGAGGTGTCGGTAATCGTCTGCACCAGGCTGCGCAGCTGCTCCACGGCGAAGTTGATCGAGTCCGCGATCGCGCCGGTCATGTCCTCGGTCACGGTCGCCTTCACGGTCAGGTCGCCTTCCGCGAGCGAACCCATTTCGTCCAGCAGGCGCATGATCGCCTCCTGGTTACGGTCGTTGAGTTCCTTGGTGGACTCATAACGCTGCTTCTGCGCACTGCTGAGCGACCACAGCAAGCCGGCGATGGCGATCAGCGCGGCCAGACCCGACAGGATCGACAGCCAGATGTTGCCGAGGATGCTGGTGTCCTTCAGCGAACCGAAGGCGGTGAAGGCGTCGAACAGGTTGCGGCTGTCGTTGAGCAGCTTGTCCGAACCGGCGGTCAGCGCGGCGGCGGAGGACTGCGCGGCAAACAGGTTCCTGGAGTTGCCCAGGATCGCGTCGACGTCCGTCTTCATCTTCTTCCAGCGCGTCTCGGTGCGCGTCAGCGCAGCCAGCGCGCCGCCGTTGGACAGCGCGGTCACGCCGGCAGCCTGGTCGCCCTTGCGCAGGCCGGCAAGCACGTTGTCGAACACGGTGGCGTTGCGGCCGAGCGCGTCACCGGCGCGGGCGGCGCTGGTGCCGCCGGCGCGGATTTCGGTGATCGAACCGGCCATCGCCGAGGACAGCACCACCTGGCGCAGGGCGAGGTAGACCTGCGACGACGGCGAGCCGCTGGCCGACATCGCGCGGACCAGTTCGTCCAGCTCGGCTTGCAGCGACGACACTTCGCTGGCGAAGCTGTTGGCATTACCCGCCAGACCCAGCAGCGCCTTTTCCGACGCAATCACCTGCTCGGCGCTCTTGCCCAGCGGGGCCCACGTGTCGGTGACGTTCTTGATCGGTCCGGCCACGCCCGCCGTGGCGCCGAAGTTGGCGTTCAGCTGCTTGATGTCGTCGTCGATCTTGCCCTTGGTGTCCTTGAACGCCGCGAACGCCGTCGAGTCACCGCTGACCGCCTCGCGGCCCTGGTTGGCCAACTGCTGCGACAGCACCTGCAGGTTCGAGGCCGCGGAGCTCGCACCGCCGAGGCGGGCCGCCTTCCAGGTCGCATAACCGGTGTTCGCGCCGAAGATCAGCAGCGATACGCCCAGCACGGTCAGCCAGGTGTTGACGCCCAGGCTGCGGGCCTTGCCGGCGACGGTGTTCATGTTAGTGCTCATGGTTCAACCTCGAAAAATCGCGGATGCGGTCAGACCGCGGCTTGTCTGAATTCGGGCGTGCGCGCCAGCCGGTCCAGGCTGAAGACGCCCCACGCGTGATGATCCAACCGGTAGGTGCGGTCGACGAAGTGGCCGTAGCGGCCCTCCGCCATTTGCCCGGCCACTGCGTCGTCGGCGGGTAGCTCCTGCTCCTCCACGAAGCTTCGCTGCCCGAAGAGCTCGTCGATGAGCACGGCCACGTCGCCGCCGGCCTGGCGGACCAGCAGGATGCGCTGGCTCTCGTGCAGCACCGTGCGCTCGCCTTCGAGGAACTGCTTGAGGTCGACGATGGGCAGCAGGTTGCCGCGCACGTTGGCCACGCCCAGCATCCAGGGCTGCGCGCCCGGCACCGGGGTCACCTGCGGCAGCGGCAGGATTTCGCGAACCTCGTCGAAGCCGGCGGCCAAGCGGCGCGAACCGATGCGGAAACCGACGCCGCGCCACAGGCCCGGCGCGTCGAGCTGCTCAGGCAAGCCGACCACGTGCGCCAGGCTGCGCTGCTCGTAGTTGGCCAGTAGATCGAAGGGAGCCAGGCCCATGTCACCCCCCCAACAGGGCGTTGATCCGGGCCACCAGTTCGTCTTCGCGCGGCGGCTTGACGATGTAGTCCTTGGCGCCTTGGCGCAGGCCCCAGGCCTTGTCCGTCTCCATGCCCTTGGTGCTGACGATCAGCACCGGGATGGACTTGGTGTCGGCGTCGCGCGACAGCGCGCGGGTGGCCTGGAAACCGTTCATGCCCGGCAGGACCACGTCCATCAGCACCAGGTCGGGCTTCTCGCGACGGCAGACCTCGATGCCGTCCTCGGCGCTGCCGGACGACAGCACGTCGTGGCCGTTGCGTTCCAGGAGCTGGGTGAGGACCGCCGTGTCGGTCGGCGAGTCCTCGATCAGAAGAATTCGTGCCATTGAGTGCCTTACCCCCCGGTCAGGCGTTGACGTGCGTGCGAATCGCGCCGAGGAGTTCCTCGCGCGTGAATGGCTTGGTCAGGTACTGCTCGGAGCCGACGATGCGGCCGCGGGCCTTGTCGAAGAGACCGTCCTTGGACGACAGCATGATCACTGGCGTCGACTTGAACAGCTGGTTGTTCTTGATCAGCGCGCAGGTCTGATAGCCATCCAGCCGCGGCATCATGATGTCCACGAAGATGATCTGCGGCTGCTGGTCGGCGATCTTGGCCAGCGCCTCGAAACCGTCGGTGGCGGTCACAACCTCACAGCCTTCGCGCTTGAGCAAAGTCTCGGCGGTACGCCGGATGGTCTTGGAGTCATCAATCACCATGACCCGCAGACCACCGAGGCTGCCGTTGCGCTCGTCGTCTTGCATTCTCTTTCCCCAGACGTGGGTACCGTTATGCGTCGGCACCTCACCAGGCTCCCTTTATTCCAAGCCGGACGCGCACTGTCAAGCGCGTTTTTCCCGGGATTTGGCTGAATGCCGTCTACCGACACAGTTGCAGCCCCCCCGCCTGTTACCATCGCTGTCGTCTCCCCGCGCACGCTGACCATGCCGCTCGACATCGTTGTGGTGATGGACCCGATCGGCTCCATCAAGATCGCCAAGGATTCCACCTTCGCCATGCTGCTGGAGGCCCAGCGACGTGGCCACCGGCTGCACTACGTCATCCCCGGCGGGCTGTTCCTGCGCGACGGGGTGGCGCATGCCCACACCGCCGCCCTGACCGTGAAGGACGACCCGCGCGGCTGGTTCGAACTGGGACCAGTGTCACACCTTGAGCTGGGCCGCGGCCACGTGGTGCTGATGCGCAAGGACCCGCCGGTGGACGCGTCCTACCTGCACGACACCCAGATCCTGGGCCTGGCGCAGCGCGCCGGCGCGCTGGTGATGAACGACCCGCAGGGCCTGCGGGACATGAACGAGAAGCTGACCGCGCTGGAGTTCCCGCAGTGCTGCCCGCCCACCCTGGTCAGCCGCGACGCCGCCGCCATCAAGGCCTTCATCGCCGAGCACGGTGACGCGGTGCTCAAGACCCTGGACGGCATGGGCGGGCGCTCGATCTTCCGCGCCCGCGCCGGCGACCCCAACACCAACGTGATCCTGGAAACGCTGACCGAAGGCGGCCGCCACCTGGCCATGGCCCAGCGCTACCTCCCCGAGATCACCGCCGGCGACAAGCGCATCCTGCTGGTCGATGGCGTGGCGGTGGACTTCTGCCTGGCGCGGATCCCGCAGGGCGACGAGTTCCGCGGCAACCTGGCCGCCGGCGGCCGCGGCGAAGGCCGCCCGCTGACCGACCGAGACCGCTGGATCGCCGCGCAGGTGGGGCCCGAGATGAAGCGCCGCGGCATGCTGTTCGTGGGCTTGGACGTGATCGGCGACTACCTGACCGAGGTCAACGTCACCAGCCCGACCTGCATCCGCGAGCTGGACGCGCAGTTCGGGCTGAACATCGCCGGGCAGCTGTTCGACGCCATCGAGTCGCGCCTGGCATGAGCCGGGGCGGTCGCGACCGCTCACTGCGGGGGTGGGCATGGCTGCCGTGATGCCCACGCCGGGCGTCGGCGAGAACCAGCGTCTGGGCGCGACCATGACCCTTTCGCTGCTGGTGCACGGACTGGTGGTGCTGGGTTTCGGCTTCGCGCTGGAAAGCGCCGCACCGGTGGTACCCACGCTGGACGTGATCCTGACCCAGACCACCTCGGCGCTGACGCCCAAGCAGGCGGACTTCCTGGCCCAGGCCAGCAACCAGGGCGGCGGTGAGCACGACAAGGCCAGTCGCCCGCGCGACAACCAGACGGGGCCGATCGCGCAGGTGCAGCCCGGCGTGGCGCCGCGCCCGCTGCGTGCGCAGGCCCCGACCCCGCAGCCCGCCCCGCG
>NZ_AVPU01000014.1 GCF_000768355.1 Lysobacter daejeonensis GH1-9
GAGTTCGAGTCTCGTTTCCCGCTCCAGATTCAGGGGTTCGCCCCACGCAAAGCCCCGCATCTGCGGGGCTTTGTTGTTTCCACGCCCGGTTGGCGAAACTGGTAGACGCAAGGGACTTAAAATCCCTCGGCCGCAAGGTCATGTCGGTTCGATCCCGACACCGGGCACGCCTTTCGCGCGAGTTCCATTGGGGTTTGTCGCTGCCGTGTGACAAGCCTGCGCCGCGCGGACGGGTAACGTCGCGCACATGGCTTCGTGGATATCTTCATTACCGATGTTGGCCCTGACGGTACCGGGGCTGGCGCCTGCGCACGCCAGCACGCAGGAGCATCCGGTGGTGGTCGTGCCGCAGGCCACTTTGCCGCCCGCCGCATCCGCGCCCCGGACAGACCCGACTCCGACTGTGTCGACGGCGACGGACCTCCCGCCGGGAGTGGCAGCCTGCAGGTCGCGATTACGCGCATCGGCCATCGGCGCCGGCGTCACGCCACAGGTGTTTGATCGTCACGTGGCTACCGTCGCGCCTGACGCCTCCGTGTTGGGGTTTCTCGATGCGCAGCCGGAGTTCACCACGCCGGTGTGGGATTACCTCGCTGGGCTCGTCGATGAGGAGCGTGTCAGCGACGGACGCGAACAAATGCGCGTCCACGCCGATTTGCTTGCTCGCGTCGCGCAACGCTACGGCGTCGACCCGGCGATGGTGGTCGCGGTGTGGGGTGTGGAAAGCAATTTTGGCCGCGCGTTCGGCAAGCGGCCGCTGCTGGTGTCGCTGGCCACGCTGGCCTGCCAGGGACGCCGGCAGGCGTTCTTCCGCGGCGAACTGATCGACACGCTGCACATCATTCAATCCGGTGATGTTGCGCCCGATGGGCTCGTGGGGTCGTGGGCCGGCGCGTTCGGGCATACGCAGTTCATGCCCTCCACGTTCCGTCGCATCGCGGTCGATTTCGATGGGGACGGTCGACGGGACCTCGTGGGCAACGTTGCCGACGCGCTGGCCTCAACCGCCCACTTCCTCCAGCGGGCGGGTTGGCGCAGCGGTGCCCCTTGGGGCCATGAAGTGCTGGTTCCAGCCGACGCGTATTTGGGGCCCACGGGACGGCGGCATCGCGAGCCGTTGCGTTACTGGATGGCCAAGGGCGTCACTCGCGCGGATGGTCGAGGGTTTGAGCCGGATCGCGACACGCCTGCCTCATTGCTCCTGCCAGCGGGACGCGGCGGGCCGGCTTTCCTGGTCTATCGGAACTTCCATGCGATCTATTCGTACAACGCGTCGGAGAGCTATGCACTGGCTATCGCGCTGTTATCGGATCGCCTTCGGGGCGGGGCAGGGTTGAAGACCCCGTGGCCGACCGAGGATGCAGGGCTATCCCGTCTCCAGCGGCGTGAACTGCAGGCGTTGCTGCTGGCCCGTGGCCATGCCATCGGGGAGGCCGACGGCATCATTGGTGCGGCGACCCGACGCGCAATCGTGACGGAACAGCAGCGGTTGGGCCTCACGCCACAGGATGGCCGCGCGGGCCTGCTCATCCTGCAAGCGCTGCGCAGTGCACAAGGCAGCGGTCCGGGTGATGAACGCTAGGCCACAGGTCGTCGCCGCGACACGTTATCCTCATCCGCAATTGCCGATATGGACTGTCCATGACCCGCTACGCCCCTTATGCGCTGAGCGTGCTCCTGACGCTGCTGTCGTTGCTGGCCTGGTTCAGTGAAGGGGGTGGGTGGTGGATCGGCGCGGCGGTATTTGGCGCGCTGGCCGCGCTGGGGACGGCGGACCTGCTGCAGACCCGCAGCACGCTGCGCCGCAACTACCCGCTTCTGGCCCATTTCCGCTATAGCCTGGAGTCGATCGGCCCGGAACTGCGGCAGTACTTCTTCCAGTCCGACACCATGGAAGTGCCGTACTCCCGGCAACAGCGCGCGCTCATCTACCAGCGGTCGAAGTCGGTCAACGACGTGCTCCCTTTTGGCAGCCAGCAGGATGCCTACGCCGTGGACTATGAGTGGATCAACCACTCCATGGCGCCCACGCCCCACCGCAGCCACGACTTCCGCATCACCATCGGCGCGCAGTGCGCCCAGCCTTACTCGGCCAGTGTGTTCAACATCTCGGCGATGAGCTTTGGCGCGTTGTCGGCCAATGCCATCCGTGCACTGAACAAGGGGGCCAAGCTGGGCAACTTCTACCATGACACCGGCGAAGGCTCGATCTCGCCGTACCACCGCGAGAACGGCGGCGACCTGGTGTGGGAAATCGGCTCCGGCTACTTCGGCTGCCGCAATGACGATGGCGGCTTCAGCGAGGAGCGTTTCATTGCCAACGCGCGCGACCCGCAGGTCAAGATGATCGAGGTGAAGCTGTCGCAAGGTGCCAAGCCGGGCCACGGCGGCGTCCTGCCCGCAGCCAAGGTCAATGCGGAGATCGCGATGACGCGAGGGGTGCCGCAAAGTATGGATTGCGTCTCGCCTGCGCGGCACCACGCGTTCAGCACGCCACTCGAACTGCTGGCCTTCGTCGCTCGCCTGCGGGAGCTGTCGGGCGGGAAGCCCACCGGTTTCAAGTTGGCCATTGGCCATCCGTGGGAGTGGTTCGGCATCGCGAAGGCCATGGCGGAAACGGGCGTGCTGCCTGACTTCATCGTGGTGGATGGTGCGGAAGGGGGCACCGGCGCCGCGCCAGCGGAGTTCATCGACCACGTAGGCGTACCGATGCACGAAGCGCTGATGCTGGTGCACAACACACTGGTGGGATTGGAACTGCGTGACCGCATCCGCATTGGCGCGGCGGGGCGCATCAGCAGTGCATTCGACATCGCCCGGACGTTGGCCATGGGCGCGGACTGGTGCAACGCGGGCCGCGCCTTCATGTTCTCGCTGGGCTGCATCCAGTCGCTCAGCTGCCACACCGACCATTGCCCCACCGGCATTGCCACCCAGGACCGGACGCGATGGCAACACCTGGACGTCACCGACAAGGGGCAGCGGGTGTTCAACTTCCACCAGAACACGCTGAAGGCGCTGCGCGACCTGTTGTGTGCCGCGGGCCTGGAGCATCCGGACCAACTGGGGCCGGAGCACATCCTGCGGCGTGTGTCGCCCATCGAGGTCCGCTCGCTGGGTGCGTTGTACGCCTTCCTCAAGCCGGGTGACCTGCTGGGGCGCATTCCGCAGCACGCGTTGTTCCAGCAGTTCTGGGCGAGCGCCAGCAGCGAAAGCTTCGTAGCGCCGGCGACCGTGCAGTCGCTTCGCCAGTCGAAGCTGGTGTGAAGAAATTTCGTTCACCCCCCTTGGCAAGCATGGGGGCGATTGCTGTATACTGCGCAGCCCTTCGGGGCGGTTAGCTCAGCGGTAGAGCATTGCCTTCACACGGCAAGGGTCACAGGTTCGATCCCTGTACCGCCCACCATATGCAACAGACACAGCCGGCCTTGTGCCGGCTGTGTTTTTTCTGCGCATGCTCTTCTTTGGGTCGAGCCTTGCAGCCCGCGGATCGTGCTCAGGCCTCGATGGCGAATTTGCCCGCAGGTTCGCTGCCGACGATGGCATGCGGCACGAACCGCGCACTGTCATGCGTGATGGGGCTGTCGTCCTCGCGGATGCCGATGCCGCAGGCGTGGTCGCCCACCACCCAGCTGCCGACCATCGGGTAACGGCCGTCAAACGCGGGCAGCGGATGCAGCGCTTGGCGAATGGCGGGCCCCAGGTACGGCCCCGACTCGCTCAACAGTCGGCCATCGGCATAGCGCATGTCCACGTTGGCGCCTTCGCGCGAGAACAGCGGCTTGCGTACCCAGCCGGGCTGCAGTTCGCCGCCTTGCTCGAAATGCGCTTCCAACAGGTTGGGGTGGCCGCGATGGCGCTCCCACAGCAGTGGTAGCACGCCCTTGTTGCTCAGGATCAGCTTCCACGCCGGTTCCAGCAACTGCAGGTCCGAGCGCAGCAGCTCCATGCCGAACGGGTCGGCGAACAGGTCTTCCAGCGGGTACAGCTTGAACAGGCTGCCGATGGCGACATCATCCAGATCGGTGAAACGGCCGTCCTGTGCGATGCCGATGTCTTCCAACGCCATCAGGCCCGCCGGAAAGCCGGCCTGTGCGGCGCAGTCGTGCAGGTAGGCCACCGTGCCCTGGTCCTCCACGCTGCTGCCCACGGCCGCGAAATACATCGGCGGCTTCAGGCGCGAGGCGAGTTCTCCAAACCGTTCGACCAGCGCCTCGTGGATGGCGTTGAACTGGTCCGCAT
This sequence comes from Lysobacter daejeonensis GH1-9, assembly GCF_000768355.1. Taxonomy (GTDB): domain Bacteria; phylum Pseudomonadota; class Gammaproteobacteria; order Xanthomonadales; family Xanthomonadaceae; genus Aerolutibacter; species Aerolutibacter daejeonensis. Next base: position 4,243 of record NZ_AVPU01000014.1, read on the forward strand.
CCTGGGAGAGGGCACCGCGGTCGCGCTGGTTCTCAAGCCACTCCCACTGGAAGAACGCCGCCTCGTACAGCGAGGTGGGCGTATCGTAGTTGAGTTCGTACAGCTTGGCCGGACCGTGGCCGTCGTACGCCAGGTCCAGGCGGCCATACAGATGCGGATCGCGGCGGCGCCAACTCTGCGCCACGTAGTCGCGGAACGCCTCCGGGATGGCCAGGCGCTGCATGAGTGCGTCGCTGTCCACCACCTCGTCCACCAGCGACAGCGCCATCTGGTGCAGTTCGGCGGTGGGGTCTTCCAGATCACGCTCTATCTGCTGCAGCGTGAACGCGTAATAGGCGCTCTCGTCCCAGTAGGGCGCGCCGTTGATGGTGTGGAACTGGAAGCCGCAGGCCTCGGCGCGCCGGCGCCAGTCCGGTCGCGGCGGGATGGCGACGCGGCGCATCAGCCGCCGAAGCTGCCGGAGCGTCGTGCCGAGGTCGCGCCAAAGCCGCCACGACGCACGGTCATGGCGCGGTCGGGCTGCGCATCCACACGGATCAGGGCAGTGGCGCCCCCGGCGGACGACGGGCCGGGCTTGAGCCAGTCGTTGTGAGCGGTGCGGAACGCTGGCTCGCCTTTCGTGGTGCCAACCGGCGGCGGTCCGCCCGCGGAAGCCAGGCCCGCGCCACGGCCGTTGAGCATCTGCGACAGGAAGAAGCCCGTCATCAGCGGCCCGATGAACGAGTGGCCGCCCGCGGTCTGCTGCGTGCCGCACTGGCCCTGACCGAACTGGGACTCACACTCATTCACCGAGGCGAACTTCGGCGTGGTCTCCGCCGCCTGCAACCTGGCCTGGTCGAAGGCCTGCCTGCACATGTATGGGTTCTGGGTCTTGTCCACGCATGCTTCCACCGAGGTGAACAAACCTTCGGCGGTCTGCACCTCCGGCTCGCGCGAGCAGGCCAGCAACAGGATGGGCGCCGTGCCCATGAGCACGAGGGCGGTCCGGCGGGAGCGCTTCATCGGGAGCGTGGAGTGATCGGTCATGGCCCAAGAATACGGCATGCCCGCCAGGCGCTGCGAGATGAGATCGGCGTCCCGCTTTAACAAACGCTCTGCGCGATAGCCTCGCCCTGTGTCTGTTCCCCACGTACCAGCAGGGATTTGCCCATGAAGCACCTCATCGCCACCCTCGCGCTGCTCGGTCTGCCGCTCGCAACGCCGACCGCGTCGGCAGCGACCCAGTTGCCGGCTGGCTACGTCCCGGCACCGACGGGCAAGGGGTGGAGCGAGGGGCCGACCTTGTGGCGTGAATACGATCATGCCGGCAAGCGCGTGGTGCGTTGCATGGCCGGGCCGCAGGATGTCGAGTTCAAGGCCGCGCCAACCGGGCCGGTACAGAGCTGCAAGGACAGCCAGCGGGTCTTCCAGGGCACGATCGCGGCCACTGGTACCAGCCTAGTCCAGGACCAGGACGGCAATCGCTGGGAAGTTCGCGTGTCCGACAAGATCGAGCGTTGGACGGACGTCCACGGCAATATCACCACATGCAAGTACGAGGCCGGCTTCAAATCGTGCAAGTTCCCGGAGCCTGCCACGATCAAGGTTTCGCGCCTCACGAGCGGAATCGCGCGCTGATTCTTGCGGGCATCGCGCCGGCGTCGTCCATCGGCCAACGCCCCTGAGCGGGTACCATGGCGTCAAATCCACGCCTGCATGCCATGACCACCGACGCAACCCGCCTGTACCACAACCCGCGATGCTCCAAATCCCGCGGCGCCCTTGACCTGTTGCGCGAGCACGGCGTGGAGCCGCAGATCGTGGCCTACCTGGATACGCCGTCCTCCGCTGCGGAACTGCGTGGCCTGTTGGCGATGCTTGGGCTGCCGGCACGCTCGCTGCTGCGCGCGGGTGAGGAGATCTATGGCGAACTGGGCCTGGCAGATCCTTCTCTTGATGAGTCCACCCTGATCGACGCGATGGTCCGCCACCCGCGGCTGATCGAGCGTCCCATCTTCGTGCATCGCGGCAAGGCCGTGATCGGTCGGCCGCCCGAGAACGTGCTGTCGTTGCTGTAACGATGCTCGACCTGCATTGCCACATCCTGCCGTCCATCGACGACGGTGCCACCGATCTCCCGATGGCATTGGCGATGGCCCGGATCGCAGCGGCGGACGGCATCACCACCATCGCCTGCACGCCCCACATCTACCCGGGTGTCTACGAGAACACCGCCGCCGGGATCCGCGCCGCCATTGCCGCGTTCCAGGCGGAACTGGACGGGCAGGGCATCGCCATCCGGCTGGTTGAAGGCGCCGACGTACACCTCGATCCGGCACTGGTCGATGGCCTGCGCAGCGGCCGCATCCCCACGCTGGCCGGTTCGCGCTACCTGCTGCTGGAGCCGCCACACCACGTTGCTCCGCCGCGCTTCGAAGAGGCCGTGTTCGAGTTGATGGCTGCCGGCTACGTGCCCGTCATTACCCACCCCGAACGGCTGACTTGGGTGGAGAGTCACTACGACCTGTTCACCCGCCTCAGCCAGCGCGGTGCGTGGATGCAGATCACCGCTGGGGCCCTGACGGGCCGTTTCGGCCGGCGGGTCAAGTATTGGGGCGAGCGGTTCGTAGCCGAAGGCCACGCCATGCTGCTGGCCACCGATGCCCACCACCCCGAGCGGCGGCCACCGCTGCTGGCCGAGGCCCGGGAGGCGGCGGCCGCACTGGTCGGGGTGGAAGAGGCCATGCACCTGGTGCGGACACGGCCACAGGGCGTCGTGGACGACCTCGCGCCCGACTCGCTGCCGCCTCCCCTGCACGCCTGCGGTGGATTCCGTGCAGAAGGAATGCAAGGTGCCCGGGACAACCCGGGAGTACTGGCCCGGCTCATGCGGGGCTTCGGGATGCGGCGGTAGCCGGGCCGGCGCCGCCACGGCCGCCGACACCCCCGCGCGTGCAACCCACGCCAAAGAACTTTTCCCACGCGTGCCAACCACTGCACGCCACCCTGAGCGGCCGTTCACGCCCCGCATGGGGCATAATTCCCAAGTTGTTGAATTTGTTTAACAGGGGCCCTCCGCTTGTTCACCTTTGTCCGTGTCAGCGCTCTGCTGTGCGCTGTGCTGTTGTCCGCGTGTGCCAGTCGCGGCGATGTGGCCCAGGCGCCTGCGTTGCCGGTGGTCGACCCGGTCACCGAAGTGCTCGGCCAGCCCGAGTATCGCGTTGGGCCCCATGACCTGCTCACCGTCACGGTCTTCCAGATCAAGGACCTGGACCGCGAGGTGCGCGTCAACAACGCTGGCCAGATTTCGCTGCCACTGATTGGCGGCGTGCAGGCGGCCGGCCGCACCGTGGCCGAGTTGGAGGCGGACATCGCCCGCCTGTACAGCGCACGTTACCTGCAGGACCCGCAGGTCACCCTGTTCGTGAAGGAATTCTCCAGCCAGCGCGTTACGGTCAATGGTGCCGTGCGCAAGACCGGCATCTTCCCGATGAACGCCGCACGGCTGTCGCTGTTGCAGGCCGTGTCGCTGGGTGAGGGCCTGACCGATACCGCCAACCCGCGACACGTCGCCGTCCTGCGCCGGGTGGACGGCCGCACCATGGTCGCCCGCTTTGACCTGGAGGCCATCCGCGAAGGCCGCATGCAGGACCCCGAAATCCTGGGTAACGACATCGTGGTCGTGGACGAATCGAAGGGCGCCGTCTGGTTCAAGCGCTTCATCCAGATTGCTCCCGTCCTGACGTCCTGGTTCTACTACTCCAACTGATGAGCAACGAAATGCAATCCGGCATGACCCTGGCCACTTCGCCCCAGGGCGATCGCGATCCGGACGAGATCGACCTGCTCCAGTACTGGCACGTCCTGTGGAACAACCGCTGGCTGGTGGCCATCGTCGGCGCTGCGGTGGTGGCCATCGCGGTGGTGTTGACGCTGCTGGCCACGCCCATTTTCCGCTCCACCTCGCTGTTGCAGATCGAGCGCGAGAGCCTGCAGGTGCTCAACGTCGAAGGCGTGATGCCGACCGAGCGCGGTTATTACGGCGACGACTTCTACCAGACCCAGTACGAGCTGCTGTCCAGCAGCTCGCTGGCGTTGCGCGTGGTGCAGGACCTCAACCTGACCCAGGACGCGTACTTCAAGCCCATGGTGCAAGACGTGGGCGAGGGCCAGAAGCCTGCGCAGCGCCTGCAGGAGCAGCGCCGGGTGCTGGCCGACATCGTGCTCGGCGATGTGAGCATCGAGCCGGTGCGCAACTCGCGCCTGGTCCGGATCAATGTCGACTCGCCCGATCCCAAGGTGGCGGCCCGTGTCGCGGACGCCTGGAGCGAGGCCTTCATCGCCTCCAACCTGGAGCGCCGTTTCGATGCGTCGTCCTACGCGCGCAAGTACCTGGAAGAGCGCTTGGCGCAGTTGAAGGCCAAGCTGGAGGACTCCGAGAAGGCGCTGGTGGAGTTCGCCGCGCAGGAGCAGATCGTGTCGGTGGGCGACGACAAGCCGTCGCTGTCAGCGCAGAACCTGAGCGAGCTCAATGCCTCGCTGGCCAAGGCCCAGGACGAGCGCATCCGCGCCGAGGCCGAGTGGGCGCAGGCCTCACGTGGCGACGGCTTCGGCCTGCCGCAGGTGGTAGCCAACACGCTGATCCAGCGCCTGCGCGAAGAGCGCAGCAAGCTGCAAGGCGAATATCAGGAGAAGCTGCGCACCTACAAGCCCGACTACCCGGACATGCAGCGCCTGTCGGGCCAGATCGCGGAAATCGACCGCCAGATCTCGGGCGAAGTAGGGAACATCCGCTCGTCGGTCAAGGCGCGCTACGACTCTGCCGTGGCACAGGAAGAGCTGCTGGACGCGCGCATCGGCGGCCTGAAGGGTGACGTGCTGGACCTGCAGAGCCGCAGCATCCAATACAACATCCTCAAGCGCGAAGCCGAGACCAACCGCCAGCTCTACGACGGCCTGCTGCAGCGCTACAAGGAGATCGGCGTGGCCGGCGGCGTGGGCGCCAACAACATCTTCGTGGTGGACCGCGCGGTGGTGGCCGAGGCGCCGTACAAGCCCAGCCTGCTGCGCAACCTGGCGCTGGCCATCCTGGTGGGCGGCATGCTGGGCGTGCTGGCGGCATTCGCGCGCCACTACCTGGACCGCACCATCCACTCGCCCAAGGCGCTGGAGGAGCTCACGCGCCGCCCGGTGCTGGGTGTCATTCCGCGCCTGGCCACCGGCGTCTCGCCGGCGCAGGCGTCGACCGACCTGCGCTCGCCGTTTGCCGAGGCCTATCGCTCCGTGCGCACGGCGTTGCAGTTCGCCACGGCCCATGGCCTGCCACGCAGCCTGCTGGTCACCAGCCCCAGCGCCAGCGAGGGCAAGAGCACGACCGCTCTGGAGCTGGCACGCAACATCGCGCAGTTGGGCAAACGCGTGGTGCTGGTGGATGCCGACCTGCGCAATCCTTCGGTGCACAAGTTGACCGGGCTGTCGAACGCCACCGGCCTCTCCAACGTGCTGGCAGGCGCCGCCGCGGCCGAAGCTGCCGTGCAAGTGAGCAAGGAAGGCGGTCTGAGCGTCATCACCTCCGGCCCGCTGCCGCCCAACCCGCCGGAGTTGCTGGCCGGCGAGGGGCTGCAGGCACTGCTGTCGGCATTGAGCGAGTGCTTTGACGCCATCGTGCTGGACGGCCCGCCGGTGCTGGGCCTGGCCGACGCGCCGCTGTTGGCGCACCGCGCCGAGGCCACGCTGCTGGTCGCCTCCGCCGAGCAGACCCGCACCGATACCCTGCAGGGTGCCCTGCAGCGCCTGGTGGCTGCGCGTGCGCATGTGCTGGGCTCCGTGCTGACCGGTTTCGACCTCAACAAGGGCAACTCGTACGGCTACGGCGGCTACACCTACTACAACTACGGCGGTGACGGCCGCGCCTGAGGGCCGCGCCGTTCCTGCAGCCACGGGCATGGCCAGGTTCTCGCGCACTGCAGTTGTCGCGGCGCTGGTGCTGGGTGGCGCCGCGCTGGCTGTGCAAGTGGCGCTGCGCGATGCCGAACTCGGCCCGCCGAAAGGTGCGGACCGGTGGATGCGCGCCATCGATGCCGACCCTGTGGTGACGGACGCGGATGTTGCCGCCGCGCATGCGGTCCTGCGCGAGCGGCCAAATGACGGCCGCGCCTATCGCGTCCTTGCCCAGGCCGCGGATGCCAGTGGCAACCATGACGAAGCGACCCGCTTGCTGGGCATCGCCGTTCGGCTGGCCCCGCGTGACCGACTGACGCGGGCCGCCTTGCTCGACCGCGCTTCGGCCCGCGACGACATCCCACAGGCCCTGGAACATCTGGACGCGTTGCTGCGTGTCGCCCCGGCCCTGCGCGAGGCCGTGTTGCCGGAACTGGGCAAACTGCTGGACCGCGAGGACGTGCGCGTTGCCCTGATCCCGCGGCTGGCCGCCGGACCCAAGTGGCGCGGGGCGCTGGTCCCAGCCTTGTTGGTCAACACCACGCCGGCCGCCGGCGCCGAAGCCTTGCTCGCCGCCCTGTCGCAGGCCGGCACGCTGGCTCCTTCCGAGTTGGAGGCGCGCATTACGCTGCTGCAGCGTCTGGGCCGGCCGGCGGACGCGCGCGCCGCGTGGCTTGCGATGCTCGCGCCGGCACAGCGTGCCTTGGCCGGACCTGCGCTGTTCGATGGCGGCTTCGAGGCCCCGGAGGTCACCGGCGGCTTTGCGTGGCGAATCACCCCGCGGACCGGTGTCAGTGTGTTGCCGGATGACACCGCGCCGGCCGATGGGCAGGGCAGCCTATCGCTGGTATTCGAAGGGCGATCGGTCACTGGGTTGGGACTTGAGCAGGCCTTGGCGCTGGCCCCGGGCCGTTATCGACTGACGGGGCAGGCGGCCAACGACACCCGTGCCATGCGCCCCTTCGCATTTGAAGTCGTCTGCGCCGCCAATGGCCGCCCGTTGGGCACGGTGGAACTGCCCAACGCCAGCCTCGCACCCGCTTGGCAGCCCTTTGGCGGCACCGTACAGGTGCCGGCCGACGGGTGCACCGGCCAGTGGCTGCGGTTGCGCTACTTGGGCCGCTCCCTCAACGAACGCATCCTTTCAGGAACATTGCGGCTGGACGCCCTCGAACTGCGCCCCGAATGAGACAAACTCTCGAGTGGCCGGCTTGCGGGCCAGCCCCCGTTCCGCCTATCCTTCCGCCGGTATGTGCCGGAATTGGCACGAATTTTGGGAGTCATGCATGAAGCAGTTGGTAGTTGGCCTGATCGCCACCCTCGCCGCGGGCGCCGCGTTTGCACAGCAGCCCACCGTTCTGGCGCATGCCAAGAGCGAAGGCGTGACTGTCAGCGGTCATGCGGTGCCGGCCGCCAGCAGCATGGGCGCCGCCCCCGGCGACGTCATTGCCGTGACCTCCGGCGAAGCCAAGGTGACCTACGCCAACGGCTGCAGCGTGACCGTGACCTCGGCCGCCTCGTACACCGTGGAAGCCAAGCCGCCGATGTGCGCCAGCCCGGTCAAGGCCGCGGCCACCGACACCAAGTACTACTGGGCTGTCGGTGCGGGCGTGGTGGCCGCTGCGGCTCTGGCCGGTGGCGGTGGTGGGGACGACAAGCCCTCCAGCCCCTGATTCCAGGACGGAGTGGGTTTCACGGACGGGCCGCCTCTGCGGCCCGTTTGTTTTTCAGGGGATGTGCGTGCGGGTAGGGGTATCCACACAGGACCGATGGGCCGAAGGCGTGGCTGGCACTTTGTTGCTGGCGGCGTTGCTGTTTGGTGGCGGTCCGCGTGGGCTGGGGGATCTGGCGGTCCATCTGGCGGCACTGCCAGCGGCCGCACTGGCCGCGTTGCGCTGGCGTACCGCCGAGCGCGCATCGCTTCAGCGTTGGGTGGCTTGGGGGTGGGGCGGCATTCTGTTGGTGCTGTCCCTGTCACTGCTGCCGCTGCCGGCCAGCGTGTGGGGCCACGGTGGCCCCCGCGCCGACCTGCTGGCCGGCTTGACCGTCATCGGTGAATCGGGGGGCTGGCGGCCCTGGTCCTTGGATCCGTGGGGCACGGCGCGCGCGCTGCTGGCCGTGGGCACCGCATTCGCCCTGTGGGCCCTGCTGACCACGTTGGGCGAGGCATCGCGGCGCCGCTTGCTGATGCTGGCCATTGGCGCGGGGCTGGCGATGGCGCTGCTGGGGTTTGCCCAAGCTGCGGCCGGCGCGCACTCCACGCTGCGCCCGCATGCCTATCACCACCCGGTGGGCGCCATTGGCCTGTTCGCCAACCGCAACCACTTCGCCAGCTTGATGGGCATGCTGCTGCCGCTGACATTGGCTCTGGCCGCCCGGGCCCAACGGCACCGACGCCCCTCCGAGGCAGCGGTTTGGTACGGTGCCGCCGTCATCCTGATGCTGGCGGCCGCCCTGAGCTTTTCGCGCATGGGCGGCGCGCTGGCATTGCTGGCGACGCTGGCGGCGGTGCCGTTGTGCCTGCGGGGCGAGGGCAGGGCCCGCCGTAGGCTGTTGGCCCCGATCTCGGCCGTGGCCGTTGCCGCGGCGGGCGTTGCCGTCTACGCATGGAACGGCCTCGCCCAGCGCCTCAACCAGGACGTGGCCGAAGACCTGCGTTGGCAATACCTGCAATACGGCTGGCAAGCGGCCAAGGCCTACCTGCCATGGGGCAGTGGTGCGGGCAGCTTCCGCGAGGTTTACGCGCCCTTCGAGCCCATGGGGGCGATGCGCGACGTGCACGCACTGCACGCCCACAACGATCTACTTCAAGTGGCCATCGAGTTGGGCGTGCCCGGGCTGTTGTTGGTCGCTGGCCTACTGGCCGTGCTGATTGTTGCAGTGCGAAAATATCGTATTGCTGACTGCGGTGGACGGGAGATACTGACCGCCGCCGCATTGGCGGTTTCCGTGCCGTTGGTCCATTCGTTCGTCGACTACCCGTTGCGCACCCTTGCGGTGGCAACCACGTTTGCGATGTGCATGGCGCTAATCACGGCCAACTCGCAACGTGCTCAATGACTTAGGGGAGTCATGAACATGGTGTCTTCATCCATCGCGCATTCCGCGCGACCTGGCAGCCTTGCCATGCACAAGTTCGCCGCCATGGCGACCTTGGGCCTGCGCGTGGGCGACGCCGTGGTCCTGGTGGCGGCCGCCTGCCTGGCGTACTGGCTGCGCTTTGACACCTACTGGCTGCCCATGGAATACCAGAGCACGGTGGCGCGTGCCGTGATCGTAATGCTACTGGTGTTTGGCAGCGCCAACATCTACCGCAGCTGGCGCGGGCAGAGCCTGACGCTTGAGTTGACCCGCATGACCGCGCTGTGGGGCGTGGTGTTCGGCCTGAGTCTTTTGTACGTGCTGATGTTCAAGCTGGAAGGCGCCACCTCGCGCCTGTGGTGGGGCAGCTGGTTCGTGGCGGTAGTACTTACTACAGGGGGGGCTCGCATCCTGGCTCGCGGCCTGGCTGCGTGGGTGCGCGCCCAAGGCTGGGACCTGCGCAGTGCCGTGGTCATCGGCGCCAATGCCGACGCCACGCGCATCGTGCAGACCTTCCAGGGCAGCCCGTGGGCCGGCATCGACGTGCGCGGCTGGTTCAACACCTGCGCCGATACCCGCCAGCTGACCGGTGTTAGACACCTGGGCGACCTGGACGCGCTGGCGGATTACGTGGAGTCACACCACATCGACCAGGTGTGGGTGGCGCTGCCAATGAGCGCGCAGGCCGAGATCCAGGCCATTCTGGCGCGGCTGGACCACGCCACCGCCGACATCAAGTTCGTGCCCGACCTGTTTGGCCTGCAACTGCTCAACCACTCGGTGGACCAGGTGGCTGGCCTGCCGGTGATCAACCTGCGCGCCAGCCCTCTGGACGGCCACGCCCGTGCCATCAAGGCCATCGAGGACCGCGTGCTGGCCGCGCTGATCCTGATCCTGATCGCACCGCTGCTGGCGATACTGGCGCTGGGCGTGAAGCTCAGCTCGCCGGGGCCGGTGCTGTTCCGGCAGCAGCGCCATGGCCTGGGCGGCAAGATCATCGAGGTGTGGAAGTTCCGCAGCATGCGCCTGCATGCCGAAGACGATGGCAAGGTCACGCAGGCCAAACGCGGCGACCCGCGCGTGACGCGCTTTGGCGGCTTCCTGCGCCAGACCAGCCTGGACGAGCTGCCCCAGTTCTTCAACGTGCTGCAGGGCACGATGTCCATCGTGGGCCCGCGCCCGCATGCGGTGGCGCACAACCACCAGTACAAGAACGAAGTGCAGCACTACATGCAGCGCCACCGGGTCAAGCCGGGCATCACCGGCTGGGCGCAGGTCAACGGCCTGCGTGGCGAGACCGACACCGTGGCCAAGATGGCTGCGCGCGTGGAATACGACCTGTACTACCTGCAGAATTGGTCAGTGTTATTGGACCTGCGCATCATTGCCCTGACCATCGTCAAAGGGTTCATGGGCAAGGCTGTGTACTAACTTTGGATTTGGAGCAATAGATGGCAAAGCGTGCCCTTATTACCGGTATCACGGGTCAGGATGGTTCCTATCTGGCGGAACTTCTGTTGGAGAAGGGCTACGAAGTCCATGGCATCAAGCGCCGTGCGTCCTCGTTCAATACCGATCGCATCGATCACCTTTACCATGATCCGCATGCGGCCAATGGTAATTTCTACCTGCACTACGGCGACCTGACGGACACCAGCAACCTGACCCGCATCGTGGCGGAAGTGCAACCCGATGAGATCTACAACCTCGGCGCGCAAAGTCATGTCGCCGTTAGCTTCGAGATGCCGGAATACACGGCCGACGTCGATGGCTTGGGTGCGCTGCGCCTGCTCGAAGCGATGCGCTTCCTCAAGCTTGGTGACAAGTGTCGCTACTACCAAGCGAGCACCTCCGAACTCTACGGTTTGGTGCAGGAAGTCCCGCAGAAGGAAACCACGCCATTCTACCCGCGGAGCCCCTACGGCGTGGCCAAGCTCTACGCCTACTGGATCACGGTGAACTACCGCGAGTCCTACGGCATGTATGCCTGCAACGGCATCCTCTTCAATCACGAGAGCCCGCGCCGCGGCGAAACCTTCGTCACCCGCAAGATCACCCGCGGCTTGGCCAACATCGCCGTCGGCCTGGAGCCGTGCCTGTTCATGGGCAACCTCGACGCACTGCGCGACTGGGGCCACGCCAAGGACTACGTGCGCATGCAGTGGATGATGCTGCAGCAGGACAAGCCGAAGGACTACGTCATCGCCACCGGGGTGCAGTATAGCGTGCGCCAGTTCGTGGAACAGGCGGCCAAGGAACTTGGCATTACTCTGGCGTGGGAAGGCGACGGAGTCGGCGAGAAGGGTGTCGTGCAGGCCGTGGAAGGGGAGAAGGCGCCCGCAGTCAACGTTGGGGACGTCATTGTGGCGGTAGATCCGCGCTACTTCCGGCCTGCGGAAGTGGAGACGCTGCTGGGAAATCCCGACATGGCGAAAGCCGATCTCGGTTGGATTCCCGGGATCACCTTGACCGAAATGGTTGCCGAGATGGTTGGTAGCGACTTGAGGGAAGCACAGCGTCATGCACTGCTGCGCGATCACGGGCACCGCGTCGCGGTCGTTAGAGAGTAGTGGGCGTACGCAGTGAAAGCCCAGGAACAATCCTTGGCCGGGAGAACGATTGCAGCTGCGAAGTGGAGCTACGCGGGAAACGCCATTCGGGCTGTTAGCCAGTTTCTTGTCGGGATACTGCTCGCCAGGCTTCTTGGCCCAGCGGCGTATGGAACCATCGCCATTGCGTGGATCATCGTGGGCTTGGGTAAGCTTGTCTCGGATTTTGGCTTGGGTGCAGCATTGATCCAACGACCGGATCTTGGCGAGCGCGACATTAGATTCGCCTTCACGGTTCAGCTGCTAATCGGCTGTGGCCTCGGGTTGGTGGGAGTCGCCGGGGCGCCCGTCATTGCGGCGTACTTCAAGGACCCAGGCGCGATTCCTGTAATACGAGTGATGTCACTGCTCTTTGTAGTGCAGGCGATCGGACAGGTTGGGACGTCGCTGCTCACCAGGGGATTGCGGTTCAAGGCGATTCAGCTCGCGGGGATCTCCACTTACCTGCTCGGATACCTAGGGGTCGGTTTTGTGCTCGCATTGGCGGGGGCGGGGGTATGGAGCCTGGTCGCCGCACAGATGGTCCAAACCATCTCCTTCGCCATCGTCGTAATGTGGTTGGCAGGGACCCGCGTTGGACTTTGTCTTCAGGCTGAGTCCACCGGCTTGTTCCGTTTTGGCGGGAAAGTCATCGGCGCAAATCTCGCCAGCTGGGCGCTGCTCAACGTTGACAGTTTGTTCGTTGGCCGCGCGTTAGGAGTGACTCAACTTGGGCTATACAACCGCGCGATGACGCTTGTTTCCACTCCGACAAGCACGATCGTCGCAAGCGCTCAGCCAGTACTGTTCTCCGGTTGCTCGCGTCTCAATAAAGACTATGACCGTGTTCTGCCTGTCTATCTCGGGGTCACGGGGGGGATAGCGATCGTCGTTCTGCCAGTATTCTTGGTAATCGCTGCGATTCCGGATACTGTTGTTTCGGCCGTCTACGGTGACGCTTGGCTTGAAGCCGCCACGATCCTGACGCCGCTTGCGCTTGCGATGCCGGTATTCGCGCTTCTTTCCGTGATTGGCCCAGTGCTGATGGCAGTGGACCGGGTCGAGCTTGAGGTCCGCGCGCAGTGGGTCGCCTTGCTGATCTCTGTCCCCATCCTTGGCCTGACAGCACATCACTCGCTGACCGCACTGGGATGGGGCGTGCTCATGTCCTACCTGGTGCGATTTGTCCTGTTGGCCATGGCGATCCGGAAAGCGACCGGGTTGACTTGGGCAAGGTGGATGAACGCCATTGCCCCGGCGGCCGCATTGGCGGGAATTGTGGGAACCTCGGTATACGCCGCCGACCGGGCTTGTGCCATCAGCGACCCACACTCGCGCTTGGGCATCGACATGCTGGTCGCAGCCGTTACGTATGCGCTGGCTTTGCGCGCACTGGGGCCCACGGTCGGCCGGACGCCGGTGGGCACCCTGCTGCAGGCGCGCGCCTTGATGCCTTCACCCCTGCGCCGATGGCTGCGGATCAGCCACCTGGCTTGAGCGTGCCACATTTACGCGATCAAACAATGACTTCGAATTACACGCTGGGCATGGCAGGCCCTATGAGTGTCGCAGAGTTCAGGGATTTCCTGCATCCGGGGCAGTGGAGTGAGCGACTGCCAAAAGGTATGGGCGGGACTCCGGTAAACCTTCTGTGCAAGGAGCTTCTTCGCCGGGGGCAAAGGCTGGTTCTTTTCAGCTGTGATCCGTCTGTTGAGAACGAGGTTGTTCTCACCGGCGACAACCTCAGGATATGCATAGGGCCGCTAGGCACCCGGCCAGCGCGCAACTTCTTCAAAACGGCGCGTTCCTATCTTCGACACGCGATCCTGAGGGAGCGGCCCGATATCGTCCATGCACAGTGGACGTATGAATATGCGATGGCGGTACAGCAGCTTGATATCCCGCAGGTCGTTACTGCGCACGACGCGCCGTTACGTTGCCTTTGGCACAGCCTCATACCTTTCCGTGCTGCCAAGACGGCGATGGCCTATAGCGTCATGATGCGGGCGCGAAAAATCGTGAGCGTCTCTCCCTATGTGGCAGAGCACATAAGGCGCTATGCGTTCTATCGTCGGCCGGAGCAAATCATTCCCAATGGCATGCCGGCAGAAGCATTCATCGGCGACGTTGCTCCCGGCGTGAAAACAGGAGCAATTACCTTTGCAACCGTTCTGGTGGGATGGGGTGCATACAAGAATGGCCAAGCGGCGATCAAGGCATTTGCAAGGGTCCGAACCAAGCATCCCGAAGCCCGGCTATTGATGTTTGGCGCCGGTCACGGCGGTGGCGATCCGGCAGCAAGTTGGGCGCGCGAACGCACGCTTGCAGCGGGTATCGAGTTCGTTGGCGCACTTCCCTACGACCTGCTGATGAAGCGTCTCGCCAAGGAGGTGGATGTGCTCGTGCATCCTTCTTTGGTTGAGTCGCAGGGGATGGCTCTGATTGAGGCGATGGCCCGCGGGATTCCGGTCATCGGTGGCCACAGGAGTGGCGGAGTGCCTTGGACGCTCGACAATGGCCGGGCAGGGCGCCTGGTCGATGTGCGTTCACCGGACGCTATTGCAGCTGCGATGCACGAGCTGGCAATGGATGCTGAATTGCGTCGATCCTTGGCCATTGCCGCCCTTGATCATGCGAGGGCGGCATTCCACGTCGAGAAGGTGGCAGACGCCTGGCAGTCTGTGTACGACGATCTGGCGGCGCAACGATGAGAGTGCTGCACGTCCTCAACGAGTTGCGTCCTTCCGGTGCGGAGACGATGCTCCGTCTTGCTGGGCCTATCTGGAATAGCGCGGGATATCAATGCGACATCTTGTCGACGGGCCAGGATGTCGGCCCATATGCGGAAGCACTGCGATCTGCTGGCTATCAGGTCCATCATCTTGCGGCGCGCAAGAACCCTGCTTACTTCGTCGAATTCGCGAATCTGGTGAGGCGTGGTGGCTATGACGTGGTTCACCAGCATGCTGAGGGGATGCGCTATTGGTTCTGTCTGGCGGCCTTGGCCGTCGGAGCGAAGGTCGCAGCCACGGTGCATAGCAATTTCTCGTTCGATGGCTCGCTGAGATGGCGCCGCGCCTGGCAGCGTCGGCACTTGCAGCGCCTTGGGGTGGCCTTTATCGCAATCGCTCCTGGAGTCAGGGCAAACGAGGCTCGCCGCTTTGGCATTGAGTCGAGGTTGGTGTGGAACTGGTTCGATAGCGAAAAGTTCCGGCCAGTCACCAGCGAAGAGCGGATGCTTGCAAGACGCAGCTTTGGGCTGAGCGATCATGACAAGGTGGTCGTCTCGCTAGGCAACTGTTCTGAAGTCAAGAACCATGCGGCGCTCCTTGGAGCGCTCACCCATATGCCCGGTGTGAAATACCTGCATGTGGGGCAGGAAGATCACCAGTGTTCGGAGCAGAGGCTTGCCAAGGAAGTGGGGCTGTCCAGCCGCGTCCACTTTCTGGGATGGCTCGATGACCCACGAACCGCGCTTGCTGCCTCTGATGTTTATGTGATGCCGTCTTTATTCGAAGGTCTTGGAGTTGCGGCCTTGGAAGCCATCGGCTCTGGTCTACCGTGCGTGCTTTCACGTGCTCCCGGCCTAGTGGACCTGGCGTCGCTCGGTTTGACGCTTGAATACGCGGATGCAACGCCAGAAGCGCTTGCGAAGGTCATCACGACAGTGCTCGATAGAGGGGGCTTTGAGTCCGGGGCGGCGGATGCCAATGCCCAGATGGTGATTAAGCGGCTGAGTCCAGCCGAGGGCGGTGCCGCTTACGCCAAGATCTGGAGTGACCTAGCATGCTCGAGCTGAAGCATTCCACACTGGCATGCATCGTTATGTCGTCCAGGGATGTTGAGCAGTGCTGCTCAACATATCGGAATGAATAAGTCGTTCGATCTCACTAAAGGGAACAGATTGCCGCCGCGGTTCGGCGTGATCCAATTTCCATTGAGAGCGGTTCCGGTGGCTGCCCTGCTGGGACTGACTGGGCTTGGTTCCGCTGCGCTGCAGGCTGTTTCCGGGCGGCAATATGTCGCGGAATCAATGCGAATGTTCGGACATAGCGCGCCGTTTCTGTTTACGGTGGTCAGCCGTGTCCTGAATCTTATGCTGGTGATTGCCATAATCGCCATGCCCTTGATGGCTGCCCCTAAAAAGCGGCGTGCACCGATCCTGCTTGCGTTCGGCGCTGCCTTCTTTTTTCTGACTAACGATATTTTTGGTTCTCTTTTCGGTCGATATCCGGGAGGGATCGAGCCTCTTCCCGTCATGGCCTTGGTGGCAATGGTTGTCACGCTGGTGTTCGGACGTGTTCATCACGATGAACTGATCCGCTTCGCAAGATTCATTTTGCGCCTGATGGTTTTCGGCAGCCTGCTTTGCGCGGTTGTGATTCCAGATTGGTCATACGTTGCCGACAGTTATGCTGGTTCTCACAGGTTGATCGGGCTGTTCAACCACCCCAGAGCGCTTGCCATTCAGGCGGGCGGGTTGTTTGTTATTGAACTCTTCTTCGTCGACGGCGCGAAGTGGAAGCGGGGCGCGTCGATGTTTGGGGCAGTTATGGCGATTCTCCTGTCCGTCTCCAAGACGACGATTGCGTTGATTCCTGTCGTGATGTCGATATATGCAACTGCCACGCTCGGCGAGCGGAGGGGCGGGCACTCGCGAATCGTGAGGTTGCTCCTGGTGATGCTTGTTATCGGAGCTATTCCGTTTATTGGCTATTCGCTATACGGGAATTTCGTGGCCGAAAACGCCTCGCGCTTGGAGACGCTAACCGGTCGATCTGCGTTGTGGTCGAATGTATACACATCCTGGTTGCAGGATCCCATGTTTGGTAATGGGGCCGGATTCTTTGAGAACTCAGGGTACGCTAATGCCCATAACCTCTTCCTGCAGTCCCTTTCGGATGGCGGAGTTGTCGGTGTCGTTGGTTTGGTGGTTTTCGTCGGCTTGTTGGTGCGTTTTGCCTTCAAGGGCAGAGCGAAAGATGGATGGCTCGGTATATCGCTCTTGACCGTGGTCCTGTTTGTCGGTCTAAGCGAAAACGTATTCGCGTTCGAAAATTTGTACTCAGGCGAGTATTTTGTGTTCCTGCTGTCTGTTCTTTGTGTTGGGAGTGATCGCGTGTGTTCCAATGGCTCCGTCCCTTTGATGAAGCGAAGGGAGTCGGGTAGTTATGACTAGGCATTTGGTGGCGCTACTTGCCTGCCACAATCGCAAGAAGAAGACGGTCGAATGCTTGGCGGCGTTCTATGCTCAGGGCGCGGACCTCGACGTTGCGCTGAGTGCTGTGCTCGTTGACGACGGCAGTAGTGATGGAACAGCGGACGCCGTCCGTGCGGAATTTCCCGATGTTGCGGTTGAGCGTGGCGATGGCAACCTCTTCTGGTGCAGAGGTATGCATCGCGCTCAAGAGGTTGCCGTGAAGTCGCGGCCGGACTTCCTGCTCTGGCTTAACGATGACACTACTGTGGCGCCGGGTGCGCTGCGCAATCTTCTCGCTGTACACGATCGGGCGAAAGAGCGCGGTCAGGACGTTGTCGTTGTGGGAACTACGATAGATCCCACAACCAGCGCGCTCAGCTACGGCGGGCTGAAGCCAGTATCGCGCTTGCGGCGCTACAGCTTCGTGAAGCTTCCGATCTCCTCGGAATCGCAGGAGTGCGTTGCGATGAACGGAAACATCGTACTGGTACCGCGAGCGATCTACGAGCGAGTTGACTTGGATCCCGTGTTCGAGCACGCGCTCGGGGACATCGACTACGCCCTGCGGGTTCGTGCGGCGGGTTTCTCCGTTGCTGTTGCGCCAGGATTCTCGGGTAGCTGCTCGGCAAACGTGGCAGCGGGAACGAGTATGGATCCATCGCTGCCAATGTGGGCCCGCTGGCAGAAATTCATCGGGAGGAAGGGGCTTCCTCCGTCCTCGTGGCGTCATTTCGTGAAGCGGCACGCCGGCTGGGCTTGGCCGCTGTACTTCACCTATCCATACGTTAACTTCGTGTTGCGTATCGCCAAGGATTGCGTTCTTGGCAAGGAGAGGAATTGACATGGCGGTGCGGAGTTCCCTCGCGCGCCAAGAAGCAAGGCGGGTGCTGATCGTGCAGCGCCGCCTGACGCACTACCGTGTGCCCTTCTTTGAACGGCTGCGTGGTGAGATGAAGAGGCGCGGAGTCGAGCTGGTGCTCGCGCATGGCGAC
The DNA here is from genome assembly GCF_000768355.1 of Lysobacter daejeonensis GH1-9. Lineage (GTDB taxonomy): Bacteria > Pseudomonadota > Gammaproteobacteria > Xanthomonadales > Xanthomonadaceae > Aerolutibacter > Aerolutibacter daejeonensis. The sequence goes on from NZ_AVPU01000014.1 coordinate 22,023, forward strand.
CCCACGACAACGGAAGCGTCTAAGCGTGATGAAGGCGAGCTCCCTTGGGCGTACAGACTGGGAACCCGGTACCTGTTAGGGGGACGCGTTTGCTGGCAGCCATTCTCGTCCCTTGCCCAGAACTCGGACCTTGTCATCCTTACCCATGAGAACAAGCTGCTCTGTAATCTTTGGGCGCAGTACAGGCTGGCTGGCCCGCGCGTGGCGCTGTGGGGGCATGGTGCCAACCTGCAAGGCTCTAGCACGAGCTGGCGTGAGCGATTCAAGCGACGCACAGCCCTGCAGGCCGATTGGTGGTTCGGCTATACCGAGCTCAGTCGTGCACTGATCCTAGGCAACGGATTTCCAGCAGGCAGGATCACTGTCGTCGACAATGCGATTGATACGTTGACGCTGCGCAAGCAATGTGAGGCCGTACTTCCGGAGCAGTTGTCGGCGTGGCGTCGTCAACTCGGGTCTGCAGGAAACCGGATTGGGGTGTTTCTTGGATCCCTGTATGGCGAGAAGCGGATCGATTTTTTGCTGGATGCCGCGTCGAAGATTCGCGCGCGGGTTCCGGATTTCGAGCTCGTGATCGTCGGAACTGGTCCAGAGAGCGGCAAGGTCGAGGCATTCTGCGCGACAAATGCATGGGCGCGTTACCTAGGGCCATTGATCGGGGAGCAAAAGGCGCAGGTGCTTGCCTTGGCTCACGTGATGTTGAACCCTGGTTTGGTCGGCTTGGGGATACTTGACTCGTTTGTCTGCCAGGTACCCTTGGTGACCACGGACTGCGGTCTTCATAGCCCGGAGATCGCATACCTGGAGAATGGCCGGAACGGCGCCATGACGCGGGATGTCATGGCGGAATATGTTGACGTCGTGGTCAGTCTTCTCGTCGATGGCGAATATCGCGCGCAGCTGGTGGCCGGTTGCGCTGCCAGCGCATCGCGCTACACGATCGACAACATGGCACATCGGTTCGCGGACGGCATCATGGAGTGTCTCGCCAGGCCTGTACATCGGAGTGTTTCTTGAGAGTCCTGGTAGTCCATAACGCCTATCAGCAGCGCGGCGGCGAGGACGCCGTCGTACTCAATGAAGTGACGATGCTTCGTGCCAAGGGGCACGATGTCCACCTGCATCTACTTAGCAATGAGAAGATTTCGGGCTGGATGGGGCGATTTCGAGCGGCCTGCGCGGCGGTCTTCTCAATCGCCTCCTATCGGAGGATCTCGGTGATCATCGACGGATTCAAACCTGACGTCGTCCATGTGCACAATTTTTTTCCGCTGATGTCCCCGGCGGTGTTTTATGCCTGCGCCCGGAAGCGGGTGCCAAGCATATTTACGCTGCATAACTATCGGATCGTCTGTCCGACCGCTTTGCTCATGCACGACGGAGTAGTGACTGAGAGAAGCCTTCGGGAAGGGCCCTGGTGGGCGGTGTCGCAAGGCGTCTATCGAGGTTCATGGCTGGGCACTGCGGCACTAGCGACCATGATCTCCGTGCACCGGCGCATCGGCACGTGGTCCCGGCGTGTAACCCGCTTCATCGCATTGACGGGATTTGCGGCTTCAAAGTTCGCTGCCGCTGGCATTCCGGGTGAGCGGATTTCGGTCAAGTCCAACTTTGTGGACGTTCCGCTGCAGTCGGACCGGGACCGCTCCGGCTTTCTGTTTGCTGGACGCCTTTCTCCCGAGAAGGGCGTCGAGGTGCTGGTCGACGCAGTGAAGCTCCTCGACGGGGCATTGGTAAAGATTGCGGGAGGCGGACCGCTGGAGGGAAGGCTGTCGGGCGCTCCGGGTCTCATACCGCTCGGCGTGCTGGGCGCGGATGCGATGTATCGAGAGATGGCCTCTTCCCAGGCATTGATCCTGCCAAGTGTCTGGTACGAAGGATTTCCGATGGTTCTCGTGGAAGCTTATGCGTGCGGCCTGCCCGTCATCGCGAGCCGACTAGGGGCCATGGCGGAACTGGTGGACGACGGGGTGACAGGATTGCTGTTTGATCCCGGTTCCGCGGACGACCTCGCGCGCAAGATGCGTTGGGCCATGGAACACCCGGAAGCGATGGCCAGGATGGGGCGTGCGGCGCGCGCGCGCTATGAGGCCGAGTATACGCAGGAAATCAACTATTCCCAGTTGGTGGCGATCTATCGTGACGCCATGGATGCCGTAGGGCGAACAGAATGAACGGGATACTCCGCAAACGAGTAGAAGTCATTGGTTCGCCCATCGATGCCGTCACTTGGGACGAGGCTATCGAGCGCATCCATGTTTGGGCAAGGGCGCGTGAGAGTCGTGTCGTGTGCATCTGCAACGTGCATTCCGTCGTTACGGCGCGAAGCGACTCTGGCTTCTCGGCCGTGATTCGCGATGCCGACATGGCCACGGCGGATGGATTCCCGGTCGCCCTCATGTTGCGCCGATTGGGGGTGCCCGGGCAGGAACGCATAAATGGTCCGGACCTCATGTTGCGCTACTGCAGGCATGTCGCAGCAGCCAGTGAATCCATTTATCTGTACGGTGGCAGCGTGGCGACGCTCGATGTCCTGCGCCGAAGGCTACTGGAAGCGTGCCCCGGATTGATGATCGCAGGTGCGTACTCTCCGCCGTACCGTGAGCTGACGCCGGACGAGGATGCGGCCATAGTGGCCAAAATTAATGCGTCTGGCGCCGGCGTGGTGTGGGTCGGCCTGGGATGCCCCAAGCAGGAAAAGTGGATGGCCGATCACCGCGGCCGCATCAATGCCGTGATGATCGGTGTCGGTGCTGCCTTCGACTATCACGCCGGCATCGTCAAGCGCGCACCGCCATGGATGCAGCGCAGGGGGTTGGAATGGTTCTACCGTTTGGTGACCGAGCCGCGCCGGTTGTGGCGCCGCTACCTGGTGACCAACTCGCTGTTCATCTGGCATGTCGCCAGACAACTGTTCGGTTGGCGAGCGTCTGGTGAACGGCCGGACGGCGGGCGTTCGACATGAAGATCCTGGTTTGCGGTGGTGGTGGCTACATTGGCAGCCATACCTGCCTGGCCCTGCTCGAGTCCGGTCATGATGTGGTGGCCTACGACAACTTCTGAAATAGCTCGCCGGTAGCGTTGGCGCAGGTGGAGGAATTGGCGGATCGGCACCTGTAGAGGGGGTGCTCCGGTGTGGATGCATCGCTATCTAATTACTGACCTGCCCCCACTGAGCCGTACCACGTGAAGCTGTAAAGTCCGTCAACCACGAGGACGGACATAAAGAAGAGTCGTTTCACTACCGAGCAGATTATCGGATTAATCAAGCAGGCGGACGCCGGCACATCGGTGCTTATGAGGGGAAATCATGCCTACAAATCGCTTTGGCTTGCCGCGTCACATACCTGCTGCAATTGCTTTAGAGGTTCGGCGCCGTTCGAAGTTTGGGTGCGTTATCTGCAGGAGCGCCTTCTATGAGTACGAGCACATCGAGCCGGAATTCGCCGAAGCCGAGCGCCATGAGGCGCAGAACATATGTTGTTTATGTCCGTCCTGTCACTCTGAAGTTACTCGCGGGCAAAGATCGAAGGCGTCGGTGAGGGCGGCTTACGATCAGATCCAATCTGGAGAAGCGGAGGTCGGTAATCCCGTCGGTCCTATTGATCTCTTCGACGGTACGGCAGAGGTCGTGCTAGGCGGAATCGAGTACTCGCCATTGGTTCGCTGCGTGCTGCGATACAACGGAAGCGAACTGATCCGGGTGAATCCAGGTGAAGGAGGTGAGCCTGGGGCCATTGACGCTGTTTTTACAGATGATGCTGGCGTGCCAGTCCTGTCCTTGGAGAAAAACGCATGGATTGGTTCAGTGGATCACTGGGATCTTTCGGTGACGGGGTCGCGGATTACCGTTAGAAAGCGCGAACGAGAGATCGCTTTACAGCTCCGGCTTGATCCTCCTGGGCGAATAGTGATTGAGCGGCTGGATATGCGCATTCATGATAGTCATGTGGTTGCGTCCGAAACGCATTACGCCGTCGGGCGTTACATGGAGGACGGACGGATCGGATGGTTCAGCGCTCAAGTGCGGATAACACGATCGTGCGAACGCGGAGTAGCGATCGATTTCATGTCCCCGGTCGATCTTGCGGCTACTGCGGAAGCGGTGCAGGAAGCCGTGCCACAACTGCGCAGTGCAGACGGCAGGTACATGATGGCAACTAGCTTGGGAGTGGCCTGGTTGCCAGCCGGAATCGTCATTGCGAGCGGTTGTGCTTTCGATATGTATGGAATGGCCAGTGGGCCGCGTCCGCTCGAAGAAGTTAGAAGGCGCGTATGGGCGGGCTCCGCATCCTTGAATCAATACCTTGCGACCGGCGAGGACTAATTGAATCTTGATCGCGACCATCCGTGCTGGACAACGATTACACCAGCTAATCGTTAGGCGCAGACCGGGGTGTGGTCGATGGAGGAGGAGAAAATGAAGACTTTGCTTTGCGGCGGCGCCGGCTATATCGGCAGCCACATGCTCAAGTGGCTCGTGGAACGCGGCCACTCCGTCACCGTCCTCGACAACCTCTCCACCGGCCATCGCGAAGCGGTGCAGTGGGGCGAGTTCGTGCAGGCGGACCTGCTCGATCCGGCTTCGCTGGAAAGCGCATTCGCGGGGCGTTCGTTCGATGCGGTGATTCACTTCTGCGCCCGCTCGCTCGTGGGCGAGTCGGTCGCGCAGCCATACGACTACTACGCCAACAACGTCGCCGGCACGCTCAACCTGCTGGAGGCGATGAAGCGGCATGGCGTGTCGAAGCTGGTGTTCTCCTCTACGGCCGCGGTGTTCGGCCATCCGGTGCAGGATTTCATCGACGAGGAGCATCCGAAGGCGCCGATCAATCCGTATGGCGCGAGCAAGCTGATGGTCGAGCGCATCCTGGCGGATGCGGCGCAGGCGCACGGGCTGCGGTCGATGGCGTTGCGCTATTTCAATGCTGCGGGGGCGAGTCCGGAGAGCGACATCGGCGAGTCGCACCAGCCCGAGACGCACCTTATCCCCAACGCGCTGCGTGCGGCCTTGGGCACGGGGCCGGGCCTCAAGGTGTTCGGCAGCGATTACCCCACGCCCGATGGCACCTGCGTGCGCGACTACGTGCACGTGGATGACCTGGCCCAGGCGCACGAGCAGGCGCTGGCCTACATGGACACGCACGAGGGCGCGCATGCCTTCAACCTCGGCAACGGGCAGGGGTTCTCCGTGCGCGAAGTGATCGACGCGGCATCAAGGGTGGCCGGCCGCCCGGTGCCCTACGAACTGGCGCCGCGTCGTGCCGGCGACCCGCCGGTGCTGGTGGCCTCTAGCCAGCGCGCCCGCGCCGAGCTGGGCTGGTCGCCGCGTTACACGTCCCTCGACGACATCATCGAAACCGCCTACCGCTGGCACCGCAACCCGCGCTACTGAGCGGGCGGGTAGGGATAGGCAAATTCCTACCCCACAACGCGCCTTCCGCTGATGCCCTTGCTGCGCCCTTGCGAACATAGTCCTCTCCGCTCCGGCCACACCCAGTGGCCCACGGCCCACGACGGGCCCGGAGCAGGACCCGCCGGCCTTCCGCCGGCCCACAAGGAACGCAACAAGGAGCGTCACAGTGAGCAAGAATCGCGTCAGCATGACCATCACCCCCGAGCAGGCGCAGAGCGCCCGCGCCGGCGTCACCCAGACCCGTGCGGCCTTGCCGCAACTCATCGAGCTGGAAGCCGACGAGTCCGGCCTGCTGTACATGGGCCCGCAGTCCGAGGCCTTCGTGCGCGCCACCCTGCGCGTGCTGCGCGAGAACCCGCAACTGGTGCCGCCGGGCCTCAACCTGGCCGAGGCTGAGGCCGACCTGGCCGCCTGGGATGCGCTGCGCCCCATCGCCGACCAGGTGTTGGCGCTGTCCAACCAGTTGCAGGACAACCTGACCGCGCTGGGCAGCGACGCCATGGACGTGGCGCTGGACGGCTACGCGCAGATCAAGCTGATGGGCGACCGCTACGGCCTGGGCGACCTGCGCAAGGAGATCGGCGCCCGCTGGCGCCGCCGCAGCCGCGCCAGCGCCCCGGCGCCGGAACTGGTCACCGGCGGGGGCTGAAGCCCGCCGTCCGCACCGCACCGCAACTTCGACAGGCCGCCTCCGGGGGCGGCCTTTCGTTTTTGTGGCTCAGTGTTCTGTTTTTGATGTTATAGGCACTAATCGCAGCGTGGTGGCAACAATCATGTTGTAAAAACCCCTGCGCATGATGTCGCCGGGGCGGACGTTGAAGGCACGACGGCTGCGATTGATGCCGCGCCCTCATGTCACCAGCGCGGGAGCAGCAAGCTTGATGCCGCGGGCCCTGCGCGCAGACGCGGCGGCAGTGTGATCGGCCGTCTGATGGCTGTACGTGCCCGTCCGGTCATTGCAATCAGCCCGCCATCGCATTTGCGAGGCCCCGGGCGCGCTGTCGCAAGAAGCGGCCCCCTCTCCGGCGGCCTGGCTGGGAATCTTTCTTGCTCCTCCCCCTCGTGCCTTGGACGGGCTGCGCAATTATCATTCCCCGTCGCCTGGCAACCCCGGGCGTAGGGGGACTCCGCCGAGCCGCGGAGTCGGCGGGCGCACCGCTCTGTCACAGGGGACAACATGAAACATCGGAAGTGGAGCTGGCTCGCCGCCGGCGCTGGCGTGGCGTTGGCCGTATCCGCCATGGCATGGGTGGGGCAGGGCGAGTGGACGCAGGCCTCGGTTGAACCATCGCCTGCCGCGGTGACCTCCGCCGGCACGCTGCAGGCCATGGCGGCCTTGCCCGCCGACGCGCACGTGCAGTTTGGCGAATGGCGCTTTGAAGGCCCGCGCAACGTGGCGGGCGCCGCCGTCGACATCACGGTGGATGAAGTCAACGGCGACCTGTACACGGTCAGCCGCGAGAACTGGATCTATCGGTCCACAGACCACGGCAAGACCTGGACCGCCGTGCACCGATTTGACAGCCCGCGCCCCATCAAGCGGATGGTGATCGAGCGTGGCGCGACCAGCGTGTATGCGTTCTATGCCATCACCGAGCCGGTGGAGGTGTACAACGGCGTGACCCAGCACTCGCTGCTGCGCCTGCGCAACTCCACGGGGGCGACGCAGGTGCTGCTGCCCACGTACGACGTACGCGACGTGGTCATCGGGCCGCAGGGCGTGTACGCCCTGACCGACGAGACGCGTAGCGACTTCCTGTCCAGCGTGCGGCGTACCAGCGATGGTGGCCAGACCTGGACGGTGCTGATGGACGAACAGGGCACTGGCCGTTTTGCCGAGTGCAGCCGACTGGTGCGTGCTGGCACGCGCGTGCTGGCGGGCTGCTTCGTGCGCGACTACAACTACCGCTACAACGCAGCCGTGTACGTCAGCGAGAGCGGTGGTGCGTTCCTGCCGCGTTGGCAGAACACGTTCGCCGAGTCGGGCGACATGAGCTTCGATCACCTGTTCGCGGTGTCACGCTCGGACCCGTCGGTGGTCTACATGAGCATCGACCGCTACGGCAAGGGCGGCGCCTATATCTTCCGCAGCACGGACGGCGGTATCACGTTTGAAAAGCGTGCCGACCCCACCACGGGCCACGTCTTCAACGGTGCGCTGGCCGGTCGCTTCGACCTGGCGTGCACCAACTCGTACCAGTTCTCCGCGATGCCCACCGTGCTCGCAGTGGACCCGGTTGACCCGCAGGTCGTATGGACAGGCGACGTTGACCTGTACCGCTCCGACGACGGTGGCGCCACCTTCGGTCGCGCGTGGACCGATCCCGCGGCCAATACGGCGGATTACCGCCAGCGCAAGCCGCATGGCATCGCGTTCCCGGTCAATTACGACGCCATGAATGCCCGCGAGATGCTGGTCGCCACCGACTTCGGCATCCAAGGCACGGTGGATGCGCGTGCGGCGGTGGAGGCGGCGCCGCCGACCACGTGCACCACGCCGGGTTCGGCTTCTTCAGTGGCATGGGTGTCCCGCAACGAGGGCTTCGACAGCGTGTACGTGGCCCAGGCGCACGTACGCGATGACGGCCAGGTGCTGGCCGTGTTTGGCCCCGACAATGGCGGCCAGAACGTGGCGGGCAATGGCCTGTTCTATGGTGACCTAGCCTCCCCGGCGGAGTGGCTGCAACTCTCGGCTGCCCAGCCCAAGGTGGTGCTGGCCGAGGCGCGCAGCCCGGAGGTCTTCTACACCAGTTCGTGCGGTACCGCCCGGTTCTGCCGCTGGGAGTGGGACAACGAGATGGGCCGCTGGGAGCTGGCGGCATCGCAGGCCAGCGTGGTGCAGGTGGACGGTGGGGTGATGGTACCCGACCCGTCCGATCCGGCGCGTTTCTGGGGCGCACATGCGGCCACCCAGTCGCTGCTGCGCTCCAGCGATGGCATGCAGTCCTGGCAGGACGCGGGCTACCTGAGCTCCGGGTACCCCAAGTTCATGGCCATTTCGCCCGTCAACCCGGACCATGCCGTGGTGGTGAGCGACATGAACACCATCCACCGCCGCACCGATGCCCGCAGCGCGGTCACGGGCACGCGATGGGAGTCGATGTATCAAGTGGCGCCGTGGGAAAGCCCGTGGCGCGCGCGCTCCGTCATGTACGACAAGCGTGACCCGAATCGCGTCTATGTCACCGGCACCGCCGAGCCTTCCGTCGTCACCAGCCGTGACGGCGGCGCGACCTGGCAGTTGGCCGATGCGCTGGGTGAGGTGGACGGCCTGCCGGGCCGGGACACCGCGGGCGTCGCGATTCATCCGGACAACAGTGACGTGCTGGTCGCGGGCACCAGCAACGGCGTGTACGTGACGTGGAACTACTCGCAGGCCTCGGGCCAGAAGTGGTTCCCGGTGGCGGCGCCCTTTGGCAATACTTCGATCGTGCAGGTCGCGTTCCGTACCGACGAACAGGGCGCACGCCGCCTGTACGTGTTCACCGCCGGCCGCGGCATCTGGTCGATCCCGGTGCAGGCGCAGCGCTTCTTCGACGTGGGCCCGGACCATTGGGCGTATGGCGCCATCGAAGCGCTGGGCGCGGCCGGCATCACCACCGGTTGCGCGGAATACCCCACGGTCTATTGCCCGGAGGGACCGGTGGCCCGCGACCAGATGGCCGTGTTCCTGCTGCGCGTGTTGCACGGTGCCGACTACAAACCGCCGGTGGCGACCGGTGTGTTTGCCGACGTGCCGACCGGTCACTGGGCCGCGGGCTGGGTGGAGCAGCTGCGCCGGGAGGGCATCACCAACGGTTGCTCGACTGACCCGCTGGCCTATTGCCCCACACGCGAGGTCAACCGGGCGGAAATGGCGGTGTTCCTGCTGCGCGCAAAGCACGGGACGGCCTATACGCCGCCGCCGGCAACCGGCGAATTTGCGGATGTGCCCGCAACGCATTGGGCCGCGCCCTGGATTGAGCAGTTGGCGCGCGAAGGTGTGACCCGCGGCTGTGTGCTCGAGCCGAAGGCCTATTGCCCGGACTCGACGGTCGACCGCGCGCAGATGGCGGTGTTCATCACCAAGGCCTTCGGAATCTGAAGCGCCGGAACAGGGGGCACGTCGCTACGGCAGGCGTGCCCCGCAGGAGGCGAGGCCGGGTGCCTCAGCCCCGCACGTCGGCCTGATGTTCCAGGAACCACCGGTAGGTCTGCTCGATGCCCTCGCGCAGGCCGATCCTGGCCTGCCAGCCCAGCGCATGCAGGCGGCTCACGTCCATCAGCTTGCGCGGGGTGCCGTCGGGCTTGCTGGTGTCGCTGACGATGGCGCCCGGGTACCCGGTGATGTCCTTCACCAGCTCGGTCAGCTCGCGGATGCTGATGTCCTCGCCCACGCCGATGTTGACGATGTCCTCGCCTTCGTAGGTTCTGGTCAGCTGCACCACGGCGTCGGCCAGGTCATCCACGTGCAGGAACTCGCGGCGCGGGGTGCCCGTGCCCCACATCACCACTTCGGCGTCGCCGCGCAGCTTGGCCTCGTGGAACTTGCGGATCAGCGCCGGCAGCACGTGTGAGTTGTTGAGGTCGAAGTTGTCGCCCGGGCCGTACAGGTTGGTGGGCATCAGGCTGATGGCGTTGAAACCGTACTGCCGGCGGTAGGCCTGGCACAGCTTGATGCCGGCGATCTTGGCGATGGCGTACCACTCGTTGGTCGGCTCCAGCGGGCCGGTGAGCAGGTACTCCTCCTTCAGCGGCTGCGGGGCCAGCTTGGGATAGATGCATGACGAGCCCAAGAACGTCAGCTTGGTGGCGCCGTGGCGGTAGGCGGCGTCGATGACGTTGTTCTGGATCTGCAGGTTCTGGAACAGGAAGTCGGCGGGGTAGGTGTTGTTGGCGTGGATACCGCCCACCTTGGCTGCGGCCAGGAACACGTACTCGGGCTTGTGCTGGGTGAAGAACGCCTCCACCGAGTCGCGGTCGCGCAGGTCCAGGCTGTCGCGGCCAGCCAGCAGCAGGTTGTCATAGCCCTCGGCCTGCAGGCGGCGGGTGATGGCACCGCCCACCAGTCCACGGTGGCCTGCGACGAAAATACGGGCGTTGCGCTGCATGCGGTACGGTCCTGACGGTAAGGGGTCCGCTATTCTAGGGCGAGCCGCACCGTGGGTTGACGGATGCGAGACTTTTTTCCGCTACCGGTGGCCCTGGGTGCCGCTAGGCTATGCGCAGTTTTCTAGGAGTGAAGTGCACGCATGATTCCTGTGATCCTGTCCGGCGGTTCGGGTACGCGCCTGTGGCCCCTGTCGCGTGAGGCGTTTCCCAAGCAGTTCCTGAGCCTGGTGGGCGAGGACTCCATGCTGCAGGCCACTTGGCAGCGGGTGGCGCCGCTGGCGTCGGCCGCGCCGATCGTGGTCGCCAACGAGGACCATCGCTTCATGGTGGCCGAGCAGTTGCGCGAGTCGGGTTGCGGCAAGGCGACCATCCTGCTGGAGCCGGTCGCGCGCAACACCGCGCCGGCGATTGCCGTGGCCGCGCTGGAAGCGATGGCCGGCGGCAACGACCCGCTGCTGCTGGTGCTGCCCTCCGACCATGTCATCGTCAATGCCGAAGGCTTCCGCCAGGCGGCACAGGCCGCCGCGGGCGCCGCCGAGGACGGCGCGCTGATCACCTTCGGCATCGTGCCCACTGGCCCCGAGACGGGCTACGGCTACATCCTGGCCGAGATGGGCGAGGGCGTGCGCCGCGTCATCGAGTTTGTCGAGAAGCCCGACGCTGAGACCGCCAAGACCTACGTGGCCAGCGGCGACTATTTCTGGAACAGCGGCATGTTCATGTTCCGCGCGTCGGTGTTCCTGGGCGAGCTGGCGGCGCACCAGCCGGCCATGCTGACCTCCTGCCGCGAGGCGCTGGCCAAGGCCCGCCGCGACGAGGACTTCGTGCGCCTGGACAAGGCCGCGTTCGCGGCCTCGCCGTCGGACTCCATCGACTACGCGGTGATGGAGAAGACCCAGGCCGCGGCCATCCTGCCCATCAACGTGGGCTGGAACGATGTGGGCAGCTGGTCGGCGCTGTGGGAAGTGGCCGAGCAGGACGGCGACGGCAACGCGCACCACGGTGACGTGCTGGCGCAGGACTGCCGCAACACGCTGGCGTGGGGCGACGGCCGCCTGGTGGCCCTGCTGGGTCTGGAGGACGTGGTGGTGGTGGACACCGCCGACGCCGTGCTGGTGGCGCACAAGGACAAGGTGCAGGAGGTCAAGGGCATCGTGTCGTCGCTGAAGAAGCGCGGTCGCAGCGAGCCGACCTGGCACCGCAAGGTCTACCGGCCGTGGGGCAGCTACGACTCCATCGACATGGGCGAGCGTTTCCAGGTAAAACGCATCACGGTCAAGCCGGGCGCGTCGCTGAGCCTGCAGATGCACCACCACCGCGCCGAGCACTGGATCGTGGTCAGCGGTACCGGCCGCATCACCCGCGGCGACGAGGCCATCCTGCTGGCCGAGAACCAGAGCACCTACATCCCGCTGGGCGTGAAGCACCGCCTGGAAAACCCGGGCGTGGTGCCGCTGGAGTTGATCGAAGTGCAGTCGGGCAGCTACCTGGGCGAGGACGACATCGTCCGCTTCGAGGATGTGTACGGTCGCGGTTGAGCCCGTTCGCAGGCCAACTGAAGGGGCGGCGTTTAGAGCGCCGCCTCAAGGTAGCGGATCACCTCGGGCAGCAGTTCGTAGCGGCGTGGGTACGCCAGTTCCAGCACCGGGATCCGGTTGCTGAGGCTGGCGGTCTTCGCGAACAGCTGGCTGACATTGGCCAGGTCGGACAGATCCAGTTGGAAGCCGTGGCAGGTAAGGGCCATGCAGGCTTCCTGTCCGAGCAGGCGCCGTGTGCTGAAGGCATCGGCTGGGGCGCCGAGTACAACGACGGCGTGCAGATGCTCGGGTGCGGCCGGGTCAACGTCGGTTATGTCGAGCCGGCGTTTGGCGCTGTAACCCGCCATGGGGCGGGTCTCCTCGGGGCCTTCGGCAAACAGCGAGCCCAGCGAATCGGGGAGCAGCCGCAGGCTGGGGTAGGTGGGCCAGGCGTAAACGCCATCCTCCCGCACTTCGACGCGGGCGCCATCATCGGTGCGCAACGTGGCGCCCGTGGCGTGGCAGGCGCCGGCAAACGTGGATTTGCCGCGGCCGCTTTCGCCCAGGATCAGCACGCATTTGCCCGAGTGCAGGCGGATCAGCGCGCCATGCAGCATCAGCACTGCTTGTTGCGCCAGCAGCCGGGGAAGGGCTTGGTCCAGCAGCACGTGCCGGACTGCGTCCTCGCAGGCCCCCGGCCAGGCGGAGACATGCACTTGATGGTCCGGTGTGGCCAGGATGGTCGCCACCCCGGGGAATTCCATCAGATAGCCCTCGCTGCAGCGCGCGCAGGTGAGCTGCGTGCCGTGGTCAGGGTCCGTGAAATCGTGGCGCCAGCGGATATCGGTACGTTGCGCGCAGGGCGTCACCGGCGCGGTGACGATATGAAAGCGGTAATGGGCGCCAGTAGGGGCAATCGGAAGCTCGGGCAACACGAAGCCCGCGGCGACGGCATCGCCGGCAAACAGGAATTGATGCGGCATAGACGGCCACCAAGTGGCCTCCATGAAGCAGTGGCGGGCCTTCCCCTTCCCGCCAGTGCGATTATGGGTTCAGCACTTTCCAGTGCTTATGGGCGGGTCTGCCAGGAATTGCTGGTTTCCTGGCCCTTGCCAACCTTTCCGGCGACTGATGCGGCGCTGGTCAGGTCGCGGACGTGGCCAAACTCCGACATGGCGGGGGCGACGTATTGGGCACGCGCCGACTTGGTGACGTAGGGCGGCTGATCTTGTTGTACCGACATTGCTCAATCCCCTGATTTGAGTTCTTCGTCACAAATATTAGCGTGACTCAGTTCTCAAAAGCGAGTGTTCTTTGAACTTTGGCCTGCGTCTGGCCCGGGGATGATTGCCGATCCAGCCAGTTGGCCAGCGTGGCAAGGTTGAACAGCAAGGCCCAATCGTCGGAGTCGGCTGCGGCCTGCAACGGGGTGGCCAAGGCTTGGGCGATTGCCTGCGGCGCAACGTAGGGACGCAGCAACTCCTGCTGTGCCTGCAGGCGCTCCACGACGTCCCGGTGATGCCGTTGCAGCAGCGCTTGGGTTCGCGCCCAACCCAGATGCTGCTTGTCCTGTCGCCGCAGGACCAGTTCTGGCAAGCGCCCCACCATCGCCCGGCGCAGCACGGCCTTGGTCCAGCCCCCCTGCAGGCGCTGCCGGTCTGGCAGGTTGAGGTAAAAGCCGAGGCAATGCCGGTCCAGAAACGGGTGCAGGGGCTGGATCCCGTGGCTGGCGGCCACCCGGTGGTACCGCTCCACACCCACCGTCAGGAAGGGGTGGTCAAGAGCCTCCTCGGCCTCCGCGCGGGCAGACCAATGCGGCATTCGTGCGGTCCAGTGGTCCAGCCCATCCAGCCGGGCGGGCAGGTCTACGTGGTGCGCAAAGTCCGGATGGATGATGCCGTCGGTTTCATCCGTCGAGTGGGAAGCGCTGGGGCGCCACCCCTGCCTCAGTGTCCGCGCCCAATCCGGCACCACGGCTCGGCGCACGACCTGCAGGAACTGCTGGGACGCCGTCGGCCCCATGGGGTAGGTCCGCGCCAGCCCTTGGACGTTGCGCCAGGTTTCCAGCACATGCCCGCGGCGCAGCCGCCGTGCCAGGCCATTGCCCACGAGGAATGGCATGTCACCGTCAACGCCGTCCAGGACGCCTTCCTCGCCATCCGCGGCGGCGGCGAAGTAAGGCGCATGCAACGGCAGCATCATCGCGTCGAATGGCTCTTCGCACTGCCAGGCGTGTTGCCACGTGGCGTCGGCGATAGCGCCGACGGACGCATGGTCCAGCAGCCGCGGGGCGAACCCGTTGAGCCTGAGCATCGCGTGCACGGCGCGGGTTTCGCTATTGGGTGATCGACTGTCGACCAGCGAATACGTGCGCAGCGGCCCCATCCCCGTGGAACGCAATTCCGCGGCGGCCAGGGCGGCCAGGGTGGACGAGTCCATTCCGCCGCTGACCATTGCACCGGCGCGATGACCGGCCAGGTGGTGCCTGACGGCCGCCTGGAGCGCATCGCGCAAAGCCTCGGCCCACTCGTCGTCGCTGCGGGCGACGCTGGACGCGGGCTCATCGGCCAGTGACCAGTACCGCTGGCGACGGGCTCCATCGCGGTCCACCAGCACACAGTGCGCTGGGGGCAGGCGCTGCACGTGTGCGTGGAAGGTGGAGGTCTTGTCGATGCCTTCCAGTTGGGTGACCAGGAAGTCGGCGATGCGGGCTTCGTTCAAATCCCGCGGCACGCGCGGGTGGGCAAGTACGGCGCGTGCGCTGGAAGCAAACGCCAGCAATCGCCCGTGGGTCAGGTGCAGATACAGGGGGCGGATGCCCATCCGATCGCGGGCGAGGAATATGACCTGCCGCCGCGGGTCATGCACGGCAAACGCGAACTCGCCATCCAAGTGCTGGAGTGCATGTTCTCGCCAGTGCTGCCATGCGCGCAGGATGAGCGCGGCGTCATTGTTGGTGTCAGGGTGGTGCGCCGGAACACCCAGTCGCTTGGCGAGGGCAGTTTTGTCCCGCAGGTGTGCATCGGCCACCACCACACAGCCGCTGGTGGGGTCGCGGGCAATGCCACGCTGTTCGGCGTGCCGTGGCTGCTTGGCCCACTGCACCTCGGCCAGGGCCGCATGGGGGCTCACCTCCTGCGTCGCGACGGACCAGGGAGTCAGCGCAAGGGCCCCCTGCATGGCCGCCAGTTCGTCCGGTGCCACCACTTGGCCGTCGATGTGGATGAAGCCGCAGATGCCGCGCATGGTCGTGGGGAGGTGCCTGTTAGTATCAGTGTGATGGATTTCTCACTTCCCGTCGCTGATGCCGGCCGTGAATGGCTGGCCGCCCTCATCCGGGGTGGGCCGTCATTGCCCGCGACGCCCGGGCTTGGAGCCGATTCGCTGCTGTGGCTCGCCCAGGAGGAGGGCGTTGTCAGTCTGGCCGCGGAGCGTCTGTCCGCGTGGGGGAGCGACGGCGATCTGCTGGCGGTGTTTTCCGCCGCGAGCCGCCGTGAGGTGGCCTTGGCGATGTTGCGGCACGCTGAATGCCAGCAGTTGCTGGCATTCCTGCGGGAGCGGGATGTGCCTGCTTTATTGCTGAAAGGCTCGGCGTTGGCGTGGTGGCTGTATCCCGCGCCGCATCAGCGCGAATGCAGCGATATCGATCTGTTGTTGCCGTCGCGGCACGTGGTGGATTCGCTTGCGCGGGATCTGAAGGCCTTGGGGTACGACCTGGGCTATACGCAGGGAACGCGTGCGTACGAGCGCGTGTGTCGCAAGGCGTTGTCCCCGTCGCTGCAGTTGGACTTGGATCTGCACTGGGGCCTCAACAATGCGCCCGTGTTTGCCGATGCATTGCCCACGCAGGCGCTGTGGGATGCGGCCATTCCGTTGCCGGCCCTGGCCCCCAATGCGCGGGCGCTGGCGCCTCACCATGCGTTGCTGCATGCCTGCATGCACCGCGCCATCAACCTCTACACCGGTGTGGGCGACCGGCTGAAATGGCTGTACGACGTGCACCTGTTGGCACTGCACCTGCAGCCCGAGGAATGGCAGGTACTTCAGACCACATGCCGCGAGCGGCAACTGGCAGGGGTCTGCCTCTCGGCGCTCCGAGCGGCCGAGCGTTGGTTTGGTCCGGCCGCACCCGCCGCTGTATTGGACGAGTTGGGTTCCCTGCCCATTGGCACGGGCGTGGATGGCGCCCGGCTCAGTGATTGGCGCTACATGCACCGGATGAACCTGCGGGCGCTGCCGTCCACTTGGGCCCGGATGGATTGGCTGGTCCGCAAGTTGTTTCCGGAGACGGGCCACTTGCGCGAGATGTACGGCGCGGACCGATCACGCATGGGGCTTTGGTGGGCCCGTGTACGACAGTTGGGCGGCAGGTTGGCCCTGTCAGGTCGACGCCTCAGTCGCTGAACCGGACCAGTTCGGGCGGCAGTTGGCGATGCTGGGCTAGGGGAATGCCCTGCAGCTCGATCCAGGCGTGGGCATCCAGGTTGGCATCTCCCGGCTGGGCTCCAATTACGAGCTCCGCGGGAAGTCCTCGGCGGCGCAGCCACCAATGCACCAGCAAGGCCTGACGCAGGCAAGTGTTGGCATACAGGCCGCGCTTGCCTGCAATGGCGGCGAGTTGGGCCAGCCGTTCGGCCCGCTGCATGTCGAGCGCGTCGGGCAGGCGTGGCGATGCGAGCCCGCGCAGCCGCCCCAGGCTCCGCCGGGTGGCTTGGAGGCCGCGAGCGCGCAAGTGCAGGTCCACGATGGGGAGCAGCAGGGTTAGCGCCGCCAGTTGCCACTTCTCCTGCCAGGACAGCGCCAGAACGCGGCGGACGGGATGAACGGACTCAGGCATCCAGGGTCAACAGACCGGCTTCGGCGAGTTGCGCCACCAGGGTGAGCATGTCCTGGGCCAGTTGGTCCGCGCCGACCTCGTATTCCTGCAAGACCGCCTGGTGCGCGGCCTGCAGGCTGGGGTTGGCGGTCAGCAACTGCCAGACACGCGTCCCCACGGCATTCAGGCCAAAATAGCGCTCGCTGCGCAGATCCAGAAGCACCGACTCGGTGCCTGTAACCTGCATGCGGACGTCAGGCGACAGGTGGGCGTTTGACGCCATCGTGGGCGACAGGGGGAAGGGCATGGTCACGATCGAAGGGGCGCAATAAGTGAAGGGCGAAAGTGACCGCGAGGGGGCCGGGGCCAGTATACGGGCGCGAGGGATGCCTGAAAGCACGGGCTCGCCGTGGCGGTTCCTGCGGACCATGCTGGGGCCATACCGGACGGCTGCGGGCTGGCTCGCGGCCTTGATGGCGTTGCAGAGCGTGGCCGCACTAGGATCGCCCTGGATGGCGGGCCGGTTCTCGATGGACTTGCTGGCGGCCCGCCCTGTGGATGCCTGGCTGGGGTTGTGGTTCGTGCTGATCGTGTTGCAGGTGGTCCTGGGATATTTGGCTGGCCTGCGCTCGCAATCCCTGGCGTCACGGCTGGTGGCGGACATCTCGGTTCGCGCCTTCGACCACCTGCAGTCATTGTCGCTCGGTTGGCATCACGACCGGCGGCGCGGCGAAGTGCTGGCATTGGTCACGCAGGATGTGCATCGACTTGCGTACTTCCTGGTGCATACCTCGGTGCCGCTGTTGCCGTTGGTGCTGACGTGCATGGGTGCATTCGTGTTGATGCTGCGGGTCGATGCCTCGACGGCGATGGCCGTGGTGCTGGTGCTCCCCGTCATATTCGTGGGGCTGCGGCTGGCCCGACGGCGGTTGCGGCCTTTGGCGCGGATGGAGCATGACGCGTCCGCGCGTAAATGGGCGCTGGCCGAGCAGAACTTGGCGATGTTGCCAATGGTGAAGGCTTACGCAGGGGAGGCGCAGGAGTCGGCGCGCTATGCGCGGCAGGCCGAAGAATTGAGCGGCCTGGAGCTTCGCCTGGGAAGGCTGCAGCAGCTGATCACACCGGCGGCCCGGCTGGTGGCCGCGGCCGGGGTTCTGGTCCTGTTGGGGGTTGCAAGCCGCAACGTGGCGGCTGGGGCCTTGTCGGCTCCCGAACTGATCACCTTGTTGTTGTATGGGCTACTGCTTACGCAGCCGTTGAGCCAACTCGCCGGTGTGTACGGGCAGGTGCAGACGGCCCGCGAGAGTGCCGTGCGATTGTCGGCGCTGTTCGCCGAGGCACCGGAGCCGGACGAGGGGCGGCGTGAGTTGGACCACGTTGCCGGCGAGGTGGTGTTTGACGGCGTAGGCTTTGCCTACCCCGGAAGGCCTGCCCTGTATGAGTCGCTCAACCTGTCGATCCGTGTAGGTGAAACCGTGGCGATAACCGGGCCGAATGGCGCCGGCAAGAGCACGCTCGCGCACCTGCTGCTGCGCTTTGTTGCCCCCGACCAAGGGCGGGTACTGCTGGATGGCGTGGACATCTCGGAGTTGCGCCTGTCCAACCTCCGTTCGCACGTCGGGCTGGTGTCCCAGCAGGTGCTGCTGTTCCATGGAACCGTCCTCGACAACATCGCCTACGGCCATCCGACTGCGGGTCAGGCAGAGGTGGAAGCGGCGGCAAATGCCGCCATGGCGCACGATTTCATCGTTGGCCTGCCAGACGGATATCGCACGGTGGTCGGGGATCAGGGCGTTCGGCTGTCCGGCGGCCAACGTCAGCGCATTGCGTTGGCAAGGGTGTTGCTCAGAAACCCCGCCGTGATCGTGCTGGACGAAGCCACTGCCATGTTCGACCCCGAGGCGGAGCGTGCATTCATTGCCCGGTGCCATGCCGTACTCGAGGGGCGAACGGTGCTGCTCATCACCCACAGGCCTGCGAGCCTGGCGTTGGCGGACCGCGTATTGAGACTGGACGGCGGCCGTCTGGAACCTGTGTCCGTGGCCGCGAACGAGCCGGATCGGGGCTGACAATTTCTCATCTGGGCCTCGGGCGGCGGCGGCGGTTCCGTCTCTGTCACGTATCGCCATTAGAATACGGCGATCGAAGTCACGCCCCTGGCAGCAGCTTGCGTGGCGGGACAAGCACCATATCGAGGACAGTGCATAGTGGCAGCTCGCATTCGCAAGGCCGTGTTCCCCGTGGCTGGGTTGGGTACCCGTTTCCTGCCGGCAACCAAGACGGTGCCCAAGGAGATGATGCCCATCGTCGACAAGCCGCTGATCCAGTACGCGGTGGATGAGGCGATCGAGGCTGGATGCGACACGCTGATCTTCGTGACCAATCGCTACAAGCACGCGGTGGCCGACTACTTCGACAAGGCGTACGAGCTGGAGCAGAAGCTGGAGAAGTCGGGCAAGCAGACCCAGCTGGACCTGGTGCGTAACATCCTGCCGCCCCATGTGCGGGCAGTGTTTGTGACCCAGGCCGAGGCACTGGGTCTGGGGCATGCGGTGTTGTGCGCGAAGCCGGTGGTCGGCGACGAACCGTTTGCGGTGATGCTGCCCGACGACCTGATCTGGAACCGCAACGGCGACGGGGCCTTGAAGCAGATGGCTGACCTGGCCGAGCGCGAGGGCGGCAGTGTGGTGGCGGTGGAAGATGTGCCCCGCGAGATGACCGCAAGCTACGGCATCGTTGATGCTCCGGAATTTGACGGGCGATCGGGCCTGGTCAAATCGATGGTGGAGAAGCCGGCGCCGGCCGATGCCCCTAGCACACTGGCCGTGGTGGGTCGCTACGTATTGGACCCGCGTATTTTCTCTCTCCTGGAGACGACCCGCCCCGGCAAGGGCGGCGAGATCCAGTTGACCGATGCGATCCAGCAGTTGCTGGCCGAACAGCCCGTTTCCGCCTACCGTTTCAAGGGCACCCGCTTTGACTGCGGCAGCCACCTGGGGCTGATCGAGGCGACGATCCGGTTCGCCCTGGACAATGAGAAGCTGAGCGCTTCGGCGGCACAGGCCATGCGCACCGCGTTGGATGAGTTGGGTGTCGTAGAGCGTTAAAAGCGCTGTCGATCTGCAACGGCCTGGTGGAGGCGGACGTCCCCGACGGGCCGAGGATCAATCGCTACGCTGGTGCTCGTAGCTCGCATTGCAGATGCCCATCACGGCAACGCCGATGCAGGCGCCAAGCATGAGGCCAATGATGAAGGTCAGCATCCCGGGCTCCCTGGTAGTAGCCCCCGCGCCGGAATGGCGGGGGACGGCTTGTCAGGCCGTTGAAGGATCACAACGGATTTTGCACAAGCCATCCGGCCACCGGCCGTGATTGCGTCACACTCCAGCAGCCTTGGAACCTGCGCGCGCACTTGAATCGAGTGGCCGGAGCCACGCCTCACAGGCGCCCGTCCACCGCCTCCCGCGGTAGCAAACACTTCACGTCGTACACCACGTTGCCATCGGGTTTGCCGAAAACGCGGACGCCCTGGGCCCCCAATCGCTTGAACTCCTCGTGGCCAACGGCGAGCACCACGGCGTCATAGGCGCCGGGCTGCGGAGCTTCGATGGGCGTCAAGCCATATTCGTGCTGCGCCTCGGCGCCATTGACCCACGGGTCGTACACGTCGACCTGTGCGTTGTATCCCTGAAGGGCATCGATGATGTCCACCACGCGGGTATTGCGCAGGTCCGGGCAGTTCTCCTTGAAAGCCAGTCCGAGCACCAGCACCTTGCCACCCACCGGGTTGATGCGCTTGCGCACCATCAACCTGATGACCTGCTCGGCCACGTAGGCGCCCATGCCGTCGTTGGTGCGTCGACCCGCCAGGATCACGTCGGGGTGGTGGCCCACCTGTTGCGCCTTGTGGGTCAGGTAGTACGGGTCCACGCTGATGCAGTGGCCGCCCACCAGCCCCGGGCGGAAGGGCAGGAAGTTCCACTTGGTCCCGGCAGCCTCCAACACTTCCAGCGTGTCGATGCCCAGCTTGTTGAACAGCATCGCCAGGTCGTTGACCAGGGCAATGTTGAGATCGCGCTGGGTGTTCTCGATGACTTTGGCCGCTTCGGCCACCTTCAGGCTGCTGGCCTTGTGGGTGCCCGCGGTGATGATGCGGCGGTACAGCGCGTCCACGTAGTGGGCGGCCTCGGGCGTGCTGCCGCTGGTGACCTTGAGGATGCTGGTGACGCGGTGCTGCTTGTCGCCGGGGTTGATGCGCTCGGGGCTGTAGCCGCACCAGAAGTCGACGTTGAACCTCAGCCCCGATACGCGCTCCAGGACCGGCACGCATACCTCCTCGGTGCAGCCGGGGTAAACGGTGCTTTCGTACACCACCACGGACCCCGGTTTGAGCACCCGCCCCAGGGTCTCGCTGGCCTTGACCAGTGGGGTCAGGTCCGGGCGCTTGGCGGCGTCAATGGGGGTGGGCACCGTGACGATATAGGTATTGCAGGCGCCCAGGTCATCCAGCTGGGTGGTGTAGCGTAGTCGCGTCGCCTGGGCCAGCAGCTCGGGCTCGACCTCCAGCGTGCTGTCACGGCCGTCCCTCAGTTCGGCAACGCGCGCGGCGTTGATGTCGAAGCCAACGGTATCGAATTGCTTGCCAAACTCTACGGCGAGCGGCAGGCCGACGTAACCCAGTCCCACGATGGCGATGCGGGCGTCGTCCGGCGTCAGATCGAATTGCATGGCATCCCCAATGGCGCTGTTGCGCCGGTGCTGTTTGCGCCGCGGCCGGATCGACGCGCCAACGGCTTTGCAGATTGGCGTGTTGTAGATCAGTCGCTTCCAGTGCAATCAGGCGGCTGCCGAACCCCATGGCCCTCATGCGTAACGGGTAATACGTAAAACAGTGTAGCAGTGGGGCAACTGTCGTGATGTAGGCGACAAGGGGCGCCATATCAAGCCTTATCAGCCCAACGTGGGCACGGATCTTGCTGAAAGAGGGCCAGGGGGATGGAGTCCGCCCCTGGTTTGCTCCAGACGCCGCGAAGACACCACGCAACCGCTAGAATCCGAGGCCAGCGCGTTTCATCCTTTTCTCGGGAATCCCCATGAAAGTTCTGGTAACCGGCACCGCGGGTTTCATCGGCTCACACGTCGCCCAGGTGCTGCTAGCACGTGGCGATGAGGTCATCGGCTTCGATAACCTCAGCGACTACTACGACGTCACCCTGAAGCACGCGCGCCTGCAGCGCTTGACGGGCAACCCGGGGTACACCCACATCACAGCCGACCTTGCCGACCGTGCCGCGGTGGAAGCTGCCTTTTCGCGTCATAAGCCCCAGCGAGTGGTCCATCTGGCCGCGCAGGCCGGCGTGCGCTATGCGGCCGAGAACCCGCACGTTTACGTGAGTAGCAACGTCACCGGCTTCCTGCACGTCCTCGAGGGCTGCCGCCACCACGGCGTGGACCACCTGGTGTACGCCTCCACCAGTTCGGTTTATGGCGCCAACACCCGGATGCCATTCTCCGAACACAACTCGGCCGAGCACCCGTTGACGCTATACGCGGCCACGAAGAAGGCCAACGAGCAGATGGCGCACAGCTACAGCCACCTGTACGGAACGCCCAGCACGGGCCTTCGTTTTTTCACCGTGTACGGCCCGTGGGGCCGCCCGGACATGGCGCTGTTCCTGTTCACCAAGGCGATCATCGAGGGCAAGCCGATTCGGGTGTTCAACCACGGCCGGCACA
This sequence comes from Lysobacter daejeonensis GH1-9, assembly GCF_000768355.1. Taxonomy (GTDB): domain Bacteria; phylum Pseudomonadota; class Gammaproteobacteria; order Xanthomonadales; family Xanthomonadaceae; genus Aerolutibacter; species Aerolutibacter daejeonensis. The sequence goes on from NZ_AVPU01000014.1 coordinate 44,599, forward strand.
AGCGCAGCTTCACCTACGTCGACGATATCGTGGAAGGCGTGATCCGGTCTTTGGATACGTTGCCCGGCAAGGATCCGGCCTGGCGCGGAGACGCTCCGGACCCGGCCACCAGCGGCGTGGCGCCGTTCCGCCTTTACAACATCGGCAACGAACGACCGGTGGAACTGCTGCGTTACATCGAGGTGCTGGAGCAGTGCCTGGGGCGCAAGGCCGAGATGGAACTGTTGCCCCTGCAGGCCGGTGACGTGCCCGACACCGAGGCTGACGTATCCGACCTCATCGCCAACGTTGGCTACCGCCCGGTGGTGCCAGTGGAGCAGGGCGTGGCCAATTTCGTGGCGTGGTACCGCGACTACTACAAGGTCTGATACGGGTGGCCTGCGGTCAGCTCACATCGGGCGCCCAGGCCACGCGATTCCTGCCACCTTGTTTGGCGATGTAGAGAGCCTCGTCTGCGCGCTTCATCGCCGTGCCCAGTGTCTCGCCGGCCCTCAATTGGGCGATGCCAATGCTGACTGTGATGCCGCGTTTTGCTTCCAGATCCGCAAACCGTCCCCGGATGCGCTCTGCGAACTCAGCCACCTCGGTCGCAGCGGACACCGGGACCACAACCACGAACTCTTCTCCGCCAAGGCGGGCGGCCACGCTCCGCGCAGGGCTCAATCGCATCAACAGCCCGCTTAGGGCTTTGAGTACTTCATCGCCCGCGGCGTGGCCGTATACGTCGTTGACGAGCTTGAAGCGATCGATATCGAGAAACAGCACGAACACCAATCGACAGCGCCGCGCACCCTCGCTCAGGACAGAGGGCGCCAGTTCGTTCCAGCCGCTCCGGTTGTGCAGGCCGGTCAATGGATCGGTACGAACCCGGGTCTGGAGTTCCATTCGGTGCAGGTGCGAGTGCATCGCAAGCCGCATCCGGAAATGGCGCAGCACTGCACCAAAAACCACGACCAGTCCGGCATGGAGCCAAAACAGCTCTGGGGTTGCTTGAAGGTGTTGGGATGCGTGGTACGCCAGGAATGCGGCGGTCGCCAGTGCGATGGCGACAACGCCAGCGAGCCGGATGGTCAGGGTGATCGAAATGAGGGGAAACAGCAGGAACAGGGAGATCCGCTCCGCATGCGCGACTGGCTCGGTGGCCGCGGACGCAAGCAGGAACCCCAGCAGTGGCATGTAGATCAGGATGCCGAAGATGCGGACAACGAAAAGCTCGCCATACAGGCTTAGGTAGGCCGCCATCAGCAGGGTGGTAATGCCGGCGCCGACGAGGATCTCGGGCATGCCTCCCGGCGTGACCAGGCCCCACTGCTCGAGCACATGGAGCAGCGCAACCAGCACTCCGCCACACACCAGTACCAGGAAGTGGGCGAAGCGCGAGCCGGTGAGTTGCGCGCGAGCGAACGCACGTCTGCTTTCCCCTTGGGTGGAGCCCCACTCGCGTCGGGACCAGGCCCTGGGCAGCCGAAACCACGGGAGGTGCAGCCTGGGTTGCGTACCACTGGGGGCGGACATGACGTGCGGGGAAAGCATGAGTTCGCCAGTCTCGCGTGGAAGAGTCCGCCAAACCATGACGGTCCGCATACGTCAATGTTTATCTTGATGAATGTAGGCGACCGTAATCACAGTTTGAAGGTGGCGTTCGATGGGCGGGGGGGCGCTTTCCAGCCGGATCTTCACAATTGCTCCAGGTCGCCGGGGCACCTTGCAGGTCTTGGCCCGAAGCCTTGGGGCCCGCGGGGTGCGGCGTCCGGTTCCCCCGGCCGCTGGCCGTCATACCCCCTCGGGGGCTCTTGAGCCACAATTGGCCTTTCCCTTCATCGGACACCGAATCCATGGCCGGCGCCAGCCTGTTTACTCTCCTTGATGACATCGCCAGCGTGCTCGATGACGTATCCATCCTCACGAAGTTGGCGGCCAAGAAGACGGCGGGCGTGCTCGGCGATGACCTGGCACTCAACGCGCAGCAGGTGACGGGGGTCAAGGCCAACCGTGAGTTGCCAGTGGTCTGGAGCGTGGCCAAGGGGTCGGCTGTCAATAAGGCCATCCTGGTGCCGGCGGCGCTCGCCATCAGTGCGTGGCTGCCGTGGGCCGTGACGCCATTGATGATGATCGGTGGCGCTTTCCTCTGCTACGAGGGTGTGGAGAAGCTCGCCCACCGGTTCCTGCATTCCAAGCAGGAGGATGCGCAGCATCATGCCGAGCACCTGCAGCACCTGGCCGACCCCAACCTGGACGTGGCCGCTCTGGAGCGCGACAAGGTCAAGGGCGCCATCCGCACTGACTTCATCCTGTCGGCGGAGATCATCGTGCTGTCGCTGGGCGTAGTGTCGGGGCAGCCATTCATGCAGCAGGTGATGGTTTTGGTCGCCATTGCCGCGGCGATGACGGTGGGCGTCTATGGGCTGGTCGCCGGCATCGTCAAACTGGACGACCTGGGCCTGTGGCTCACGCAGAAGGGTCGGGCGCTGGCCGCTGTGGGGCGTGGCATCTTGATCGCCGCGCCGTGGTTGATGAAGGCGCTGTCGGTGGCCGGTACGGCCGCCATGTTTCTGGTGGGCGGTGGCATCCTGGTCCACTCCGTTCCGGTGCTGCACCATGCGGTGGAAGGCATCGCGCCGGACGGCTGGGTGGGGGCGGTCGTGACGGCACTGGCCAACGCGGGGGTGGGGATCCTTGCCGGCGCTGTCGTGCTGGCGGGCGTGACCCTCTTCAACAGGATGCGCGGAAAGTCAGCAGCCGCGCACTGAAGGATATGCCTCCCGCCGGGTCCCGGGTGGAGACGTCTGGTGGCACCGATGAGCCTTAGGCCTGGACCTTGATGAATGCCGTCACCGCTTCGCGGATGGCAGCGTCATTGTCCAGCGCCCCATGGCTGGTGGCGCGGGCCGCAGGCGTATTGGGCGCCCACGCGCCACCGGGCGTGGGCAGTTGGCGCACCATGCTGCCCCACGCGTGCGTGGGCAGCGCGGGCACCAGGTGCTTCTCCATGCCCAGCAATGGCGTTTCCTCATGATCCTCGAACGAGCGCGCCACCAGGTACAGCAGCGACTTGCCGTACGGTTTGCACGTGGGATCACCGCGCTCGGCCGCATCGGTGAGGTTGGACACCAGCACCGGAATGCGGCGTTGGGCGATGTAACCGCCCAGTTGCTGGTCGAACACGTCCAGCCGAACCGCGGGCGCGAGCAGACTGATTGAACGCACGTCCAGCCCTTGTTGCAGGGCGCGTCCGCCCAGCCACGCGTGCACGATGGCGCCGGCGGAATGCCCGACCAGGTGCAGGCGGATGCGTGGCAGGCTGGCTCGCAGGTCTTTGCGCTTGAGCCATTCGAACAACTGCGCGACGCCGGCGTTCTTCGCCCCCGACAAGGCATCGGCATTCTGTTTCATCTCGCCCCAGAGCTTGCCCCCGGGCAAGCGCGCCAGCCCCTCCAGGCGCTCGTCACGCCATTCCTCGAAGCGCTTGCGGAAGCGGTTCCAGCGCTCGCCGCCGGTCTTCTCCGCCTCACCCTTCACTGCGTCCTCGAAGATGTTGGACAGCGTGCTGAACGCGTCCGTTTCCCACATCAGGAAGATCGGGAACACGCGTTCGGTGTACAGGTGCGGGATCCAGGTGCGTGCCGTGGCGGCCGCGGCGTCCTCGCCGGTGAGCCCGCCGTGTGCATACAGTGCGATGTCCACCGCGTCGGTCTTCTTTAGGCCCCACGCGCGGCACGCTTCAGGCAAATGGTGTTCCAGCAGCAGGCGCAGGTCGTCGGGGCCGGTGCGGAAACGGCCACGGCGGCTGAGCTGGCCTTCGTTCTCCATGTTGATGACGAAGGGCGCGATCTCGTGGTCGGCCAGCGTGGTGTTGTTGGACACCACCGCCGCGCCCGTGCGCGCGTCCAGACGCAACGAAGTTGCACCCGCCACCGCTTCGTGCTCGACGGTAACCACGCCCAGTTGCACGACCCAGCAGTCCATGGCGTTCTCGATCCAGTCCTCGTAGGTCAGCACGCCAAAACCGCCGCGCCCCCATTCGCCGCCCCACGAGTTCTGGATGATGAAGCCCTCGCGGGTGTAGCCCACGATGGCAAACGCATGGCCCTGCTCCTGTGAGCCGGTGGCATGCTTGATCGTCGGCACCTCGTCCGCACTGGTAGGCGCGGGCAGCGTCATTTGCTGCATCTGGGCGTCCCAGCCCTTGTGGGTGAAGGCGCTGGCGTATACCGCGCCGGCCTCGCTGAGCGCGATGTGGATGTCGCGGATGTTTTCGGGGTCGATGCGGTAATAGGCGCCCAATGGCCGCTTCACCGCGTCCAGCCACCAGTCGTCCAGTGAGCCGGGCTTCGGACGGGGCATCGTGTTGCGCGGCCACAGGCGCTCGCAGCTGGCGCCATGGCGTGACCAGCCCTTGAGCGCGCCACGCAGCGAGGAGCCGCTATCGTCTTCCTCGTCGTCCTCGGCCCATTCGTCGTACCGGCGCGCCATGCTGTAGAGCATGTGGCCGGAGATCACCTCGACCGGGCGCCGGCCCCGATCAAGCAGGTATTCGATCACCGTGGCGAGCGCAAAGCCGGTGCAGGCATTGGTGTCGCCCTGTTGTTTGGTGGGATTGGGGTCCAGCGGCAACATCACGTCCGCCGGTGCCACGGCGATGCTGGGCCGGTATTCCCAGTCGCGCAGGTCGACAGGGTCGGGGCGGACGTTGCGGCGCTTGGGCAGGCGGCGACGCAGCGTGCTCAGCGGTGCGAACTCACTGCGGCCCGGAGGCAGCGTGCGCACGCTGGGTGTCGTAACCACGCGAGGCGGGGTATTCGCCCGACCTTGGGGGCCGCCTTCCTCCTTCGCTTCCGCCGCCAGTTGCGCGTAGGCGGTGGCCAGACGGGCCTCATAGCGGTGGATGGCATGCCCCGGTCCGTTGTAGACCGCGGCGAACGTGCGCCAGTCATGCTTGCGCAGCGCCTGCAGGAACGGCGGGCGCGCGACCAGACGGGCAAACACGGAGACCTGCTCGTCCGGGCCGCCATGCTGCGCCGCGACAAAGGCCTCGACGGTGTCGTGCCCACAGTAGGGGTAGTTGAAGCCCATGACCTGGAACAGGCCCCAGCTGGCAGATTGCAGCGCCGCGGCGCGGTCGAGCTGGCAGGCCTGGTCCAGACGCTTCCATTCGCCGGCCTGATTGCGTGCGTATTTGCGCGGATCCCACGCCGCGTGGCTCAGATGTGGGTGGCTGGCGTCGAACTGGCCACCGGTCAGTCGGTGGAAGGCGTGCCCTTCGAACAGGATCTTGGGCTTGGGGGTCCGGCCACCCACGAAGCCGCGCCCCGCGGTCTCCACGCGGGCAACGGCCTTCAGTGCGGTCTCGTCGACCTCCAGTGCCTTGGCCAGGTCGGTCCACGCCAGTTCGGAGACATCCCTGTTCATCTGAACACTCCATGTGGTCGGTCACGGTGGAGGCACAGCGTGGCATGCCCGTGTCTCGCAGATTGCAACGCCGACGATGCAGGAAACAGGCCACGCATTTCACGCCATCCAGCGACCTGTGCGTCTCTTCATTGCAATGTGTGACGGCTGTCAAACGCTCGCCGTGAGGTGCGGCCGGGTTGTGGCATCATCGAAAATCATGGCGTGCTCGCTGCGGGCGCGCCCGATCCGGCGATGGCAGACGCGCGGCAGTGACGGCATCGGAAACTCTACACATCGTGGGTGCGTGGCCTTGGGGCGGGCTGGTGGTGACGGGGGCGGTCACGCTGCTCGCGGGCTTCCTTGTCGGCGCATTGCTGCGTCGTAACCGGGTGCACGTGTCCCAGCTGGAAGCCGCGCATCGTGCCTTGCTGGAAGCTGACCGTGCGGCGGCTATCGGGCAGGGTGAGCTGACCCAGTCACGTGAGCGGGTCAAGCGCATGGAAGGGCAGCAACGCACCCTGTTCGTCGACAACCCCGTGCCCATGTGGATCCATTGCCCCACCAAGGGGTGTGTTGTTGCGGCCAACGTGGCGGCGCGCGCTGCGTTTGGATTGACCGAAGGGGTTGTCTCTCCCGAGGGCACGCCGGCTCATTCGTTGGCGTGGGTGCTGGACACGCTGGCGGCCCGTCGGCAGGAAGAGCGGCTGGGTGGCGAACGATGGTCGTTCCCGATGCCGGATGGGCGAATGCTTTCGGCCCAGTTGCAGGTGCGTGACCTTGAGTTTGGCGGTGTGCCATGCCTGTTGGTGACGGCGGTCGGCGCGGCGGATATGTTGACGGTCGACTCGGCGCCGCTGCGGCATGAGATGGCGCACGAGGGAGGACCGAACTGGGACGACGAGAAACGCCGGTTCGCGACCGACCTGCGCCTGTTGCGCCGTGCCGTGGAGACCACCGACAGCGGCATCGTGATCACCGACGCCACGGTGGCCGACCACCCGATCATCTACGTCAACCCTGCGTTCGAGCGCATCACCGGCTACGCGAGCGACGAGCTGGTGGGGCGCAACTGCCGCTTCCTGCAGGGCACCGACCGCGAGCAGGCGGCCGTGGACGCGATCCGGTCCGCTTTGCAGAGCGAACGCGACGTGCGCGTCACCCTGCGCAACTACCGACGCGATGGCAGTCTGTTCTGGAACGACCTGCACCTGACCCCGCTGCGCGCTCCCGATGGCGTGGTCACGCACCACGTGGCCATCGTCAACGACGTCACCGAGCAGCGGCATTACGAGGACCAGCTGGCCTATCGCGCCACCCACGACGACCTGACCGGACTGCCCAACCGTCAGTTGCTGCTGGATCGTCTGGAGCAGGCGATCCGCATGGCGGACCGCAATGGGTCCAGCGTCGCGGTGATGTTCATTGATCTGGACGACTTCAAGCTCATCAACGACACGTTGGGGCATGCCGCGGGCGACAAGGTGCTGCGCGCGGTGGCGTCGCGCTTGTCCGGGCTGGTGCGCGATACCGACACCGTGGCGCGATTCGGCGGCGATGAGTTCGTGGTGTTGCTCACCGAGCAGGGCGATGCCACGGCACGCAACGCGGTGATCGAGCGGGTTACCCATGCCATCTCGCAGCCCATCATCATCGACGGCACGGCCCACGCCATTACCCCCAGCATTGGGCACGCCAGCTATCCGGAATCGGGTTCGTCCGCGGACATGCTGTTGATGCGCTCGGACATGGCGATGTACCAGGCCAAGCGCCTGGGCCGTAACCGCGCGGTGGGCTATGACGCCAGCTTTGACGCCAACACCTCCGAACGCCTGCAGCTGGTCAAGGAACTACGCGAGGCGTTCGAGAACAACGAGTTCGTGCTGGCGTTCCAGCCCGTGTTCCACCGCGACGGTCGCCCGGTGGCGATGGAAGCGCTGGTGCGCTGGAACCACCCTGAGCAGGGCGAGATCCCGCCAGGCCGCTTCATCACGGTGTGCGAGGAAAGCGGCATGATCGGCGAGCTGGGCCGCCGGGTGCTGACCATGGCCGCGCAGCACCACAAGCGCCTTTCGGCCCTCGGGTTGGGTGAGTTCCGCATCGCGGTCAACGTGTCGGCCGCGCAGTTCGCCGAGTCGCTGTACGAGGACGTGCAGCAGGCGATGGCAACCTACGGCCTGCGTCCCGGCGCGCTTGAGCTGGAGCTGACCGAGTCCATGATCATGGACAACCCCGAGCACGCGATCGCGACGATGGAGGCGCTGACGCACTTGGGCGTGAGTATCGCGGTGGACGACTTTGGCACCGGCTATTCGAGCCTGGCCTACCTCAAGCGCCTGCCGATTCGCCGCCTCAAGATCGACCGCTCCTTCGTGCGCGACCTCGCGGAGAACTCCAGCGACCGCTCCATCTGCCAGTCCGTGATCGCACTGGCGAAGGCGCTGGAGCTGGAAACCGTGGCCGAGGGCGTGGAGACCGCTGCCCAGCGTGACTGGCTGGCGGAACACGGCGTGGACGAATTGCAGGGGTATTACCTGGGCCGCCCGACGCGTTTCGAGGGCGCGGTGGCTTTGATGGTCAAGGCGCTGCCCGCAGACCACCCAGTGGTGGCCAGGCTGACCCAGCCCATGGCGGCGGGCGTGGCCTAAGCCGGGTTAGCGGACGACGGTCACCGGGATCGGGCTTTCGGCGATCACCTTGGTCGCCACCGAGCCGAGGAACACGCTGGCCAGTGCGGTGTGGCCGCGCGAACCCATCACGATCAGGTCCGCCTTCAGGTCCTTGGCCGCCTTGACGATGGTGGGGGCTGGGGTGCCCACGCGCATGTCTTCCTTGAAGGTGATCTTGGCCCGGTTGAGTGCGGCCCGCGCCTGGCGCGTGGCGTAGGCGGCGTTGTCGGCGTGGTACTTCTCAACGCCTTGGGCGCCCAGTGAAACCGCGACGCTGCGCAGCAGGGGCTCGTCCGCGAACAGCAGCGTGACCTTGGGCGGTTTGGCCATGCTCGCGGCCAGCTTGGCGACATGCTTGACGGCGCGGGTAGCGACGGCGCTGCCGTCAACGGCGAGAAGAATGTGCATGTCGGCTCCTGGTCGAAAAGGGCGTGCGGGGCCCGGTACGGCCAGCTTAGCGCCGTGGCGCGACGGCCGTTTGACTGGCGTCAATCGGGCAACACACGACGCCTGACTTATTCGAGCTGCGCGCGGGCAAATGCCGCGTCCAGTGCATCCATCGCGTCCAGCGGTTTGAGCGCGCCGGCGACCTCATAGGCCTGGGCCGCCTCGGCTTCCTCCTTGTCGCCATGCAGGAGCAGCAGCAGGTTGCCGTGTTCGATATTGGCAATCGGGACCTGGGGCGTCAGGCGCAACGCAGTGCTCATGTGCTTCTTCGCCTCGCTGGCCTTGGCGCCGTAGGTCACGCCGCCGATCATGCTGCCGACCTTGCCGATGATCTCGCCGTGGTACAGCGCCATGGCGGTGTGCGCCTCGGCGTGATTGGGGGCCAGTTCGAGCGTGGCTTCGAGCGCGGCGCGCACCTTGCCGGCAATGCCGGCCTTGAGGGCTTTCACGATGCTGATGCACTGGCTGTAACGGCCCAGCGCGAAGGCATGGCGGAAATGGCTGTTGGCCTCGTCAGGCAACGCCTTGACCGCGGCCTCCGCCAGCTTGGCCGCCTGTTCGAAACGCTTGAGCTTCTCGGCGTCGTCGTCGACCAGATGCGTGGCGTGGATGCCGATGGCCTTGACCGCCACCGACGCACCCACGGGGCCCAGCGCGACGCCAGCGTCGTAGGCCGCCTTGAAGTCGCCTTCGTGGAACGAGCGCCAGGCATCCTGCAGCGCAGCGGCCAGGGCGTCCGCATCAAGGCCCTTGGGCGCCTGCTTGCCGGCGGCTGCGATTAGGGCGGCGGCCCGCTTCTTGTCGGGATAGGGTTCCTGGTCGCCGGCGTGGAGCTTGGACCACGCCTTCTTCAACGCATCGCCCTCGAAGGAAAAGCCCTGCATGTCCTTGGGAAGTGCTGCCCACGATGCCTTGCCTGCCATGACCTGTCCCTCGCTCCAGTGAAGCCCCAGCATCCCCAAAATCTCCTGTGCTGGCAATTGCTTGGGGGAGGGGGAAGGGCGGCCCGATAGTGTGTTTGCTCGGTTGGCGACCGCCACAGTAGCCTGCGGAACCGGTATGCCAACCGGTCAAGGGAGCCCTGTCCATGGCCGCCAGTACGCGTCGAACCCCGCGGTCCAAACAGACCACGTTTCGCCACCTTTGGCTGGCGGGACTCGGTCTGGCAGCGGTGGTCCGCCGTGAGGCGATGGCACTTCCGCAGCGCGTGTTGGCAGGCGGGAGGCACTGGAAGGACGAAGCGAACAGGCGGCGCCCCGGGGGCGGGGGGCGTCGCGACGGCGACTGAGCGGCGTCAGTCGCGGTAAGCGCGGGTGAGTGTGTGCAGGTGCATCCGCTCGGCATCACGCAGGAACGGCGCGATCAGCATCATCACCTGCACGATGCCCTGGCGGATCGCGACGTGCTCGTCCTTGTCGCCGCGGGCCGCCGAATAGTTGAGCCAGAAGGTGGCAATCAGCAGCACGTTGGTCGCCGTGGCCGCCAGCTCCTCGGCCGAGCCGCGCATCACCCCGGCTTTTGACAGGCCGCGAATGACCAGGTGCGCCTGCTCGTCGGCGCGCTTGAGGATGCGGGCGAACCGCAGGCGGAGCCGCCGGTTGCGGCTCAGTATCTCGACCAGATCCCGGTGCAGGAAGCGGTAGTCCCAGATGCACTCGAACACCATGTGCAGCTGCAACCAGACGTCTTCCAGCCCTGGCAATCGCCCCTCGGGCGCACCCAGCGCGCTGTCCATGCGCTCCTCGAAGCGCGCGAACAGCTGCTCGATGATGTCGTCCTTGTTGCGGAAGTGGTAGTACAGGTTGCCAGGGCTGATCTCCAGCTCGTCTGCGATGTGGTTGGTGGTAACGTTGGGCTCGCCTTGGGCGTTGAACATGCTCAACGCCATATCGAGGATCTTCTGGCGCGTGTCCCTGGCCACTAAGGCAACGTCCTCTGCGGGTGCGGCGTCAGCCGCGTAGTTTCTTCACCAGGTCGACGTACTTCTTCATGGCGTCTGCCTGGGGTGTGCCCTGGAGCTTGGACCAGGCCTCGTATTTGGCGGTGCCCACGAAATCGAAGAAACCGGGCTTGGGTCCGCTCACATCGCCTTCGGCCCCCTGCTTGTACAGCGCGTACAGGCGCAGCAGGGTGTCGTTGTCCGGGCGCTCGGCGAGTCCCTTGATGTCTTCGGCGGCTTGCTTGAATGCAGTTTGCAGGTCCGGCATGGGGCCCTCCCAGGCGCCACGAAGCAGTGGGGTCATCACACCATGCAGGTGGGGGGTGGTCAATACGGCGGGGAATTGTGGGCGCGTCGCCACTCTGGCAACGTAGGCGCGACGGCGCCGTGCGTGCCAGCGGGTCCGGGCCGGCGCCGGGCGCGCAAGCCGAATCCGCGATGGAGTGCGCCGGGACCACAACCAGGAGAGGGGCATGGGCTATTTCGTCACGGGCGCGACGGGCTTCATCGGGCGCTTTCTGGTCACCAACCTGCTGCTGAAGCGCAAGGGGCCGGTGCACGTGCTGGTGCGCAAGGACTCGGTGAAGAAGCTCGAGGCCATCGGCCAGAAGATGGGCTGGGACATGAAACGCGTGGTCGTGGTCGAGGGCGACATGACCCGCGCCAACTGCGGCGTTGCGCCGGCCAAGGTGAAGGCGCTGCAGGGCAAGGTGAAGCACTTCTTCCATCTGGCCGCCATCTATGACCTCACCGCCAGTGCAGAGTCGCAGCGCGCAGCGAACATCGAAGGCACGGCGCATGCATTGGACCTGGCCGCCGCGATCAAGGCAGGCTGCTTCCATCACACCAGCTCCATCGCCGCGGCGGGCCTGTATCCCGGCGTGTTCCGCGAGGATATGTTCGAGGAAGCCGAGGGCTTGGACGATCCGTACCTGCGGACCAAGCACGAGTCCGAGGGCCTGGTGCGTGCGGAAAAACGCATCAAATGGCGCATCTACCGCCCCGGCATGGTGGTGGGCCACTCGCAGACCGGCGAGATGGACAAGATCGACGGACCCTATTATTTCTTCACCTTCCTCAAGCGGCTGCGCGAGATGCTGCCGCCATGGATGCCTACGCTGGGCCTGGAAGGCGGTCGCATCAATATCGTGCCGGTGGATTTCGTTGCCGATGCGATGGACCACATCGCGCACAAGCCCAAACTCGACGGCCATTGCTTCCACCTGACCGATCCCGAACCGATGCGCGTGGGTGAGGTGCTCAACACCTTCGCCCGTGCCGGCCATGCGCCGGAGATGACCATGCGCATCGATGCGCGCATGTTTGCCTTCATCCCGGGGGGCGTGCGCATGGCGGTGGGCAGCCTGCCGCCGGTGCGGCGCTTTGTGGGCATGCTGCTGCGCGACTTCAAGGTGCCCAAGGAAACGCTGAAGTTCCTGACCTACCCGACGCGTTTCGACAACCGCGAAGCGGAGCGGGCACTGAAAGGCAGCGGGATCAGCGTGCCCCGATTGGACACCTACGCCTGGCGCCTGTGGGACTACTGGGAGCGGTATCTGGATCCGGACCTGTTCATTGACCGGTCGCTCAAGGGCAAGGTCAAGGGCAAGGTGGTGGTGATCACCGGTGGCTCCTCGGGCATTGGCCTGACCACCGCGCAGAAGGTCGCCGCCGCGGGTGCGACCACGGTCATCGTGGCGCGTGGCGAAGAGGAGCTGTTCAAGGCCCGCGACGAGATGAAGGCCGCCGGCGGCAAGGTGTTTGCCTACACGGCGGACCTGTCGGATATGGCCGATTGCGACCGGCTGGTGAAGACCGTGCTGGAAGAACACGGCAGGGTCGACATCCTGATCAACAACGCGGGGCGCTCGATCCGCCGTTCGATCGAGCTTTCCTACGACCGCTTCCATGATTTCGAGCGGACCATGCAACTCAATTATTTCGGCAGCCTGCGCCTGATCATGGGCTTCCTGCCTGGCATGACCGAGCGCCGCCGGGGGCACATCATCAACATCAGCTCCATTGGCGTGCTGGCCAACTCGCCGCGCTTCTCGGCGTACGTGGCATCGAAGGCAGCCCTGGATGCCTGGAGCCGATGCGCGCAGGGTGAACTGTCGGGCAAGGGCATCTGCTTCACCACGGTCAACATGCCGCTGGTGAAGACGCCGATGATCGCGCCGACCAAGATGTACGACAGCGTGCCCACGCTGACCCCGGATGAGGCGGCGGACCTGGTGGTGAAGGGCATCATTGAGCGCCCCAGTCGCATCGCAACGCGCCTGGGCATCTTTGCCTCGCTGATTAACGCGCTGGCGCCCAAGGCCTACGAGGTGGTGATGAATACTGCGTTCGAACTGTTCCCGGACTCGGCCGCGGCCAAGGGCGACAGGAAGGCGCTCAAGGATGAGCAGCCGAGCCATGAGCAGATTGCGTTTGCCTCGCTGATGCGTGGGGTGCATTGGTAGGCAAAGGGCTCCCGGGCGCGCGGGTGTAACGGGTAGCTGTTGAAGCGCGAAAGGCCGCCGGGGTTGCCGGCGGCCTTTCTGGTGTTTGAAGCGCTGCGGATCTACCTCAGAAGGTGGCGCACTGCAGGAAGCGCACGCGCGCTTCGCTGCCCGCGGGCGGCTGCAGGTGCAGGCGCGAGGTGCGGACCGCGTCGAAGTGCTTGACCACCGCGCAGATCTCGTCGACCCGCTGCTGGTTGGCATCCTCGGTTAGTTGCACCATCAGGGTCGAGCGGGTGGACCAGAACACCGACTCAATGCCGGGCAGGCCGCCGACCTCCTCAATGACCTGTTTGCGCTGATCGGCCTCGGGCATGGTGGAAACGCTGACGGTCGGTGCGATCGCAGGGGCAGGGGCGGCACTCGGGCTCGTCGGAGGGGGGGCGGAAGTCGGTGTGCTGACCGGCTGGGCCGAAGCCAGCGGGCCGGCTGCGGCGGTCTCCTTTGCGGTCCGACTGCCTTCGGGCGCAAGCAGCATGGCCAGGCCAAAGCCCACCACCAGTGCCCCGAGCCAGCCCAGTGCAGCGGTTCGCGTGATCTGCGCCCTGGCTCTTTCGTGCAATCCGTTGTGCACGCTGGGAGGCAACAATGGATCGATCAAGGGCCACAACGCGTGCCCATCGAGCATGTCGACGTGACCGGCGAGCTTTCGCGCGGAAGGTTCGATGTTGCCCAGCGTGACCAGGATGCCGCCGGCCGCACCATTGAGGCGAATCGCGTCGGTGAGCTCGCCGACCTGGGTGCCGGTGACGCGTGTTTTGGGGCCTTGCTTGCAGCTCAGCAACCAGGTCTGGCCACCCCGGGTGAGGCGCAGGTCGGTCTGTTCGGGGTTGTGTTCGTCGGGGTGGGCCTCGAAGCCCTGCGCCTGCAGCGCTTCGATCACGAAACGGGAGAATTCGCGCCAGCGCATGCCGGCCAGCGTGGCAATACCGCCGGCCACGATCAGTTGACGTTGCTTGACCAGCCAGAGGTACGCCATGAAGCCGCCGCCCAGCACGATGGCGACCACGAGCACGATGGCAATAAACGACGCGTTGAGCATTCCCACCCCGGAGTAGACACCCAGTCGCGCACTATACGTGTCCGACGTTATGGCGTTCAGTGCCGGTGGGCACAGGAAACCCGTGACCGCGGTCGGGGGATTGGTGGCGCAAGGGGCCCGCCAGTCCTTAACCGTAAGGGGAGGGGAGCAAACGGTAGGCGGGACTGGCGGGCTTGATCGGGCATGCGGTCAACGCATGCCGGGCGGCCTTGCTTTACGGGCTGGACGGCTTCGCCGGCGTGGCGGCCGACTTGCGGGCGCGCGGGGCGGTAGCCTTCTTCGTGGCTTTTTTCGCCGGGGCGGATGCGGCCTTGGTCGCGGTCTTGGCGGCGCGCTTGGCCGGGGCCTTGGCAGCCGGAGCCGGCTTGGTTGACTGGCGCAATTGCGTGGTCAGCGCATCGACACGGCGACTGAGTTCGTTGAGGTCGTCGCGGCCCGGCACTCCCAGCTTGTTCATCGCCCGCTGCACGCGGTCCTCGAACACCTTTTCCAGGCGATCCCAGGTGTCGGCCGCGCGCTCGCGGGCGTTGCCGACCTTGGTCTCCACGGCGTCGCGTACCGCATCGGCCTGGCCACCGGCCAGCTTGCGCGCGGTTTGTTCCAGGTTGAGGCCTTCCTTGACCAGCGCCTCGAACAGCTTGGTGCCCTCGCTCTGCGCGCGTCCGAAGGCCCCCATGCCGGCCAACCAGATCTGCTGTGCGGACTCGCTGATCGTCTTGGTCAAGCCCTCGGCCGAGTGCGTTGCGCCGGCCTTCTTGGCAGTGGACTTCTTCGCGGACTTCTTGAACGTGGCCATGGGGCCCTCAAGGGATGGGTGGGTTGTGTTCCAAGATGCGCCGCGGGTCTAGAGCTTTCACACCATGCCAGAGGTCGCACGCTGCTCCAACTCGTCCAGTGCCCGTCGCAGCCGCGCGGTGGCATCCGAATCGCGCGAGGCGGGCGGGAGGCCGTCGAAGATCGAGCGGCGCGGTTGGTTGACCACGCCCTCACGCAGCGCCAGACCATGGGCCGCCAGCATGGGGCGCAGGATCTCGGCGCGCCGGCGCAGGTCGGCGAGCGTGTTGCGGTAGCCGATCTGTGCGATGCGCGCCCGCGCGGAGAAACTGAAGGCGTTGGTAAAGAACATTTCGCCGTCCCGGGCGTTGGGCTCGAAGATCAGCTGGTCGATGTTGGGGTATTGGGTGGCGTACTTGGCCAGGCCCACCTGCATGCGCGACTGGAGCAGGGTGCGGAACGTCTGCGAGAGCACGGCGGGCAGGCCGCCGCGGGCGAGGCGCCCGGAATGGCCAGCACCGGCCTCCAGGCCCTGGTCCTCGCTCTGCGCATTGAACGGCACCAGCGGGTTGACGCCGATCAGCAGGTCGATGTCCTGCTCCAGCACAACCGAGGCGTGCATGGTGCGGCGAAGGGCACCATCGACAAAGCTGCGGCCACGGATCTGCACGGGCGGATACAGGCCGGGCAGGGCGGCGCTGGCCTGCACGGCCTTGGAGATGGGTACATCGCGCCATTGTTCACTGCCAAAGCGGACCGCCTCGCCGTTGTCCAGGTCCACCGCGATCACGTACAGCGGCACGTCCAGCTTGCGGAAGTCGTTGGTACGTCCGCGGCGGGTCAAGACGTCGCGCAGGAAGTGCTCGACTTGGGCATTGTCGAACAGTCCGGTGGGCACCAGGCCGCCGAAGCGCATGATGAAGTTGGACCAACCTGTGCCCCACGGTGCGTGCTGCATGTCGCCCCACCACTTGCGGGCGATGCGGGGCAGGGCTGCGGCGCGACGCATGTACTCGGCCACGGCGGGGCGCATGAAGTCGGAAGGGCGGAACACCGCGTCGTAGCTGTCGCCGGTGATGAAGATGCGGCAGATCTCCTCCGTGCGCATGCGGTTGGCGAGGCCGGCGGCGAGGAAGGCTCCGCTGCTGACGCCGACGTAGCAGTCCATGCGGTTGAGGTCCAGGCCTTCGATGGCCTCGTCCAGCGCGCGTAGGGCGCCGAGCTCGTACATGCTGCCGATGGGCCCGCCGCCGGCAATGGCCAGGCCGATGCGGGGCTTGCCGTGGGGGGCGCGGCGTTCGCGGGCGGTGTGGAGTGACAGCATGCGCAGCGGTACGGAGGGTTTGGCCCGAGTGTAGCCCAATCATGGACAAGGCCTGTGGCGGCGGCGTCACGGCCTGTGGCAACCGCGCCGGCCCTGGGGCAGTTCATCGGCAGGCCCTAGCGCAACGTGGCCGAAAGGGGACTCGGCGAGGTTGCGGCCGGGCAACCGGGCACCCGATCATCCGAGGCATGGCCCGAACCCGCGATCTGTCCGTCCGGCTCCCCGACCTGTTGCAGCGCCACCAGCGGTTGACCAACCCGGTACTCGAAGCGCGCAACCGGCTGCGCTGGCTACCCGAGTTGCGACGATGGCAGGCAGAGCGCTTGCGCCGCAGTTTCGCTCACTTCCTGGAGAACCCTCGCCACCGTGCGGCGGCCGAATTCTTCCTCAGCGACGTCTATGGCGACCACGACTTCAGCCGGCGCGATGCCGACATCGCCCGTGTCGTGCCGCTGATGCAGAAGCTGTTGCCGGACACGTTGCTGGCCAGCGTGGCGGATGCGGTCGAATTGGGTTTGTTGACCCACGCCTTCGACCTGCGCATGGCTGAGGTGTTGGAAAACCTCGCGCCCGGGCGCAAACGGCTGGATGATGCGCTTTACGGTGAGGCCTACCGCGCGAGCGGCTTGCCCCGGCTGCGCAGTCACCAGATTGACCTGATCGCCCGCGTGGGCAAGGACTTGGGACGGGGCTTGAAATTGCCTGGGGTCCGCATGTTGTTGAAGCTGTCCCGCGGGCCCGCGACGGCTGCCGGGCTGGCGGAGTTGCAAGGGTTTCTGGAGCGTGGCGTGGACGCCTTTGCGCGGTTGGGCGACCCGGCGGCGTTCGTCGCCGAGATCGAGCAGGACGAGCGCGCACTGTCACGCCGGCTGTTTGCTGGCGATCCCCGGACGCCGGGTTGAATCGGGCGGCCTTGCTTGCGTGGACGTGGCGCGCGGTTTTGCCGATGCGTCAGGCGAAGCGCTCGTCCAGTACCCGGCGGATCTCCGCTTCAATCGGGCCTTTCAACGCGCCCAACAGGAAACCCAGCTTGGCGGTGACGTGCACGTTGCCGGGCTGCAGCACAATGTGCCCATCCACGCCACTGCGGGTGAAATGCAGCAGGTCGCCGTCCCAATGGTGGTCCACGCCGAATCGCTCGTGCAGCTTCGCGGCCACTTCCTCGACGACGGCGCGGGCTTTGGCTGGCGGCAGCTTGTGGGCGTGATCGATGGCGATGTGCGACATGCGGGGACTCCAAGGGGTGCGTGAGTATTGTGGCGGCCCTTGCAGGTGCTTCCAAGTGGCCATGCCGTGCTAGATTTCCCGCACGTGACTGCCCCAAGACTCCGCTTCCCCCATCGTGACCACCTCGACCTGGTGCTGACACCGGGCGTGCATGCCGTTGGCCTCGACGCCGACGGTCGCCCGCGCCCGGTCGAAAGCGGTGTCGATGCGCGGGTGCAGTTCTGCGTGGACCGACGCGGCATCTGGCTGCAACTGCGCGAAGGCTCGCGCGGGGTTCACGTCAACGGGCGACCCGTGCGCCGGATGGCCATGCTGCGGCCGGGCGATGCGATCTTCTTCGAAGGCCAGTTGCTGCAGTTGCTGGGCACGGAGCCCTTGCCCGCACCTCGGGAGACCGTCCAAACCGACGGACAGGGACATGCCGTGCTGCGTGGCGTGGGTGGCACCCACCACGGTCGCGCCTTTCCGCTGGACCGCCCGCGCATGGTGGGCCGCAGCGCGGACTCGGACATCGTCATCACCGACCACGATTTCGCCGAACGGCACGCGCGCCTGGAGCCGCATCCCAATGGCATCGTGTTGCGCGACATGGGCTCGGAGACCGGGAGCACGGTCAACGGACATCCGGTCCGTCACGCGCTGCTGCGGGTAGGCGACCAGGTGGTCTTCGACACCACGCATCGGTTCGTGGTTGAAGCACCGCTGCGGGCGCTTGCCGAGACGTTGCCGGATTCGGAGCTGCTGGAGTCGGACGAAGCGGCGCCGGTGTTGATCAATACGGGACGGCGGGCGACGCTGTCGACCTCGGTGCGGCGTATCCCCTGGCTGTTGCTGGCCGCGCTGATGCTGGCCACCCTGCTTAGCTTGCTGCTGCTTTTTGGCGCGCGCTGACGCCGCGCCACCGCTGCACCACGCGCCAGCCCAGCAACGTGGCCAGAATCACCGCATAGAGCAGCGGTTCGCGGATGTCGGACTTCACTAGCCACCAGAAGTGCAGCACGGCCAGGATGCCGATGGCGTAGATGGCCTTGTGCAGCCGGGCCCAATGGCGGCCCAACCGGCGGATCGCGGCCTGCGTCGATGTGGCAGCGAGTGGGAGCAGCAACAGCCACGCCAGGAAGCCCACGGTGATGTAGGGTCGTTTGGCGATCTCTTCGAAGATCTGGGTCCAGTAGCCGCGCAGATCCAGAACGAGATAGGCCGTCAGGTGCAACGTGGCATACACGAACGTGTACAGGCCCAGCATGCGCCGGAAGCGCAGGAGCACGGTCTGCCCGGTGAGTTGGCGCAGCGGGGTGATGGCCAGGGTCAGCATCAGCAGGCGCAGCGCCCACAGGCCGAGTCGATGCTCGATCTCCGCGACCGGATCAGCGCCCAAGGCACCGCTGCCGGTGAGGAACTCCTCGCGGATCTGCATCGCCAGGATGGCCGCAGGCGTCAGCGCCAGCGCATGGACCATCGCCTTGAGCGCCAGGTTGGCCCGGGAGGAGGGCCGCCACGGTGCCATCAGAACCACTTCCTCAGGTCCATGCCTTTGTACATGCCGGCCACCTGTTCGGCGTAGCCGTTGAACAGCCGCGTGGGGATGCGCTCGGCGAACAGTTTGCTGGCCGTACCTGCGATCCGCCGCTCTGTCTTCTGGCTCCAGCGCGGATGGTCCACGTTGGGATTGACGTTGGAGAAGAAGCCGTATTCGTCCGGCTGCAGGTCGTTCCATGCGGTCGGCGGCATCTTCTCGACGAAGCGGATTTCGACGATCGACTTGATGCTCTTGAACCCGTACTTCCATGGCACCACCAGCCTCAGCGGCGCGCCGTTCTGTTGCGGCAGCGGCTTGCCGTACAGTCCCGTGGCCAGCAGTGTGAGGGGGTGCATGGCCTCGTCGATGCGCAGGCCCTCGCGGTAGGGCCAGTCGATGCTGCGGTACACCAGCCCCGGCATCTGCCGTGGGTCGGCCAGCGTGGTGAAAGCCACGTACTTCGCCTTCGAGGTGGGCTGGAACCGCTTGAGCACTGCAGCCAGCGGTACGCCCAGCCACGGAATCACCATCGACCAGCCTTCCACGCAGCGCAGGCGGTAGACCCGCTCCTCGGGCGTGAGGCCCTTGAGCAGGTCGGTCTGGTCCAGCACGCCGGGCTTGGCACACTCGCCGCTGACCGCGATGGTCCATGGCGAAGTGCGCAGGGTCTTGCGTGCCTTGGACGGGTCGGCCTTGCCGGTGCCGAACTCGTAGAAGTTGTTGTAGCTGGTGACGTCCTCGATGCGCGTCAGGGTCTCGTCGGTGCGAAAGCCCGAACGCGCCTGCTGGGGCGTGATGGGCGCCCTGGGGGGCGCCGGTGGGTCAGCCTCGGCGCAGCCGGGCAGGGCCAGGGCAGTGCTGGCCGCCAGCGCTGCGATCAGGCGCCGGCGATCACGGTACACCGCCTCGTCGGTAATCTCGGTGGCGGGAATGCGGAGGGCATCGCGAAGGGACATGGGACGACGTCGAGAGGGGGTCTTTCCAGTAGACAGCGGCGACGGTTAAGAAGTTGCATCGTCGCCAGTACGAGGGGTCCATCAGGTGCGTGCGGCCGGGGCCTGCCTGTAGGCGCGGAGGAAAGTACCGACGGCGGCGGTTACATGACCGGTAAGCGCGGCCTTGGTGAGCGGGGGCGCACCCGAGGCGAGGCGCAGGAACGGCTCGGATGCCACCAGCGCGAAGAATTGCGATGTCGCCATTTCCGCGTCGGTGATCTCAAGGCCGTCGTCGTCGGCGGTCTGGTCCAGCATCGCGGCAAATGCCGCGCGGTAGGGGGCGACGCAGCATGTCCAGAAGGCGCCCGGCGCGGTCCATCCCGATTTGGCGGCGGCGTCCAGGAGTGCCCGGGCGTCCAGCACCAGTTGGCTGGTCGCCAGCGCGCACAGCTGCTGGCCGATGGTGAGCAGCCGCTCGGGCAGGGGGCCCTGTCCGCGGTCAACCAGCGTGGCAGGAGCGGGGAGGTGGCCGAGCAGGTCGTCCAGTAATGCCTGCAGCAACTGCTCCTTGCTCTGGAAATGCTTGTAGATGGTGGCCTTCGACACGCCAGCAACCGCGGCCAGGCGGTCCATGTTGGCCGCTTCGAAGCCTGCACGCGTGAACATGCGCCGGGCCTCGACCAGGATCGCACGGTGCTTGTCAGAATCCGCGCGGCGGCCACGGCGTGGGGCGTGCCCGGACGTTTGTGGAGTGGACGTGGCCATGGGGATCAGGGCTCGAGCAGCCGCGGAATGACCTCGTGCAGGGCCGCGGACAGCAGCTGGCGGTCGAGGTTGGGCTGGCGGGTTTCACGTACGCGCAAGCCTTCGAACAGCAGTTGCAGGATCAGCGCGCGCGGCGGGACCAGTGCGGGTGGCAGGGCGTGACCGCCCTCGTCCTTGCTGCGCATCAGCCAGTCGTGAAGCGCGTGGCGCAGGCCTTCGTCGAAGTTGAGTACCGCCGCGGCAATCTGCGGGTCGCGCGTGGCCTCGGCGGACAGTTCCAACAGCAGGGACGCGTTGAGGCGGCGCGAATCATCGCCACCGGCACGTCCATAGCCGGCAATCATCTCTTCGGTCAGGTCGATCTTGCGGTTCAGGCTGATGTCTTCGCGCAGATACTCCAGCTGGCGTTCGACAATGGCCTGGATGATCGCGCTCTTGTTCTCGAAGTAGCGGTAGATCAGGCCTGGACTCATCCCGGCCGTCTCCGCGATCTTGGCCATGCCCGCCGCATGGAAGCCGAACTCGATGAAGCATTGTTGCGCGGCGCACAGGATGCGCTCGCGCTGGGCCTGCGTCCGGGCTTCGGCTTTGCTGCTGCGGGCTTTGACGTTCATTGACCTGTTTCGCTCCATCCGCCGCCGAGCGCCCGGTACAGGGCGACCCGGTTGGCCTGCTCGGCCTGGCGTACCGTGATCAGCCCTTGCCGGGCTGCATACAGTGTGCGCTGTGCGACCAGCCGTGTCAGGTAGCTGTCGCGTCCGGCCTCGTGCCGCGCGCGTGCCAGCGTGTCGGCGCGGGTGGCCGCGTCCACCTGTGCCCGCAATGCCTGCTGCTGCTGGGCCAACGCCTCCGACAGCGCCAATGCGTCGGCGACGTCGCGGAAGCCGGCCTGGATGGCCTTTTCGTACTCGGCCAAGGCGATGTCGCGGTCGACATGGGCCACGGCCAGGTTGGCGCGCAGCTTGCCGCCCTGGAAGATCGGCAGCGTGATCGACGGTACGAAGCTCCACGCATGCGTGCCTGCGGAGAACAGGTCAGACAGTTCGCCGCTGGCGGCGCCGACCGAGCCGGTCAGCGAGATCGACGGGAAGAACGCCGCGCGGGCCGCACCGATGTTGGCGTTGGCGGCCAGCAGCTGGTGTTCGGCCGCGCGAACGTCGGGGCGGCGCAGCAGCGCTTCCGACGGCAGGCCGGCGGGCAGCGGCAGCAGGCCGATTGCGTCGTCGCTCGGGCCGCCGGGCAGCAACTCCGGCGCCAGCGGGGTGCCGACCAGCAGTTGCAGCGCGTGGGTATCGCGGGCCACGTCGCCGCCCAGCCGGGCCACGTCCGCGCGGGCGCCTTCCAGCTCGGCCTGGGCCTGGGCCAGGTCCAACGCAGAGGTCGCGCCCACGGCGTGGCGCTTTTCCGCCAGGGCGAGGCTTTCCTCGTGGTTGCGCAGCGTGGCCTGCGCGATCTGTTGCAGCTCCTGGTCGGCCGCCAGCGTCAGGTAGGCGTTGGCCACCTCGGCAATCAGGCTCAGCTGCACGCCGATGCGTGCCTCGTCGGTGGCGAAGTAGCGTTGCAGCGCGGCGTTGCTGAGGTTGCGCACGCGCCCGAACAGGTCCAGTTCGAAGGCGGCCAGGCCCACGCCGGCGGTGTAGGCCTCGGTGACCGGGGCATCGCCGCCGCTGCGCTGCAGGGTGGCGGTGGCGCCCAGCGCCGGCAGGCGGTCGGCGCGCTGGATGCGGTACTGGCCGCGTGCGCGCTCCACGTTGAGCGCGGCCACGCGCAGGTCGCGGTTGTTGGCCAGTGCGGTTTCCACCAGTGCGTCCAGCTTTGGATCGGCGAAGAAGTCGCGCCAGCCGATGTCGGCGATGGGGACGGTGGGCACACCATCGGCGGGTACGGTGGTCGGCGCGCCTTCGCCGGTGTTGGCCGGTAGCGGCCAGTCAGCCGGGGTGGCTGTGTCGGCGGCGGGCAAGCTGGGTGCCAGGGTGGCGCAGCCGGTGGTGAACAGCACGGTGGCCAGCGCCAGCGGCGCAAGAACGGACTTAGTCATGAGCGGTGACTCCTTCGGCGGCCGCGGGCTTGGTGGCCTTGCGGCCACCGAAGATGCGCTGCACCACCACGAAGAACAGGGGGATGAAGAACACGCCCAGCGCGGTCCCCACGACCATGCCGCCAAGCACGCCGGTGCCGATGGCGCGCTGCGCACCCGAGCCGGCGCCGGCGGCGATGGCCAGCGGCAGCACGCCCAGGCCGAACGCCAGCGAGGTCATGATGATCGGCCGCAGGCGGTCCCGCACGGCCTGCATGGTGGCGGCGACCAGCTCCATGCCGCTTTCCAGGTTGGCCTTGGCGAATTCCACGATCAGGATCGCGTTCTTGCTGGTCAGGCCCACCGTGGTGAGCATGGCCACCTGGAAGTACACGTCGCGGCCCATGCCGGCCATGGTGTTGGCCAGCGCGGCGCCGAGAATGCCCAACGGCGCCACCAACAGAACGGCGGTCGGCACGGTCCAGCTCTCGTACAGCGCGGCCAGGCACAGGAACACCACCATCAGCGACAGGATGTACAGCAAGGAGGTCTGCGAGCCGGCCTGCTGCTCCTGGTAGGACAGCGCGGTCCACTCGATGCCGAAGCCCGGGGGCAGCTCGGAGACCAGGCGTTCGATTTCCGCCATCGCGTCACCCGAGGACACGCCCGGGGCACCCTGGCCCTGGATCTCCATCGCCGAGACGCCGTTGTAACGCTCCAATCGCGGCGAGCCGTAGTCCCAGTGCGAGGTGGCGAAGGCGGAGAACGGCACCATCTCGCCCTGGTGGTTCTTCACCGACCACAGGTTGAAGTCGTCCGGGCCCATGCGGAACTTCGCATCGCCCTGCACGTACACGCGCTTGACGCGGCCGCGGTCAATGAAGTCGTCCACGTAGGCGCTGCCCCAGGCGGTGGCCAGGGTGGCGTTGATGTCGGCAATCGACAGGCCCAGCGCCGACGCCTTGGCCTGGTCCACGTCCACGCGGAACTGCGGAGTGTCTTCCTGGCCGTTGGGGCGGACCGCCACCAGCAGCTTGCTCTGCGCCGCGGTGCCCAGCAGCTGGTTGCGCGCGGCCAGCAACGCCTCGTGGCCCTGGCCGGTGTTGTCCTTGAGGAAGAAGGTGAAGCCGGCGGCGGTGCCCAGCTCCGGCATGGCCGGCGGCGGGAACACGAACGCCATCGCATCCTTGATCTGCATCAGCGCACCCATGCCGCGGCCGGCGACCGCGTCGGCGCTCAGTGCCGGGTCCTCACGCTCGGACCAGTCCTTGAGCTTGACGAAGGCCATGCCCGCGTTCTGGCCCATGCCGGCAAAGCTGAAACCCTGCACGCTGAGCACCGAGTCCACTGCCGCCTTCTCATTCTCCATGAAGTGCTGCTCGATCTTCTCGATCGTCTGCATGGTGCGTTCCTGGGTGGCGCCGGCCGGCGTCTGCACCAACGAGAACAGCACGCCCTGGTCTTCGCCCGGAAGGAACGAGGTGGGCATGCGCGCGAACAGCGCGCCCATCACCACCACCATCGCCGCGAAGATCGCCATGAAGCGGCCCGGGCGCTGCAGGATGCCGCACACGCCGCGCTGGTAGCTGGTGCTGGAGCGGTCGAAGCCGTGGTTGAACCAGCCGAAGAAGCGCGCGAACCGACCGTTGCCGCTGTCGTGGTGCTCACCCTTTTTCAGTGGCTTGAGCATGGTGGCGCACAGCGCCGGGGTCAGAACGATGGCGACCACCACCGATAGCGCCATTGCCGAAACGATCGTGGCCGAGAATTGCCGGTAGATGATGCCGGTGGAGCCGGACATGAACGCCATCGGGATGAACACCGCCGACAGCACCAGGCCGATGCCGACCAGCGCGCCGGTGATCTGGTCCATCGACTTGCGCGTCGCCTCCAAAGGCGACAGGCCTTCCTCGGTCATGATGCGCTCGACGTTCTCGACCACCACGATCGCGTCGTCCACCAGCAGGCCGATGGCCAGCACCATGGCGAACATGGTCAGCATGTTGATGGAGAAGCCCAGCGCGGCCAGGATGCCGAACGTGCCCAGCAGCACCACCGGCACGGCGATGGTGGGGATGAGGGTGGCGCGGAAGTTCTGCAGGAACAGGTACATCACCAGGAACACCAGCACGATGGCTTCGAGCAGGGTCTTGATGACGTTCTTGATGGACACGTTGACGAACGGCGTGGTGTCGTAGGCGGTGACTGCCTTGAGTCCGGCCGGGAAGCTGGGCTTCAGGTCGTCCAGCGCCTGTTCCACCTGGGCAGCGGTATCCAGCGCGTTGGCGCCGGTGGCCAGCGAGACGGCGATGGCGGTGGCCGGCTTGCCGTTGTAGCGGGTGATGAAGTCGTACGTTTCCGCGCCCAGTTCCACCCGGGCAACGTCGCCCAGCTTCAGCGTGGAGCCGTCGCTGTTGGCGCGCACGATGATGTCGCGGAACTGTTCCGGGGTCTGCAGGCGGTCCTGCGCGGAAATGGTGGCGTTGATCTGCTGGCCCGGTACCGCCGGCGTGCCACCCAGCTGGCCGAGCGCGACCTGCGCGTTCTGCGCCTTGATGGCGGCCACCACCTCGTTGGTCGACAGCTTGAAGGTGTGCAGCTTGTTGGGGTCCAGCCAGATGCGCATGGCGTACTTGCCGCCGAACACTTGCAGGTTGCCCACGCCCGGCACGCGGCTGAGCGGGTCGACCAGGTTGCTGCCCACGAAGTCGGCGATGTCGTTCTTGTCCATGCTGCCGTCTTCGGACACGAACGCGACTACCTGCAGGAAGCTGGACTGTGCCTTGGCGACGTTGACGCCCTGGCGCTGCACTTCCTGCGGCAGCAGCGGCATGGCCAGCTGCAGCTTGTTCTGCACCTGCACCTGGGCGGTGTCGGGATCGGTGGCGTTGTCGAACGTCAGGGAGATGGTCGCCATGCCGTTGGACGAGCTGTTGGACGAGAAGTAGATCAACCCATCCAGGCCCTTCATGTTCTGCTCGATGATCTGCGTCACCGAGTCTTCCACCACCTTGGCCGAGGCGCCGGGGTAGGTGGCGCGGATCTCGACCGCGGGCGGGGCGATGGTGGGATACATCGACACCGGCAGCTTGAAGATGGCCAGGCTGCCGGCGAGCATGATGATGATGGCGATGACCCACGCGAAGATGGGCCGATCAATGAAAAAACGAGCCATGCGCGGCGCCTCTTACTTGCTGCCCGCGCCGGCGGCGGGCTTGGAGAAGGGGTTGGCGGCGGTACGGGCCGGGGCGGGGGTGCCGGCCTCACTTGCCACCAACGGGGCGCCAGGCTTGATCTTCTGCAGACCTTCGACGATCACGCGGTCGCCGGCCTTGAGGCCGTCTTCGACCAGCCAGCGGTCGCCGATGGCGCGACTGACCTTGACCGGGCGTGTCTCGGCCTTGCCGTCCTTGCCCACGACCAGCGCAGAGGTGTTGCCCTTGGGGTCGCGGGTGACGCCTTGCTGCGGAACCAGAATCGCGTCCTTGCGCTCGCCGTTGCCGACGACCGCGCGCACGTACATGCCTGGCAGCAGCACGCCGTCGGGGTTGGGCACCACAACGCGCAGCGCGAAGCTACCCGTGCTCGGGTCGACGGTGACTTCGGAGAAGGCCAGCTTACCCTCGTGGGCGTGGGCGCTGCCGTCTTCCAGAAGTACGGTGACCGGCAGGCTGTCGGTGTTGCCCAGCGCACCGGTCGCCAGGCCCTTGCGCAGCGCGAGCAGCTCGGCGCTGGATTGGGTCAGGTCGACGTAGATCGGGTCGAGTTGCTGCACGGTGGCTAGCGGTGTGGCTTGGCCGGCGCTGACCAGTGCGCCCTGGGTCACGCTGGATTTGCCGATACGGCCGCTGATGGGCGAGGTGATGCGCGCGTAGTCCAGCGTCACGCCGGTGCCATCGACCACGGCCTGAGCCGCCTTTACGTCGGCTTCGGCCTGGCGCAGCTGTGCCTGGGCGTTGTCGTTGTCCTGGCGGGCGATGGCGTCGATCTTGACCAGCTCCGCGCTACGGCCGGCGTTGAGACGCGCGGTGACCAGCGCGGCCTGGGCGCGCGCCAATGATGCGCGGGCGGCGTTGCTGTCGGCGCGATAGGCGGCGTCGTCCAACTGGTACAGCGGTTCGCCGGCGCGGACTTCGCCACCCTCGGTGAACAGCCGGCGGCGGACGATGCCGGACACCTGCGGGCGGACTTCGGCGATCAGCGACGGCGTGGTCCGGC
This sequence comes from Lysobacter daejeonensis GH1-9, assembly GCF_000768355.1. Classification (GTDB taxonomy): domain Bacteria; phylum Pseudomonadota; class Gammaproteobacteria; order Xanthomonadales; family Xanthomonadaceae; genus Aerolutibacter; species Aerolutibacter daejeonensis. Next base: position 71,367 of record NZ_AVPU01000014.1, read on the forward strand.
CCGGGAGCTCGCGGATCAGGGTCACGTCCTCGGACTTGAGGGTGACCACGGAGACCGGCACGGCCTGGGTGGAGCCCTGTTGGGCGGGGGCATCGCCGCCGCAGGCGGTCAGCACGAGGGAGAGCGAAAGGGCCAGCGGCACCAGACGGAAGAGGGGGCGGGGCATGGGGGAGGGTTCCGGGAGGGAGATGGTTCGAAATAGAGAATGAACGATCATTCACTATTTGTCAAAGCACCGGCTGAACATGCCCGAACCCAGGCCCCGCGGTCGTTGCGCTGGAAACCGTAGCCACCGTCAGTGATGCGCTGCGGCATACTGAACGGCCCTCGTTTGACCGGAGTTCCTGCCATGTCCCGCGCCTACAACTTCAGTGCCGGCCCCGCCACGCTGCCCGAGGCGGTGCTGCGCCAGGCGCAGGAGGAGATGCTGGATTTCCGTGGCGTGGGCGCCTCGATCGTCGAGCTCAGCCACCGCGGGCCGGAGTTCATCCAGGTCGCCGCCGAGGCCGAGGCCGACCTGCGTCGCCTGATGGGCATCCCGCAGGACTACGCCGTGTTGTTCACTGCCGGTGGCGCCACCACGGCACAGGCCTTGATCCCGCTGAATTTCGCTGCGCCCGGGCAAGTAGCCGACTACGTGGTCACCGGCCACTGGGGCAAGACCGCCCTCAAGCAGGCCGCGCCGTACGTCACCATCAACCTGGCGGCCAATACCGAAGCCGGCGGGTTCCGCGACGCGCCTCCGCCGTCCACCTGGTCGTTGTCGAAGGACGCGGCGTACGTGCACTACACCGCCAACGAAACCATCCACGGCGTGGAGTACCGCGACATTCCCGACGTCGGCGAGGTGCCGCTGGTCGCTGATTTCAGTTCTTCAATCGCCTCCGAGCCGCTGGATGTGTCGAAGTTCGGTGTGATCTACGCAGGCGCGCAGAAGAACCTCGGACCGGTGGGCATCAGCGTGGTGATCGTGCGCCGCGACTTGCTGTCGCGGGCCGGTCAGCCGCGAGCGGACATCTTCAACTACGCCTCCAACCTGGCCGCCGAGTCCATGCTCAACACCCCGCCCAGCTGGAACTGGTATCTGCTGGGTCTTACCGTGAAGTGGATGCTGGCCGAAGGCGGCGTCGAGGAGTTTGCGCGGCGCAACGCCCGCAAGGCCGCACTGCTGTACACCACCATCGACCAATCGGGTGGCTATTACCGCAATGAGGTGGTGCCTGCGGCCCGCTCGCGCATGAACGTGCCGTTCTTCCTGCACGACGCGGCCTTGGATGCACCGTTCCTGGCCGAGGCCAAGGATGCGGGCCTGATCTCGCTGAAGGGCCATCGGGTGCTCGGCGGCATGCGCGCCTCCATCTATAACGCCATGCCGGAGGAGGGCGTGCAGGCGCTGGCGGCGTTCATGCAGGACTTCCAGCGGAGGCATGGCTGATGGCCAGGACGCCGCCCGACGGCAAAAGTGCGAAAGCCGGGACGAGAAAGCCTGCCAAGGCGGCGAAGCCGGGCGCGGCCGCGGTTGTTGGCGCGGAGCTTGCCAAGCCGGCTGGTTCGGCCCTCGCCAGGTCCGCCAAGCCCGAGCAGCCATCGGCGCCGGCCAAGTCGCCCGCGCTGGACCTGGGTGTGCTGCGCGAGCGCATCGACAGCGTCGATCGCGCGATCCAGGACCTGATCGCCGAGCGCGCGCGCTATGCCGGGCAGGTGGGCAAGGCCAAGGGAAAGCTCGCCGCCGCCGTGGACTACTATCGCCCTGAACGCGAGGCGCAGGTGCTGCGCCGCGTGGTGGACCGCAACGAGGGCCCGCTGCAGGACGAAGTCCTGGTCCGCCTCTTCCGCGAAATCATGTCCGCGTGCCTGGCGCAGCAGGAGCCGCTGAAGATAGGCTACCTCGGCCCCGAAGGCACGCACACGCAGCAGGCCGTGTACAAACACTTCGGCCACTCCATCCATGCGATGCCGCTGGGCAGCATCGAGGAAGTGTTCCAGGAAGTGGAAGCCGGCAACGCCGACTTCGGTGTGGTGCCGGTGGAGAACTCCACGCAGGGCACTATCCAGTCCACCTTGGACATGTTCCTGACGTCCAAGGCCAGGATTTGCGGCGAAGTGGAGTTGCGCATCCACCAGCACCTGCTGTCGCGTTCGGGCCGGATCGAGGACATCGAGCGCGTGTACGCGCACCCGCAATCCTTCGCACAGTGCAAGGCGTGGCTGCGTCAGTACTTGCCCAAGGCCGAGAAGATCGCCGTGGGCAGCAACGCCGAGGGTTGCAAGCGCGCGCGCACTGCCGACGACGCGGCCGCCATCGCCGGTGCCAGTGCCGGCCCGGTGTACGGGCTGCAGCGCGTGGCCGGCCCGATCGAGGATCGCCCGGACAACACCACGCGCTTCCTGGTGTTGGGCCGCGAGTTGTTCCCGCCGTCGGGCAACGATCGCACCTCGCTGCTGGTGTTCATCAACGATCAGCCGGGTGCATTGCACCACGTGCTGGAGCCGTTCGCGCGGCACGGTTTGAGCATGAACCGCATCGAGTCGCGCCCCGGTCACACCGGGCTGTGGCAGTACGCATTCTTCATCGACGTCAGCGGCCATTCGGAGGAAGCGGCCATGCGCGAGGCGCTGCGCGACTTGGGTGCGTACGCCACCCAGGTCAAGGTGCTGGGATCGTACCCGGTGGCGATCGTATGAGCGCGACGCTGGAAGCGGCCCCTTGCCCCAACGTGCACGACGAGGCGTGGTATTCGGCGCGCGCCAGCCGAGGCGTCCAGGCGCTGAAGGCCTACGATCCCGGCCACGACCTCGTGGCCTTGCGTCGTCGCTTTGGCGCCGCACAACTGGTGGAACTGGGGTCGAACGAGAACCCGTACGGCCCTTCGCCGGTGGCGCGGGCCGCCGTACTGGACCGGCTGCACGAACTGCATCGCTATCCCGACCCGTTGGGTGCCGACCTCAAGCGCGCGCTGGCGCGCGTGCATGGCGTCCGCGAGGACGAGTTGCTGCTGGGCAACGGCTCGCATGAGCTGCTGATGATGATTGCGCAGGTCTTCGCTGGCCCCGGCGCCGAGGTGGTCTACCCGCGTCACGGCTTCGCGGTGTTCGCGCTGGCGGCGCAGGCCGCCGGAGCGACCTCGCGCGTGGCCGATGCCCTGCCGCGCACCGATGCGATGCCCGCGGGACACGATCTGGAGGCGTTGCTGGCTGCGATCACGCCCGCCACGACGCTGCTTTACCTGGCCAACCCCAACAACCCCACCGGTACCTGGCTGGGCGCCGAGGCGCTGCGTGCTTTCCTGGCCCGTGTGCCTGACCACGTGATCGTGGTCTTCGACGAAGCTTACGCCGAGATGGCCGATGCGCCGGACTACCGGAGTGGCTTGGCGTTGCGCGATGCGCATCCCAACCTCGTGATCAGCCGCACTTTCAGCAAGGCCTATGGGCTGGCGGGCCTGCGCGTGGGTTACTTTGTGGCGCCTGCCGGCTTGATGGCCGTGATGGAGCGCGTGCGCGAAAGCTTCAACGTCAACCTGCTGGCGTTGGCGGCATGCGAGGCCGCGCTGGGCGATGCCGAACACCTGGCTTGGGTCCGGGCTCGTAACGCCGAAGAGCGCACGGCCCTCGGCGAGGCGCTTCGTGCACGCGGCCTGCGGGTGTTCCCGTCGCAGACCAACTTCGTGCTGGTGGAATTTGGCGAGCGCACATCTGCCGTTGAGCGCGCGCTGGTGGAACGCGGTGTGATCCTGCGCCCCATGGGCGGCTATGGCCTGGGGGATTGCCTGCGCATCACCGTCGGCACTCGCGACGAGAACCGACGCCTGCTGGCCGCACTGGACGAGGTGCTGGCATGAGCGGCAGCACGCAACACTGGACCGCCAGCCGCGGCCGCGCCCTGCGGGGCACGATCCGCGTGCCGGGAGACAAGTCCGTATCGCACCGTGCGGTCATGCTGGGGGCGCTGGCCGAAGGCACCACCCGCATCACCGGTTTCCTCGAAGGCGAGGACACCCGGGCTACGGCGCGCGTGTTCGAACAGTTGGGCGTACGTATCGAGACGCCGAGTGCCAGCGAGCGCATCGTGCATGGCGTGGGCTTGCACGGCTTGCGCCCCAGTGCATCAGCCCTGGATTGTGGCAACGCCGGCACGGGCATGCGCCTGCTGGCGGGCGTGCTCGCAGGGCAGCGCTTCGACAGCACGCTGGTGGGCGATGCCTCGCTCTCCAAGCGCCCCATGCGCCGTGTGATCGACCCGCTGTCGCGCATGGGCGCGCGGATTGATGCCACGGGTGATGGCGTGCCGCCACTCCACGTGCACGGCGGCCAGCCCCTGCATGGCATCGAATACACGCTGCCGGTTGCCAGCGCGCAGGTGAAATCGGCCTTGTTGCTGGCCGGCCTGTACGCGAAAGGCACCACCCGCGTGCGCGAGCCGCACCCCACCCGCGACTACACCGAGCGGATGCTGCAGGCCTTCGGCTGGCCCATTCGTTTCGGCCCCGGCGAGGCGGAGCTTGAAGGGGGGCACGTGCTCAGGGCGACCGACGTCGCCGTGCCCGCGGACTTTTCCTCGGCTGCGTTCTTCTTGGTTGCCGCCAGTGTCATCCCCGGGTCACGGTTGACGCTGGAGCGCGTCGGCATGAACCCCCGGCGCACCGGTCTGCTGGCCGCGCTGCGCCTGATGGGCGCGGATATCCGCGAGGAGAACGCGGGCGAACAGGGCGGCGAGCCGGTCGCGGACCTGCGGGTGTCGTACGCACCGTTGCACGGCGCTGTCGTGCCGGAGTCGCTGGTGCCGGACATGATCGACGAGTTCCCGGCCCTGTTCGTCGCTGCCGCCTGCGCCACGGGCACCACCACGGTCAGTGGTGCCGCCGAACTGCGGGTGAAAGAGTCGGACCGCATCGCCACCATGGCCGCCGGCCTGCGTTCGCTGGGCGTCGCAATTGAGGAAACACCTGACGGCGCGATCATCCTAGGGGGCCCTCTGGAAGGCGGCCGCGTCGACAGCCATGGTGATCACCGCATCGCCATGAGCTTCGCCATTGCCGCGCAGGTTGCCCAAGCACCCGTGCGCATCGACGACGTGGCCAATGTGGCTACCTCGTTCCCGGGGTTTGTCGAATTGGCCAGCGGGGTCGGGTTCGGTCTGGAACCGGGCTGATCAGCCCAATCCAACGGCGGTGCCGGCTTCGTTCGCCTCGAGTCGCTGCCGTGTGCCTGTCGGTTCGGGGTTAGCCCTCGCCGGTCATTACGGGGAGAAGCTGATCGGAACGATCACCGTGCCAGGCACCGGTTCGCCATTGCGTCGTGCCGGGTGGAAGCGCCAGCGGCGCACCGCATCCATCGCAGCGCGGTCCAGATCGCGCGAACCGCTTGCCTGCGCCACGCTGACCTGCGACGGACGCCCATCAGGGCTTACTTCCACGCGCACCCGGACCGTTCCCGATTCGCCGCGCCGCAACGCGCGACTGGGGTAGCGCGGGGCGGGCGTCTGGCCGGCAATGGGCATCGGCAACGTCGTCGCCGTGTTGCTGGGCGCTGGCCTGGGGGCGGCGGGGGGCGCCGGCGCGGCCGTTGGCGGGGGTGGGCGAGGGGCTTCCACCACGTAGGGTCGTTCGGATCTGGCGGTGCCCATGTCCGGCTGCTGCCCCATCCCGCTGGCATTACCGCGGGCATCGCCCGCGGGAAGCGGCGTCGGCAGGGGGGCGTAATCCCGCGGTGCTGCAGTGGGCGGCGTCTGGTTGGCGTGGAAGAAGTCATTCTGCCGGCCGCCAGAGATGGCCCATGCGAAAAGGGCCAATCCCACGATGAACGCCAGCCCCACCCACAGCAATGAACGGGTGGAAGGCTTCCAGGCGTCAAGATTAAGCGGGCGGCGAGGGGGGTGGGAGACGGGGGTCGACATGCGCGGTCCAGACAGCGGATGTCTGATTGTTGCCAGCCTCTGGCTTAACAAAACGTCAATCCGGGGCCAACGCTGCGATAATCCCGGTTCTGATCACTATTCAGGCTTTGCCATGCTCGACCCGAACCTGCTGCGCCAACAGCCCGCCGAACTTGCCGCCCGCTTGCGCGAAACCCGCGGTTTTGAGCTCGATGCGAGCGTGCTGGAGTCACTGGAGGTCGAGCGCAAGCAGATCCAGGTGCGGACACAGGAGCTGCAGAACCTGCGCAACACCAAGTCGAAGGAAATCGGTCAGCTGATGGGGCGCGCCAAGTCCTCCAGTGATGCCGCCCAAGCCGAAGCGATCACCGCGCAAGTGGAAGGCATCAAGGCCGAAGTGGCCGGCTTCGGCGATGAGCTCAGGGCCAGCGAAGAGCGCCTGGATGCGATCCGTGGCGAGCTGGAGGCCATCGCGCTGGGCATTCCCAACCTGCCGCACGAGTCCGTGCCGGCGGGCAGCGACGAGGCCGATAACGTCGAGCAGCATCGCTGGGGCTCCCCGCGCCACTTTGATTTCAAGGTGCTGGACCACGTCGAGCTGGGTGCGCGCAATGGCTGGCTGGACGGCGAGACCGCGGCCAAGCTGTCAGGCTCCCGCTTCACGGTGCTGCGTGGCCCCATCGCGCGCCTGCACCGCGCGTTGGCGCAGTTCATGCTCGACCTGCACACCGACGAGCACGGCTACCAGGAAACCAACGTGCCGCTGCTGGTCAACGCCGACAGCATGCGCGGCACCGGCCAGTTGCCGAAATTCGAGGAGGACCTGTTCTCCACCGAGGTGGGCGAGAGCAAGCGCTACCTGATCCCGACCTCGGAAGTGCCGCTGACCAACATCGCCCGCGACACCATCCTCGAGGCCGAGGTGCTGCCGCTGCGCATGACCGCGCATTCGATGTGCTTCCGTGCCGAAGCCGGCAGCGGCGGCCGCGACGTGCGCGGCATGATCCGCCAGCACCAGTTCGAAAAGGTGGAGCTGGTGACGATCGCCAAGCCTGAAGAGAGCTACGCCGAGCACGAGCGCATGACCCGCTGTGCAGAGGTGGTGCTGGAAAAGCTCGGTCTGCCGTACCGCCGCGTGCTGCTGTGCACCGGCGACATGGGCTTCTCCGCCACCAAGACCTTCGACCTGGAAGTCTGGCTGCCGTCGCAGGATACCTACCGCGAGATTTCCTCGTGCTCCAACTGCGAAGGCTTCCAGGCCCGCCGCATGCTGGCGCGCTACCGCAACCCGGCCAATGGCAAGCCGGAGCTGGTGCACACGCTGAACGGTTCGGGCGTGGCGGTGGGGCGTGCGCTGATTGCGGTGATGGAGAACTACCAGAACGCCGACGGGTCGATCACCGTGCCCGAGGCGCTGCGGCCGTACATGGGCGGGCTCGATATCATCGCCTGATGCCTTGGGCGGGGCATCGCGCTTCCCCGGGCGGCGTGGGATTTGACCGCAAGACCCGGATATCGCACCGTGACCGGGTCGCCTAACGTGACTTCCGCGCAACCCAGCGCGGAGGACGCCCGATGAACGCCGCACCCGCCAACACCGCTGCGATGGACCCGCGCTGGGCTTCTGTCCTGGCTCGCGATCCCCGTGCCGACGGCACTTTTGTTTATTCAGTCAGTACAACGGGCGTGTATTGCCGCCCCTCGTGTCCGTCGCGCCATGCCAGGCCGGAACACGTCAACTTCCATGCGTGCGCGGCGGACGCGCTGCAAGCGGGTTTCCGCCCCTGCCGTCGCTGCCGCCCGGACGAGCCCTCGGTGGCGGAGCAGCATGCGGCCCTGGTCACCCGCGCGTGCCGTCGCATTGAAACCGCCGAGCGCCCGCCCAGCCTTGGCGCGCTGGCCAGCGCGGCGGGGCTCAGTCCCTACCATTTCCATCGCGTGTTCAAGGCGGTCACAGGCGTGACGCCCAAGGCCTACGCCGACGCTCACCGCACCCGTCGGCTGCGCGATGCCCTGCAGGAGGGCGTCCGCGTCACCGACGCCATATACGACGCCGGCTACGCCACCAGTGCGCGCTTCTACGAGCAGGCTGAGCAGGTCCTGGGCATGAAGGCGCGTACGTACCGCGGAGGTGGTGCCGAGACCCGCATCCGCTTCGCGCTGGGCCAGTGTTCGCTGGGGGCCATCGTGGTCGCCGCCAGCGACAAGGGGCTATGCCACATCGCCCTCGGGGATGATCCAGAGCATCTGCTGAAGGAGCTGCAGGACCGCTTTCCCAAGGCCGAACTGGTGGGCGGTGACGTCCAGTTCGAGGCGTGGATGGCAACGGTGGTGGGTTTCGTGGAGTCGCCGCGCTCCGGGCTTGCGTTGCCGCTGGACGTGCGTGGCACTGCGTTCCAGCAACGCGTGTGGCAGGCGTTGCGCGAGGTGCCCGTTGGCGAGACCGTCAGCTATGCCGAGATCGCTCGGCGCATCGGGGCACCGCAGGCCGTGCGTGCGGTCGCCGGCGCCTGTGCCGCGAACACGCTGGCCGTGGCGATTCCGTGTCACCGCGTGGTCCGCAACGATGGTGCGTTGTCGGGCTATCGCTGGGGCGTGGCGCGCAAGCGTACGCTGCTGGCGCGCGAAGCCCAGGCATGAGGGAGGCGTCGCCCATGTGGACGCCGGACCTGTTCGGCAGCGTGTCATCCGATTCGGGCGCAACCGCTCGCGAAGCGCTTTCGGACGGCGCATGGGTGTTGCGGGGGTTTGCGCTCGATCACGCGGAATCCCTGCTGCAGGAGGTGGACGCGATCACGCGGGCAGCACCGTTCCGCCACCTCGTCACGCCTGGCGGCTTCCGCATGTCGGTGGCGATGACCAATTGCGGTCGGCTGGGCTGGGTGAGCGATCGCCGCGGCTATCGATATGACGCTCGCGATCCGGAAACCGGGCACTCCTGGCCCGTCATGCCAGAGAGCTTTTTGAAGCTAGCAACACGGGCCGCGGAGGAGGCGGGTTACCAAGGTTTCGCTCCCGATGCCTGCCTTATCAACCGCTATCAGTCCGGTTCGCGTCTGAGCCTGCATCAGGACCGGGATGAGGCCCGCCTGGAAGCGCCTATCGTCTCCGTATCACTCGGGGTGCCTGCGACGTTCCTCTGGGGGGAGTTGGAACGCGGGGGGCGAAGCCAGCGCGTGGGCCTGCAGCATGGTGATGTCGTGGTTTGGGGCGGGCCGTCGCGGATGCGATTCCATGGCATAGCGCCTCTGAAGTCCGCCTGGCACCCAGCAACCGGCGAGTTTCGGGTCAACCTGACGTTCCGCTGCGCTGGCTGAGGCAACCCCCTTCTGAGGGTGATACCGCCGGTCTGCACGACTCGAACCGAAACTGGCGGGGCAGCTCAAGGCGAAGATCGGAGAGGTGCGCACCGCGCGGCAGCTGGCCAACGTCCAGCCGTTGCGGAACCCATGGATGGAATGACGGTCCTCCGAGGGCGACCGCTTCCCAGAAAAGAAAGGGCCCGCCTTTTGGGGCGGGCCCGAATGCATCCGGCGGGGAGGGGGAGGGAGCCGGATGCAGGGGACAGCTACGGATTCCTCAGGCGGCCAGGGCAAGCGGCGCCGAAATGGAGTCCTTCGCGCCGGCAATGGCATTGGCTCGGTGTTCCGGCGAATAGGCCACGCCCTCGGCGCGGACGAACTCCACGTCGGTGATGCCCAGGAAGCCCAGCACGAACGTCAGGTACGGCTCCTGGAAGTCGCTGGGAGCGCCGGTGTGCAGGCCGCCGCGGCCGCTGGCCACGATCACCTTCTTGCCAACGGCCAGGCCTTCCGGACCATTCTCGGTATAGCGGAAGGTCTTGCCGGCGACGGCGACGCGGTCGATCCACGCCTTCAGGGTCGAGGGGATGCCGAAGTTGTACATCGGTGCGCCCACGACGACGACGTCCGCGGCCAGGAACTGCTCCATGATCGCGGCGGCATCGGCTGCCTCTTCCGCATTGGCGCCTGCCAGCGAGCCGCCGGTCAGGTGCGGGACGGGATTGGCGTCCAGGTCGCGATATTCGACGGAAAGGCCCGGGACGGCGTTCTGCCAGCGGGCGACGACCGCCGCGCTAAGGTCGCGGGTGACGGAGTTTGCGCCCAGGGCGCTGGAATCGATGTGCAGGAGCTTCATGGCGTGCCTCGTTGTCGGGTGACGCGGTCGGTGCGACCGCCTTGGGACACAACGTTAGGCTGTTGCCTGCGTGGGATAAACCTGTTCAAATGTCACGAAACGTTCTGAATATGGAACTCTCGCCGTGAACGATCTCAACGACCTCTATTACTTCGCAGCGGTGGTGGACCATGCCGGCTTCGCCGCCGCCGAGCGTGCACTGGGCATTCCCAAGTCGCGATTGAGCCGCCGCATCAGCCAGCTCGAATCGGACCTTGGCGTGCGCTTGTTGCAGCGTTCGACGCGCCGCTTCGCGGTGACCGAAGTGGGGCAGGGCGTGTACCGCCACGCCCAGTCGATGCTGGCCGAAGCCCAGGCCGCGCGGGAGGTCGTGGATCGGCTCAGTGCCGAGCCGCGCGGCGTGATCCGCGTCAGCGTGCCGGTCGCGCTCGCGCAGCACCAGATGCCCAAGCTGCTGCCTGAATTCCTCGCGCGCTATCCGCAGGTGCGCGTGCAGATGCACGTGAGCAACCGTCGCGTCGACATCATCAACGAAGGCATCGATGTCGCCCTGCGCGTGCGCTCCAAGCTCGACGACGACGGCAGCCTGGTGATGCGCAGCTTCGGCATGACCCAGGAGCTCCTTGTCGCCAGCCCGGGCTACCTCAAGGGCATGGGGCGCCCGAAAGTGCCGGAGGACCTGTCCGAACACGTGACCCTCAGCGTCAGCGAGGACGAGGCGCGCCAGCGCTGGGAGCTGCACGGCCCCGATGGCGAGGTGCGGCGCGTCGAACTGCGTCCGCGGGTAATGGGCTTTGATTTCCCGATGATGATGGCGCTGGCCGAGCAGGGCGTGGGCATCACGCTGCTGCCGGAAACGGTCTGCCACGAGGCCGTGCGCAGCGGCGCGTTGCAGGTCGTATTGCCGGAATGGCGTTTGCCGCAAGGCATCATCCATGCGGTCTTCGCCTCGCGTCGCGGCCTGCTGCCGGCGGTGCGGGTGTTCATCGACTTCCTGGCTGAAAAGGTGCCCGGGCTCATCGAAGCCGTCCGCCTGGAATGCGGTGAGGTCACCGGTATCCCCTGCCAAGGTGCCAAGGGGGCCGACGCGGGGCACAAGGCCAAAAAGCCCGGAAAAGACTAGGGTTTGGGGCGAAGGCCGTGCGAGAATACGCGCCGCGCGTGAATGGCGCCGCGCCCGATTTCTCCTGGACAGGTGGCCGAGTGGTTTAAGGCAGCGGTCTTGAAAACCGCCGAAGGTTAATCCCTTCCGTGGGTTCGAATCCCACCCTGTCCGCCAATTTGCCGCCTCTGGTGGCTGATTGGGAATGTTTCTCTATGTGATTGCAGTGTCATCACCGCTGCTTCACGCTGCCCATGCTGGTGCCGTCCCCCGAAGCGGCAATCGGGAGCCACTAAGGATAGTGAGCTCCCGAACCAGCACCTATTGCCCTCGGGCGGTGGTGCGCTTGCATACCGTCCGAGGGTTGCTTAGTCTCCGCCGATCATTCATCAGCGGGGTTAAGGATGACCATCCGTGTATTCATCGTGGACGATCACGCGATCGTCCGCACCGGCATTCGCATGATCCTGTCGGCCGAGGTCGACATCGAAGTCGTGGGCGAAGCCGAAAGCGGCGAGGCCGCGCTGCCGCGGATTCGCAACCTCAAGCCAGACGTGGTGCTGTCCGACCTGCACCTGCCCGGAGCCAGTGGCCTGGACCTCACCGAACGCCTGATGAAGTTCGAGGACCCTCCCAAGGTCATCGTGGTGTCAGTACTGGACGATGGCCCAATGCCGCGCCGCCTGTTGGAAGCTGGGGCTTCGGGGTACGTCGGCAAGGGAGGAGATTCGCTCGAACTGGTGGCTGCCGTGCGCAGCGTCGCCCAAGGCAAGCGTTACCTTGCCAATGCGGTTGCCCAGAACATTGCGTTGTCGGGACTTGGCCTGGCGTCTTCGCTGGACATCCTGTCCGCGCGCGAGACGGAAGTTGCGTTGTTGCTGGCGCAAGGGTTGAAGAACGAGGAAATCGCACGCCAGCTGCTTTTGAGCTCGAAGACCGTCAGCACGCATAAACAGCGGTTGTTCGAAAAGCTGTCCGTGCGCGACACCGTGACGCTCGCGCGGCTGTTGCGCCAGCATGGGATACTCGATCCTACCGAGGCGGGTCCCTGAGGCCAGCCGCTGACGGCGAGTGGCCCAAGCCCGTTGATGGCAGGCGCCGTAACCGTGTCGCCACCATGAAAAAGGCCGCGCAATGCGCGGCCTTTTTCTGGGCACTGCCTGATCGCGGGATCAGGCCTTGCCGTCCTCCGGCTTCTCCGCGTCATCGAGGTCGGCGTCGGTGTCGGCGCGCGTCTTCCCGTCCACCTTCGGCAACGCGTCGAACAATCCGCCGGTCTGCGGGACATCCCCGGCGTAAGGCACGGTTTCCGCGGCGAGGATCTCGGCTGCAGCGCTGGCAGGCTCGGCCGCCGCAGGCAGGGACTCAATGGGCTGCGCGATCTCGGCCTGCGCCGCCTCAGCCGCCGCGATGGCAGGCTCGGCGGGAGTCTCGACCGTCGGGGCCGTCGGCTCGGCAGCCGGAAGCTCAACCACTTGGGCCACGGCGACCACCGGCTCGACGATTTCCGGCTGGATCACTTCGGGCTCGACCACTTCCGTGGCGACCACAGCAGGGGCAACCACTTCTGCCACTACCGGATCGACGCTGAGCGGCTCGACCGGTGCGGGCACTTCAGCCGGGTGGCTGACCGCCGGAGCGGACGTGTCCGGCGCTGGGGCAGACGGTGCATCCATCACCACTGGCTCAACCTTCGAGCCCACGGCCACCGTCGCTGCCGCGACGGCTGCGGCAACCGGCGCCATGGGCATCGACGGCTTGGTCGGAGCATCCGCCACATCATCGAAATCGAACTCGGGTTGCGAACGGTCTGCGGCCGGAGCGTTCGGACCGACAGTGCCGGAGTCCTGTTCGTCCTCCTCATCCATCATCAGCTCATCGCTTGCAGCCTCGTCCGAACCAGCGGCGGCGCCCTCACCGCCACGGCGACGGCGACGGCCGCCACGACGGCCACGGCGACGACGGCTAGCGCCTTCGGCAGCAGCTTCGGCCTCGGTCGGGGTAGTGGCCGAGGCGGCCACGTCCTGGGTCACGATGACCTCGTCCTGGGCCTTCGGCAGCTCGTCATTGGCTGCGAGTGCGGTCACGGCGCCCGCGACGACAGCCGCTTCAACCGCCGGTTCGCTCTTGGGAGCCGGCTTGGGCTGTTCGGGGCGCGGCGGGCGGTTGCCCTGCGGTTGAGCCTCCTGACCAGACTTGCGCTCTTCGGCCTGCGGCTTCGGCGGCTTGGGAGCATTCTGCTGTTGCTTCTGCTGACCCTGCTGCTGGCCCTTCTGGCCTTGCTGCGGCTTCTGACCCTGGCCCTGACCTGCCTGTGCATTGCCATTGCCGGACTGCGGACGACGCTCGTCGCGGCGGCCATCGCGGCCTTGCTTGCCGCCACGCTCGCCACGGTTCTCACCGCGACCATCGCGCTGATCGCGTCCCGGCTTGCCGCCGCGCTCGCCACGGTTGTCGCCGCGGCCACCGCGGTTGTCACGGGCCGGTGCCGGCTCCACGGTGATCGGCTGGCTGCCGCGGAAGAAGCGCAGGATGCGCTCGACCACGCCGATGGAGTGGGTCGGCGCCACGACGGGGGCCGGCGCGGGCGCCGGTGCCACGGGGGCG
>NZ_AVPU01000015.1 GCF_000768355.1 Lysobacter daejeonensis GH1-9
CAGCGCGCGGTGCGGCAGCGGCCAGCCGCGCCAGTCCAGCCAATCGGCGATGTCGCGACGGCCCGAGGCCAGCGCGACGCCGAGCGGGGTCTGGCCGTCGGCCGCGAGCAGGTCGGGCGAAGCGCCGTGGGCGACCAGGGTCTTGACCATCGCTTCGCGACCGAGCGCGGCGGCCAGGTGCAGGGCACTCATGCCGTGACTGTCGCGCGTATCGAGGTCCACGCCGATCGCCAGCAGGCGCGCCAGCAGGCGCGTCCAGCCCAAGCGCACGGCCAGCGCGATCGGCGGGTCGCCTGCGGGCGTGGGACCGAACGGGTCGGCGCCGCGTTCGAGCAGGTCGAGGGCCTGCTGCTCCAGCGTACGGCCGGCCTGGTCTTCGGCGGCGCAGGCGGCGATGAAGCGTGCCAAGCCGCCGCGGCCGGCCGGCGAGACCGCGCGTTCCAGCAGCGCGCGCACCGCAGGCAGCGCCGAGGGACCCTGGGCCAGACGCGCCAGCAACGGGGTATCGCCCTGTGCGTCGCGCACCTCCGCCACGGCGCCCTGATCGAGAAGCCAGGTGACGCGGTGCGGCTGCCGTGCCTCGTCGTCGTGCAGCATGGCGCCCAGCTCGGTCGGCGAGAGCAGGTGCGCCAGCGGGGCCATCGCATCGTCGCGGCCGTCATGCATGGCTTCGCGCAACAGGGCGGCCGGGGCGCGGTCGGGCAGCGGCGCGTCGGCGTCGCTCTCGCGCACGCTGGCGGGCAACGGGTAGTCAGGGTCCAGTTCGGCGACGAGGGCCCAGCGGCCGGCCTCGGCGGCGCGGTCGACCGGCCGCTTGCCATCCTGGTCGGGGCGCAGCGGATCCAGGCCAAGCTCGACCATCCGGCGCACCATCGCAGCGGAGGCCTGCTCCGCCACCACCGCCAGCGCCAGCGCATTCCGCCCCTGGTCGTCGACGGCATCGAGCAAGGTCTGCCCGCGCGAGAAATCGTGTTCCAGCAAGCGCTCGAGCACGGCCCCATGGCCACCGCGCGCGCCCTCGAGCAGCGCGGTACGGCCCTGCTCGTCGGCATGGCTCAGGTCGGCCCCGGCCGCAAGCAGGGCCGCGACCACGTCCGCGTTGCCGGCATGGGCGGCCTCGAGCAGCGCGGTGCGGCCGTGCGCGCCGCGGGCATCCACCTTGGCCCGCTGCTTGAGCAGGAGCAGCACGCCTGCGGGGTCGTCGTCGTCGGTGGACGCGGCCGCCAGCAGTGCCGGCTGCCCGCCCGCGGGTTCGGCCTTGGCGCCCCGCTCCATCAGGAAGCGCGCCAACCGCCAGTTGCCAGCAGTGCAGGCCACGCCCAGTGGCGAGAAGCCTTCGTGGTTGAGGGCATCGATCTCGGCCGCGGCATCCAGCAGCAGCGCAGCCACACCCGGGTCGGAGCTGCGTGCGGCGTGGTGCAGCGGGGTGTTGCCGTCGAAGTCGGTGGCGCGCGGGTCGGCGCCGTTGGCCAGCAGGGTCATCACCGCGTCAGGGCGCCCATGCCAGCTGTCGCGGCAGGCAGCGAGCAGCGGGGTGATGCCGGCTGCGGCGGAATTGAGGTCAACGCCATGGCCGATCAGCGCGCGCAGCAGGCGCAGGTCGGGCAGCACCGCGGCCAGCACCGCCAAGCTGCGACGGTCGCGGTCCTCCGCCGGAGGCGGCGCGTGCGGGTCGGCGCCCGCAGTGAGTAGTTCGAGCGCACGCTCGGCCCGGCCGGTGCGCGCGGCGGTGTAAAGCGCCGGTTCCAGCGGGCCGTCAACCGGGATGGGCGGCTCGGCGGGCGCATCCGCATCGAATGCACTGCCCGAAGCTTCGTCGAGCAACATCAGTTCGTCGGCCGGCTCCTGGCGTTGCAGCAGGTAGTGCAGCACCGGCGAAGCCAACGCCAACAGCACGGCTACGCGCCAACGCGCCCCGTCGCCGACCAGGCCCGGCCAGGCCAGCACGATCACCAGCCCGGCGATGGTCGCCACGGCCACCGCGACCACCAGCCCGCGCCACGCGCCGGGCTCCAGCTCGGCCAGCCGTTGCCAGTGCCAACGCAGGTCGCCGCCGTCGCGTTCCATCGCATGCCACAGGGGCCAGAACCGCCACAACCCGAGCAAGGCCAGGCCAGCCACCCCGCTGAGCACCAGCGCCGAGGTCAACGAACCGCTGTCCATCAGCGCGCGCAGTGGCCAAGCCACCAGCAGCGCGATCGCGGCGATGCCCACGGCCCACAGCGCCAGCAGCGCCAGGGCGTCGCGGCGCCAGGCCGATGCCGTGGTCAGTTCATCGCGCCGGCGCCACGCTGACACGGCAATGGCAAAGGTGGGCTGCGCCAGTACTCCGGCCACTGCCGCCAGCGGC
The DNA here is from genome assembly GCF_000768355.1 of Lysobacter daejeonensis GH1-9. Classification (GTDB taxonomy): domain Bacteria; phylum Pseudomonadota; class Gammaproteobacteria; order Xanthomonadales; family Xanthomonadaceae; genus Aerolutibacter; species Aerolutibacter daejeonensis. Next base: position 2,351 of record NZ_AVPU01000015.1, read on the forward strand.
CCGGCAAACACGGTCAATGCGGACAGCCCCAGCCCTGCAAGCAGCAGCGTCGTCGGCGAAAGCAGTATCCGCCGCAGGTCAGCCATCGGTGCCCCAGTCTTCGGTCATCGGGTCCTGCGCCTGTGACGGCGGGAACTGCAGGTGGAAGCCGCGGGCGGCGAGGTTCTCGCGCACCGTAGCGGCATCCTCGCGCGCCAGTTTGCGCTCGGCGGTCAACACCACTTCCAGCACGAACTGCAGCGTGCCGAGCTGGGTGCGCAGCGGTTCGGGTAGACGCGTGAAGTCATCGCGCACGGCGAGGTAGATATAGGTGTCGGCCTTTCTCAGGCTCTTGTACACGTAAGCTTGCATGCGGGGAGGCCAGCGGGGGCTGGCCGCAGGTTCCGGAACGGGGCGCAGGTCACAGCATACCCGCCTGCCGCGCGGGCGCGAACCTTGGCCTGCACGCCCGTGCGCGGGAGGTTCAGTGATAGCCGGCGTCGGCCGCGACCTTGCCGCGGAACACCCGGTACGACCAGGCGGTGTAGCCGAGGATCGCCGGCAGCAGCACCACCAGCCCCACCAGCACGAAGCCCTGCGACGAAGGCGGCGATGCGGCCTGCCACAACGTCAATCCGGGCGGCACGATGTACGGCCACATGCCCAGCACCAGGCCGGCGAAGCCGAGCACGAAGAAGCACAGGGTCAGCACGAACGGCGCGGCGTCGCGCCCCTCCCGCATCGCGGCACGCCACAGCGCCAGCGCGTTGGCCAGCACCAGCAGCGGCACCGGCGATAGCCACCAGAAGTTGCCCCCCTCGAACCAGCGCGCCATCAACCGCGAGTCCAGGAACGGCAGCCACGCGCTGACCAGGCCCATGAATACCACCACGACCAGCACCAGTGGCCTGGTCATCGTCCGCGCGATGGCCTGCAGCCGTCCTTCGGTCTTCAACACCAGCCAGGTGCTGCCCAGCAGCGCATAGCCGAACACCACGGCCGCGCCGGTGAGCATCGAGAACGGGCTGAACCAGTCGAATGCGCCGCCGACGTACTTGCCCTCCTGCAGCGGCATCCCCTCCACCAGCGCGCCGAGGATCACCCCTTGGGCGAAGGCCGCCAGCAGCGAGCCCAGCGAGAACGCCACGCCCCAGGCGGCCTTGGCCCGTTGCGCACGGAAGCGGAACTCGAAGGCCACGCCGCGGAACACCAGCGCGATCAGCATCAGCAGCACCGGCAGGTACAGCGCCGACAGCACCACGGCGTAGGCCTTGGGGAAGGCAGCGAGCAGGCCGGCGCCGCCCAGCACCAGCCACGTTTCGTTGCCGTCCCAGATCGGGGCGGCAGTGTTCATCATGTGGTCGAGCTGGTGCTCGTCCTCGGCAAACGGAGCGAGGATGCCCAGGCCGAGGACGAAGCCGTCCAGCAGCACGTACATCAGCACGCCGAAGCCGATCACGCCGTACCACACCACCGGCAGCCAGGCGTCCATCAGACCGCCTCCTCGTTGCCGAGCACCTGCGGGCCGCCGCGCGCGATCATGACCGCACCCCTGGCGAGGCGATGTCGGTGTCGTCCATCAGCGACAGCGGGCGCGCGGGCGTCTTCTCGCCCGCTTCGGTATCCGGCGCCGGTTCGTGCGGTTGTGGCCCCTTGCGCACCAGCTTGACCAGGTACCAGAGCCCCGCGCCGAACACGACCAGATACACCACCGCGAACACCAGCAGCGAGAACAGCACGCTGCGCCCGTCGACGGCGCTGACCGCATCGGCGGTACGCAACAGTCCGTAGACCACGTACGGCTGGCGGCCAATCTCGACCACGTACCAACCCGCGACGAGCGCGACGAAGCCGGAGAACGTCATCCAGCGCCAGCCGCGGATCAATCCCTGGCCCAGCGCGCTGCCGGCATCGAACAGGCGACCGCGCCACCACGCGAGCGCCGAACCCAGCGCCAGCAGCAGCATCGCCACGCCCAACCCGACCATCACCCGGAAGCCGAAGAACACCGGGGCCACGGGCGGCCGCTCGCTGGGCGGCACCGCCTTCAATGGCTGGATCTCGCCGTCGAGCGAGTGGGTCAGGATCAGGCTGCCCAGGCGTGGAATGGCGATCTCGTAGTCGTTGCGCTCGGCATCTGCATTGGGCACCGCAAACAGCACCAGCGGCACGCCCTCGCCCGGCGCGCCTGCCTCCCAGTGCGCTTCCATCGCGGCCAGCTTGGTCGGCTGGTGTTCCCCCACGTTGAGGCCATGCAGGTCGCCGACCAGCACCTGCAACGGCACCGTGATCGCGGCGAAGGCGACGGCCAGCTTGAGCATGCGCATGCCCGCCTCGCGATGCACACCGCGGCGCAGGTAGCCGGCGCTGACCCCACCGATGACGAAACAGGTGGTGATGAACGCGGCCAGCACCATGTGCGACAGCCGGTACGGGAACGACGGATTGAAGATGATCGCCCACCAGCTGGCTGGCTCGAACACGCCATCGGCGGTCAGCGTGTAGCCCGCCGGCGTCTGCATCCAGCTGTTGGCGGCAATGATCCAGAACGTGGAGATCAGCGTCCCCAGCGCCACCATGCAGGTGGCGAGGAAATGCAGCCGCTCCGGCACGCGCTTCCAGCCAAACAGCATCACGCCGAGGAAGGTCGCCTCAAGGAAGAACGCGGTCAGCACCTCGTAGCTGAGCAGCGGCCCGAGGATGTTGCCGGCCTTCTCGCTCAGCACCGACCAGTTGGTGCCGAACTGGAAGCTCATGACGATGCCGCTGACCACGCCCATGCCAAACGACACGGCGAAGATCTTCAGCCAGAAGAAGTAGAGGTCCCGCCACAGGCCGTCGCGGGTACGCAGCCAGCGCCACTCGAGGAATGCCAGCCAACTCGCCAAGCCGATGGTGAAGGCCGGGAACAGGATGTGGCAGGTGATGACGAATCCGAACTGGATGCGGGACAGCAACAGCGGATCAAGCAGTGCCACGGACGACTCCATGTGGGTCGGTCCGCGCATGGTAGACCCGTGGCCCCGGGTGGGGGTGCGACCGTTTGTCGCAGGGGCGCGCGCGGGATGCTCGGGGCCCGCCCTGCGCCGCCGCAGGGGACTTTGCGTCATCGGCCTGGGTGCGCCGGGGGTGACCGATGGCCCATCCGCCTCCCCGCCACGCTGTTAACCTTCCGTGAAATCTCCCGGGAACCCTGCCCATGCGTTGCCTGCTGTCCCTTGCCGCCCTCGCCTTCGTTGCCCCTGCGCTGGCGCAGGCACCCGCCGCGCCCACCCCGATCACGCTCGAGCAGGCGATGGCCGACCCGGACTGGATCGGCCCGGCGGTGGAGCAGGCGTGGTGGTCCTGGGATGGCCAGCGGGCGCAGTACACGCTCAAGCGCGCCGGCGGCAGCATCCGCGACACCTGGCAGGTGCCCGTCGCAGGCGGCGCCGGTGCGCGTGTGGACGGCGCGGCCCGCGCCGACCTGGATGGTGCGCAGCGCGCCTACAACCACGACCGCACGCGCATGGCCTTCGTCCGCAACGGCGACATCTTCGTGCGCGACCTGCGCAGCGGCGCATTGACCCAGGTGACGCGCAGCGCCGAGTCCGAATCACGGCCGCAGTGGAACACGCAGGGCGGGCTGGTGTTCCGCGCCGGCAACCAGTGGTCGGCATGGACCGCCGGCAGCGGCGTGCGCCAGGCCACCGACGTGCGCGCCGAGAAGGACCCCAACGCCGCACCGCCCGCCGACGACCTGCGCGAGCGCCAGCTGGCGATGAGCCGGACGCTGCGCGAATTGCGCGAGCGCCGGGACGCCGCGCGCCAACAGGACGAGGCCTGGCGCAACGCTGACCCGACCCGGGCACCGGCGACGGTGTTCCTCGGCGACAAGCTCGAGATCAACGACAGCGCGCTGTCGCCCGATGGCCGCTGGTTGCTGGTCGTCACCCAGGGCAAGAACGGCGAGGCCGGCCAGGCCGGCAAGATGCCCAAGTACGTGACGGAATCGGGCTACGAGGAGTTCGAGGAAGTACGCACGCGCGTGGGCCGCAACGCACCGCTGCCACACAGGCTGTGGCTGGTCGACCTGGTCAACGCCAAGGCCAGCGAATTGAAGTTCGATGGCCTGCCCGGCATCGGCCAGGACCCGCTGGCGGCGATGCGCAAGGCGGCCAAGCAGGAGCCGCTGAAGGGCGACCGTCCGGTGCGCATCGAGACCGACGGCGACGGCAGCGGCCCGGCCATCCACTGGAGCGACGACGGCCGCAACGTGGCGGTGCTGGTGCGCGCGGTGGACAACAAGGACCGCTGGATCGCCAGCGTCGACCTGGCCGGCACCAAGCTGGTCACGCGCCACCGCCTGACCGACGCGGCGTGGATCAACTGGGGCTTCAACGACTTCGGCTGGACCGCGGACGGCGCCCTGTGGTTCCTGTCCGAGCAGAGCGGTTACTCGCACCTGTACCTGAGCGAGGGCACCGGCAAGCCGCGCGCACTGACCTCGGGCCGGTGGGAAGTGTCGATGCCCCAGGTCTCGGGCGATGGCCGCGGCTTCTTCTTCCTGTGCAACCGCGCGTGGCCGGGCGACTACGAGGTGTGCGCAGTGGACCGCAACGGCGGCGGCGTACGCGAGGTGACCGCGCTGGACGGCGTGGAGGATTTCAGCCTGTCGCCGAATGGGCGCCAGCTGCTGGTGCGCCATTCCGACAGCTACCTGCCTGCGCAGTTGGCGGTGGTCGACGCCAATGGCGGCGAGGCGCGCACGCTGACCGATACGCGCACCGACGCGTTCAAGGCGCGCACGTGGATCGAGCCCGAGTACGTGCAGGTGCCCAGCAGGCACGGTGCGGGCACGGTGTGGGGCAAGTTCTACGGCCCCAGGACCTACGAGCCGGGCCGCAAGTACCCGATCGTGATGTTCGTGCACGGCGCCGGCTACCTGCAGAACGTGCACGACCGCTACCCGGCGTACTTCCGCGAGCAGATGTTCCACAACCTGCTGGTGCAGCGGGGCTACGTCGTGCTCGACCTGGACTACCGCGCCAGCGAGGGCTACGGCCGCGATTGGCGCACGGGCATCTACCGCAACATGGGCCATCCGGAACTGGAGGATTACCTGGACGGCCTGGAGTGGCTGGCGGCCAACAAGCAGGGCGACCGCGACCGTGCCGGCATCTACGGCGGCAGCTACGGCGGCTTCATGACCTTCATGGCGCTGTTCCGCTCGCCGGGCACGTTCAAGGCCGGCGCCGCATTGCGTCCCGTGACCGACTGGTCGCAGTACAACCACGAGTACACCAGCAACATCCTCAACACGCCGGTGCTGGACCCGGAGGCGTACAAGGTGTCGTCGCCGATCGAGTATGCGGCCGGCCTGCAGGACCACCTGCTGATCGCACACGGCATGATCGACGACAACGTGTTCTACAAGGACTCGGTGATGCTGGCGCAGAAGCTGATCGAGCTGCGCAAGGACAAGTGGGAGCTGGCGTCGTACCCGCTGGAGCGGCACGGGTTCGTGCATTCGGATTCGTGGTATGACGAGTATCGGCGGATCTACGAGTTGTTCGAGCGCACGCTCAAGGACTGAGCGTCTGCTGTAGCGCCCGATGGTTTGTGGGACGGAGGCGGTGCAAGGGCCATGTTGCTCCGGCGCTCCGTCCGCGCATCCTGCGCGGAGTCGCGCCGCGGGCCATCCATGGCCCGCTTCTACGCAACATGACCCCTGCACCACCTCCTGATGCCCGGCAGTTGGCGTTCTACTGCACTTCTTGAAAGAAGTAGAGACGCCAAGGGTCCGAGGGTGGCCGAGTGCGCGAGGGGTGCGGAGAGCAGGCCATGGATGGCCTGCGGCGGCGACTCGGCACAGGATGTGCCGACGGAGCCGAGTAGCGCCCCTCGCGCGCTCAGGCACCCCGCTCCGAAGCAAAGCGTCGGACGGCGACCGCTTACAATGGCGGCATGAATCCCACCGACACCGACTTCAACCGCGTCCGCGACTACCTCACCGACCTGCAGGACCGCATCTGTGCTGCCATCGAGCAGGCCGATGGTCAGGCGAGCTTCGTCGAGGACGCGTGGACCCGCGAGGGCGAAGGCGCTCTGCTCGGCGGCGGGGGGCGCACGCGGATCCTGCGCGACGGCGCGGTGTTCGAGCAGGCGGGGATCGGTTTCTCCGACGTGTCGGGTACCAAGCTGCCGCCGTCGGCCACTGCAGCGCGACCGGAACTGGCCGGCGCCTCGTGGCGGGCGGTGGGCGTGTCGCTGGTGTTCCATCCGGGCAACCCCTACGTGCCGACGACCCATGCCAACGTGCGCCACTTCCAGGCCACGCGGGATGGCGAGACGGTGGCGTGGTGGTTCGGTGGCGGCTTCGACCTGACGCCGTTCTATCCGTTCGACGAGGACGTGATGCACTGGCACCGCGTGGCGCGCGATCTGTGCGAGCCGTTCGGCGGCGATGAGCGCTACGCCGCGCACAAGCGCTGGTGCGACGAGTACTTCTTCCTCAAGCACCGCGATGAGACGCGCGGCATCGGCGGGTTGTTCTTCGACGACCTGCACGGCGACTTCGAACAGGACTTCAGCTACCTGCGCGCGGTGGGCGACGGCTTCCTCGACGCCTACCTGCCCATCGTCGCGCATCGCAAGCATGCCTCCCATGGCGAGCGCGAGCGCCAGTTCCAGCTGTATCGTCGCGGTCGCTACGTGGAATTCAACCTGGTGTTCGACCGCGGCACGCATTTCGGCCTGCAGTCGGGTGGGCGCACCGAGTCGATCCTGATGAGCCTGCCCCCGCTGGTACGCTGGGAATACGGCTACCAGCCCGAGCCCGGCAGCGCCGAGGCACAACTGGCGGACTACCTGCGACCACGCGACTGGCTGACTGAGCTGGCCAGCAAGTAGTCCCCGCACCGGCAGGCGACCTGCAACTGCGCTACGACGCGCCGCTTCAATCCTTCGCCATGATGTTGATCTGGCCGTTGGTTTCCAGCAGCGCGAGCTTGACCTCGGCGATGTCGGTGCAGCCCTGCTCGCGCATCGCCTCATGGAAATCGGCGCGACTTACCAGCTCGCGTTTTAGCGCGCGTTCGTAGAGGGTGCCGTTGCGCGCCAGCACCACCGGCTCGCCTTCGATCATCCGCTCCGCGCGCCGGCTGCGCGCGGTGACAAAGCCGAGCACCCAGTTCAAGGCAATCAGCGTGGTGGCCAGCAGGACGCCGCCTGCCAGCGAGGTGTCCTTGCCCAGCAGCGCGTTCTGCACCGCGTTGCCCAGCAGCACGATCAGCAGCATGTCGAAGGGCGTGAACTGGCCCATGGTGCGCTTACCCGACAGCCGGATCAGCACCAGCAGCACCGCATACACCACCACGGCGCGCAGCACGAACTGCCACCAAGGCATTGCCAGATCGAAAGCGCCGTCCATCGCCCTTCTCCCCGCGCGGCGGCGCAGGCGGGCGAACTGCCCATCCTCGGAGCGCGCCGGCGCCTTGCCCGGATTCTGGCGCGGAACGGCGTGATGCCCCTGACAACGCGCGCGACCTCGCTCGCCTCCGGACCCACCCCTCACCGCCTGGAGCGGCGTGCCCCTGCCCCCGCGACCAAGCGGATAACGGGCCGCGACTTGCGGGGGCAGGGGCGCGCCGCCCGAGACACTCCAAACGACAGGCAATAAAAAGCCCCGCAGGCAGGGGGGGCCGGCGGGGCTGGGGAGCAGGACCTGGGGAGGGGTACCTGCTCCGGGGATCACTCCAGGGGAGGGAGAGATCTGCGACAGGCGTTGCACCTGTCACGGTCTATATGACCACTTTGAACATTGATGGTTCGTGAAGATTACAGTTAAGGAATTGTTGAATTCAGGGAGGATTCATCGCGGCAAATTCGGCAAACATGCAGCCATCTATCCGCCTTCAATGCGCTTCGTCCCAGTTCTGCCCGGTTCCGCTGTCCACCACGAGCGGCACGCGCAGGGTTGCGGCCGCCGACATGCGGCCGGAAACCTCTTCCAGCAGCGTTGGCACGAAATTCGCGTCCACTTCGAACACCAATTCGTCGTGGACCTGGAGGACCATCAGCGCCCGGTCGCGATGCCCCGCCAACCAGCCGTCGATGTCGATCATGGCGCGCTTGATGATGTCGGCAGCGGTGCCCTGCATCGGCGCGTTGATCGCCGCACGCTCGGCGCCGGCGCGCAGGCCCTGGTTGCGGGCGTGGATGTTGTCCAGGTACAGGCGCCGACCGAACACCGTTTCGACGTAGCCGCGTTCACGCGCCTGCGCGCGGGTGCGCTCCATGAACTCGCGCACGCCGGGGTAGCGGTCGAAGTAAAGGGCGATGTAGTCCTGCGCCTCGCCGCGGCCGATGCCCAGCTGCTTGGCCAGGCCGAACGCGCTCATGCCGTACATCAGGCCGAAGTTGATCGCCTTGGCGGCGCGGCGCTCGTTGCCGCTGACCTCGTCGATCGTCTTGCCGAACACCTCGGCGGCGGTGGCGCGATGGATGTCGGCGCCGGCGGCGAAGGCGCGCAGCAGGCCGGCGTCCTCCGACAGGTGGGCCATGATCCGCAGTTCGATCTGCGAATAGTCGCAGGCGACGATCTGGCGACCCTCCGGGGCGACGAACGCACGCCGGATGCGGCGACCATCGTCGGTGCGAATCGGGATGTTCTGCAGGTTGGGATCGCTGCTGGCCAGGCGGCCGGTGGCGGCCCCGGCCTGGTGGTAACTGGTGTGTACACGACCGGTGTCGGGGTTGACCATCTCCGGCAGCTTGTCGGTGTAGGTGCTGCGCAGCTTGGCCAGGCCGCGGTATTCCAGGATCACGCGCGGCAGCTCGTGCTGGTCGGCGATGGCCTCCAGCGCCTCCTCGTTGGTCGAGGGCGCGCCGCCCGGGGTCTTCACCAACGCCGGCAGCTTCAGCTCGTCGAACAGCAGCGCGCCCAGCTGCTTGGGCGAGTCGAGGTTGAAGGTGCGCCCGGCCAGTTCGGTGGCCTTCTGCTGCGCGGCCAGCATGCGCTTGGACAGGTCGGCGGACTGGCGGCGCAGTTCATCGCCATCCACTTTCACACCGTTGGCTTCCACGCGCGCCAGTACCGGCACCAGCGGCATCTCGATCTCGCGGTAGACCTGCTCCAGCGCGGGTTCCGCGGCCAGCTTCGCCGACAGCACGCGGTGCAGGCGCAGCGTCACGTCCGCATCTTCGGCGGCGTAGCGGGTGGCATCGTCGATGGCCACCTGAGAGAAGCGGATCGCCTTGGCGCCCTTGCCCGCCACCTGCTCGTACTTGATGGTTTCGTAGCCGAGGTAGCGCTTGGCCAGTGAATCCATGTCGTGGCGCGTGGCGGTGGCGTTGTAGACGAAGCTCTCCAGCATGGTGTCGTCGGCGTAGCCGGCCACGTCCACGCCGTGGCGGCGCAGAACGTGCAGGTCGTACTTGCCGTGCTGGCCGAGCTTGCGCTTGCCGGCATCGGCCAGCAGCGGGCGCAGCGCGGCCAGCGTCGCGTCGCGGCCGAGCTGCGGCGGCGCGCCGGGGTAGTCGTGCGCCAGCGGGATGTAGCAGGCCTCACCCGTGCGCACGGCAAAGCTCACGCCGACCAGGTTGGCACGCATCGGATCGAGCGAGTCGGTCTCGGTGTCGAAGGCGAACTCGTCGGCGGCTTGCAGCTTGTCGATCCATGCCGCCAGTTGCGCCTCGGTCAGCACGGTTTCGTACTCGCCCGGCGCGGCCAAGGCAGGGTCCGGCGTCTCTTCCTCACCGCCTGCCCGGGCGTAGCCGGCCGCCGTGCTGCGCAGACCCGCGCCCGTCCCGCGCGCGCCAGCGCCCGACGCGCCTTCATCACCCGCCTCGCCCGTAGCGCCCTCCAGCTCGCGCAGCGCCTGTTTGAAGCCGTAACGCGCGTAGAGCACCTTCAGGTCTTCCACGTGGCGGTCGCGCAGCGCCAGGTCGGTCGCGGCCTGCTCCAGCGCGACGTCGGTGCGGATCGTGGCCAGCTCACGGTTCAGCGGCAGGCGCTCGAGCGCCGCGCGCAGGTTCTCGCCCAGCTTGCCCTTCACCGCATCGGCATGCGCGATCACCCCGTCCAGCGTGCCGTACTCGTCCAGCCACTTGGCCGCGGTCTTGGGCCCGCACTTGTCCACGCCGATGATGTTGTCGACCTTGTCGCCCATCAGCGCCAGGTAGTCGACGATCTGGTCGGCGCGCACGCCAAACTTCTCGATCACCGCCGCGTCCGAGTCGGTGCGGCTGCCGGTCATGGTGTTGACCAGCACGATGTGCGGCCGCACCAGCTGGGCGAAGTCCTTGTCGCCAGTGGAAATGGTGACCTCGATACCGGCCTGCGCGGCCTGCACCGCCAGCGTGCCGATCACGTCGTCGGCCTCCACGCCGGGCACGCGCAGGATCGGCATGCCCAGCGCGGCCACCACCTGCATCATCGGCTCGACCTGCGCACGCAGGTCGTCGGGCATCGGCGGGCGATTGGCCTTGTACTGCGGGTCCAGGTCGTCTCGGAAGGTCTTGCCCGGCGCGTCGACCACGAACGCGACGTAGTCGGGCTTCTCCTTGAGCGTGGCACGCAGCATGTTGACCACGCCGAACAGCGCCCCGGTGGGTTCGCCGGCGTCGTTGCTCAACGGCGGCAGTGCGTGGAAGGCGCGGTAGAGATAGCTGGAGCCATCGATCAGGACAAGTCGTTTCATGCCCGGGATTCTACGCCCGCAGGTTCATCGTCCTGCGGGTGGCGTGCGATGGTGTTGCAGGCCGGCGGGTGTGGCCGCCGCCCGGTGGGTGCCGCTGTGCAGGACGATGCGGTTGCCGTCCGGATCCGCGCCCACCACGGCCGCCGGCGTGACGCTTCGGTAACGCCACGAACACGGGCGGGGCGGGCGAGAAGGCTCACCCGCGCCGGTCCCGATGGTGGAAGCGGCCTTTGGCGATGGCAAGCGCTATGCTGGAGGCCCCTTTCGTGGAGCCCGGCCATGCGCCCGCTGTCCATCGCCCTGCTCGCCGCCTGCCTCGCCGGCCTGACCGGCTGCCTCAGCCTGCAGGACAGTGACCCCACCGCAGCGCTGGAAGGCGCCACCGTCACCACCCGTCCCGGCGAAAACGGCGACGTGATCGAGGAATACCGCGTCGCCGGCCAGTTGAAGGTGGTGAAGATCACCCCGCTGCGCGGCCCCGCGTACTACCTGATGGACCGCGACGGCGACGGCCACCTCGACAGCAGCAAGGGCGAGGGGCCGGTGTCGCCGGTGTACTGGAAGCTGTTCGGCTGGTGAGTTACTTCACCTTGGCGTAAGTCCCCTTCAGGGTCACGCCGGCCAGGATCGCGCCCGCGTGGCACTCGTAGTGCGTGGCGCTGCGGAACTCGTTCTTCTTGTAATAGCTGACAATGTCGACCACGGCGTTCGCACCCCGCGCCTTGGCTCCGTCCTGCAATGCGCGCAGCACCGACAGCGCGACCCAACGGCAGGCCTCCTGGTCAGACTTGTTGGCGGCGTTGGTCTTGCGATTGCTGACGTCCTCGCCCAAGCGGCTCACCACGGCCACCTTCTGGCCGGCCAGGAAAAAGCGAACACTGCCGTCGATGCCGGCGGCCTTGGCCTGGTCGGAATTGACCAGCTCCTGCAGCGACAGCTCCAGGCGCGTCTCGCGCGCGTCGGCGACAGGGGCGAAAGCCAGCAGGGCGGCCAGCGAGGCGATGGTGAATCGGGTCATGCAACGTGCTCCTTGTCGAGGGTGGTCGGACTCAATCGCGCCAGCGCCGGAAGATCAACGAGGTGTTGATCCCTCCGAAGGCGAAGTTGTTGCTCATCACGTACTCGGCCTGCAGCTCGCGGCCGTTGCCGGTGATGTAGTCCAGCTCGGCGCAGCGCGGGTCGACCTGTTCCAGGTTCAGCGTGGGTGCGAACCAGCCGGCACGCATCATCTCGATGCTGATCCAGGCTTCCAGCGCGCCGCACGCGCCCAGCGTGTGGCCCATGTAGCTCTTGAGCGAGGAGAACGGCATGCGCGTGCCGAATACCTCGGCGGTGGCCTTCGACTCGGCGATGTCGCCGTGGTCGGTGGCGGTGCCGTGGGCGTTGACGTAGCCGATCGCCTCCGGCGGCAGACCGGCGTCGTCCAGTGCCAGGCGCATGGCGACGGCCATGGTCTCCGCGCTGGGCTGGGTGACGTGCGCGCCGTCGCTGTTGGTGCCGTAGCCGACGATTTCGGCCAGGATCTTCGCGCCGCGCGCCCGGGCGTGCTCCAGATCCTCGACGATCAACGTGCATGCGCCCTCGCCCAGCACCAGCCCATCGCGGTTGGCGTCGAACGGACGCGGGGTCAGGTGCGGCTCGTGGTTGCGCACGCTGGTGGCGAACAGGGTGTCGAACACGGCGGAGGCGGTGGCGTCCATCTGCTCGGCGCCACCGGCCAACATCGCGACCTGCTTGCCCGCGCGCACGACCTCGTACGCGGCGCCGATGCCCATGCTGCCGGAGGTGCACGCACTGGAGGTGGTGATGACGCGACCGGTGAGCCCGAAGAACACGCCGATGTTCACCGGCGCGGTGTGGCTCATCATCTTGATGTAGGTGGTGGCGTTGATGCCGGCGGTGGTGTGCTCGTTGAGCATGCGGCCGAAATCGCCGATGGCCGCATGGGTGCCGGCGGAGGAACCGCTGGAAACACCGACGCGCCCCCTGGTCAGCACCGGGTCGCCGAGCAGGCCGGCATCTTGCAGTGCGATCTCACTCGCGCGCACCGCCATCAGCGCCACGCGGCCCATGCTGCGCGTGGTCTTGCGGTTGTAGTGCGGCGGCAGCTCGAACGGCATCGCCGGTGCGGCGAGCTTGGTGTTGAGGCCGTCGTAGATGTCCCACTCGTCGATGCGCTGCACCGCGTTGCGGCACTCGCGCAGGCGCGCGTGGATGGTATTCCAGTCGTTGCCCAGCGGGCTGATGCCACCGGCACCGGTGACGACGACGCGTCGCTGCAGCTGGCTCATCCGACCATGCCTCCGTTGACCGAGATGACCTGGCGGGTGATGTAGCCGGCATCAGCGGAGAGCAGGAACGCGACCGCGGCGGCGACCTCCTCGGGGCGGCCAAGGCGGTTGGCGGGAATCAGCTTCATCGCGTGCTCGATCACTTCCTCGCTGAGCATCTCGGTATCGACCAGGCCCGGCGCCACGCAGTTGACGGTGATGCCGCGGCTGGCCAGTTCCAGCGACAGCGCCTTGGTCGCGCCGATGATCCCGGCCTTGGCCGCGCTGTAGTTGGTCTGCCCGCGGTTGCCCACCAATCCCGACACCGACGACAGCGTGACGATGCGCCCCGGCTTGCGCCGCCGCACCATCGGCATCACCAGCGGGTTGAGCACGTTGTAGAAGCCGTCGAGGTTGGTGTGCACCACGCGGTCCCACTCCTCGCCGGTCATGGCGGGGAAGGCAGTGTCGCAGGCGATGCCGGCGTTGCACACCACGCCGTAGTAGGCGCCATGCGCCTCCACGTCGGCGGTCAGGGCCTGCGCGGCGGCGGCGCGGTCGGCGATGTCGAAACCGAGCACGCGTGCCTGCCGGCCCAGCGCGCGCACCTGCGCGGCCACGGCCTCGGCCTCTTCGACCCGGCTGCGGTAATGCACCACCACGTCATGGCCGTCCTGTGCCACGCGCAGCGCGATCGCCCGGCCAATGCCGCGGCTCGCGCCCGTGACCAGCACGGTCGTGTCCATCCCCATCCCACTGCCCCCACTCATGTTTCGTTTTCCAGATAGGCCATCGCGTCCGGCGGTTCGAACACCGACACGTTGGCCGTGGCCAGCTCCCGGTCTGCGGCCAGGATGCGGCAGGCGAATACCCCGAGGCCATTTTCGCCCAATATCTCGCGCCGCGCCTCCACCCGCAGCTGCAGGCCGCTGCTGAACAGCGGCACGGCGCATTCATAGCGGCGGGTGCCGAGCAGGAAACCGATCGGTGGCGGCGCGCCGCGCGCGCGCGCGTGGCACCCCGCCCAGCAGGCCACGGCCTGTGCCATGTACTCCACGCCGACGTAGGCCGGCACGCCGCCGTCCACGTGGAACGGGCTGTCAGCGGGCACGGCCAGCTCCACGGCGACGGTTTCGTCGTCCCAGTGCACCAGGCGGTCGACCAGCAGCATGGTGCCGCGGTGGGGGATAACCTGCTCGATGTCGGGCATCGCGGCCGCCGGGGCGGGGGCATGGCCAGCGCCGGCGGGCCTGTCCCCACGACCAAACAACAGCACGGCATTGCTGCCGCCGAACGCAAACGAATGACTCAGCACATGCCGCAGCGGCCGTGCGGCGCGCTGTCCGGGCGCGACGAAAGCCAACGCTGGCAGTTCCGGATCGGGCGTCCCATCCCACCAGTGCGGCGGCAGCCGATGCTGTGGGTTGCGGGCCATCGCCAGCCAACACAGGCCGGCCTCCAGCGCGCCGGCCGCGCCGAGCGTGTGCCCGGTCAGTGGCTTGGTCGAGCTGACCGGCACGCGCGCGCCGAAGGTCGCGGCTGCTGCACGGCTCTCCATCGCATCGTTCTGCGGCGTGGCGGTGCCATGCAGGTTGACGTAGTCCACCGCGTCGGCGGCGATGCCGGCGCGCGCCAGCGCCTGCTCGATGGCGGCAATGGCGCCGGCCCCACTGGGCTCGGGCGCGGACATGTGGTGCGCATCGGAGCTTTCGCCCCAGCCGGCCAGCGTCACCGGGCCCGGCTCGCGCGTCATCAGGAACAGCGCGGCGGCCTCGCCGATGTTGATGCCGTTGCGGTGCGCGGAGAACGGATTGCAGCGCTGCCCGGACACCGCTTCCAGCGCGCTGAAGCCGGCGATGGTGAAACCGCACAGCGAATCCGCTCCACCGGCAATCACCGCATCGACGATGCCCGCGCGCAACAGCCGCGCGGCCGAAGCCAGTGCCTTGGCGCTGGAGGAACACGCGGTGGAGAGGGTCCATGCCGGGCCACGGGCACCGCTCTCGTGGGCGAGGAAGCGCGACGGCGCGCCAATTTCCTGCTGCGCGTAGTGGAACTCCGCGGGCCAGCGTCCGTCGCGCTGGTAGCGCGGCAGCGACTGCTCGGCCTCGCCGATGCCGGAGGTGCTGGTGCCGACGATCACGGCCACGCGGTGCGCGCCATGGCGCGCGATGGCGGCATCGACCGCCGGGCGCAGCTGGGCGTAGGCGGCGCGCAGCAGCGCGTTGTTGCGCGTGCGCAGGGCCATCGGTACGTCGCCCAGTGCCGGCAGCGGGCCTGGCACCTGCCCCACCGCCAGCGCGCGCCCCGGAGTGAAGGCATCGCTGGTGGCCACGCCGACAGGTGCGTCGACGCCGAACAGGGCATTGGCCACGGCATCCGCCCCTTGCCCGAGGGCGCAGACAATGCCGAGCTGGTTGAGGTACACCGGCGTGCTCACGGCGCCGCGCCTCCGTCCGCGCTTTCGATCAGCAACCGGTAGCCATCGGCACGGTTGTCGAGCCGGTAGCGACCCGCGCCTTCATCCACCACCACCAGCCAGACAACGCCGTCGCGCAGCAGGCGGCGCTCGTTGCCGGCCGCGTCCAGCGTCCATGGCACGGGCAACGCGGCGCGGATCGCTTCGATAGGCCACAGGGTGAACTGCAGGTCCGACAGCACACGCTCGCCCTGCACCTGCGGCGGCAGCCACGGCGCGCGCTGCTGTTGCAGCGCCTGTCCATCCCAGCTGAGGCGCACGCCGGCCTGGCCCAGCGCCTGCACTGCAAGGCGCACTTCGGTCGCATCCACTTCCAGCAGCGCCTCCAGGTCGCGCTGCTGCGCACCGAACGCAAAATGCAGGCGTTGCTGCACCGCCAGCTCATGGCCCAACGCGGCCGGCGCCAGAGCCAGCATCGGCAGCGCCACGGACGGTTGCGGCGGCGGCGACGCGCAGCTCAGCAGCGCGCAGCACAGCACCAGCAGGGCGATCAGGCGCCGCATATTTCTTCCAGCACCGCCAGGCGGCGCGCGCTCTCTGCCACGTAGGGGTTGCTGCGGTCCCATGCGTAACCGGCGAGGATCGAGCAGATCATGCGGCGGATCTCGGGCTGTTGGGACTCGTGGAAGATGATCTTCTGGAAGCCACCCGCGTACCACGACTCGACGAAGGTGCGGAATGCCTTGACGCCGCCGCGCAGCGGTTCGGCGAACTCCTGCTCCCAGTCCACGCTCTCGCCCGCGTACTTGCGCGCCAGGCAATCGCTGGCCAGCTGCGCCGACTTGAAGGCGATGGTCACGCCGGAGGAGAACACCGGGTCGAGGAACTCGCCGGCGTTGCCCAGCAGCGCATAGCCTGGTCCCCACAGTGACTTCACGTTGCTGGAATAGCCCATGATCTGGCGCACCGGCATCACGCCCCATTCGGCGTTGGCCAGCAGGCGCGACAGGTTGGGGGCCTCGCCGACGATGGCCTGCAGGCGCTCCATGTCGGTGCCGGGGTAACGGTCGAGGAAGGCCTTCTCGGCGACCACGCCCAACGAGCAGCGGCCGTTGGAGAAGGGGATGGTCCAATACCACACGTCCACGTGCTCGGGGTGCGTGGTGATGAGGATCTTGTTGCGGTCGAAGCCGGCATCGGCCGCGATGTTGTCCTGCACGTGGGTGAAGATCGCGCCTCGCGCCGGGAAGTTCGACGGTGCCTCCAGCTCCAGCAGGCGCGGCAGCAGGCGCGCGAAGCCGCTGGCATCGAGGATGAAGTCGGCCTCGATCACGTACTCCTCGCCCTCCGGCGAACGCACGGTCACGCGCGGCGTCTCGCCGGGCTCCACCGCCAGCACTTCATGACGGAAGCGCAGCTGCGCGCCCATGCGCTCGGCGCCCTTGGCCAGCACGTGGTCGAAATCGGCACGCTGCACCTGGTAGGTGGTGCCCCACCCCGACGAGAACTTGTCGCGGAAGTCGAACTGCGTGTGGCGCTCCCCGCGCACGAACGCGGCGCCGTTCTTGTACTGGAAGCCGGCCTCGACCACGTCGCGCAGCAAGCCCGCCGCTTCGATGTATTCCATGCTCTGCGGCAGCAGGCTCTCGCCGATGGAGAAGCGCGGGAACTGCTCGCGCTCCAGCATCACCACCTCGCGCCCCTGCTGGCGCAGCATGGCCGCCGCCACCGAGCCCGCCGGGCCGGCGCCGATGATCAGCACCTGGGTTCTTTCCTTCGACAACGTCATGCGTGTGGTCCTGTGATCAGTGGGTCGCGGCGCTCGGCCGCGCGTTGCGGGGGATGTGTGGTGTTTTAGTGTGCCGAGGGGGTTTCGGCCGGTGGCCGGAACAATGGCGACAAGAGCCACACCAGGCCGATGCCAAGCAGCAGGGTCAGGCCGAAAGCACGCAGCGCGGGCGTGGCCGAAAGCGCCAGCAGGCCGAATGACAACCACGTGCTGGCCGCGCCGACACACACCGCCAGCCACGCCGACGCGTCGCCGCGGTGCTCGAGCAGGAAGATGCCGTAATCGATACCCATGCCGAGCAGCAGCAGCAAGGCCAGCACGTTGAACAGCTGCAACGGCTGGCCCAGCCAGCCAAGGATGGCGACCGTGAGTACGCCGGCCAGCACCGTGGGCACGGCCGCGCGCCACGCATGGCGTCGGTAGCGCATGGCCAGTGCCACGACCACCAGCGCCACGCCGGCCAGCAACAACCACGCCATCATGTGCCGGTAATGGCCCAGCAGCGCGGAAAATTCAGCGGTGCGGTTGACCCAGCGCACGCCCGGCAGGCCTTCCGCTTGCGCCTGCAGCGCGGCCAGCACGGCATCGCCACCCACGGCATCGACCAGCACCACGCTGCCCACGCCATCGCCGCTGGGGCCCAGCCACAGATGGCGCAGCGGTTGTGACGCCGGCGAGGCCAGCCATGGCTCCAGCGCGAGTGGCTTCCCGGCGAAACCCGGACGCACCAGCGCTTCGCCGGTGGCGGCGCCCACCCGGGCCAGCACCGCGGCTTCGGCCTGCGCGCTCAACACGCCGTCGGCGGCCTGTTGGCGCTGGGATGGCAACCAGTCGCTGATCGCGCGGTAGCCGTTGATGCGGTCCTCGGCCACCAGCGACGACAAGCGCGCGGTGAGCGCCTGCTCGCGCTGCAGCAGCGTTTCGACGTCCTTCGCGCGCACCAGATAGAACTGCGCCGGGCTGGGCAGCGCCAGCAGCCGGCCGATCTCGACCTGCTGCGCGACCAGCGCCTTCGGCGACGACTGCAGGTTGCGCAGATCGTCGTCGGTGCGCAACTGCCACAGGCCGCCGACGGCGACCACCACGGTGGCGACGGCGGCGGCGTACCACGCCGCGCTGGCGCGCACGTGCGGCCAGCGCGCCAGCCAGCCGACCATGGCCTTCGACAGGGGCGTTGCGGCCGGTGCATTGCGCTCCAGCCACGGGAACCAGCAGACCACGGTGGCGAACGCCGCCGCCAACCCGGTGACCGAGAACACCGCCATCTGCCGCAAGCCCGGGAACGGCGCCAGCCCCAAGGCCAGATAGGCCAGCGCGCTGGTCAGCCACGCCAGCAACATGCCGGGCAGCAGCCAGCGCAGCAGGCGCCAGCGCTCGACCTGTGGATGCCCCTGGCGCGAGGCGAACCAGTGGATGCCGTAGTCCTCGGCGACGCCGACCAGGCTGGCGCCGAACACCAGCGTCAGCAAGTGCACTTCGCCGAAGATCCATGCGGTGACCGACAGCGCCGTGGCCACGCCGACCAACAGCGACATCGCGACCAGCAGGATCGGCCGCAGCGAACGGAACGCCAGCCAGACCAGCAGCAGCACCGCGGCCAGCGACCCCAGGCCGATGACGTTCACCTCGTGGCTGGCCTGCACCGCCGCGGCCTCGGCGTGCAAGGGCACGCCAGCGCGCAACTCGCGCAGTCCCGGCACCGCGCGACGCGCCTGTGCCGCGGCCGTGTCCAGCGCGGCGTCGATCACGCGTTCGCCATCGAGGCGGAAGGCCGAGCCGCGGGTCTCGAACTGCAGCACCGCCCACGCGCGGTCGTTGGCATGCAGCAGGCCGTCGCCGTCGAAGCGCAGGCCCGAGCCCGACGCGCGCTCCTGCCACCAGTGCGGCCACAGGTTGAGCGGGTCGGCCTGCCAGTCGGTGAGGCGCGGCGCACCCATCGGCCCATACAGGGCGGCCAGCGCTTCCTCGGCCAGTGCGTCGGCAGGCTCGGCCTGCAGCCGCGCGCGCTGCGTCGACGTCAGCAGGCGGTCGCGCCAGGGTCGGTAGAACTCGCGCGAGGCCTCGAACCAGCCCGCCATCGAAGCGCCCTCGGCAAACGGCAGTGGCTGGTGGCGGTCGGCAGCCTGCAGCGCGCCACGGTAGGCGTTGGCGGCAGCCTGCGCCTGCGTGGCATCGGCCGCGCCCAGCAGCACCACCATCTGCCGCGCGCTGGCATCGGCGATGCGGCGCGTGGCCTCGGCCAGCACCGGATCGTGTGCGTCCTGCGGCAGCAGGGCGAGCACGTCGCTCTCCAGGCGCGACTCGGTCCAGAAGCGCACCTGGTGCGCGCCAACCGCCAACACGACGGCCAACCACACCCAGGCCAGCCAGCGCCAGCCGCGTCGTGCGCGCGCTTCAGTCAAAGCGGCGCGCCTCGTCGGCAGTCAGGCGCGCGGGCAGGTCCACCATGCCGGTGAACCGCAGTTGCGTGCGGTCGCCGCTGGGCTCCTCGATATCCACGCTGCGCACGTAGCGGTCGCCTTCCAGCGTGACCCGCTGGAACGCCTGCGCCATCGCCCCGGGCTTCGGGGTGAGCACCAGCCGCCAGGCGCCGTTGGCCAGCAGCGTCGGCTGCACGCTGAACCGCGCGGTCAGCGCCTGCACGTCGCCGCTCATCAGCGCGAACATCATCGCGTTGACCGAGCGCAGCGCCGGCTGCTGGCGCGCATCCGCCTCCACGCGCGAACGGCCGTCGGCCTGGCGGGTCAGGATGCGATCGCGGGTCAGCACCACGTCGGACGGAAACGGCTTGAGCGTGGACCACAGCACGCCACGCTCGCGCGCGATCAGGAAGCGGCCCTGCGACTTCAACGGATTCCTGAAACCCTGCAGGCGCTTCTCCTGGGCGAACTCGCCGCGCAGCACCGGCACCTGGGCGATGCGGCGCTGCACTTCAGCCAATGCGGTAACGGGCTTCGGCGCGGCAACAGCCTGGGTGGATGCCGCGACCGTGACAGCGACCACGCCGAGCGAAGCAGGCGCGCTGGCGGCCGACGCGGGCAGCACGGCAAGCGACACAGCAAGCGACCCGGCAAACGCCACCAGCACGCTTCGGATGCCCGTCGCCAGACTCGACGATGGCGCCCGCCACGAATGCAGCGAACGCAACGTCGCCACGGCACGCACGGCCTTCGCCAGTATCGGTTCCAGTTGACGCGCATCGCTCATGCCGGCTGCACCCCGAGGCGCTCCCACAACACCGGCGGGCAGACGTAGAGCATTTCGCCCGACGCGATCCCCACCGCCACCTGGATGGTATGGGCGCGGGTCAGCACCTCGCCGCTGCCCGCATCACGGATCTCGTACTCGATCTTCAGCCGGTTCTCCCATTCGGTGATGCGCGCCTGCACTTTCAGCGGCTGGGCGAAACGCAGCGGCCGGATGTACTTCACCCGCGCATCCACCACCGGGAACAAATAGCCCGACTCGCTCATCTGCGGGTAGTCGTAATCGTGGCGCTGCAGCAGGGCGCAACGGGCGATCTCGAAGTACTTGAAGTAATGGCCGTGCCACACCACCTGCATCGGGTCGCAGTCGTGGAAAGCCGGCGCCAGGTCGATCTCGATCGCCAGCGACTCGCGGGTCGGCGCGGTGGTCGGACGCGGGGTGCGGTCAAGATTCATACAGGCTCCACCGCTGCGCGCGCACATCACCCAGCAGCTGGCGCAGGTCGTGGTCCAGCGCGCGGTCTTCCTCGACCAGTGCAATGCGGGCGGACAGGTCGGCCAGCATCTCCACCGGCGCGCCTTCGATGCGCGTCTCCGGTGTGGCGCGCTGGCGCAACGTCACGCCCTGGCGCGCGGCGATCAGCATGGCGGCGACCACC
The DNA here is from genome assembly GCF_000768355.1 of Lysobacter daejeonensis GH1-9. GTDB lineage: Bacteria > Pseudomonadota > Gammaproteobacteria > Xanthomonadales > Xanthomonadaceae > Aerolutibacter > Aerolutibacter daejeonensis. The sequence goes on from NZ_AVPU01000015.1 coordinate 23,355, forward strand.
TGTTCAGTCAGCTCGATCACGCGCAGGCAGTCGCGCGCGGCGATGGTGCCCATGCTGACCTTGTCCTGGTTGTGGCATTCGGTGGAGCGCGAGAACACCGACGCCGGCATGGTTTGCTTCAGGGCCTCGGCGGTCCACGCCGACACGCTGATCTGCAGCGCCTTCAGGCCGTGGTTGATCGCCGCGCGCGGGCCGGTGACGCCGGACAGGTTGGATGGCAACCCGTGGTTGAAGCGCGTATCGACCAACAGCGCCAGCTGGCGATCGAGCAGGTCGGCGAGGTTGGCCACGGCGTTCTTCATCGCGTCCATGGCGAAGGCGATGTGGCCGCCGTAGAAATGGCCGCCGTGCAGGATCTGGTCGCGGTCGGGGTCGACCAGCGGGTTGTCGTTGGCGCTGTTGAGCTCGGTCTCGATCAGTTGGCGCAGGAACGGCAGCGCGTCTTCCAGCACGCCGATCACGTGCGGCGCGCAACGCAGCGAGTAGCGGTCCTGCAGGCGCTGCTCGTTGCGCGGCGGCCGGTCGCTGTGCAGGTCCTCGCGTAGGCGCGCGGCCACCCGCGTCTGCCCCGGATGCGGCTTGGCCGCGAACAGTACCTCGTCGAAGTGGTGGGCGTTGCCGGCGCTGGCAATCACGTTGTACGCAGTCAGCCGGGTGGCCAGGCGGCACAGGTAATCGGCACGGTCGTACGCCAGGCAGGCAAGCGCGGTCATCACCGCGGTGCCGTTCATGATCGCCAGGCCTTCCTTCGGACGCAGGCGCAGCGGCGCCAGTCCGGCCTCGGCCAAGGCCTCGGCCGCCGGGCGGCGCACGCCCCCGTGCATGACTTCGCGCTCGCCACACAGCACCGCCGCCACGTACGACAGCGGCGTCAGGTCGCCGCTGGCGCCCACTGAACCTTCAGCCGGGATCAGCGGCAGGATGTCGTGCTGCAGCAGTGCGACCAGGCCTTCCAGCAGCGGCAGGCTGACGCCCGACATGCCCACCGACAGCGATGCCAATCGCGCAGCCAGCACCGCACGCGTCTCGTCGGCATCGAGGAACCGGCCCAGGCCACAACCGTGGTAGGTGAACAGGTGGTGCGGCAATTCGGTCAGCAGATCAGGCGGAATCACCACGGTGCACGAGTCACCGTAGCCGGTGGTCACGCCGTAGACCACGCCGTCCTCGCGCAGCAGCCGGTCGAGGAACTCGGTGCCGCGGGTGATGCGCGCACGGAAGTCCGCGTCGCTGGACAGCGCCGCGCCGCGCTGCCGGCGCGCGATGGCCACGACATCCTCGATGCGCAGGCGCGTGTCGCCGAAGGACAGCGGTGTGGATTCAACGGGGGGCGGGGTCATGCGGTACCTGGTCCCAGAACGGGAAGAAGTTGAACCAATCCAGCGGTGACTGGCGCACCTGCGCCTCCAGCCACTGGGCAAAGCGCGAGGCCTGCTCGCCGAGCGCGGCCTCGCGCGCGCCGCGCGGCAGCACCACGCGGTCGCAAAAGCGTTCGAAGCGCAGGCGGTAGCCATCGCCCTCGTGGGTGCAGGCCATCGCGAACAACGGACAGCCCAGCGCGGCCGCCAACACGTACGGCCCCACCGGGAACGGCGCGGGCCGGCCAAGGAAGGGCGCGAACACGTTGCGGCCGCCGCGTACGGGCACGCGATCGCCGGTGATGGCCACGAACTCGCCGGCAGCGACGCGCTCGCCCAGGCGGATGGCCATCGCGGCGTCGAGCTCGGTGACCTGCAGCAACTCCACCCGCGTATCCGGGTTGAGGCGCTTGAGCAGGCGGTTGAAATCCTCGGCGTGCGCGGTGTGCACCAGCGCGGTCAGGCGGAAGCCCGGCACCGCGTCGGCCAGCGCCTGGCACAGTTCCAGGCAACCGATGTGCGCGGTGACGATCACCCCGCCCTCGCCGCGCGCGATCTGCTGCAGCATCACCTCGCGCTCGGCGCGCACGCGCTCGACCGGGTAGCGGCCGTGGCTGGCGAGCAGCTTGTCCAGCAGCGTCTCGGCGAAACAGACGAAGTGACGCAGGCTCGAACCGATGCCCGGCGCGCGCGGAAACACCGCATGCGTGGCCTGCAGGCGCTGCAGGTATTCACGCGAGGCATCGCGCGCGGTCCGGTTGAACAGCCAATGGCCCAGCACCACCGGATACAGGCATAGCCGGAACGGCCACCGCCCCAGCCAGCGCTCCACCGCGCACAGGAAGCGGATGCCCGTGACGAAGGTGGATTCGCCGATCCCCGCCCAGTGCGGTGCGCGCGCGACGGTACTCATCGCCACTTCCGCGCCAGCAGCCATGGCAGCCGGCGCAACATGCCGAAGAACAGCCGCGTATGCATGCGGCTGATCCGCACGTTGTCGCGCCACACGTCGAAATGCGACACGCCGTCACTTGGGTAGCGCACCGGCGTGGCCAGGTTGCGCACCGGCACGCCACGCCAGTACAGGCGCACGATGATCTCGGGATCGAAGTCCATGCGCCGGCCGATGGGTTCGGCCTCGATCAGGGCCAGTACCGGGGCCAACGGGTAGGCGCGGAACCCACACATCGAATCGCGGATCGCCAGCGACAGCGTGTTGATCCACACCCATGCATGGGTCAGGTAACGCCCGTACAACCGCCCCTTGGGCACGCTGGCGTCATACACCGGCGCACCGTTGATGATGGCGTCCGGCTCGGCGGCGGCGGCGGCAAGGAAACGCGGGATGTCGCGCGTGTCGTGCTGGCCGTCCGCATCGATCTGCAACACGTGGGTGGCGCCCAGGCGCGCGGCCTCGCGGAAGCCGGCCAGCATCGCACCGCCCTTTCCCTGGTTCTGGTCCAGGCGCAGCAGGTGCACGCCGTCGCCTCGCGCGAGGTCGCGAAGCACCGCGGCGCACGAGGCACGCGACCCATCGTCCACCAGCAGGCAGGCCTGGCCCGCGGCGCGCACGCCTTCCACCATCGCGCCAATGGCATGCTCATGGTCGTAGACCGGGATCACCACCAGCGGCCGGAAGGCCATGGCGATCGATGCGCTTGATGCGAGCGAAGGCGACCCGGCCATGAGCGCCGCATCCGGTGCGGGCGTCGCCGTGCTCATGCCACCGCCTCGCCAAACACCACTCGACCACTGGCATGCGGCCCCAGCGCGGATTCGTAACGGAACGCCAGCGCCGACTTCTGCGACAACCACTCCAGGTGCAAGCGGATGCGCATGCCTGGGCGTGCAACGCGCTGGAACTTCAGCATCTCCATGCGCAGGAAATGCGGCGGCAACGCAAACGCCTCGCGGCCAAAGCGCACCGCCCAATCCAGTTGCGCCACGCCCGGCAGGATCGGCACCTGCGGGAAGTGGCCATCGAACACCGCCAGCGCGGGATCGAGGTCGAGATCGACCTGCGCCTGCGTCGGCTCGCGCAGCACCCAGAGCGGCGTGGGCCGCTCCGGGCGGAACAGGGCACGCAGCGCGGCGTCGGTGGTCTTGCCCTGTGCGTTCATCGGCAAGGCGTCGACGAAGCGCCAGCGGCGCGGGCGCGTCACCGCATCCTGCCCACCGGCCAGCGCCTGCCCCAGCGCCTGCGCCACACCGCGTCGCGCGCGGGCCTGCAGGCGCGCATGTGCCGACTCGCCCAGCACCACCACCGCGGCCAACTCCGCACGCGGGCCGTCGATCAGCACCACGCGCGCCTCGGTCACCTCGGGCAGCGCCGTCAGCTGGCGCTCCAGCGCGGTCAGCGACACGCGGCGCTCTTCCACCTTGACGATGCGGTCGGCGCGACCGAGCAGGTGGAAGCCACCGGCACCGTCGGCCTCCACGCGGTCGGCACTGCGCCACCAGTCGCGGCCCGGCAGGTGCGGCGATGCAACTTCCAGTTGTCCCTCGGTGATCCGCCAAGCCACGCCGGGCAGCGGGGTCCACGCCGGGCCCGGCTGTTGGCGTTCGCGCCAGGCGATGCCACCGGTTTCACTGCTGCCGTAGATCTCGACGGGGGCATGGCCCAACGTGCACCGTGCGGCCACGGCCGCCTCCTCCGGCAACGCGCCGCCGGAGCTGAACACCGCGCGCAACTGCGTCCGCGCCCTCTGCCAGTCGAGCGTGTCGGGGATGCGCTTGAGGTGCGCCGGGCTGCTGACCAGCAGGGCAGGCGCATCCAACGCGGCGGCGATCTCCTCGTGGAAGAACAACCGCGGCGCAATCACGCGACCCGCCGCCAGCGGCCACAGCACGCGGAACAGCAGGCCGTAGATGTGCTGGTGCGACACCGTGCCGTGGACCACGGCGTCTTCGAGACGCTCGCCGAACGTCGCCTGCAGGGCCTCCACTTCTCGTGCCAGCTGGCCCAGGCACTTGCGGATGGCGGTCGCCTCGCCGGTGGAGCCGGAGGTGTACACCACCAACTGCGTGGCCTGCTCGTCCAGCGGGGGCCAGGTCGCACCATCGTCTGGCGTCGATGCGTCGCCAGCCGGCGCCAGCAGTTGGCAGTCGGGCGGAAAATCACCCGCGAATCCACTTACTTCGGCGCGCAGGCGCTCAACGGTCCCCGGCAACGCGTCCGCGCACAGGTAAACGGTCTTGCCGGCATGCCAGGCGCCAAACAACGCCGCCGCGAACGTCGCGGTGTCCTCGTAATGCAACGCCCAGCTATCCCCAGCGGAGGCTGCAAAGGCCTTCCGCCAGCGCGCCACGTCCGCGCGGAACGCGGCATGGTCGATGCCGTTGCCAGGGCGTTGCGCCACGGCACGTCCCGGCCGCGGTCGCACCGCCACGTCGTGCAGCGCGATCCACTCAGCCATGCGCGCGCGCCTTCACCCGCTGCCGCACCAGCCACTCGACGGCGAACAGCGCGCCGATCAACCCGTAGGCGATCAGGCCGTTGTACAGCACCCACACCCGCTCGCTGGCCCACAGCGCCGTGACCAGCGCGACCGTGCCGTTGAACACGAAGAAGCCGCACCACACCTGGGTGACGCGGCGGGTATAGGCCACCGCCGCCGGTGGCAGGTCGGGCTCGTGCAGGCGCGCCAGGCGCTCGGCCACCGGCGGGCCAAAGCGCAGGCTGAGGCCGAACACCAGCAGCAGCACGCCGTTGACCAGCGCCGGGTACAGCTTGAGCGGCAGCGCCGCGTTGGACAGGGTCGCCCACGCCGCCAACAGGCCGGTACCGAGCGCGGCCCACAGCCACAGCCGCTCGCGCGTGGTGATCGCGCGCAGCAGCGCCAGCGCGCACAGCAGCACCGCCAGCCAGCGCGGCTCGAAACGGCCGAGCATGGTGTAGACCACCAGCGGGTACGCCAGCGACAAGGCAATGAACAGCAGCGTTCGCGTCCGGCCCACGGCGTCCCCTCGCCGCCGGCGGATCAGGCGGCTTCGCGGATCAGGCCGTGCAGCACGTCCACGACGTCCTGCACCGTGCGCACCGACTTGAATGCATCCGGCTGCAGGCGGCCGCCCAGCAACGGCTTGAGCTGCACGATCAGGTCGACGGCGTCGATGCTGTCGATGTCGAGGTCGGTGTTCAGGTGCGCCTCGGGGGTGATCCGCGCGGGATCGATCTCGAAGGTGTCCTGCAGGATGCGGCTGATGCGGTCGAAAAGTTCGTTCTTGGTCATGGTGCCTGCTCCCCTGCGCTCACGCCTGCTGCGCGGAGACGAACCGGGCCAGCGCGTCGACGCTGGCGAAATGCTGACGGGTTTCCTGCGAATCGGCGGACAGGGTCACGCCATAGCGCTTCTGCAGCGCCAGCCCCAGCTCGAGTGCGTCGATGGAATCAAGACCAAGCCCGTCGCCGAACAACGGCGCCGCGGCGTCGATGTCGTCCGGAGCCACGTCCTCCAGCGACAACGACGAAATGATCAACTGCTTGATCTCAAGCTCAAGTGACTGCACGCAGGCCCCCTGCCGCGAAATACTGGGTGAGATGGTCGGTAAGTTGGCGCGCAGCCAAGGCCTCTCCCTGTGCCCCGTTCAGGAACGGCGCGATCTCGAGGTCAGGCTGGACATCCACCACGACATGGAACCGGCGCGCCGGAACACGATACCACTTCTCGCCTTTGCCCAGCGTCATCGGCGTGCAGCTCAGGCGTACCGGGGTGATGTCCAGCCGGCCACGCACGGCGATGTTGGCCGCGCCGCGCTGCAACTGCATCGGGCCGTCGCGGCGGGTGCGCGTGCCCTCGGGGAAGATCACCAGGTTGCCCCCGCGGCGCACGGCCGCGATGCAGTCGTCGACCAGGCCCGCGCCGTCGTCGTTGAACACGTAGCCGGCGGCGTGCACGGGGCCGCGCGTGAAGGGGTTGCGGGCCAGCGCCGACTTCACCACGCAATCGGCATTGGGCAGCCGCGAGATGAGGAAGACCACGTCGATCAGCGTGGGGTGGTTGGCCAGGATCAGCAGGCCATCCCGCTGCAGGCGCTCGAGACCACGGATCTCGTAGGTCAGCACGCCCAGCGTGCGCATCAGCCCAATGTGGAAGGCGAAACTCTTCTGCACCAGGCGCCGCGCCCAACGCCGACGCCGCGCCGGATCGCGCACACCGAGGTTGATCAGCGGAAACACCAGCACGCCCAGCAGCAGCCCGCCCACGCCAAAGGCGAGGAAGCTCACCCCCGTACCGACGATCCGCCACAGGTGGTTCAGGCGGCCGGCCGGGACGGGCTCGGTGACAGTGGCGTCAATCATGGCGACGCCAGGTCCAGCGCAGGCCATCCACCCGGTGTTCCCGCGAGCAGTCGCTTGCCAGCAGGAAGCGCAGTGCGTCGAGGCCGGCGGGCAAGGCCGCCGGTGCGCTGGCCGGAGCGGCGGCGCTGGCCGCAATGCCATGCACATCAGCACGCCCGCGATCATCGTCCAGCGAAGCGCCCGCGTCCCTGTGCACTTCAATGCCGTGGGCCGACGCGTCCTCGCCGGCCGGATCCGTGGCCCACGCCAGCGACAGGCGCGCTCCCTCGCCCGCGGCGCGCACCCGCCAGCTCCAGGCGTAGAACGGGTCCGGCTCGTCGAGGAAGTCGGCATACACCGCCGGCGGCCGTGCGTCGTAGACCACCACCAGCACCTCCGGTGCGCCGTCCGCCAGCAGGCCCGCGGCCTCCACCAGCGCCGCCTCCGCGGTGGCGCGCCCCGCGGCCAGCGCCAGGTAGTTGCCGCGCTCGCCGCGCACGATGGAATACAGCGCGGCGATGGCGTTGTGCACCGACAGGCCGAAATGGGTCGGCGACATCGGCTCGCCTCGGGCCAGTTGCTCCAGCAGCTCGAACGAACGCTGCACGTCGCCGTGGCGCGAGGCGAACACCAACGGCACGCCGTCCGCCTCGGCGCAGCTGCACCACCAGGCGGCCTGCACCGCCATCCGCCCCAACCGCTCGATGCGGCGGCGCTGCATGGCCGGCACTTCCGGCAGGGCGGGCGTGTCATCGCCCGCCGGCAGGACAGGCGCCTTGGACCAGGCCTGCCACGCCTCGCGCTCGTGCAGGCCGGGGGCCCACGCCGCCCAGTCCGCCACCGTGAATTGGATCATGCCCCTGCCATCTGCCTGCACCCCACGCGCATTCTAGCGCCCGGGCCCGGCGCTGACCTGAGCGGAGGATGGGCGAATTTCGCGCAGCCGGTCATGCCGGCTGCAGGTTGGCGTAGGCCAGTACCAGCCACTTGCTGCCTGCGTCGTCGAAGTTGACCTGCACCCGTGCGTGGGCGCCAGCGCCCTCGTAGTCCACCACCGTGCCCGTGCCGAAGCTGGGGTGCCGCACCTGCGCGCCCAGCTTGACCGGCGGCGCCTCGATCGACGCATGCCCGCGCCCACCGGCGGGAAAGGCACGCGGCGCGCTGCCGTACACCGGCCGCGACACCTGCACCTTGGGTCGCACCTCATGCAGCAGGTGCGGCGGGATTTCGCGCAGGAACCGCGACGGCATGCCATACATGTCCTGACCGTGCAGGCGGCGGCTCTCGGCGTAGCTGAGCACCAGCTTCTGCCGCGCGCGGGTGATGCCCACGTACGCCAGGCGGCGCTCCTCCTCCAGCCGGCCCGACTCCTCGCTCGACTTGGCACTGGGGAACAGCCCCTCCTCCATGCCACCGAGGAACACCAGCGGGAACTCCAGGCCCTTGGCGCTGTGCAGGGTCATCAGCTGCACGCCCTCCTCGCCGGCCTGGGCTTGGCCCTCGCCGGCCTCCAGCTGCGCGTAGCTGAGGAAGGCGATCAGCTCGGGCATCGCCGCGTCCACCTCGTCGTCGCCGCGGGTGAAGCGCGAGGCCACCGACACCAGTTCGTCGAGGTTGTCCACGCGCGAGTCGAGCTGGCCGCGCGATTCATTGAAGTAGTGGTCGCGCAGCCCGGAGCGGATCAGCGCGTGGTCGATCTTCTCCGGCAAGGTCATGGCCTGCACGTCGGTGTCGATCGCATCGAGCAGGGCGAGGAAGCCGCCCACGGCGTTGCGTGCGCGTGCTGTCAGGCCACCCTCGTCGACGATGCGCCGCGCTGCCTCCCACAGCGCCACGCTGTCGTGGCGGGCACGGCGCCGGACCTCGTCCAGGGTCTTCTCGCCGATGCCGCGCGCCGGGGTGTTGACCGCGCGCTCGAACGCCGCGTCGTCGCTGCGGTTGGCGATCAGGCGCAGGTAGGCCAGGGTGTCCTTGATTTCGGCGCGCTCGAAGAAGCGCATGCCGCCGTACACGCGGAACGGCACCTGCTCGGCCAGCAGCAGCTCTTCGAACGCGCGCGACTGCGCATTGCTGCGGTAGAGCACCGCGCAATCGCCATGGCTGCCGCCGTCGCGCACCCACTGGCGGATGCGCTCGACCACGAAGCGCGCCTCGTCCATCTCGTTGTAGGCGGCGTACAGGTCGATCGGCTCGCCTTCGCCGGTGTCGGTCCACAGCTTCTTGCCGAGGCGATCGGGGTTGTGCGCGATGACCGCGTTGGCGGCGTTGAGGATGTTGGCGCTGGAGCGGTAGTTCTGCTCCAGGCGGATGGTCTTCGCCTCGCCGCTGGCGGTGTGCGCGAAGTCCTTGAGGAAGCGCTGCACGTTCTCGACCTTGGCGCCGCGCCAGCCGTAGATCGCCTGGTCGTCGTCACCGACCACGAACACGTGGCCGGTGTCGCCGGCCAGCACGCGCACGAAGGCGTACTGGATGGCGTTGGTGTCCTGGAACTCGTCGACCAGGATCTCGCTGAAGCGGTGGCGGTAGTGCGCCAGCAGCGCCGGGTTGTCGCGCAGCAGCTCGTGCGCGCGCAGCAGCAGCTCGGCGAAGTCGACCAGGCCCGCGCGTTCGCAGCGTTCCTGGTAGGTCTCGTAGGCACGGCGCATCACGTCGGCCCACGGATCGGCGCTGGCCTGGATGTGCTGCGGGCGGCGGCCTTCGTCCTTCTGCGCGTTGATCCACCACGCGATCTGCCGCGGCGGGAAGCGCACGTCGTCCAGCTCCAGCTGCTGCACCACGCGCTTGACCAGGCGCAGCTGGTCGTCGCTGTCCAGCACCTGGAAGCCCTCGGGCAGCTTGGCGTCCTGCCAGTGCAGGCGCAGCAGGCGATGGGCGAGGCCGTGGAAAGTGCCGACCCACATCCCGCGCGCGCCGTGGCGCAGCTGCGCGTCCAGGCGGTGGCGCATCTCGCCGGCGGCCTTGTTGGTGAAGGTCACCGCCAGGATGCCGTGCGTCGGCACGCCGTGGACTTCGTTCAGCCAGGCGATGCGGTGGGTGAGCACGCGGGTCTTGCCGGAACCGGCGCCGGCCAGCACCAGGTAGTGGCCGGGCGCCGCGGACACGGCTTCGCGCTGCGCCGGGTTCAGCGCGTCAAGCAGGTGGGATACATCCATCGGCCCATTCTACCGGGCGCGGTGGCCGGCCACCCGCCTGGATCGCCTCGCGTGCGGGGCGCCACGGCTGCCGGGCCGTGGCGGATCCTTCGGGGCCGTGGTGGCTCAGTGGTGCGCTTCGTGCTCGCGCTTGGCCGACACGCCGGTCATCAGTTTGTCGGTCCAGGCGATGCCAATCGCCGACAGGATGAACACGCAGTGGATGATGGTCTGCCACATCACGCCGGTCGCGGTGGCCTTGGTGCACAGCGCGGCGGCCGCGGTCAGCTCCTGGGTGCACAGCGGCAGGCCCAGCTGCCCGGCCTCGATGAAGGTCTTGAGCAGGTGGATCGAGGAGATGCCGATGATCGCCATCGCCAGTTTCACCTTCAGCACGCTGGCATTCACGTGGCTCAGCCACTCCGGCTGGTCCGGATGGCCTTCCAGGCGCAGGCGCGAGACGAAGGTCTCGTAGCCACCGACAATCACCATCACCAGCAGGTTGGAGATCATCACCACGTCGATCAGGCCGAGCACGATCAGCATGATCCCCTGCTCGCTCAGCGAGGCGGCGTCCTGGATCAGGTGCAGCAGCTCCTTCAGGAACAGGAACACATACACGCCCTGCGCCGCGATCAGGCCCAGGTACAGCGGCAACTGCAGCCAGCGCGAGCTGAAAATCAAGGAGGGCAAGGGGTTGAGCGAGGCACGGGGCTGGGACATGGGTTACGACTACGGATGGCGTGAAGGGGCCTAGAGTAACGGGGCGGCCGCGAGGCGCCAACGGCCAGCCGGCGTCGCGGAACGCTGCGGCCACACCGCGTACACTCGCCCTTCCCCCATCCGGAGCCACGGCATGATCGAGCTGTACTACTGGCCCACGCCCAACGGCCACAAGATCACCATCTTCCTCGAAGAGGCAGGCCTGCCCTACTCCATCCACCCGGTGGACATCGGCGCCGGCGACCAGTTCAAGCCGGAGTTCCTCGCCTTTTCGCCCAACAACAAGATGCCGGCAATCATCGATCGCGCGCCCGTCGACGGCGGTGCCCCGATCAGTGTGTTTGAGTCGGGCGCGATCCTGCAGTACCTCGCCGGCAAGACCGGACGCTTCCTGCCCGCCGACCCGCGTGCCCGCATCGAGGCCACCGAATGGTTGTTCTGGCAGATGGCCGGACTCGGGCCGATGACCGGCCAGTACGGCCATTTCCACGTCTACGCCCCGGACGACATCGCCTACGCCAAGGACCGCTACCGGCGTGAAGTGCTGCGCCTGCTGGGGGTGCTCGACGGTCGCCTGGAGGGCCGCGCGTTCGTCGCCGGCGATGAGTACTCCATCGCCGACATGGCCATCCACCCCTGGATCAACCCGTACACCAAGGCGCCGCTGGACCTGTCCGGCTTCACCCATCTCAACCGCTGGCAGGCCGATGTCGCCGCCCGCCCCGCGGTGCAGCGCGCATACGCGCTCGCCGAGCAGTACGGCGCACAACGCGAGATGACCGCCGAAATGCGCAAGCACCTGTTCGGAACCCCAACCCCGTAAGCCATGAACAACAGCCTCCGCCGCGGCCTCGCCGCCAGCCTGATCGCCATGTCGATGATTGCCCCCGCCGCCCTTGCCGCTGCCGCCTCGCCGACGCCGACGCCGGGCAAGCTCACCCTGGAAGCCATCACCGGCAGCACCTCACTGTCCGGGCCGAGTCTGATGAAGGCCAAGGTCGCGCCCGATGGCAGCCGCGTGACCTTCCTGCGCGGCAAGGACGCGGACAAGAACCGCCTGGACCTGTGGGCCTACGACATCGCCAGCGGCACCACCGCGCTGCTGGTCGATTCCAACGACGTCCTGCCCGGCGCCGAAGTGCTCAGCGACGAGGAAAAGGCCCGGCGCGAGCGCCAGCGCATCGCCTCGCTCAGCGGCATCGTCGACTACCAGTGGTCGCCCGACGGCAAGACGCTGCTGTTCCCGCTGGGCGGCGAGCTGTATCTGTATGACCTGAGCAAGCCCGGCAAGGCCGGGGTCCGCAAGCTGACGAATGGCGAAGGATTCGCCACCGACCCCAAACTCTCGCCCAAGGGCGGCTTTGTGAGCTTCATTCGCGAGCGCAACCTGTGGGTGATCGACCTGGCCACCGGCAAGAGCGCGCAACTCACGAAGGACGGCAGCGCGGAGATCGGCAACGGCGTGGCCGAATTCGTCGCCGACGAGGAAATGGACCGCCACACCGGTTACTGGTGGGCACCGGACGACAGCGCCATCGCCTTCGCCCGCATCGACGAAAGCCCGGTGCCGGTGCAGAAGCGCTACGAGGTGTACCCGGACCGCACCGAAGTGATCGAGCAGCGCTATCCCGCTGCCGGCGACAAGAACGTGCTGGTGCAACTGGGGGTCATTGCACCGAAGGCCGAGGCGAAGCCGACCTGGATCGACCTGGGCACACAGACCGACATCTACCTGGCGCGCGTCGACTGGCGCGATGCCAAGCACGTGACCTTCCAGCGCCAGTCGCGCAACCAGAAGCGGCTGGAACTGATCGAGGCCGAGCTCGACACCGGCAAGCAGCGCACGCTGGTCACCGAGACCAGCACGACCTGGGTGCCGCTGCACAGCGACCTGCGCTTCCTCAAGGACGGCCGCCTGCTGTGGAGCAGCGAGCGCAGCGGTTTCGAGCACCTGTACCTGATCGGCGCCGACGGCAACGCCACCGCGCTGACCTCGGGCGCGTGGCCGGTCGATGCCGTGCTGGCGGTGGACGAAGCCGCGGGGTTCGTCTACTTCAGCGCCGGCAAGGACACCCCGCTCGACCTGCAGGTTTACCGCGTACCGCTGGCCGGCGGCGCCATCGAGCGGCTGTCGAAGGCCGACGGCATGCACAACGCCACCTTCGCGACCAACGCCAGCGTGTACGTGGACAACTGGTCGAACCCGACCACGCCGCCGCAGCTGCAGCTGTTCCGCAACGATGGTTCGCTGCTGGCCACGTTGCAGGAAAACGACCTGGCCAAGGCCGACCACCCGTACGCGCCTTATCGCGATGCACAGCGCCCGGTCGAGTACGGCACCCTGACCGCCGCCGATGGCGCCACGCCCTTGCACTACAGCGTGATCAAGCCAGCCGGCTTCAATCCGAAGAGGCGCTATCCGGTGGTGGTGTACGTGTACGGCGGCCCCGCGACGCAAACCGTGACCCGCGCCTGGCCGGGTCGCGGCGACCACTGGTTCAACCAGTACCTGGCGCAGCAGGGTTACGTGGTGTTCTCGCTGGACAACCGCGGCACCCCGCGCCGCGGCGCGGCGTTCGGCGGCGCGCTGTACGGCGTGCAGGGCACGGTGGAAGTGGCCGACCAGCTCAAGGGCGTGGAGTGGCTGCAGCAACAACCGTGGGTGGATGGCGAGCACATCGGCGTGTACGGCTGGTCCAACGGCGGTTACATGACGCTGATGCTGCTGGCGCAGGCCTCCGACCGGTATGCCTGCGGCGTCGCCGGCGCACCGGTCACCGACTGGGGCCTGTACGACACGCACTACACCGAGCGCTACATGAACCTGCCGGCCGCCAATCCGGACGGTTACCGCAACGGCCGCGTGCTCGCCCATGTCGACGGGCTGACCTCGCCACTGCTGCTGATCCATGGCATGGCCGACGACAACGTGCTGTTCAGCAACTCCACCGTGCTGATGAGTGCCCTGCAGAAGCGCGCGCAGCCGTTCGAGCTGATGACCTACCCCGGTGCCAAGCACGGCCTCAGCGGCGCCGACCTGCTGCACCGCTTCCGCCTCACCGAGACCTTCCTCGCGCGCTGCCTGAAGCCGGCCGCGCGCTGAGCCGCACCGGCCGCCGGCGTGCAACGCGCCGGTGGCTGTTCCAGCGCGGGCCCGACTGCGCCATTCCCTTCCTCCGCGCGAGGACACAGCCCTAGGCGGGACGGGTCGCGCCACTGTGACCTTCGGGGGATGTCCCGCCGGCCCGGCTGCGGCGATGCTGGGGGCCTTCCAGCCCCGGGGCCTCCCAGATGACCAAGCCGCTCGTCCTTGCCGTTGCCGTGGCGCTGCTCGCGCCGCTGCCTGTCCTCGCCTCGACATCGCTGCTGATGCCTGCCACCGCGACGGCCCCCGCCAAGGCCCCTTCCGCGAAAGCAGCTCCGGCGTGGGTCGCGCGCAGCAACGACTACACCGCGATCCTGCTCAAGGCGCAGGGTGACTTCTTCCCCGAACAGCTGTCGTTCTTCGGCATTCCCGGCTACGACGACAAGACCTTTGATTTCGGTCCCGACAACGCCAAACGGTTCCGCGAGGCCACCGCCAAGGCGCGCGCCGAGCTTTCGACCAAGCTGCAGCTGGAGCGCGATCCCAACGTCCGCCAGGACCTGGATATCCTGATCAAGGCCGCCGACGACGCGATCGAGGCCAGCGAGGTCAACGAGCGCCTGACCCGGCCGTGGGCCGACGTTGGCCAGTCGGTGTTCCAGGGCATGCAGGGCCTGCTCAGCGACCAGACCCCGCCGGCGCGCCGCGCGATGGCGCTCAAGCGCCTGCAGCGCTACGTCGGCCAGGTGGCCGGCAGCACGCCGCTGGCCACCCAGGCACGCCAGCGCTACGACGAGCGCAACGACCCGGGCCTGCTGCAGCCGACGCAGCTGTCGGTGCAGCAGTCCATCGACAACCTGCCCACCTACCTCAAGGGCATCCGCGCACTGTTCGCCAAGTACAAGATCGAAGGCGCCGACGCCGCGCTCGACGCGCTGGACAAGCAGCTGACCGACTACGCTACGTGGTCGAAGACCAGCGTGCTGCCCACCGCACGCACCACCTACCAGCTGCCCGACGAGCTGTACGCGCTGTCGCTGAAGAACGTCGGCATCGACATCGACCCGCGCGTGCTGATCGAGCGCGCCCAGCTGGAGTTCATGGAAACCCGCAACGCCATGCAGCAGCTGGCGCCGCTGGTGGCCAAGCAGAAGGGCATCGCCGCCACCGACTACATCGGCGTGATCAAGGCGCTCAAGCAGCCGCAACTGGCCAACGACCAGATCGAGCCGTTCTATCGGACCACGGTCATGCCTGAACTCGACCGCCTGATCGCCAGGCACGCCGTGGTCTCGCTGCCGCAGCGCCCGATGCAGATGCGCCTGGGCAGCGAGGCCGAGAGCGCCGCGCAGCCCGCGCCGCACTTCCTGCCGGCGCCGCTGGTGGGCAACACCGGCCAGCAGGGCACCTTCGTGCTGCCGCTGGGCAACCCCAATGCGGGGGCCGACGGCGCCTACGACGACTTCAATTACCCGGCCGGCGCGTGGACGCTGACCGCGCACGAAGGCCGCCCCGGCCACGAGCTGCAGTTCACCGCGATGGTCGAGCGTGGCGTGTCGCTGGCGCGCACCCTGTACGCGTTCAACTCGGTCAACGTCGAAGGCTGGGCGCTGTATGCCGAAGCCGAGATGGTCCCGTACGAGCCGCTGGAAGGCCAGCTGATCGCGCTGCAGTTCCGCCTGCTGCGCGCCGCGCGCGCGATGCTCGACCCCATGCTCAACCTCGGGCTCACCGACCGCGACACCGCGTTCAAGGTGCTGACCGAGCAGGTGGGCTTCAGCAAGGCGATGGCACGCCAGGAAGTGGACCGCTACACGGTCAGGGCGCCGGGCCAGGCCGGCAGCTACTTCTACGGCTATGCGCGGATCATGCAACTGCGCGCCGAGACCGAAGTCGCGCTGGGCGACCGCTTCGACCGCAAAGCGTTCAACGACTTCCTGCTTGACCAGGGCTTGCTGCCTCCAGACCAGCTGGCCAAGGCCGTGCGCGAGGTGTTCGTGCCGGCGCAGAAGGCCAAGCCACGCGGCTAACCACCGCTGATGCCGGCGCCCCCGCGATGGGACGCCGGCCTACCTGGGCTGCCCGGACAAATCGCTCACCGCAGGTCGCACGCACCGGCAATACCCGCAGCCAATGTCGCCGTTCGTCAACACGATCCACTTTCCAGCCTGAATGGAGGCGCGGGCAGCGGCCGGTTCCCGGGTTCCACGTCACGCGTCACTGCCTATACTTCCGACCAAAGTCGGCCCTACGACGCAGTACGCAGGGCTTCCGTCGCTCCCCCACGCCGGAACCGCGCATGCTCGAACGCCACAACGTCGCCATCGTCATCCCCGCCCTCAACGAATCGCTGCGCATCCGCAGCGTGGTCGAGGCGGCGTTGGGCGAGTGCGCGCACGTGATCGTGGTCGATGACGGGTCCGACGACGGCACCGCGGCGTGCATCGCCGACCTGCCGGTCACCGTGCTGCGGCACTCCACCCGCCGCGGCAAGGGCGCCAGCCTGCGCACCGGCTTCAACGAAGCGTTGCGACGTGGGCTGCGCGGCGTGGTCACCATGGACGGCGACGGCCAGCACCGCGCCGAGGACATCCCCCGCCTGCTCGACGCCGCCAACCGCTACCCGGGCCACCTGGTGATCGGCGCGCGGCTGCGCAAGCGTGCGCAGGCCCCGCTGTACCGCAAGCTGGCCAACCGTTTCGGTGACTGGGGCATCGCCTGGGGCACCGGTTACCAGATCGCCGACACCCAGAGCGGCCAACGATTCTACCCGTCCGAGGTCTGCGCGCTGCAGGACATCCCCGGTGAGGGCTTCGTGTTCGAGGCGCAGGTGCTGATTTCCGCCGCGCGCCAGCTGGGCACGCGGGTGGTGTCGGTGCCGATCGAATCGCGTTACCAGCAGGCCGGTGGCGAAGAGCAGTTCCGCGCCAGCCATTTCCGTCCGCTGCAGGACCTGGCGCGCATCACCTCGCACGTGGTGGCGCAGGTGCTGCGCCGCGGCGGGATGTGGTCGGTGTACCGCAGCATCCGCGCCCACCCGCCGCTGATCGACGATCCGAGCGGCGAGTTCGCGCCGGCGCGCGTGGGCCAACCAGTCATCACGCGGTGACCCTCACCCTGAATCCTGGCCTCGACTGGCTTCGGGATTCAGGCCGGGGGCTGACGGTTCTCCACCGTTCCGCGCCGGCCTTGGCTGCTACTCCTCGATAACGTGGATCGCCACGCCCACGGCTTGGCGCTGCGTGGTTGGAATACCCAGACCGCCGTAGATGCCCACGTGGCTGCGATGCACGCCCGTGCCCACACCCACCGACACCGGAGGCGCCACGCTGCCCACCCCCAGCAGCAGCACGCCGTTGGCGCCCAGCTTGGCCGCCTCGCGGCGCAACCGCTCGATCGCCGCATCGGTCTGCCCCGCCGTGCCAAAACCGATCGCACTGGACGACTCCAACCGCGCGATCTCCTCGAAGCGCTTCGGGGCCACGTGGTAGACCTTTACCTGCTCGACCGCGATGGCCGGGCGCGGCGGGGCGAGGATCACCCGGTGCGTGTTGGCGCAGCCGGCCAGCAACAGGGCGGACAGGGCGAAGGCGGTGATCAGGCGGCGCGGCGACATGGCGGCGGGACTCGGCGGGATTCGCTGAGCATACTCCGCGCACGCGGCTGAACCCCGGCTTCCTGCCCTCGCGGGCACGACGGGGCGCACCGGCAACGACTCCAGCCCGCCAAGTGACGTCCCCGCGACGGCGGCCCGCTATCATTGTCGCCATGACTTCGCCGCACCCGACCACCGGCCGTCCGCCGGTGGCCGACAATCCCTCCCCGCTCGCCACCCCCGCCCCCCGTTGGGCCGTGGACTACAGCGACGCCGACCTTGACACCCTGCTGGCCCGCGACGACACCCTGGCCGTGTTCGGCTTCGGGCGTGACGCCCCGCGCCACGACGACCCGCGCTACCTGCGCGTATCGCTGCAGCCGCACGGCGCGGCACCGCTGGAAGTGTGGCGCGCCGCCGGACCGGTGACGCGGGGCCGCGACGGCGACGTCGCCTGGGCCGAGGACGGCGCGCTGCAATTCGGGTCCATCGAGCTGGACGAACTGCCCGGCGACCACGACAGCGATATCGAGCGCACCACCGAGGCGATCTACCGGCGCCTGTCGGCGTTCCTCGCCGAGCGCGGCTACCCGCACCTGCTGCGGATGTGGAACTACCTCGACGGCATCACCGCCGGCGACAACGACGACGAGCGCTACCGCCGCTTCTGCGTGGGCCGCGCCCGCGCGCTGGGCGCGGTGGACCCGGGCAGCCTGCCGGCCGCCACGGCCATCGGCCGGGTCGACGGCGAGCGGCGACTGCAGGTGTACTGGTTGGCCGCGCGCGCGCCGGGCAGCCCGCTGGAGAACCCGCGCCAGGTCAGCGCCTGGCGTTACCCGCGCCAGTACGGCCCGCAGCCGCCCGGCTTCGCCCGCGCGATGCTGCCCCCGCCTGGCAGCGCGATGCCGTTGATGCTGTCGGGCACCGCCGCCATCGTCGGCCACGAGTCACGGCACCGGGATTCGGTCGAGGCGCAGCTGGACGAAGTGCTGGTCAACCTCGACCACCTCATCGACCGCGCACGCCAGCAGCGTCCCGAGCTGCCTGCGGCGTTCGGCGCGGGCAGCCGGCTCAAGGTGTACGTGCGCGATGCCGCCGAGTTGCCGCACGTGGCCCAAGCACTGGCCGCGCGCCTGCCTACGACGGTGCCGCATGTCGTGCTGCATGGTGCGGTGTGCCGGCGCGAGCTGCGCGTGGAAATCGACGGCGTACACGGCGCCTGAGCGGCCGTACCGGTTGCACCGGCAAGACACAGCGTGATCCGCGGACCCGACGCCTCCCCGCGCGCCCTGCCGATGCGGCATGATCATCGCATCGGCGCACGCGCCTTCGTCATGGAGACACTCGGATGGGACTGATCAGCCTGCTGTGGGGCATCGTCGCGATGCTGTGGATGATCGTGGCACTGATCCCACTGTTGGGATGGGGCAACTGGTTCCTGATCCCGTTCGCCGCGATCGGGGCGATCATCGCCGCGTTGGGCGTCCTGCTCAGTCGTCCGGGTCACCGTGGCCGCGCGAAGGCCGGCTTGGTGCTCAACGGGCTGGTGATCGTGGTCGGGATCGTGCGCCTGGGGATTGGCGGCGGCGTGGTCTGAACCCAGCGGCAGCCGCCGGACAGCAGCCCGCCGCGCCCGTGCGCGACGGCTACGGGCGTGGCGATGACGCCGCGATCAGGCAACCGCGGCGATCACCAATTCATACCGCTCAGGCCTTCTTCGCCCAGGCGCTGCACCAGCCCTTGGCGGCCACGGTGTTCTGCGGGAACAGGGTGCACGGTCCATAGGCCTGACCGTTGGCGCCCTTGTACAGGGTGCAGTTGGCGCAGTTGCTGCCGGGCTTGAACACCGGGTGTTTCACCGCGGCCGCGTTCTCGGTGTAGGCCAGCGCCTTGGCCTGCGGGTTGGCGGCGGTCAGCTTGGGCAGCGCGGCAGGCGCGGCGTGCGCCGGCAATGCCTTGAGCACCAGCGGAATCGCCGCGGCGGCGGCGGAGTAGGCGAGGAAACGACGACGACCGGGGTTGCTGAGATCCATGGCTTGGACACTGGGGTGGCTAGGATGGCGTCACTCTAGTGCGCTGCCGCACCGACGCCTTGACCGGTGTCAAATACGCGTTCGACAGCGCCGTGCGCAGCCTCGGCGTTCAGCGTCACAGCGGGATGACCCGCGGCAAAGGCCTGATCACGATCAAGCTGCGCCTGCCCACCGGGCGTACAATGCCCCGCCATGAGCTACCCCTACACGCGCCCGCGGCGGATGCGCCGCGACGAGTTCTCGCGTCGGTTGATGCGCGAGACGGTCCTCACCGCCAACGACCTGATCTACCCGGTCTTCGTCCACGAGCTCAAGGGACGCGAAGCCGTCGCCTCCATGCCCGGCATCGAGCGCCTGTCGATCGACGAGCTGCTCAAGGTGGCCGAGCAGGCCAGCGAACTGCGCGTGCCGGCGCTGGCCCTGTTCCCGGTCACCGCGCCGGAGGCCAAGTCGCTGACCGCCGAAGCCGCGTGGCAGGACGACGGCCTGGCGCAACGCGCCGTGCGCGCGTTGAAGGAACGCTTCCCTCAGCTCGGTGTGATCACCGACGTCGCACTCGACCCGTACACCGTGCACGGCCAGGACGGCCTGCTGGATGACAGCGGCTACGTGCTGAACGACGAGACGGTCGAGGCGCTGGTCAAGCAGGCGATCTCGCATGCGCGCGCCGGCGCCGACGTGGTCGCCCCCAGCGACATGATGGACGGCCGCATCGGCGCCATCCGGGGCGAGCTGGAAGTCGAAGGCCACATCCACACCCGCATCCTCGCGTACAGCGCCAAGTACGCCAGCGCGTTCTACGGCCCGTTCCGCGACGCGGTCGGCAGCGCCGGCGCACTGGGCAAGGGCAACAAGTACACCTACCAGATGGACCCGGCCAACAGCGACGAGGCCATGCGCGAGATCGCGCTGGACCTGGACGAAGGCGCGGACATGATCATGGTCAAGCCGGGCATGCCGTACCTGGACATCGTCCGCCGCGCCAAGGACGAGTTCGGCGCGCCGACCTTCGTCTACCAGGTCAGCGGCGAGTACGCGATGCTCAAGGCCGCCGCGCTCAACGGCTGGATCGACGAGCGCGGCTGCGCGCTGGAGGCGCTGACCAGCATCAAGCGTGCCGGTGCCGATGGCGTGCTGACCTACTTCGCGCTGGATGCGGCGCGGTGGTTGAAGGACGCGGGCTGATAGCTCGGAGACACGCCGTTCGTCCCGTGAAAAACCCGCCGGAACGGCGGGTTTTTCGTTGCCGGTGATCGTGGGGACACATGCCCGCAATCTGCCCTCAAGCACCTCACGGCGAGACTCAGCCCAGGCAGCCTCGTTTGCCCGTCACCGCGGGCGCCTTCATCCGATACAGGTCCAACCCTCCGGCGCGCGGCGATCGCGCACTGCCGGTGACCAGCAACTCACCTGGCTTGTTCCACTCCACCACCGGCCCCAGCGTCGTGGCGGCATCAGTGTTGAACGAGAGCTTGAGCGGCGCGATGCCGCCGTAACGCTTGCCGTCGCATTGCGCCAACTGCAACTGGGTCGGCTTGGCCTGGGCATCGGCCGAGCGCGCGAACACGATCGCCTCGCCATCGCCCAGCCACGCCGCGTCGAACTCATCCTCGCGCGTGTTCACCCCGGGCACCGGCTGCACGGCACCGAACGCCGCGCCGTCCCAGCGTGCGAAGAACAGGTCATGGCGCCCCGCGCCGCCGTGGCCATTGCCGGCGAACAGCAGCGTCTTGCCATCGCGACTCGGGGCCGGCGCCGACTCGTCGCCCTTGGTGTTGACGCCCGCACCCAGGTTCTCCAGCTTGCCGTAACCGCTGCCAGTCACAGGCGCGCGGTACAGGTCATCACCACCCCGCCCGCCGGAGCGGTCGCTGGAGAAGTACAGCCAGTGCCCGTCGGCGCTGAACATCGGCGAATGATCCTTGGCCTTGGTATTCAGCGAAAGCGGCTTCGCGTCCTGCCAGCGGCCGTCCTTGAGCGTGGCCTGCCACAGGTCCCAGCCGCCCGATCCGCCCTCGCGGTCGGGGCTGCCCCACACGATGCGCTGGCCGTCGGGACTGACCGTGCCGCGCACTTCGCTGGCCTTGGTGGACACCACGCCCATGCCTTCGATGCCGAATTCGGCCAGGGCGTAAGCCGTGCCGCCGAGCAGCAGCAGCGGGAGTAGACTGGAACCGATCAAGGCCGGGTTGCGCCGCATCGTGCGTCTCCTGGGTACTGGCCATGCAGTCTAGCGAGGGACCTGCCATGTCGAATCCGAACGCCGTTGCAAAACGTTTCGCGGTCATCGGCCACCCGGTTGCCCACTCGCTGTCGCCGCGGATCCACGCGACCTTCGCGCGACAGACCGGCATCGCCCTGGAATACACCGCGATCGACGCGGCGCCGGAAGCCTTCGACGCGGCCCTGGCCGCTTTTGCCGCCGAAGGCGGCGTGGGCGCCAACGTGACCCTGCCGCACAAGGAGCACGCAGCGGCGATCTGCAACAACCTCAGCGATCGCGCCCGCCGCGCCGGCGCGGTCAACACGCTGGTCCGCACCACCATTGGCTGGGACGGCGACAATACCGACGGCGCCGGCCTGGTCCGCGACTTGACCGAGCGCCACAGCCGCGACCTGCGCGGCCGCAAGGTGTTGCTGATCGGCGCGGGTGGCGCGGCGCGCGGCGTCGCCCCCACCCTGCTGGATGCCGGCATCGCCAGCCTGTACATCGTCAACCGCACCGCCAGCCGCGTGGATGCGCTGGCCGATGCGCTGGGCGAACCGGATCGCGTGCACCCGCGCTACCTGGACGACATCGGCGCGCTGGGCAACTTCGACCTGGTCATCAACGCCACCTCGGCGGCGCGCGGCGCGGGGCTGCCGGTGCTGCCGGGCACGCTACTGGCGCCGCGCTGCGATGCCGTCGACCTGAGCTACGGCGAGGCGGCGATTCCGTTCCTCTCTTGGGCGCGCGCGGCCGGCGCCCACCTGGTCATCGATGGGCTGGGCATGCTGGTGGAGCAGGCCGCGGAGAGCTTCCAGCGCTGGCACGGCGTACGCCCCTACACCGACGAGGTCTACGCCGCGCTGCGCGAGCGGGACGACGCGCTGGTCACGGCGGACTGAGCCGTACTCCCATGGATTGCCGCGCGCGCTGCGGCGCGTGCTGCATCGCGCCCTCCATCACCTCGCCGATTCCCGGCATGCCGCGCGGCAAGCCGGCGGGGATGCCGTGCGTGCAACTGGATGACGAGTACCGTTGCCGCCTGTTCGGCAAGCCTGAACGGCCGGCCTTCTGCGCCACCCTGCAGCCCGCGCCCGACCTGTGTGGTCGGTCGCGCGAAGAGGCGTTTGGCCTGATCGAGTTGCTGGAGCGACAAACCCAGCCTTGACGCGCCCCGGAGCGCTCCGGGGCAATGAAGCTCAGCGCACGATCCTCGGCGCGCCGTCGTCCATGCCCAGGTAGTGGTCCTTCAACCGCACGTAGTGGCCGGCGCTGTACTGCAACTGCTCCAGTTCGCGCTCGGTCAGCTTGCGCGCGAAGCGCGCCGGGTTGCCGAGCCACAGCTCGCCTTCGCCGACCACCTTGCCCGGCGACACCACCGCACCCGCGCCGACGAAACCGAAGCGCTGCACGTGGCAGCCGTCCAGCAGTCGCGCGCCCATGCCGACCAGCGCGAACTCGTCGACGGTGCACGCATGGATGATCGCGCCGTGGCCGATGGTCACGTCGTTGGCGATGAGCGTCGGCAAGCCGCCCGGGCGCGTGTACGGCCCCTCGTGGGTGACGTGGACGATGGTGCCGTCCTGCACGTTGGTGCGCGCGCCGATGCGGATGTGGTTGACGTCGCCGCGGACCACGCAGCCGGGCCAGATCGACGCGTCGTCGCCCAGCACCACGTCGCCGATCACGGTGGCGGCCGGGTCGACGTAGACGCGTTCGCCGACGACGGGGAAATGTTCGAGGTAGGGGCGCATGGTCATCGGGCGATATTACGCCCCGATCCCGCCGCCGTGACGGGCCACCCCACGTGCACCATCAACCTCAGTTCAGCACATGCGTGAAAGGCCGGCACCGCAGGATCGCGACACAACAACCACGCGCGTTGCAACCGCCGCGACCCACATGACCGCTGCCAGACAGGCAGTGTGATGGCAGCGGCCGGTGTGGAAGGTCGGCACTGTCGCCGCACCGCCCAGGGATGGGACTACACTCGCCCGTATGGACATCACCGCCGACACCACGCCCCAGGAACTGACCGCCACGCGCGAGCGCCTGCGCGTGGCGTGGCAGGCCCGCAAACCCGACCTTGCCCAGCGCCGCCGCGACCTGCAGCGCCTGCGGGAGGCGTTCCGCGCCGCGATACCGGCGATGGACGCGGCGATCAGTTCCGATTTCGGCCACCGCTCCGCCCACGAGAACCTGATTTCCGAAGCGATGGTCACGCTGGCCGAGATCAACCACGCGCTGCGCCACCTGCGGCGCTGGTCGCGCCCGCAGCGTGCCGCGGTCGGCTGGAAGCTGTGGCCGGCCACCGCCGAGCTGCGTTACGAGCCGGTCGGCGTGGTTGGCATCATCGCGCCGTGGAACTACCCGGTGAACCTGGCGCTCGTGCCGCTGGTCTCGGCCATTGCCGCGGGCAACCACGTGTACCTCAAGCCGTCCGAACACACTCCGCGCACCAGCGCGTGGCTGCGCCAGTTGCTGGCCGACGTGTTCCCACCCGACCGCGTGGCCGTGGCCCTGGGCGGTGCCGAAGTCGGGGCCGCGTTCGCAGCACTGCCGTTCGACCACCTGTTGTTCACCGGCTCCACCGCGGTGGGGCGCAAGGTGATGGCCGCTGCCGCGCCCAACCTGACCCCGGTGACGCTCGAGCTGGGCGGAAAGGCGCCGGCGGTGGTCTGCGCCGACTTCCCCATTGGCACCGCTGCCGCGCGCATCGCCACCGGCAAGTGGTTCAACGCGGGGCAGACCTGCATCGGCGTGGACTATGTGCTGGTCGATGCCGCACGCCGCGATGCGCTGGTGCATGCGCTGGTGCATGAGCTGCGCGAGCGCTACGGCCACGACTTCGTCCACACCGACGCGTACACGCGGGTGATCAACGAAAGCCAGTTCCGCCGCCTGCACGGCTACCTCGCCGACGCGCGCGAGCGTGGCCACGCCGTCGTCGAGCCGTTCGCCGACGCGGCACAGCGGCATGCTGCCCTGATCGAGGAGGAACACCTGTTCCCACCGGTGCTGGTCATCGACCCGGCGATGGACGCCGAGGTGATGCGCCATGAGATCTTCGGCCCGATCCTGCCGGTGCTGTCATACAGCGACCTGGACGAGGCGATCGCGCGGATCAACGCACTGGAGCGGCCGCTGGCGCTGTACCCGTTCAGCAACGACCGCGGACGCGTAGACCACATCCTGGCCAGTACGCTGGCCGGCGGCGTGACGGTCAACGACACCCTGTTGCACTTCGGTGCGCACGGCTTGCCGTTCGGTGGTGTCGGTGCCAGCGGCATCGGCGCGATCCACGGCCGCCACGGGTTCGAGACCTTCAGCAAGGTCCTGCCGGTGCTGCGCCAGCGTCGCTTCGCCGCCAGCGACTGGCTCAAGCCGCCATACCACGGGCATATCGACCGCCTCATCCGCTGGCTGGCGAAATAGCCGGCCGGCTTTCGCGATCGCCGGCGCCACCTTCATCAGGAGCGCTCGCGTCGGGGCTCTGGACGTCGCTCAGCCCCGGAATGCGTGCAGCGCGTCGAGCGTGCGCTGCAGTCCCACATCGTCCACATCCCGATGCAGCACCAGGCGCACGCGCGGGGTGTAGCCCACCGACACGCGCACCCCGGCCGCCTCCATATGCGCGCGGAGGGCGTCGACTCGCCCGCTGGTCACATCGAGGAACACCATGTTGGTGTGCTGCGCCACCACGCGCACTGCCGGTGCACCGTCCAACGCCGTCGCCAGCTGCGCTGCGCGTGCGTGGTCGTCGGCCAGCGCCGTCACGTGATGGTCCAACGCGTGCAGTCCGGCCGCGGCGAGGATGCCGGCCTGGCGCATGCCGCCGCCGGCGACCTTGCGCCAGCGCCGCGCGCCCCCGATCAGCGCCTGCGTACCGAGCAGCACCGAGCCCACCGGCGCGCCCAAGCCCTTCGACAGGCACACCGAGACACTGTCGAAATGCACCGCGATGGTCCGCGGTGGCACACCCTGCGCCACCGCCGCGTTGAACAACCGCGCACCATCCAGGTGCAGCGCCAGGCCGCGGCGGTCGCACAACGCGCGCGACGCCTGCAGGTAGTCCAGCGGCAGCACCCGCCCGTGCCAGGTGTTCTCCAGGCAAACCAGCCGGGTCCGCGCGTAATGCGCATCGTCCAGCGGCTTGATCGCCTGCTCGACCGCATCCAGCGGCAGGCTGCCGTCCGCGGCCTGCACCAGCGGCTGCGGCTGGATCGAACCCAGCACCGCGGCGCCACCGCCCTCGTAGCGGTAGGTGTGCGCGTCCATGCCGACGATGTACTCGTCGCCGCGCTCGCAGTGGGCCAGCAGCGCCAGCAGGTTCGACTGCGTACCACTCGGTACGAACAGGCCCGCCACGAAGCCCAGGTCAGCGGCCAGCCGCTCCTGCAGCGCGTTGACGGTGGGGTCCTCGCCGTACACGTCGTCGCCCACCTCGGCGCGGGCCATGGCCTCGCGCATCGCCTGCGTGGGGCGGGTCACGGTGTCGCTGCGCAGATCGACGACGGGCATGGCATTGGGCATGGCGGGCGGCAAGGGCAGGGCGGAAATTCCATCATGCCACTGCCGCCGACTAGACTGTGCCGATGAAGATCGCCAGCTGGAACGTCAATTCGCTCAACGTCCGTCTGCCGCACCTGGAGCAGTGGCTCGCCACGTTCGGGCCGGACATCGTCGGCCTGCAGGAAACCAAGCTGGAGGACAGCCGCTTCCCCGATGCCGCGCTGGTCGGTGCCGGCTACCGCAGTGTGTTCGCCGGGCAGAAGACCTACAACGGCGTCGCCATCCTTTCGCGCGCGCCGGCCGAGGACGTGCAGGTTGGCATCCCCGGCTTCGAGGACGAGCAGAAGCGCGTCATCGCCGCGACCGTCGGCGGGGTGCGCATCGTCAACCTGTACGTGGTCAACGGCCAGGACGTGGGCACCGACAAGTACGCCTACAAGCTGCGTTGGCTGGAGGCCGTGCACGACTGGATCGCGCAGGAACTGCAGCGCCACCCCGAACTGGTGGTGCTGGGCGACTTCAACATCGCGCCCGACGCACGCGACGTGCACGACCCGGCGGTATGGAATGACGACCACATCCTTACCTCCACCGCCGAGCGCGACGGCCTGCGCCGGCTGTGCGCGCTGGGCCTGCACGATGCGTTCCGCCTGCACAGCGACGTGGCGGGCGAGTTCAGCTGGTGGGATTACCGCCAGGCCGCGTTCCGCCGCAACCTCGGCCTGCGCATCGACCTGACCCTGGTATCGGATGCGCTGCGTGCGCGCTGCGTGGCCGCCGGCATCGACCGCGAACCGCGCACCTGGGAGCGCCCCAGCGACCATGCGCCGGCCTGGGTGGAACTGGGTGCCTGATAACGCGGAAGGCCCGGACACAGGTCCGGGCCTTCGACGTTGCAGCGTAAGCGCGACTCAGCGCACTCGGCCGCGGCGGAACAGGTTGACGATGCCGAGCAGGACGATCGCGCCGACCAGCGACAGCAGCAGGCCGGTGATCGAGAAGTTGCCGTCGTTGATGTCGCCGCCGCCGAT
Organism: Lysobacter daejeonensis GH1-9; assembly: GCF_000768355.1. Classification (GTDB taxonomy): domain Bacteria; phylum Pseudomonadota; class Gammaproteobacteria; order Xanthomonadales; family Xanthomonadaceae; genus Aerolutibacter; species Aerolutibacter daejeonensis. Next base: position 50,310 of record NZ_AVPU01000015.1, read on the forward strand.
GCCGAGCATGCCGCCCAGCCAGCCGCCGAGGAACGCGCCGACGATGCCGACGATGACATTCAGGAAGATGCCCTGCTGGCCGTCGGTCTTCATGACCATGCTGGCCAGCCAACCGATGATGCCGCCGACGATCAGCCAGATGATGATGCCCATGGTGGTCTCTCCTTGTAAGTGAGGTTTGCTGTTCGGGGTGGACTGCACCCCGCGTTGGGGGTGGACGCAGTGTCCCTAGATGAACGTGATGGCGATGTCTGCGAAATCAGGCAGTTGCGTGATGAACGGGTGACGATTTCCCGGGAATTTTCACGATTGCCAACGGGTGCCGATGGCCCCGCCGGTGCTCCGCCCGCCGGGTGCTTACACTGGCGCCCGTGAACACCCCGCCGCCTTCGCCGACTTCGCTCCCCGCACCGCGCATCGCATGGTTGCCGCGCGACCGCGCGCAGCCGGGGCAGGTGCAGGTGGCCGCGTGGCTGGCCGAATCGCTGGCCATCGAACCCACGCGGGTGGCCTTCGCGCGCGACACATTCGGCCGGCCGTACCTGCAGCCGCCACTGCAGGCGCACGACTGCAACTGGAGCCATAGCGGCGAGGGCCTGCTGGTGGCCGTGGGCGAGGGCATCGACCTTGGCGTCGACCTCGAATGGCGGCGACCGCGGCCGCGTGCGCTCGCCCTCGCCGAGCGCTTCTTCGCCGCGCCGGAAGTGCAGTGGCTGCGGGCGGCGCCCGAGGACGTCCGCGAAGCGCGGTTCCTGCGCCTGTGGTGCGCCAAGGAAGCGGTGCTGAAGGCGCACGGGCAAGGGCTGTCGTTCGGCCTGCACCGGCTGGTGTTCGTGGAACACGATGAAACACTGGTCCTGCACGACTGCGATGCCGCGCTCGGCCCCGCCGCGGCATGGACCGTGCGCGAACTCGCACCGGCGCCGGGATACCTCGGTGCGATGGCGTGGCGCCGGCGCAGGGAATAAGGCGCGCGGCACGACGACCGCGTCACTGGCGCGCCACGCGATGCGCGGGTTCGCGCGCTGCGCGTGCAGCCGTCATACTTCGCCCCGCATGAACACGCCCGACCTGCCCGCCGACCTGCGTCCCCTGCTCGAATCCGGCCTCGTCCGCCTCGGTCTGGACCCGGCGCTGGCCACCCCGCTGCTGGCCTACCTCGCGCTGCTGGTGCGCTGGAACAAGACCTACAACCTCACCGCCGTGCGCGACCCGCACGAGATGGTGACCAAGCACCTGCTCGATTCGCTGGCCATGGCCCCCTATGTGGAGGCGATCGCCGCGCGCGGCGGCGCCCTCGCCGACCTCGGTACCGGCGCCGGCCTGCCCGGCATCCCGCTGGCCATCGCCAAGCCCGGCCTGCGCGTCACCCTGGTCGAAAGCAACGGCAAGAAGGCCCGCTTCATGCGCGAGGCGGTGCGTCAATTGGGACTCAAGGACGTGCGCGTGGCCGAATCGCGCATCGAGGCGCTGGCCGAACCGAGCGCCTATGACGCCATTACCGCCCGCGCGCTGGCCACCCTGCCGCTGATCCTCGAACTGGGCGGCCACCTGCTCAAGCCCGGCGGCGAGCTGCTGGCGATGAAGGGCGTGCACCCGGTCGACGAGATCGCCGAACTGCCCGCCGGCTGGGCGGTGCGTGCCTCGCATCCGCTGACCGTGCCAGGGCTCGAGGCCGAACGACACCTCGTGGTGGTCGGGCGCTCCACGACTGCCTGAGCCGCCGGTCCCTCCGGCGGCGGGGCCCCGCTCGTCCAGCGACGGCCCCGGCTCGCTCACGGCAAAGCGTGATAGCCGCCGCACTTTTGTCCACTCGGCAGCCTCCGACCGCAGCATGCATAATCATCGGTCCGGCCCCGCGCCGGGTCCCATCCGCCACTGACCAGGACGAGCCGCATGGCCCGCATCATCGCCGTCGCCAACCAGAAAGGCGGGGTCGGCAAGACCACCACCGCCGTCAACCTGGCCGCCGCCCTGGCCAAAACGCCCAAGCGCGTGCTGCTCGTCGACCTCGATGCGCAGGGCAACGCGACCATGGGCAGCGGCATCGACAAGCGCGAGATCGAGTCCTCCATCTGCGATGTGCTGCTGGGCGAGGCCGACACGGCCAGCATCCTCAAGCGCACGGCCGAAGACTTCGACCTGCTGCCGTCCAACATCGAGCTGACCGCGGCCGAGATCAGCCTGATGAACCAGAACGACCGCGAGCAGCGCCTCAAGGCCGCGCTCACGCCGTTGCGCGCGCAGTACGACTACATCCTGATCGACTGCCCGCCGGCGCTGTCGCTGCTGACCCTCAATGCGCTGACCGCCGCCGACTCGGTGATCGTGCCGATGCAGTGCGAGTACTACGCCCTGGAAGGCATCAGCGCCCTGCTCGACACCATCAACGCGCTCAAGGCCCGCCTCAACCCGGGGCTGGAGATCGAAGGCGTGCTGCGCACCATGTTCGACGTGCGCAACAACCTGGCCAACGCGGTGTCGGCCGAGCTGACCAACCACTTCGGCGACCGCGTGTTCCGCACCATCGTGCCGCGCAACGTACGCCTGGCCGAGGCGCCCAGCCACGGCCAGAGCATCGTCGGCTACGACCGCGCCAGCCGCGGCGGCATCGCCTACATGGGCCTGGCCGGCGAAGTGCTGCGCCGCCAGCGCGAGCGCGAGCAGGCCGCGAAGACCGCGCAGGGCGCCACCAAGGAGGTGGCCGCATGAGCAACGCCAAGGGCGGTGCCGGCGCGAAGAAGCGCGGGCTGGGCCGCGGCCTAGAGGCCCTGCTGGGCCCCACGGCGGCCGCGCAGGCCCCGGTACTGGAAGCCACCCCGGGCGACGTGCTGCGCACGCTGCCGGTGGACGCACTGCAGGCCGGCAAGTACCAGCCGCGCAAGGTCTGGGACGAGGACAAGCTGGCCGAGCTGGCCGAGTCGATCCGCGCGCAGGGCGTGATCCAGCCCATCGTCGTGCGCGAGATCGCCGACCATGGCGGCAAGACCTACGAGATCATCGCCGGCGAACGCCGCTGGCGCGCCAGCAAGCTGGCCGGCCTGGCCGAGATCCCGGTGGTGATCCGCGAGGTGGACGACCGCACCGTGGTCGCCATGGCGCTGATCGAGAACATCCAGCGCGAGGACCTCAACCCGCTGGAAGAGGCCAACGCGCTGCAGCGGCTGATCGACGAGTTCGACCTGACCCACGCCCAGGCTGCCGAAGCCGTGGGTCGCTCGCGCGTGGCGGTATCCAACCTGCTGCGCCTGCTGGAGCTTCCGCCGGAAATCCGCGTGCTGGTGGAGACCCGCGCGCTGGACATGGGCCACGCCCGAGCACTGCTGGCGCTGACCCCGCAGGCCGCCATCGCCCTGGCCCGCCAGGCCGCGGAGGCCGGCTGGTCGGTGCGCGAGGTGGAGCACCGCGTGCAGCAGCTCGCCGCGGGCGCCATCCCGACCAGCAGCACCGCCAAGGCCAAGCCGGCCAAGGCCAAGCCGCAGGCCGACATCGCCTCCCTGGAGCGCGAGCTGTCCGAGTCGCTCAGTACCAAGGTCAATGTGCTGCACGGGCGCGGCGGCAAGGGCCGGCTGGTGATCCACTACACCGACCTGGATTCGCTGGAAGGCGTGCTGGAACGCCTGCGCGGCCGCGTGGAAGCCTGAGTCCCGGCGCACGGCGGCCGGCCGCGCGTCGTCGCCCGATCCCCATCACCGCCCGAAGCGGCGCCCACTTCGATGGCGCCTCGCTGCCGCGCTCGGCGGCGGCGCGCGTTTTCGTTGACAATAGGCCGACGCGGACGGCCCCGTACGGCCCCAACCCCCGAGACCGATGACGACCAGCCCCCAACTCTCCGTCGTGGTGCCCGTGTTCAACGAGCGCGACAACGTCGCCCCGCTGATCCATGAGATCACCGCCGCGCTGCGCGGGCGCGCCCCGGCCGACGGCGGCGACTTCGAGATCGTCTACGTCGACGACCACTCCCGGGACGACACGCTGGCCGTGCTGCAGCAGCTCAAGGCCGAAGTGCCGGAACTGCGCGTGGTGCACCACGTCACCCAGAGCGGGCAGAGCACCGCGATCCGCAACGGCGTCAAGGCCGCGCGCGGCGCGTGGATCGCCACCCTCGACGGCGACGGCCAGAACGACCCGGCCGACATTCCCAAGCTGATCGCCGAGCGCGCCCAGGCCGCGCCGGAGGTCAAGCTGTTCGCCGGCTGGCGCGTCAACCGCCAGGACAGCGGCAGCAAGCGCTGGGCGTCGAAGTGGGCCAACGCGATCCGCAGCCGCATGCTGCGCGACGACACCCCCGACACCGGCTGCGGCATCAAGCTGTTCGAGCGCGAGGCGTTCCTCGACCTGCCGCACTTCAACCACATGCACCGCTACCTGCCGGCGCTGATGCAGCGCGCGGGCTGGAAGACGGTGAGCGTGCCGGTGCACCACCGCCACCGCACCGCGGGCGTGTCCAAGTACAACAACCTCAACCGCGCGCTGGTCGGCATCAGCGACCTGCGCGGCGTGGCATGGTTGATCAAGCGCGGCAAGGTCACGCGCGTGGAAGAGGTCTGAACATGCCCGTCGACCTGGTGCCGGTTGACTTCATGAACACGCCGATCGCGTGGCTGGAGTGGACGGGGCTGCACATGTCGCCGTGGAAGGTGATCGGCCTGACCGGCGCGCTGATGTTCGGCGGGCGCTGGGCGGTGCAGTTCCTGGCATCGCGCCGACACGGCAAGCCGGTGATTCCGCGGCTGTTCTGGTACATGAGCCTGCTGGGCAGCGCGATGACGCTGAGCTACTTCCTGTTCTCGCAGAAGCAGGACTCGGTGGGGATCATCCAGAACCTGTTCCCGGCGTTCACCGCGGCGTACAGCCTGTACCTGGACATCAAGCACCGCGGCTGGAAGCGCGATCGCGCTTCGCATTGATCTTGCTCCGGAGAGAGCCGACGAGCCCGACGGGCATTGCTGCCCGGCTCCGTCGGCACATCCCGGCGGAAGGGCGCAGCCATGCTCCATGTCCTCGGCCCCGCGCCCCCCAAAAAAAACCCCACGAAAGGGCAAATGCGACCTTGCCCCCAAGGTGCGAAGATCGGCCTTTCGCCACCTGCCGGACGCCGTACGCCGTGAAGCCCCTGCTGCCCACCCTCCTCGCCCTGCACTTGGCGCTCGCGCCGATCGCTCTCGCCCGCGCCGACGCCTCCAGCGCCGATGCCCGCTTCGAGGCGATCTACGCCAAGGAATGGACGTGGCGGCAGCGTGAAACCGGCGGCGCCGACGAAGACAGCGACACCTCCGGTGGCAACACCCGCTTGCCCACCGTGGATGCCGCCAGCCAGCAAGCGCGGCTGAAGGTGTGGGAAGGCGTACTGCGCCAACTCGACGCCGTCGATGCCAACAGTCTCTCGGCGGAAAACCGCATCAACCTCGCCGTGTACCGTGCGCAGGTCGAGAATCTCGCCGCCGACGTGCGCCTGCGCGGCTACGAGATGCCGTTCAACTCCGACTCGTCGTTCTGGTCCAACCTCGGTTTCATGGCGCGCACCACCTTCAAGGACACGAAGGATGCCGAGGCCTACGTCGCGCGGCTCAACGACGTGCCGCGCCACTTCAACCAGCAGATCGGCAACATGCGGGCCGGGCTCGCGCGCGGCTTCAGCGTGCCGCGCGCGGTGCTGGACGGCCGTGACGTGTCGATCGCCGCCGTCACCCAGCTCAGGGATCCGGAGCAGGCGACGCTGTACGCGCCGTTCCGCAAGCTGCCGAACGGCATCGCCGCCGCCGACCAGGCGCGTCTGCGCGAGGCCGCGCGCACGGCGATCAAGGACAAGGTGATTCCCGCCTACGGCACGCTGCTGGCCTTCTTCCGCAACGAGTACGTGCCGAAGGCGCGTACCACGCTGGGCGCATCGCAAATGCCCGGCGGCGCCGACTACTATCGCCAGCAGATCCGCGAATACACCACCCTGGACCTGTCGCCCGACGAGATCCACGCCATCGGCCTGCAGGAAGTGGCGCGCATCCAGGCGCAGATGGACGCGATCATCCAGCAGGTTGGTTTCAAGGCGCCCGAGGGCCAGGCCACCTTTCCCGCGTTCCTGCACTTCCTGCGCACCGACCCACAGTTCTACGTGACCACGCCGCAGGCGCTGCTGGAGCGCGCGGCGTGGATCGCCAAGCGCGTGGACGGCGAGGTCGGCAAGGTCATCGGCACGCTGCCGCGCGGGCGCTTCACCATCATCCCGGTGCCGGACGACATCGCCCCGTTCTGGACCGCCGGCCGCGGCGGCAACGGCACCTACTGGGTCAACACCTACAACCTGCCCTCGCGACCGCTGTACAACCTGCCGGCGCTGACCCTGCACGAGGCCTCCCCGGGCCACGCGCTGCAGGGCGCATTGGCCGAGGAGCAGACCGGCCAGCCCGACTTCCGCCGCAAGTCCTACATCTCCGCCTACGGCGAGGGCTGGGCGCTGTACACCGAGAAGTTGGGCCAGGAGATGGGCATCTACCAGACCCCGTACGAGGAGTTCGGCCGCCTGACCTACGAGATGTGGCGCGCCTGCCGGCTGGTGATCGACACCGGCATCCATGCGAAGGGCTGGACCCGCGAGCAGGCCCTGGCCTACCTGCGCGACCGCACCGCGCTGAGCGAGCACGAGGTCACCACCGAGGTCGACCGCTACATCTCCTGGCCGGGCCAGGCGCTGAGCTACAAGCTGGGCGAGATCGCGATCGTGAAGCTGCGCGCCGAGGCCGAGCGCGAGCTGGGCACCCGATTCGACGTGAAGACCTTCCACGACGCCATCCTGCGCCAGGGTTCGCTGCCGTTGCCGGTGCTGGAGACCGAGGTGCGGCGCTGGATCGCCGAGACGAAGGCGGCGCCAGCGGAAGGTGCCTCGAAGTCCAGCGACAAGGCGGGCTGAAGCGTGAAGTCCCCCGGAGCGTGCTGATCCGGGCGGCCTGACCGATCAGCAAGGCTTGGGGCCCTTGGGGCACGGGGCGAAGCCCAAGGGGCGCTCCGTCAACGCGACGGCGGGGCACCCCCGGGTGACTTCGGGCCGTCCCCTCACGCCAAAGCCCCCCCAAGTTGCCCACAGGCGGGGGTTCTGGAATAATGTGCGGCTCGCTGTGTCCAGCCTGCCCGCAGGGCAAGCATGGCGGCTCCCCGGAAGCGCGATTCCGGACCGCCTGGTTCCAGTGACCGCTCCGCCCGCACGGGGAGCACACACCCCACCCGTATCGCGCGCCGTTCGCGGATCTCCGCAGCCGGCAGGGCCGCCCGCCTCCCTGGCCAAGGGAAGCCCCAATTACCTTTCGAGGTGCGTATGTCCCGAGTTTGCCAAGTAACCGGCAAGCGCACTGTGACCGGCAACAACGTGTCACATGCGATGAACAAGACCCGCCGCCGTTTCCTCCCGAACCTGCATGAGCGCCGGTTCTGGGTTGCCAGCGAGAACCGCTGGGTGAAGCTGCGTGTTTCCACTGCTGCCCTGCGCACCATCGACAAGAACGGCATCGACTCCGTTCTGGCCGAGCTCCGCGCCCGCGGCGAAAAGATCTGAGGAGGACTGAACCATGGCTTCCAAGCGTGACAAGATCCGCCTGATCTCGTCGGCCGGCACCGGCCACTTCTACACCACCGACAAGAACAAGAAGAACACCCCCGGCAAGATGGAGATCAAGAAGTACGATCCCGTCGTGCGCAAGCACGTGCCGTACAAGGAAGGCAAGATCAAGTAAGCCCACCGGCTTGCGCGATCGACCCCTTCTTCGGGTTGGTGGAACGCTGCAAACAGAAGCCCGCCTTTCGGCGGGCTTCTGCTTTTCCGGCGCCGTGACTAGGGAGCGGCGGCGTGGTGCCGGGCGCCGCAATTCGACGCGTTGGCGGCTTCGCGCCCCGCTCGATCACGCAGCCGGGGGTTGCTCGGCCGATGCCACCCGGTCGCGCCCCGCGATCTTGGCGGCGTACAACGCGCGATCGGCACGGCCCACCACGCCTGCGGCGGCCTCCTCGCGACCTGCTGCCGCCACGCCGATGCTGATCGTCACCGCGCGCCCCGGCCAGGCCTCTTCGTGGAAAGACTGCACGATGCGCTCGGCGACGCGGGTCGCCTCGTCCACACCGGTGTCCGGCAGCAGCACCCCGAATTCCTCACCACCGTAGCGGGCGGGCAGGTCACCCGGCCGCAGCGCGCAGCGCAGCAGGCCTGCCGAGCGGCGCAGCACTTCGTCGCCGGCGAGGTGGCCGTGGGCGTCGTTGTAGTCCTTGAACCGGTCCAGATCGAGCATCAGCAAGGAAAAACTGCGGTCATGCTCGCGCCGGCCATGCACCAGACCGGCGATGGCCTCATCGAACGCGCGGCGGTTGGGCAGGCCGGTCAGCGCGTCGGTGTGGCTCTCGCCGTGCAGCGCGACCACCTGCGCACGCTCGCCTTCCAGACGGTCCAGCAGCAGCGCCACCCACCAGATCAGCCAGGCCATCGCGCCGCCGCTGACCAGCGCCAACATCGACACCACGGTTGTCGTGGACCACGACAACCAATCACCCGCCACCCGCGCGAACAGGCCGAGCAGGCTGGGCAACAACAACGCCGGCAGCAACAGCCGGCGGGCCACCACGCCCCCCAGGCCGCGGGCATGCACCACCCGCATCAGGCCTTGTGGCGGTTGGCTGCCCAGCCATGCCAGCGCTCCGACCAGAAACAGCAGCGCGGTGTGGATCGCGACGGGGGTGAAGTCCGGCTGGGTTTCGCGCACGCTGGCCTGGTAGCCATAGGAGGCCAGCGCGAACATCGCGATCGCCAACACCAGGAAGGCCAGAACCTGCTGCAGTTGCCACCAAGGGCGCCGGTCGGGCAGCAGCCCCAACGATCCAAGTACCACGAAGCCGGTGGCGGTGACCGCCGACATACGGCCGGGGATCCGGTCCGTGGCCAGGGCCTCCGGATCGGGGTACCAGCCATCGCTGGCCAGCGTGAATCCCAGCACATAGGCGGCCAGGCTCATGGCACCCGCGCCCGCCACCAACCCCGACAGCAGCCGACCCAGCGCGGGCACGGGCAGCCGGCTGCCGCGATTGAGCAGCGCAAGGCCGGCGAGCAGGAAGGTCACCGCCGTCAGCGGCTTCATCGAGTTGGCCCCGGGAAGCACCGAACGCAACACCGCCACGTCGAACTGCCAGCCGAGCAACACCACCACCGCCACCAGCACCAGCACCATGCCCGCGCGGCAGACGAAGGCTTGCCCCAGCGACGGGGCCATGGGCTCGATTCTCGGCATGGCCAGCATCGGTCTGCGCGGTAGGCTCATTGACGCCCGATCATAGCGCCAGCAAGCGTCGGCGTTGTCGCCGCCGTACACTCGGAACGACGCGAGCACGGAGGTATACACGGGTGATCCCTGGCTGGTTGCTGCTGCTGGTATCGGTGGCCTATGTGGGCGTGCTGTTCACCGTGGCCTACTACGGCGACCAGCGCGAGACCACGCCGCGGGCCAAGTGGCTGCGGCCGGCGGTCTATTCGCTGGCGCTGGCGGTGTACTGCTCGTCGTGGACCTTCTACGGCGCGGTGGGCACCGCGGCGCGGACGGGGCTGGGCTTCCTGCCCATCTACCTGGGGCCGCTGCTGCTGCTGGTCTTCAGCTGGCGGATCCTGGAGCGGCTGGTGCTGATCTCCGGCGAGAACCGCATCGTGTCCATCGCCGACTTCCTGTCCTCGCGCTACGGCCGCGCGCCAGGGCTGGCGGCGCTGGTCGCGACGGTGGCATTGGTCGCCGCCATTCCGTATGTGGCGCTGCAGTTCAAGGCGGTGGCGATGAGCGTGCAGGTGCTGGCCGGCACGCCGGCCGATCCGGGCGTGCTGGGCGACCCCGCCTTCTACGTGGCGCTGCTGCTGGCGGTGTTCTCCATCCTCTTCGGCACCCGACAGATCGACGCCACCGAGCACCACCACGGCATGGTGCTGGCCGTGGCGCTGGAATCGCTGGTGAAGCTGCTGGCCTTCGTGGCGATCGGCGTGTTCGCGCTGACCCACCTGCCAGGCACCGGCGGCCTGTTCGAACGCATGTCCGACGCGGCGCGGGTGGTGGTGACACCCAACCTGCCGACCGGTTTTGCCGCGCAGACGCTGCTCGCCTTTGCCGCGATCCTGTGCCTGCCGCGCCAGTTCCACGTGGCGGTGGTGGAATGCCAGGACCCCAACGACGTGCGCGCGGCGCGCTGGTTGTTCGGCGGCTACCTGGTGCTGTTCTCGCTGCTGGTGGTGCCGATCACGCTGGCCGGGCAATCGGTGCTGGCGGGCACCGGCGTGTCGCCGGACACCTACGTACTGGCGTTGCCGCTGGCGCTCAACCAGGACGCGCTGGCGTTGATGGTGTACGTGGGCGGGTTCTCCGCGGCCACCGGCATGGTCATCGTGTCCAGCGTGGCGCTGGCGACCATGGTCAGCAACGACCTGGTGATGCCGGTCCTGCTGCGGACCAAGGCCCTGCGCCAGGGCCCGGGCATCGACCGCCAGGTGCTGTGGGTGCGGCGCATCACCATCCTCGCGCTGGCCATGCTGGCCTATGGCTACCACCGCGGCTCCACCGGCGAGAACACACTGGCCCAGCACGGCCTGCTGGCCTTCGCCGCGGTGGCCCAGTTCGCACCAGCGCTGATCGGTGGCTTGTACTGGCGCGGCGCCAGCCGCCCGGGTGCGCTGGCGGGCGTGCTGGCCGGCACGCTGGTATGGGCCTACACCCTGCTGCTGCCCGCGCTGGCGCAGGGCGGCTGGATCGATGGCGGTTGGATCAGTGACGGGCCGCTAGGCATCCGGTCGCTGCGGCCGGAACAGCTGTTCGGCCTGGAGGGCTGGGACCGGCTGACCCACGGCACGTTCTGGTCGCTGCTGTTCAATGTCGCGGCATTCGTCTACGTGTCGGTGCGCAAGCGCCCGCGCCTGCAGGACCAACTGGCGGCCGCGCCGTTCCTCGATCCGTATGTGCAGCGCCCCGCACTGGGCCCGGGTGGCTGGGCCGGCAGCGTGCGCAGCGGCGAGCTGCTCGCGCTGGCCGAACGCATCGTCGGCGAACGCCATGCACGGCGCTCGTTCGAGGACTACGCCGCGCAGCAGTATGACACCTGGAACCCCGAGCGCCCCGCCGACCGCGCGTTGGCGCAGTTCACCGAGCGCCTCCTCGCATCGGCCATCGGCGCGGCGTCCGCACGCCTCACGCTCACCACCGCATTGCGCGGTTCCGGCATGGAACTGGGCGAAGTGGTCGCGGTCCTGGACGAGGCCAACGAGGAGCTGCGCTTCAACCGGCAGGTGCTGTCGACCACGCTGGACAACATCAGCCAGGGCGTCAGCGTGGTCGACCGCGACATGCGCCTGGTGGCGTGGAACAGGCGCTACCAGGAACTGCTCGACTACCCCGACGGCATGCTCTACGTCGGCCGCCCGGTCGCCGACCTGATCCGCTGGAATGCAGAACGTGGCGAGTTGGGCCCCGGCCCGATCGAGGAGAAGGTGCGCCGGCGCATGGACCACATGCGCGCCGGCACTCCGCACATCTTCGAGCGCGTTCGCGCCAACGGGCAGGTGATCGAAATGCGCGGGCGACCGCTGCTCGGTGGCGGCTACGTCACCAGCTACAGCGACATCACCGACTACAAGCGCGCCGAACAGCAACTGCGCGAGGTCAACGAGACACTGGAGCAGCGCGTGGACCTGCGCACGCGCGAGGCCGAAGCGGCGCAGCAATCCAAGACCCGGTTCCTGGCCGCGGTAAGCCATGACGTGCTGCAACCGTTGAATGCCGCGCGACTGTTCACCAGCGCGCTGCGCGAAAGTCCCGACGGCACCGAGCAACAACACCTGGCCGAACGCATCGACGCCTCGCTGCGCGCCGCCGAGGACCTGCTCGATGGCTTGCTGGACATCTCGCGCCTGGATGCGGGCGTGCTCAAGCCGGAAATCACCGACTTCGACGCCGGCGAGTTGCTGCGCGAACTGGCAGCGCAGTACGCGCCCAGCGCCGCGGGCCGCGGACTGCAATTGCGCGTGCGTGCGCCGATGACGCCGCTACCGGTGCGCAGCGACCGCCGGCTGCTGCGTCGCGCGCTGCAGAACTTCCTCGCCAACGCGTTGCGCTACACCCGCGATGGCGGCGTGCTGATGACTGCGCGCCAACGCACCGCCGGCCGCATCGAGCTGCAGGTGTGGGACACTGGCCCCGGCATCTCCGCCCACCACCTCGAACAGATCTTCGACGAGTTCCAGCGCTTCGACCAACCCGGCGTGGGCGGCGAACGCGGGCTGGGACTTGGCCTGTCGATCTGCCAGCGCATCGCGCGCACGCTCGACCACCCATTGTCGGTGCGCTCGCGGGTGGGCATGGGCAGCGTGTTCACCATCACCGTGCCGCCGGCGCCCACGTTGCAGGCGCCCAAGCCGGCGCCGCCCGAGAGCAACGTCATCGCCGACTCGCTGGCCGGGCTGCGCGTGCTGTGCGTGGACAACGACCGCGAGATCCTCGACGGCATGCGCACGCTGCTGGAACGCTGGCACGTCACCGTGCTGACCGCGGCCAGCGCCGACGATGCGATGGCACTGCTGAAGGACCTGCCGCACGTGCTGCTGGTGGACTACCACCTGCACGACCGGCTGGACGGCCTGGGCGTGATCGACGCGCTGCGCGAGAGCTTGGGAGCGCCACTGCCGGCGGCGCTGGTGACGGGCGACGGCAGCGACGCGGTCAAGCTGGCCGCGCGCGAGCGCGGGTGCCCGGTGCTGACCAAGCCGCTGAAGCCGGCGTCGTTGCGCGCGTTCCTTGCGGCGCAGCGGCAGATGACCGGAACGGGTGCCGGCTGACGCGCCGGCACCGGGCCCCGACGGTTAGCTGCGCACCAACTCGAGAACCGTTGCCGGCCCCACCCCGCCTTCGCCGTAGGCGCGGACGCGATCGCGACCGCCGGCCTTGGCCTGGTACATAGCCGCGTCGGCATGGGCAAACATCGACTCGAAGGCGTAGCCCGAACGCGCCGACGTGGTGCAACCGAAGCTGGCGGTGACCGGGCGGCCGATCACCGACGTGTCGATGGCCGCCAGGTGCTCGCTGCAGCGCTGGGCGATGCGCCGCGCCGCCTCCATGTCGCTGCCGCAGGACAGGATGGCGAATTCCTCGCCGCCCAGCCTGCCGCATACGTCGCCTTCGCGGCACGCGGCCTGGATCGCCACCGCCACCTGCTGCAGCACCCAGTCGCCCACGGCATGGCCGTGACGATCGTTGATGTGCTTGAAGTGGTCCAGGTCCAGCAGCACCAGTGAGGACTCGCGGCCGGCGCCGGCGCAGCGTTGCAGCAGCGCCTCGGCGTTATGCCGGAAGTGGCGGCGGTTGCTGAGGCCGGTCAGCCCATCCATTTCGGCTTGGCGACGGAACATCATCTGCACCCGCTTGATCTTGTAGGCCCAGTACCCGATGGCAGCCAGGACCATCACCAACAGCGCCAAGAGCAACTGGGTATTGCGCGCTGACGCCTGCGAGACTTCCTGCTGCAATTTCAGCACCTCGTTCTGCTTCTGCAGCAGTTCGATGGCTTGGTTCTTCTGCTGCAACTCTTGTCGACTCAGCTGGAAAGCGAACTCGCGAGCTTTGATTTCATCCAGCCGCGCCTTGTCTGCTTCTGCGTATCGACGGTATTGCTCCAAGGCCGCTGAAACATCACCGTTGCGCAACGCCGCCTCATACAACACCTTATGCGCGGTAACCAACGGGAGCGAGAAGTTGCCATCCCCGCCTTTTGCGAGAGCAGCGCGCGCATGCGCCTCGGCGGTTGATATGTCTCCCTGAATAAGCCGGTACTCGGCTAGCAGCCCGTGCATCTCGCCGATCAGGCGTGGGTAGCCTGTGGCTTCGACTTCTGACAAATTCTGCTCCAGTAGCGCGACTGCCTCTGTGATCTTGCCTTGTGTCGCAAGGTGTCGCGCATAGTTCCCGCGCAGCAGGTTGGCGGCAATCACATCCTTTTGCGAGGAGCAATCGGCAATGGCCTCCTTGACTTCTAAATCATCCTTTGCCCAACTCCCCAAACCATAAAGGGCCTCTACCCTCAAGTGGCGCGCCACACAACGATTCTTTGCCGTTGGTTCACGGGCCATTACCCGTTCTGCGTAATGCTGCCCCAGCGAATATTGGCCCAACTGGTTGTACAGAACTGACGCAACCAGAAAACCGTCGTTCCTATTCGCCGCGTCTATCTGACCGTCGTCCAGGTCGAGCGCCTCCGACAGGTAGCGCAGGCCAAGTGAATAATCACGAGTTATCGCTGCGTTATTGGCCAACAGGATCCCGGCCCGGAATTTCAGGTTCGGCTCAGTGACCTGCTTGAACAGGATCGCAGCATCTTTGATAGCCAGGTCATACCGGCCCCGATAGCTGTGCTGGTAGGCCTGGAGCAGACGAAGATAATCCCGCTGCGCGGGTTTCAAGTCGGCCTCCAAGGAAGCGACACGGTCCAGAAGACTGATGAATGCCTTTGGATCGTTGTTGCGCGTTTCATCAGCCTTCTGCAGGAGAGCGACCACCTCGCCTTGGCTCGCCGCGACGGCAGGTGCCGACGCGACGCCAATTCCGATGGACAGTCCGCCCAGCAAACTCAGGAGGGTGACAGGCTTCATCCAGGCAATCCTTGGCCGGAAAGGAATCGATTGATTAGGGCTCGCTGAGATGCATGCCGTCTCAGGCCGCTTGCACACTTTGCTCTTGGACATGCTCAGGTCCTTCTTGGCCACCATCATCCGGTTGCGATTCGTCATCCTTACCGCCCTCCTCCTCTTCGGGTGCCACGATGTACGCCAGCACCGTGGCACGCGCACCCAAGGCCTGACCAAGCGTGGCGAAGTCGCGCCGAAGCAACGCCTCCTTCGCTTCGGGGGCCACGTCCAGCCCCGCAACGGCCACAGCATAGTCAGCTTCATTCAGGACGCTGGCATCGCGGCCAAGGAATTCAAGAAACTGCACGACATTCGACATCGATAACTCCGTTGTGGTTGAACGTTGGATGGAAGGCTTTTCGGACAGCCGCGAATGACGTGCTGCTGCCATCACGTTGCGGCGTACCGCTCTTCGATCTCTTGGATGCGCGCCAGCAAGGCCTGGTCTCGCTCCATGGCACGGCTTGGCGGCACCACCAGCGTCGAGTGCATTCCCAGGTCCATAGCTGCCAAGTCACGCAACCGCACGGATTCCATGCGGGGCTGACCAATCGGAAGCGTGGCCGCCTCATAAACAATGACCTCGTGGTCGGCCGGGTAGTCCACCAGCAGGCGGTCAACCAGCAATTGGCGCAGTTCGGGCCCCGAGGCGAAGCGGCGATATGTGCGATCGCCAGCAAGGCCAACTTGCCACAGCACCAAGTACGCGGAGGGTTCGATGGTCCGCCGATAGAAGAGCAATTGACTCGCTTCGTAGTGCTGACAACCAACACCCCCCGGGTCGATGCCAAGGTCTGCATAAAGGCAATCCTCAGCAGATACCGCAGCCTCCATGTGCGCCGGGAATCCTTCCTGCCGCGCCCGCGCGATAGCCGCATGGGGCACCTGGGCAAAGACCCCCGGATGACCATAGAAAGCTCCGCACACGCCGCGCCCGCCACGCACTTCGACCAGCATAGCCTCGACCATCTCCCGATAGGTCTGGTGGCGGGACTTGCCTTCGGCGTAGTACGGCTGCAGGCTGCGCACGTCGTTGTGCATCTGCTGCACCCAAAGCTCGACGATGGGATCGGACACGGCAACGAACACCACATCGGCCTGTTCGATGTAGCTGCGTGTGCGTGGTCCGATGTGGGCCCCGAGCATCATTCCCAGGCCGACGCAGACGAGGCGGCCTGACGTCTCCCCTGCAGGCGTCCCCACGCGCTGCTCTCCCTTTGGGCAATCCGCAGACGATACCCTTCCCGCCAGAATTTGCAAAATCCGTCTCAGTTTCGGGCGCGGCGCATCCATGTTTCCCGTGGCAACTCCCAGCGGCATTGGCCGTGGGGCGCCCACTGCGGCGTCCGCACGAAGCCAAACCGGCCTAGCAGACGGTCGATAATCAGGGCGTGGTCATCGTCGGGCCGCTGCGCATACACGAGCTCCAACCCCATGCCGGCAAAGGCATGTGAAAGCACTGGTACGAAAGCCTCGCTGGAGATGCCCTGGCTCCACCACCCCTCGCGCAGCATCACGCCCAGTTCGGCACTGCCCCCCTTGCGCTGCAAGGCAACCAAGCCGATCGACGTCGTCGACGCCTTGTCCTCGACCGCCCAGTAGCGATGGCCGGGTCGGTCCTTTGTGTTGTGGTTGCACGCCAGCATGAACCCACGCGCGACGTCCTCAGCCGACAACGGCGTCAGGATGTGACGCATGACATGGGGATCGGTATAGAGATGGCAGAACAGCGCCTCGTCCCCGGCATCGAGCAGACGAAGGCGCAGACGCGATGTTTCCATTAGCGACCGCCTTGGGTCCTATTGCCACACTATCCTGCGCCGCGACTTAGAGCGCCGCCCGCTAGCCGCCTCAGTCCCCTTCCTCCGGCGGCGGCACGATCGCACTCGGATCCAGCGCCAAGCGCCCGGCAATCAGTACCGCCTGGGTGCGGTTGTTGGCGCCCAGCTTGCGCAGGATCGCGGTGACGTGGGCCTTGACCGTGGCTTCTGACACGCCCAGTTCGTAGCCGATCTGCTTGTTGAGCAGGCCACTGCCCAGCATCTGCAGCACGCGGAATTGCTGCGGGGTCAGGTCGCGCAGGCGCTGGGCTGCGTCGTGCTCGTCGGCGGCCGCGGCGGGCGCGCTCAGCGCAGACGCCGGCGCCCAGCGGTCGCCGTCCAGCACGGTGGCAATCGCCTGCCCCAGCGTGGCCGCATCGGCCGACTTGGGAATGAAACCGATCGCGCCGTGGTCCAACGCGCGGCGCATCACCGCCGGCTCCTCGCGCGCCGACACCACCACGATGGGCAACTGCGGGTACAGGGCGCGCAGGTGCACCAGAGCGCTGAAGCCCTGTGCGCCGGGCATGTTGAGGTCCAGCAGCAGCAGGTCGGCGTCCGGGTGGGCTTCGACCAGCGCGTACAGCGCGTCCACGCTGTCGGCCTCGTGCAGGTTGGCGCCGGGCAGCACGCGTGCCACCGCGCCGCGCAGCGCCTCGCGGAACAGGGGGTGGTCGTCGGCAATGAGCAGGGTGGCCATGGCCATACCTTACGGCACCCGACGTTCCTTCACGAGCGAGTCCACCACCGAGGGGTCGGCCAGGGTGCTGGTGTCGCCGAGCTGGTCCGGCGCGTTCTCGGCGATCTTGCGCAGGATGCGGCGCATGATCTTGCCCGAGCGGGTCTTCGGCAGGCCCGGCGCCCATTGCAGGTGGTCCGGCGTGGCGATGGGGCCGATCTCCTTGCGCACGTGGGCGATCAGTTCCTTGTGCAGCGACTCGCTGGCGGCCTCGCCGGCGTTGAGGGTGACGTAGGCGTAGATGCCCTGGCCCTTGAGGTCGTGCGGGAAGCCGACCACCGCGGCCTCGGCCACCTTGGGGTGGCTGACCAGCGCGCTCTCCACTTCAGCGGTGCCGATGCGGTGGCCGCTGACGTTGATCACGTCGTCCACGCGGCCGGTGATCCAGTAGTAGCCGTCTGCGTCGCGACGGCAGCCATCGCCGGTGAAGTAGGTGCCGGGGTAGGTGCGGAAGTAGGTGTCGATGAAGCGCTGGTGGTCGCCGTAGACGGTGCGCATCTGCCCCGGCCACGAGTCCAGCAGCACCAGGTTGCCCTCGGCTTCGCCATCCAGCACCTGGCCGCTGGCGTCGACCAGCGCGGGGACCACGCCGAAGAACGGCTTGGTCGCCGAACCGGGCTTGAGGTCGATCGCGCCCGCCAGCGGGCTGATCAGGATGCCGCCGGTCTCGGTCTGCCACCAGGTATCGACGATGGGGCAGCGGCCTTCGCCCACCACGTCGTAGTACCAGCGCCAGGCTTCAGGATTGATCGGCTCGCCGACGCTGCCCAGCAGGCGCAGGGATTTGCGCGAGGTCTTCTGCACCGGCTCCTCGCCTTCGCGCATCAATGCGCGGATGGCGGTGGGCGCGGTGTAGAAGATGGTGACCTGGTGCTTGTCGATCACCTGCCAGAAGCGCGAGTAATCGGGGTAGTTGGGCACACCCTCAAACACCAACGAGGTGGCGCCGTTGGCCAGCGGCCCGTACACGATGTAGCTGTGGCCGGTGACCCAGCCGACGTCGGCGGTGCACCAGTAGACGTCGTCCTCCTGCAGGTCGAACACCGCCTCGTGGGTGAAGCTGGCATAGACCAGGTAGCCGCCGGTGGTGTGCAGCACGCCCTTGGGCTTGCCGGTGCTGCCGGAGGTATAGAGGATGAAGAGCGGGTCCTCGGCGTTCATGCGCTCGGGCACGCACTCGGCCGGTTGGCTGTCGACCACCGCGTCGTACCAGCGGTCACGCGGCATCTGCATGTCCACCGCGCCGCCGGTGTGGCGCACCACCAGCACCGTCTCCACGCTGTTGGTGCCGGGCATCTTCAGCGCGGCGTCGACGTTGGCCTTGAGCGGCACTTTCTTGCCGCCACGCAGGCCTTCGTCGGCGGTGATGATCAGCTTGCTGCCGCAGTCGGCCACGCGGTCGGCGATGGAGTTGGCCGCAAAGCCACCGAACACCACCGAGTGGATGGCGCCGATACGCGCGCAGGCCAGCATCGCCACCACCGCCTCGGGGATCATCGGCAGGTAGATGGTGACGCGGTCGCCCTTGACCACGCCCAGGCCGCGCAACGCATTGGCCAGCCGGCACACGCGGGCGTGCAGGTCACGGTAGGTGATGTGCTGCGCGGGCTGGTCCGGCGAGTCCGGCTCGAAGATCAGCGCGGTCTTTTCGCCACGGTTGGCGAGGTGGCGGTCCAGGCAGTTGACGCTGGCATTGAGCTCACCATCGGCATACCAGTGGATGCGGAAATGGTTGAGGTCGTAGCTCACGTCCTTGATCTGCGTGGGCGCGCGCATCCAGTCCAGGCGATGGCCCACGCGGCCCCAGAACGCTTCGGGCTGCGCTACGGATTCGGCGTAGTCCTGTTCGTAGCGCTCGCGCGTGATGCGCGCCTTCGCGGCGAATTCGGGCTTGACCGGATACACGTTGGCGGATTGGTTCATGGCGCACTCCCAAGGTCGGTGGCACTAAGCGTTGGCAGGGCGCCGCAGTGACGACGCCGTGGGCCCAAGTGTGCCGCAAGCATTGCCTGCAACACGGGCGACAGCCGCTTAGACCATGGTCTTAAAGCCGCGCATTCAAGCAGGTTTCCTAGACCAATGGCGAATGGTTGTGCAGCGCGATAGCCACGCAGGCTGGCCGCCACCGTGCAGATCGCACGGCTGTCCTTGGGAGGGAACATGTCCAATCGCAGTAGTTCGCACGGCTTGTCGCCGACGCCCCGAAAGCGCGCGCTCGCCGCCGCGCTGGTGGTCGCAATGGGCCTGCCGGGCCTGGCTTTCGCGCAGAGCGCGAAGGAGCAGGCACTCGAAGCCCGCGTTGCCGAGCTGGAGAGGATGGTGCAGCAGCTGGTATCGCAGCAGCAGCAACAGCAGGGCCAGATCAGCGAGGTGCAGGCCGCGCAGACCGCGCCGGCAACTGCGCCGGCCGCGGCCAAGCCCGCGATCCAGTCCTCGCCGATCCTGACCGGCGCCAACCCCGGCACCCGCTTCAGTTACGGCGGTTTCATCAAACTCGATTCGTCCATCACCCGCACCACCGACGGCGACATCGCCGACGGCACGGTGGGACGCCTGTTCTACGTGCCCAAGACCATCCCGGTGGGCAATGGGCACACCAAGGAGTCCGGCACCGACACCGACATGGGTGTGGCGTTCTCCCGTTTCTGGCTGGGCGCGGACACCGAGCTGGACAGCGGCGACAAGCTCAAGTCGTACTTCGAGTTCGACTTGTTCGGCGGCGGCAGCACCGCCTTCACCGGCAACGAGGTCGCCACCAACACCTACGCGGTCACCCTGCGCCACGCCTACGTCAGCTGGAACCACTGGCTGGCCGGCCAGACCTGGTCCAACTTCCAGGATGCCGCGGCCCTGCCCGATACGGTCGACTTCCTCGGCCCGACGGAAGGCACGGTGTTCGTGCGCCAGGCCCAGGTGCGCTACACCAACGGCCCGTGGTCGTTCTCGGTGGAAAACCCGGAGACGGTGTACACGCCCTACCTGGGCAACATGGCGCAGGTGGCCGGCGACGACGGCGCGATGCCGGACGTCACCGCGCGCTACACGGCCAAGGGCGCCTGGGGTCACTTCGGCATCGCCGGCCTGGCACGCCAGCTCAAGTACCAGAACGGCCCGGCGGGCATCAGCAACAGCAGCACGGGCTACGGCATGAGCGTGTCGGGCAAGTTCAACGTCGGCAAGAGCGACGACTTCCGCTACATGGTCACCGGTGGCAGCGGCATCGGCCGCTACGTCGGCCTGGCCTTGAACAACGATGCGGTCCTCGACGCCACGGGCGAGCTGGAGAACATCGACCTGATCTCCGGCTTCGCCGGCTGGCGGCATGTGTTCAGCCCGAAGCTGCGCGGCAACGTGTTCTATTCGTTCGCCGAGTATGACAACCCCACCGACCTCACCGGCCTGGGTATCACCAAGTCGGCCGAGTCGGCGCACGTCAACCTGATCTACGCCCCGCTGCCGAAGTTGGAAGTGGGCGCCGAACTGATCTGGGGCAAGCGCGAACTCGAAAACGGTGACGCCGGCGAACTCAACCGCCTGCAGACCCACGTCAAGTACAGCTTCTGAGCGAGGACCAACGCATGTCCAGCATCACCGCATCCCATACGCCGACAGGCGAACTCACCCAGGGGCACAAGAAGGTCATCTTCGCCTCCAGCCTCGGCACCGTGTTCGAGTGGTATGACTTCTACCTGTATGGCTCGCTCGCTGCGATCATCGCCAAGCAGTTCTTCAGCGGCGTCAACGAGACCACCGGCTTCATCTTCGCGCTGCTGGCGTTCGCCGCCGGTTTCGCGGTCCGCCCCTTCGGCGCGCTGGTGTTCGGCCGCCTCGGCGACATGATCGGACGCAAGTACACGTTCCTGGTCACCATCGTGCTGATGGGCCTGTCGACCTTCCTGGTGGGCATCCTGCCCAACTACGCCAGCATCGGCATCGCGGCACCGGCCATCCTGATCGTGCTGCGATTGGCCCAAGGCCTGGCGCTGGGCGGCGAGTACGGCGGCGCGGCGACCTACGTCGCCGAGCACGCTCCGGATGGCAAGCGCGGCCTGTACACCAGCTTCATCCAGACCACGGCGACCATCGGCCTGCTGCTCTCGCTGATCGTCATCCTGGGCGTGCGTGAGTCGGTGGGCGTCGAGGCCTTCGAGGCCTGGGGCTGGCGCATCCCGTTCCTGGTGTCGATCGTGCTGCTGGGCGTGTCGGTGTGGATCCGCATGCAGCTGTCGGAGTCGCCGCTGTTCCAGCAGATGAAGAACGAGGGCAAGCTGTCCAAGGCGCCGCTGACCGAGAGCTTCTTCTCCAAGAACGGTCGCATCGTGCTGCTGGCCCTGCTTGGCGCCACTGCTGGCCAGGCCGTGGTCTGGTACGCGGGCCAGTTCTACGCGATGTACTTCCTCACCCAGTCGCTGAAGGTCGACAGCACCACCACCTGGCTGCTGATCGGTGGCGCGTTGGTCATCGGCACGCCGTTCTTCGTTTTCTTCGGCTGGCTGTCGGACAAGATCGGCCGCAAGAAGATCGTGATGGCCGGCTGCCTGATCGCCGCACTGACCTACTTCCCGCTGTTCAAGGCCCTGACCCAGTACGCCAACCCGGCCATCCAGGAAGCCAGCATCAGCGCCCCGGCCAAGGTGGTCGCCGACCCGAACACCTGCTCGTTCCAGTTCGACCCGATCGGCAAGAAGGTGTTCAACAGCTCGTGCGACATCGCCACCTCGGCGTTGGCCAAGGCCGGTGTGCCGTACACGGTCGAAGCGGCTCCGGCGGGCAGCGTCGCCAAGGTGATGGTCGGCTCGGTCGAGACGGCCAGCTACGAAGGTGCGGGCCTGGACAAGGCGGCCGCGAAGGCCGCGGCGGACAAGTTCCTCGGCGAGCTCAAGCCCGTGCTGACCCAGGCCGGCTATCCGGAGAAGGCGGACCCGGCGCGCATCAACAAGCCGATGGTGTTGCTGATCCTGACCGTCCTGGTGATCTACGTGACCATGGTCTACGGCCCGATCGCGGCGTGGTTGGTGGAGCTGTTCCCGACCCGCATCCGCTACACCTCGATGTCGCTGCCGTACCACATCGGCAACGGCTGGTTCGGCGGATTCCTGCCCACCATCGCCTTCGCCCTGGTGGCGGCCACCGGCAACATCTATTACGGCCTGTGGTATCCGATCGTGATCGCGGTGATGACCTTCGTGATCGGCTCGCTGTTCCTGCGCGAGACCAAGGACGTGGACATCCGCGACTGATTACCCCCGTCGTGTGCTGCAAGGACGACGCCGGCCTCGTGCCGGCGTTGTTCTTTTGCGGCATCCGCACGGGGAATCTACTGCGGCGGTGCCGCCAGCTCGCGCGCGTCCAGCACGCCGTCACGGTTGGTGTCCTGGCGCTGGAAGGCGTCGGCAAGGCGCTGCCGGTGTTCGACCAGGCTGATCTCGCGGCCACGGCCGCCGGGCAGTTCGTCCGGCGTCAGGCGGTCGTCGCGGTTGCGGTCCATCTGCTCGAAGGCATAGCCCATCCATGCCTGGTATTCGTCCAGCGATACACGGCCATTGCCGTCGGTGTCCATGCGCGCCAGGTAATCGCCCGCGGCGGTCACCTGGGCCGCGGCCGTCCCGGTCCCCGCCAGCAGCACCCCGGCCAGCACCAGGCCATCCCGCACCGCACGCCCCACCCGGCGCGATGCGCCCAAGGTGAACAACGCATGGCGGGAAACCGGCATCGGGTACTCCGGACGGGGATAACGGGCGACGATCATGCCATCGCCCTGCCCACAGGCGCATGAACAGCCACCCACCGCGCCGACACACAGCCCTGCGTCCGCCGGCCTGCGTGGAGCGGAACACGCGAGACACCCGGTAAGCTTTTGCCATGCCCGAGTTGCCAGAAGTCGAAACCACGCGCCGCGGCCTGGCGCCCCACGTCGAAGGCCGGCGCGTCACCGGCGTGGTGCTGCGCCGCCCTGACCTGCGCTGGCCCATCCCTTACGACATCGTCGAGACACTCCCGGGCCAACGCATCGAACAGGTGCGCCGACGCGCCAAGTACCTGCTGCTGGACACCGCCGCCGGCAGCGCGCTGCTGCACTTGGGCATGTCCGGCAGCCTGCGCGTGCTGCCCGCCGACACCCCGCTGCGTGCCCACGACCACGTCGACCTGGCGCTGGACTCCGGCCAGGTGCTGCGCTTCAACGACCCGCGCCGCTTCGGCTGTCTGCTGTGGCAACCTGCCGGCCAAATGCACGAGTTGCTGCGCGATCTCGGCCCCGAACCGCTATCGGATGCCTTCGACGGCGACTACCTGTTCGCCCGCAGCCGCAAGCGCGCGGCACCGGTGAAGACCTTCCTGATGGACCAGAAGGTGGTGGTGGGCGTGGGCAACATCTACGCGGCCGAAGCGCTGTTCGCCGCCGGCATCTCGCCCCTGCGCGAGGCCGGCAAGGTCTCGCGCGAGCGCTACGCTGCGCTGGCCGACGCGGTGAAGGCCATCCTGGGCCACGCCATCGCCCGAGGCGGCACCACGTTGCGCGACTTCATCAGCCCGGATGGCGCACCGGGCTATTTCGAGCAGGAACTCTCCGCGTACGGGCGCGGCGGCGAGCCGTGTCCGCGCTGCGGCCGCCCGCTGAAGCAGGCCAGCATTGGCCAGCGGGCCAGCGTGTGGTGCGGCCACTGCCAGCGCTGAGGCGGCTGCGCCAGGACGCGACGGGCATGGCGGGCCACGCCCCTCCCCATGGCGACATGCGCTTGCGGGCGCGCACGCGCTTACGCAATTTCGGTGCCAACCGCGGGCATTGCCCCGAACACGTGACAGCGGGACTCGACGCGCTATAGTCTCGTCTCACAAGCCTCGGGGGAGGATTGGATGTCCGATACCGCCGAAATCACGGTGTTGCTGGATGCAGCGCGCGACGGCGACCGCGGCGCGCTGGATCGCGTGCTCGCCACGCTCTACCAGGAACTCCACACCATGGCCCGGCGCCAGCTCGCCGGCCAGCACGGTCACACGCTCGACGCCACGGCGCTGGTGCATGAGGCCTACCTCAAACTGATCGGCCGCCGCGAGGCGCAGTTCGACGACCGCGGCCACTTCTTCGCCTACGCGGCCTCGGCCATGCGCAGCGTGGTGGTTGACTATGCTCGCCAGCGCCTGGCGCAGAAGCGCGGCGGCGACCTGCACCGCGTCACCGACCTGCCCGATGACATCTCCGGCGGTCTGCGCCTGGACGAGGAAACGCTGGGGCTGGACACCGCGCTGAACCGCCTGGGCGCGGTCGATCCACGCCTGGCGCAGGTGGTGGAGCTGCGCTACTTCGGCGGCTTGTCCGAGCTGGAGATCGCCGCCCTGCTGCAACGCTCCGAGCGCAGCATCCGCCGCGACTGGCAGAAGGCCCGGATGTTCCTGCTCGCGTCGCTGCGCGAGACCTGACGGGGCGGCCCGATGGACCCCGAGCGCTGGCAACGGCTTTCACCGCTGCTCGACGCGCTGCTGGAGCTTGAGCCCGACGCCCGCGCGCAGCGGCTGGACGCGATGCGCGACGAAGACGCCGTGCTGGCGGACGAGCTCGGCACGCTGATCGCACTGGACCAGTCGCACGTGGACTTCCTGGCCGAGCCGGCGATCAGCATTCCCGCCGGGCCACTCCCGGGCGCGGTGATCGGGCCCTACCGCCTCGAGCGCCTGCTGGGCGAAGGCGGCATGGGCCAGGTGTGGCTCGCCGGGCGCGCCGATGGCCTGTACCAGCGCCGTGTCGCGCTGAAGCTGCTGCGGCCGGGTCTGGCCGACACCAACCTGCGCGTGCGCTTCACCCGCGAACGCGAGATCCTCGCGCGCCTCACCCACCCGCACATCGCACGCCTGCTCGACGCCGGCGTCAGCCAGGACAACCTGCCCTACCTCGCGCTGGAGTACGTGGATGGCGTGCCCATCACCGACTGGTGCCGGGACCACCACACGCCGCTGGAGCTGCGGCTGCAGATGTTCCACCAGATCTGCGACGCGGTCAGCCATGCCCACGCCAACCTGATCGTCCACCGCGACCTCAAGCCCTCCAACATCCTGGTCACCCCCGCAGGCGACGTGCGCCTGCTCGATTTCGGCATCGCCAAGCTGCTGGACCGGGAAGCGCCGGTGGTGGAGCGCACCCGCACCGGTGCGCGCGCCTTCACCTTGCATTACGCCGCGCCCGAACAGGTGCGCGGCGAACCGGTCAGTACCATGACCGACGTGTATTCGCTGGGCGTGGTGCTGTACGAGCTGCTCACCGACAGCAAGCCGTACCGGCCCACGCGCAAGAGCGATGCGGCGTGGGAGGAAGCGATCCTCACCGCCGATCCGCTGCGGCCTTCGCAGACGCTGCAGCGCGCGGCCGAGCGCCATCCCGACGACGCGCACGGCCTGCGCCGCCAGGCCAGGCTGCTGGCCGGCGACCTCGACAACATCGTGCTGAAGGCCCTGGCCAAGCAGCCCGAACAGCGCTACGCCTCGGTCGACGCGCTGGCGCAGGACCTGCGTCGCCACGAAATGGGCCGGCCGGTGCTCGCCCGGCCGGACAGCGTCGGCTACCGGCTGCGCAAGTACCTCCGCCGCCATCGCTGGGCACTGGCCAGCGGCTCGCTGGTGACCCTGGTGCTGATCACCGCGCTCGGGCTGGTGGCATGGCAGGCGCGGGAGGCGGTGCGCGAGGCCAGCCGCGCCCAGGCCATCCAGGACTTCATGCTCGGCGTGTTCGAAAACGCCGGCGTCAGCCGCAGCGGGCAGCCGCTGGACCTGCGCGGACTGCTGGACGCGTCGCTGGAGCGCGGCCAGCGCGAGCTGGCGCGGCAGCCGCGCGCGCGTGCCGAGCTGATCGGACTGGTCGCCAGGCTGCGCATCGGCCTCGGTGACTACACCGAAGCCCGCGCGCTGCTGGAACGGCAGGCGATCATCCTCGACGCCGGCGGCGACTTCCCGGACAGCCTGCGGCTCGAGTCGATCACCCAGCGCGGCCGGGTGCTGCGGCTGATGGACGAGCCACGCGCCTGCATCGACCTGATGCAGCCGGCACTGGCCGGCGCGCGACGGCAGCAGGCGCAACTGCCGCCACAGGTGGCGGAGTTCTATTCGCAACTGGGCCGCTGCCGCCGCGCCAACGGCGAGCGCCAGAGCGCGCGGCAGTTGTTCGAACGTGCGTTGGCCCTGCGGCGCGACGGTGCCGGCGACCGCATCGGCGTGGTCGCCAACCTGATGGACCTGGCCAACCTGCACGCGGACGAGGGCGACACCCGCACCGCGCTGCGGCAGCTGGAGACCGCACGCACGCAACTGCGCGCCGAGGCCGGCCCGCGCCACCCGTTGCTGGTGGAGATCGGCCGCAGCGTGGGCAGCCTGCACCGCGCCGCCGGCAACCTCGGCGCGGCCGAGCGCGAGGTCTCC
The DNA here is from genome assembly GCF_000768355.1 of Lysobacter daejeonensis GH1-9. GTDB lineage: Bacteria > Pseudomonadota > Gammaproteobacteria > Xanthomonadales > Xanthomonadaceae > Aerolutibacter > Aerolutibacter daejeonensis. The sequence continues at coordinate 76,951 of NZ_AVPU01000015.1, forward strand.
GAGGCACTGGCGATCAGCATCGAGGTCAACGGCGAGGAGCACCCGACCAGCATCGCCGCGCACCGGCAACTGGCATACCTGCAGATGGACAGCGGGCACTTCCGGCAGGCGCGCGAGGCGCTCGATACGGTTACGCGCCAGCTGACTTGGCGGCTGGGCCCGAATCATCCGGATACGATCCGCAACACGGTGCAACGCGGGCAAGCCGAGTGGGAGCTGGGCGATGCCGACCGCGCCTTGGCCTCGTTGCGGCAGGCCGCCGCAGCCGCCCGCAGCGCGGGCGATCCAACCTTGCGCGCCGACGTGATGCTCGCCCAAGGCAAGGTGCTGCGACAGTCAGGGCGCGCCGCGGAAGCGCTGCCGTTGCTAAGGGAAGCGATCCGGCTGCGCCAGGAACGGGAGGGCGAGGGCCACCAAGCGGTGGGTGAGGCCTTGCTCGAGCTGGGGCTGGCGGAGCAGGCGCTCGGCGATGTCGCGGCGGCGGAACCCTCCCTGCGCAACGCCAGTCTGGTCCTGCGGCGTGCGCTGGGGGCGCGCCACCCCGAGGCGCGGACGGCCGCCGCGGCCTGGGCCCGTCTGCGTGCACAAGGCACCGATGCAGGCGCGCGACGCGAACTGGAGGCG
>NZ_AVPU01000016.1 GCF_000768355.1 Lysobacter daejeonensis GH1-9
CTGCTGGCGCGGCAGCCGGGCCTGCGCCTGCCCAGCGGCTGGGACGGTTTCGAGATCGCGGTGCGCGCGATCCTGGGCCAGCAGGTCAGCGTCGCCGCCGCGCGCACGCTGGCCACCCGGCTGGCCCACCGCTACGGCCAACCGCTGCCCACGCCCTTAGGCGAAGGCCTGGACGGCTTGTTCCCGACACCGGAGGCGCTGGCCGATGCCGACCTGGCCAGCATCGGCCTGACCCGCAGCCGTGCCGACACCGTGCGCGGCGTGGCCCAGGCGCTGCTCGACGGCCGCGTCGACTTCCATGCCGAGCGCACGCTGGATGACTTCGTCGCACGCTGGGTGGCCCTGCCGGGGATCGGCCCGTGGACGGCGCACTACATCGCCATGCGCGCGCTCGGCCACCCCGACGCCTTCCCCACCGACGACCTGGTGCTGCGCCAGCAGGCGAGCGAAGGCGACACGATCACGGGCAAGGCGTTGGCCGCCCTCGCCGAACACTGGCGGCCCTGGCGCGCCTACGCCGTGATCCACCTGTGGCGCGATGCGGCTTCGAAGGCGGACGCACGCAGACCGGCGCAGGCCAACCGCGCCGCTCGGCACGCACCCAGCGCCCCCGCCGCTCGCATCTCGTCCACCTTGTCCACATCACCCGCACCTTCGCCCACCATCGCCAAGCCGGCCCGGAGAGGCCGCTCCACCGGAGCCACGCCATGATCCGGCACACCACCATCGACAGTCCCGTCGGCCCGTTGCTGCTCGCCGCGGACGACGGCGGCCTGCACACCATCGAGTTCAACGAGTCGCGGCACCGCGTGCGCCGCGGCACGGACTGGCAGGAAGGCGACCACCCGGTCCTGCGCGAAACCGCACGCCAACTCGCCGAGTACTTCGCCGGGACGCGGCGCGCCTTCGACCTGCCGTTGGCGCCGCGCGGCACCGCGTTCCAATGCGACGTGTGGGCAACGCTGGCGACGATCCCGTTCGGCGAGACCATCAGCTATGCGCAGCTGGCCAACCGCGTGGGCAAGCCGACGGCGATGCGCGCGGTGGGCGCGGCCAACGGCCGCAATCCGTTGCCGATCGTGCTGCCCTGCCACCGCGTGATCGGCGCGGACGGCAGCCTGACCGGCTTTGGCGGCGGCCTGCCGACCAAGCGCTTCCTGCTGCAACTGGAGGGTGCGCTGCCGCGCGACGACCTGTTCGCGCCGGCCGCTTAGAATGCGCGGATGACCGATACCCCGACGCCTCCCTGGGATGGCCTGATCCTGGGTGCCGCGCTGGCCACGCTCGACAGCGATACCGGCTACGGCGAAATCACCGACGGCGCGCTGGGCTGGCGCGACGGCGTGCTGACCTTTGTCGGCCCGCGCAACGCGTTGCCCGACAGCCCGGATCGCCTTGCCCGCGAAGTGATCGAGGCCCGCGGCTGGATCACGCCCGGCCTGGTCGACTGCCACACCCACCTGGTGTTCGCCGGCGACCGCGCACGCGAATTTGAACTGCGCCTGCAGGGCGCCAGCTACGAGGCCATCGCCCGTGCCGGCGGCGGCATCCTGTCCACCGTGCGCGCCACCCGCGAAGCCAGCGAGGACGAACTGCTGCGGCAGTCGCTGCCCCGCGCCCGCGCATTGCTGGCCGATGGCGCCACCACGCTGGAGATCAAATCCGGCTACGGCTTGGACTTCGACAGCGAGCGCAAGATGCTGCGCGTGGCCCGCCGCGTGGGCGAGGTACTGGGCGTCACCGTGCGCACCACCTACCTCGCCGCGCACGCGCTGCCACCGGAATACAAGGAACGTGCCGACGACTACATCGACGCCGCCTGCGACTGGCTGCCACGCTTGCATGCCGAAGGCCTGGTCGATGCGGTGGACGCCTTCTGCGAAGGCATCGGCTTCACCCCGGCGCAGACCCGCCGCATGTTCGAGGCGGCGCGCGCGCTGGGCCTGCCGGTCAAGCTGCATGCCGACCAGTTGAGCGACCTGGGCGGCGCGGCGCTGGCGGCCGAGTTCTCCGGCCTCTCGGCTGACCACGTGGAGTACACCAGCGAGGATTCCGTGCGGGCGATGGCCGCGCACGGCACCGTCGCGGTGCTGCTGCCGGGCGCGTTCCACGTGCTGCGCGAGACGAAGCTGCCGCCGCTGGACGCGTTCCGGGTCCACGGCGTGCCAATGGCCGTCGCCACCGACTGCAACCCGGGTACCTCGCCACTGCTGTCGATGCGCCAGGCCATGCAGCTGGCGTGCACCCACTTCCGATTGACGCCCGAGGAGGCCCTGCGCGGCGCCACCGTGCATGCCGCGCACGCGCTGGGCCTGACCGACCGCGGGGTGTTGCGCGTGGGTGCGCGTGCCGACTTCGTCCAGTGGCAGGTGGGGCATCCGGCCGAGCTGTGCTACTGGCTGGGCGGTCGCCTTGCCGACGCGGTCTACGCGGGTGGTCGGCGCATCAGCTGACGCCCGGCCGGGCCGGCTCACGCCGCCGGCCATCGGGGCCCCGCGGTTTCGCAGCCGATCCGCAGGGCCAGATGCCGCCCACAAAAAAGCCCCGCATGGCGGGGCTTTTTGTCAACGCCGCGAGGCGCTTACTCCTTGGAGGCAGCCTTCTTGGCCACGACCTTCTTGGCCGGAGCCTTGGCCACGGTCTTGGTCGCCTTCTTCGCGACCGGCGAAGCGGCGCTGCCGGTCGCCTTGGTCACGGCCTTGGCCGCACGGGCGTTGCCGTAGCTGGAGTTGTAGCGCTTGCCCTTGGCGGTCTTGCGGTCGCCCTTACCCATGGTCGTGCTCCTGAACTAGTACAGATAAACAATGGAAATAGATGCCGCGCCCGGACGTCCTGCCCGGTCACCGGCACCGAATCGGGATCGCGGCGGTCGCGCGCGAGGCCGCAAAGCCTAGCACAAGCGGCCCCTTGGCCGCCTCAATGCGCGCACTGGGCGTCGTGCACGTGCCCGTGGTTCAGGCGCAGGTTGGCCAGGTGCGCCAGCCCCACCAGCGTGCCGCCCAGGGTCATCGCCACCGCGTGCGGCACCAGCGAGTGATGCAGCGGGGCGTACAGCACGCCCGTCCACAGCACCACCAGCCCCGGCGCCAGCAGCGAGATCGCGCGGATGGCGTGGTGCCGGCGGTAGCCCCAGACGATGCTGAAAAGCCCCAGCAGCGTGGCAAACACCACGAACGCCGCCTCGAAGGCGTCGCTGTTGAGGCTGGCCAGTCCCAGCGACGGCAGCAGGGCGATGACCACCGGAATCAGCGCGCAGTGCGCCGCGCACACCAGCGAACCCATGGCGCCGAGGCGGTCCAGCAGACGTCGAGTGGGGTGAACGGGCATGTCCGTGACTTCCGGGAGGGTGAATCCACAATTGCAATACTATAACATTCTGGGCAATTGGCCACATGGAACGCCACCGCCGCATGAACTGCCTTCGTCTGCCAGCCCGCCTGCCCGCCCGTCTGCCGCTGGCCATCGCCCTCGCCCTCACCCTGCCCGCAGTCCACGCCGCCGCGCCCCAGCAGTCGCAGGCCGAGCAGGAGCACGAGCATGACGCCGTCGACCTGGATGCGGTGGTGGTGAAGGCTACGCCGCTGGCCGGCACCGCCGAGGACCTCACCCGCCCGGTGGAGGTGCTGACCGGGGAGAAGTTGGACGAGGCCAAGGCCAACTCGCTGGGCGAGACCGTGAACAAGCTGCCGGGCGTGCAGTCCTCCTACTTCGGGCCTGGCGTGGGCCGCCCGATCATCCGCGGGTTCGACGGCGCGCGCGTGCAGGTGGTCAGTGACGGCCTCGGCAGCGGCGACGTGTCCACGGTCAGCGTGGACCACGCGGTCAGCATCGAGCCGTTCCTGGCCGACCAGATCGAAGTGCTCAAGGGCCCCGCCACCTTGCTGTATGGCAGCGGCGCCATCGGCGGTGCGGTGAACGTGGTCGACGGCCGCGTACCCACCGCCGCCACCGCGCAGCCGCTGCAGGGCCGCGCCGAGCTGCGCACCGGCAGCGTCAACGACGAGAAGACCGGCATGGTGCGCCTGGACGGCACGTCGGCCTCGGGGCACATGGTCTTCCATTTCGACGCCCTGCATCGCGAGACCGGCGACTACGACATCCCCGGCCACGCGGAAAGCGCGCGGCTGATGGCCGAACACGGCGAGCAGCCCGACCCCGCCGACGAAGGCCTGATGCCCAACAGCTTCGTGCGCACCGACAGCGGTGCGCTGGGCGTGTCGTGGGTGGGCGCGCGCGGTTTCGTGGGCATGGGCTACAGCCTGTTCAACTCGCGCTATGGCATCCCCGGCGGCGGCCACGCCCACGGCGGTGAGGCAGGAGAGGAAGGCGACGCCCACGGCGACGGCGTCAACATCGGCATGGACCAGCGCCGCACCGAGCTGCGTGCGGGCCTCGACGAGGTCGGGCCGTTCCAGTCGCTGCGTGCCAAGGTCGCCCGCACCGAGTACACCCACACCGAGTACGAGGGTGATGCCGTCGGAACGGTGTTCGACAACGACAGCACCGAGGCGCGCTTCGAACTGGTCCACCGGCCGCTGGCCGGCTGGAACGGTGCGCTGGGCCTGCAATGGGGACAGCGCGAATTCGTCGCCATCGGCGACGAGGCATTCGTACCCGGTTCCACGTCGCGTGATGCCGGCTTGTTCTGGATCGGCCAGCGTGATGTCGGCCCGCTCAAGCTGGAAGTCGGCGCACGCCACGACCGCAACCGCGTGGACGTGGACGATGCCGTGGCCATCGGCCCGGATCGCGAGTTCGACACCACCAGCCTGTCCGCGGGACTGAAGTGGGAGCCGATTGATCCGGTCCACGTGATGTTCGGGCTTGATCGCGCGCAGCGCGCGCCCTCTGCCGAGGAGCTTTACTCCAGCGGTCTGCACGTGGCCACCGCCAGCTTCGAGATGGGCTCACCGACGCTGGACGTGGAAACCGCCAACCGCGCGGAACTGGGCATCCACTGGCACCAGGGCCCGTTCAAGGCCAGCGTATCGGTGTACCACGTGCGCTTCGACGACTACATCTACCTGGCGGACACCGGCCTCGTTGAACACGAGGTCCCGGTCCGCCTGTGGACGCAGGGCGACGCCCGTTTCAACGGGGCCGAAGCCGAGGCGAGTTGGGCGTTCGCCGACAACGCCAGCGGCCAGTGGGACCTGCGTGTGTTCGGCGACGTGGTTCGCGCCACGTTGGCCGGTCACGACACCCGCGAGGTGGCTTTCCCCCTGGAACACGAAGGCGAGTTGGAAACGCTGGTGGCCGAACTGCCGCGGGGGGGCAACCTGCCCCGCATCGCGCCGTCGCGCGCCGGCGCCGAGTTGCGTTGGGAGCGCGGCCCGTGGCGCGCCTCGCTGGGCGCGGTGCGCTACGCCAAGCAGGACCGCGTGGCCGCGCACGAACTGCCCACCGACGGCTACACGCTGGTCGACGCGCACGTGGCCTGGCACCTGGACACCGCCGCCGGCAACGGTCTGGAGCTCTTCGTCGACGGCAGCAACCTGCTCGACGAGGAGGCCCGCCCGCACACCTCGTTCCTGAAGGAAATGGCCCCATTGTCGGGGCGTGGCGTGGTGGTGGGCGTGCGCGCGTTCTTCTGACGGCGCGCGCCCCGCCTTGCCGTAACCGGCACGCCATCCTGCGAGGCCCGCCCCACGGCGGGCCTTCGTCGTTGCGCCCACCCGCCGTACCTCGCGACGATGGTGGTGTTTACCGCCGCGCGAACGCCGGTGTATCAACGACAGGATGACCCACACCGCTCACGCACCCCGCTATTGGCCCCTCGTCCTTGCGGCGACCGCCACGCTATTGGTGACCATGGGCATCCGGCAGTCGCTGGGGCTGCTGGTGGCGCCGCTGGGCCGTGATACCGGCCTCGGCATCGCCGAGATCAGCTTTGCGCTCGCGGTGGGCCAGCTGATGTGGGGCGCGTCGCAACCGCTGTTCGGCATCGTCGCCGACCAGCACGGGCCCGGACGGGTGCTGGTGGCCGGCAGCCTGTTGCTGGTGGTGGGGTTGCTGCTGGCCCCTGCGCTGCCCAGCGGCTGGGGCCTGTTGTTGACCTTGGGGGTGATGGCCTCGGCCGGTGCGGGCGCGGGCAGCTTCTCCATCCTGATCGGCGCCACGGCGCAACACATTCCCGCGCGGAAGCGCTCGATGACCGCGGGGATGATCAATGCCGGCGGATCCCTCGGGCAGTTCCTGTTCGCGCCCTTCGTGCAGGCGGTGATTGCCGCCGCAGGATGGGCAGCCGCGCTGTGGGCGCTCGCCGCCACCGCGCTGGCCACGCTGCCGCTGGCATGGCCCCTGCGACGGCGGAAGGCCGCCACTCCCGCGACTACTCCCGGAACCGACGGTGGCGCCGTCGCCGCACTCGGACTGCGCGAGCAGTTGCGCATCGCCGCGCGCGACCACAGCTACTGGTACCTGCACCTGGGCTTCTTCACCTGCGGCGTGCACGTGGCATTCCTCGTCACCCACCTGCCCACCGAGATCGCAATGTGCGGGCTGTCGGCAAACGTATCGGCACTGAGCCTGGCGTTGATCGGCCTGTTCAACATCGGCGGCAGCCTGGTCGCGGGTTGGCTAGGCCAGCACTACCGCATGAAGTACATCCTCGCGGCCATGTACGCCAGCCGCACGCTGCTGATTGCCGTGTACCTGCTCTCGCCACCGACACCGATGACGTTTTTCCTGTTCTCGGCCGGACTGGGGCTGACCTGGCTTGCCACGGTCCCGCCCACCGCGGGGCTCATCACCAAGCTGTTCGGACCGCGCTACCTGGGAACGCTCTTCGGGCTCACCCTGCTATCGCACCAGATCGGTGGTTTCTTTGGCGCCTGGGTGGGCGGTTTGGTGATGGAACGTTTCGGCGACTACACCTGGATGTGGTACGCCGACATGGCCCTCGCGCTGGGGGCGGCCATCATCAACCTGCCCATCCGCGAGCGTCCCTTGGGGCTGGAAGCCGCGCCGGCGTGAGACCCGCCCGCGCGGGTGCGTGCAACACACCCGCGGCGAACTAGACTGGTCCCAATCCATGCCGAGGACCCGGCCATGAGCGAACAGATCCGGCACCTAGCCCAGTCACTGCTGGAGCATGGCCGCAACGAGCTCACCGAGATCGAACGCGACTTGCTGGTGCGGCTCTCGCACCGCAAGCCCATCGCCCGCGACCCACACGCGGACTACGAAGAGGGGCTGACGTTCGGCCAGCGACTCGCGGACCGGATCGCGAAGTTCGGCGGCTCATGGAGCTTCATCCTGCTGTTCGCGCTGGTGCTGGTGACGTGGGTGGTATTGAACACGGTGGTGGTGCTGCGCCACCCGTTCGATCCCTACCCTTTCATCTTCCTCAACCTGATCCTGTCGATGCTGGCAGCGGTGCAGGCGCCGGTGATCATGATGTCGCAGAACCGGCAGGCCGAAAAAGACCGCGTCACGGCCGCGCACGACTACGAGGTCAACCTGAAGGCGGAGCTGGAGATCATGTCGCTGCACGAGAAGCTGGATCGCATGCGCGACGAGCAGTTGGCCGCGATGCTCGCCGAGCAGCAACGGCAGCTGGCGATGATCGAGCGGTTGCTGCAGGAGCGCGAAGCGCGGGGTTAGCGCGCCTGCACGGGCACGAGTGCGGCAAACGCACGGGTGGCAATCCCGCCCCCCGCAATCGCCACACGTATCGCTTGGATCAGTCGATTGCCTTGCTGGCGGCTGCGCATTGGGCACACACGCCATGCACTTCCAGCGTCTGGCTGCGTGGCGTGAAACCCAATGCCCGCGCACGGGTGTCGAGGGTCTGCACGATGCGCTCGTCCTCCAGCTCCGTCGCGCTCTGGCACTGGTCGCAGATCAGGAACGGCACCGCGTGCGCGGGCGCACCCGGATGGTGGCAGGCGACGAAGGCGTTGATCGAGGCGAGCTTGTGGATAAAGCCGTGCTCGAGCAGGAAATCGAGCGCGCGGTACACCGTCGGCGGTGCGGCCGCGTCATGGGTCTGCTTCATCAGATCGAGCAGGTCATAAGCCTTCATCGGCCTGCCCGAGTCGGCAATCAGGCGCAGTGCGCTGGCCCGCAGCGGCGTGAGCCGCAGCCCACGCGACTCGCACGCCCGCTCCACCTCCGCCACGTAGGCATCGCCATCGTGGACGTGGTGTTGCGGGTCGGTGCAGGCGTGGGAGTGGCTCATGCCCCTGATTTAGGCGCTCGCCGGCAGCTTTGCAAGCGCGGCGTCGATGCGCTTCACCGCCTCGGCCTGGCCGGCCAGGTACACGGTGTGCGAGATGTCCGGGCTGACCTGGGTGCCGGTGATCGCCACGCGCATCGGCTGGGCCACCTTGCCCATGCCCAGTCCGCAGGCTTCTGCGGCCTCGTGCAGCGCGGCAGCCACGGCTTCGGCGGTCCATGCCGGCAACGCAGCGAGGCGCGCGCGCGCGTCGGCCAGCGGCGCCTGCGCGGCGGCAGTCAGGTGCTTGGCCACGGCCGCGTCGTCGTACTCGGTCAGCGGCTGGAACCACACCGCCGCGCGCTCCGCCATGTCCTTCAGCGTCTGCACGCGGTCGCGCAGCGCAATGACGATGTCGGCCGGCGCGGGGCCGCGCGCCAGGTCGTAACCCTGCGCCTTGAGGTGCCATTCCAGGTGCTTGGCCACGGCCTCGGGCGCATCGGCCTTGAGGTACTGCTGGTTGAGCCAACCCAGCTTGGCCGGGTCGAGGCGCGACGCCTTCGAGTTGACGTCCTTCAGGTCGAACAGGCGCGTCATCTCCTCAATGGAGAACACTTCCTGGTCACCGTGCGACCAACCCAGCCGCACCAGGTAGTTCAGCAGCGCGTGCGGCAGGTAGCCCATGTCGCGGTACTGCATCACGTCGGCGGCACCGGTGCGCTTGGACAGCTTGGCGCCTTCCGGGTCCAGGATCATCGGCAGGTGCGCGAAATGCGGCACCGGCGCGCCCAGCGCCTCGTACAGATTGATCTGACGCGGGGTGTTGTTGATGTGGTCGTCGCCACGCACGACGTCGGTGATCTGCATGTCCAGATCGTCGACGACGACGGCGAAGTTGTAGGTCGGGTAGCCGTCCGGGCGGAAGATCACCAGGTCGTCGAGCTCGCTGTTGGCGATCTCGATGCGGCCCTTCACCTTGTCGTCCCACGCCACCACGCCATCGAGCGGATTCTTGAAGCGGATGACGCGGTTGGGGTCGTCGCGGTACGGCGCGTTCTGTTCGCGGTAGGCGCCGTTGTAGCGCGGCTTGTCGCCCTTGGCCATGGCGGCCTCGCGCATCACGTCCAGTTCGTCCTTCGACTCGTAGGCGTAGTACGCCTTGCCAGCGGCGATCAGATGCTCCGCCACTTCCTTGTAACGGGCGACCCGGTGGGTCTGGTAGATCGGGCCTTCGTCATAGTCCAGCCCCAGCCAGTCCATCGCCAGCAGGATGGCGTCGATGGCCTCCTGCGTGCTGCGCTCGCGGTCGGTGTCCTCGATGCGCAGGACGAACTCGCCGCCGCGGCGGCGCGCCTCCAGCCAGCAGTACAGCGCGGTGCGGGCACCGCCGATGTGCAGGTATCCGGTGGGGCTGGGAGCGAAGCGGGTGCGGCAGGTCATGCGGGGGCGACTCGGGCGGAAAGGCGTCATTTTACCCGCAGTTGGCGGCGAACCCCCGCACCGCCCACGGGCGCTGGCCGACCTCGGCTCTGCTCCCCGGCACCGGCCACGCCAGCCGGTGCCCCCAACGGTAGCCGGTGGTTGCGCACACGACGCCGGCAGCACGAGCTTCTACAATCTGCCGATGACCACGCTGTTCATCTCCGACCTGCACCTGGATGCCGAGCGCCCGGCCGTCACCGAACTGTTCCTGCGCTTCCTGCGCGAGGAGGCGACACGGGCCGACGCGTTGTACATCCTCGGCGACCTGTTCGAGGCCTGGGTGGGCGACGACGACCCGTCGGATGTCGGAGCGGCGGTGGCCACGGGCACGCGCGCGCTGCGCGAGGCGGGAGTGCCGGTGTACTTCATGCGCGGCAACCGCGATTTCCTGCTGGGCGCCGACTACGCGCGTCGCGCCGGGATGACGCTGCTGCCCGACCCGGCGGTGGTGGTGCTGTACGGCAAGCCCACCCTGCTGATGCACGGCGACCTGCTGTGCACCGACGACACCGCCTACCAGGCCTTCCGTGCGCAGACCCGCAACCCGGAGTGGCAGCGCCAGTTCCTGTCGCAGCCGCTGGCGGCCCGCCTCGCTTTCGCCCAACAGGCGCGCGCGGCGAGCAAGGCGCACCAGGCGGGCATGCAGGGCGGCATGGAAACCATCACCGACGTCGCACCGACCACGGTGGAGGCCACGCTGGCGCGCTACGGCGTGGACACGCTGATCCACGGCCACACCCATCGCCCGGCGGTGCATGCGCTGCAGGCTGGCGGGCGCGAGCGCCGCCGCGTGGTGCTGGGCGACTGGTACGACCAGGGCTCGGTGCTGCGGGTCGACGCCAGCGGCATGGAACTGGCCGCGCTGGCCTGAATCACGGCCCGCGGCTGGCGCACCCCTGCAGGGTCTGCCCGCCGTAGCGGAACGTGGCGGTGAACTCGAACGACTCGTCGGACATGGTGTCCTGGCACGGGCGGCGTTCGATATCGAGGGTGAACGCGCCGCCGTCGTCCTGACCGCTGAACGTCACGCCCGTGGCGTGGTTCTGGCGCTGCGCCTGCAGCACCTTGCCCGGCAGCAGTTCCGGCGTGGCGTAGGTCAGGGTGGTGCCTTCGACCTGCACGGACCAGAACGGCTCGTTGCCGCGCGCCTTGAAGGTGGCGGCCGTTTCGTCGGCCTCCGGACCGGTCGGACCGGGTGCACTGCCATCGGCAGCGGGCTGTGGCACTTCTTCGGCCGGCGGTGCCGACACCGCGTCACCGTAGGGGCCCGCGGCAGGAGCCGACGCATCGGCCGCCTCCTTGGAACAGGCCAGCAAGCCCAGGCTGACGGCCAGCAGCACGGCGATGGTTCGCATGGAAATGCCCACGGAAAGGGTGTGACTCATCTTACCCATGCCGCACCGCGCCCGCGCAGGCATGCGGGCATGCAGGCGCGAACGCGGCCACCGTTATGTTCAATCGACCTTGAGTTCCGCCAGCGGGATCTCGCGTCGCAACAACGCCTTGCCTTCGGCATCGCGCAGGTTCAGTGCGAGCCGACGCTGTTCCCAGTCGATCTCGACCAGGCCGAAGTTGGCCTGGCGGAACAAGGAACCGCCTTCGCGCAACGCATTGGGCACCGGCACGTGCCACACCTGGGTCAGGCCGCTGCTGGTCAGGTCGTACATCGGATACGGCACGTTGCCCTCCAGCCGCGAAAGCTCGCCGTAGTGAGTGTCACCACTGAGCAGCACCACACCGTTGGCACGGGTGTCGCGGATCATCCGGAACAGGCGCTGCTGGTCGTGCGGGTAGTTGACCCACGCCTCCCAGCCGGGGAAGTCGGCCAACACCTGCAGGCTGGAGCCAATCAGGCGCACGTCGGCCGGCTGGCGGAGTTGTTCCTCCAGCCACGCCCACTGCTTCTCGCCAAGCATGGTCGCGGCGGGATCGGGCTCGCGAACGTAGGGACCCGGCACTTCGCGGCCGGCATCGCCTTCGCGCTTGGCCCACGACCGGTAGGCAGCCTCGTCCTTGAGGAACGGCGAGGTGCGGATGGGCGTGCGGTTGTAACGCAGGTCCAGCAGGATCACCTGCACGCGCCGGCCTTCGGGGCCGAAGGTGTAGCTGTCGTAAACGCCGTCGCGCGCACGGCGCGGCGACTCCGCCGGCTCGCCCCAGAAGTCCAGGAAGATCTGCCGGCTCTGCTCCTTCATCGGGTAGTCGCCGCCGGCGTCGTTCTCGCCGAAGTCGTGATCGTCCCAGGTTGCCACTACCGGCGTGGTGGTGCGCAGGCGGTGGAAGCCGTCGATGGTGGCCAGCTTGCGGTACTTGGCCTGCAACACCGCCATGTCGCGCGTATCGCCGTAGACATTGTCGCCAAGGAACACGAACAGCTCCGGCTGCGCGGCCAGCACCGCATCCCAGATCGGCTGCGGCAGCGACTCCTTGGAGCATGAACCGAAGGCGATGCGGGTCATCGCCGCGTCGGCGACGGGCCAAGGGGCGGTTTCATTGGCGCCAGCCGTGGCCATGGCCGTGGACGACGACATCGCCACCACGTCCGGGCCGGGTCGCGTGGCAGCCACCGCATGGGAACTACCGGTCGCGACAACTGGGGCAGCAGCGATCGGGACAGCGGTGGCGGTGGCAACAAACGGAAGCGCACATGCCGCCAGCGTCAGCATGGCGGCCCATTGCATGATTCGCATGTGATCTCTCCAGCGGTGCCCGGGCCACACCGGCCCGGACACCTGCAACGTGGGTCAGAAGCGGATGTCGGCGGTCAGGAACACCTGCCGCGGCGCGCCAGCCTGCAGCGTGTAGTTCAGGCCGGTCGGATCCGAGGTGACGAAGCCGTTGGTGCCGAGGCTGGAGAAGTACTCCTTGTCGAACAGGTTGGTCACGTTCAGCTGCAGCTTGAGCGACTCCGCCCACGACAACCCCGTCCACTGATACGACGCCGACGCATCGGCCACCCAGAAATCATCGACCTTGGAGTCGTTGAGGTAGGTGAGGTAGCGCTCGTCGGTGTACTTGGCGCCCAGCTGCGCCTCGAAGCCGCCCTGCGCCCAGCGCAGCTCGGTGGCGAACAGGCGTTCCGGTGCGTCCACCACCTGCTTGCCCTTGGCCGGGATCACGTTGACGCCATCCACGTAATCCGAGGCGTACTCGGACTGGTTGAACGACAGCGAGTTGTACCAGGTGAATGCCGAAGTCGGGTTCCACTGCGCCACCAGCTCGGCACCACGCGTCTCCACGTCGCCGACATTGGCGAACGACGCCGCGCAGCCCACGATGCCGGCGCAGCGGGCGATGGCCAGCAGGCGGTTCTCGAAGTCCACTCGGTACAGCGCCACCGAGGCCTGGAACGCATCGCGGCTGGTGCGCAGGCCGGCCTCGATGGTGCGCGAGGTTTCCGGCTCCAGATCGGCCACGGCTGCGTCAAACGCCGCCTGCGAGGTGGAGTGCGGCCCGTTCACGCCGCTGCGGAACGCCGACATGTTTTCGCTGTACGAACCGAACAGCTCCTCGTTGGCGGTGAAGCGCCAGCGCGCGCCGACCTGCGGCAGGAAGTTGTCCTCGGCCTCCAGCTTGCCGCCGGCGCGGCTGCCGATCAGGCGCTTGCCGTCTATCTCCACGCGCGTGCCCTTGAAGCCCGCGTCCACGGCGAAGTCGCCATCGGCGAACTCCATGTGGTCCATCACGTAGTACTGGCGGGTGTCGGTATCGAAGCGCTGGCGGAACACGCGGATGTCCGGCTGGCGCAGGAAGTGCAGGCCGTCCGGCGGACTGTCGGGCGGCACGAAGTAGTGGTTGCGCTGCACGCCGTGGGCGTTCTTCTCCAGCCACAGGCCGGCCTCGAGGCGGTGCGCGCCCAGGTCGAAGGCCACGGTCGGCATGACGCCGGTGCGCTCGATGTCGTACTCGGTGGTGCGCACCGAGATCGGCACATTTGGCGACGGCACGTACGGCGTGGCCCAGTGGCCCTGACCTTCGTTGCGGTGGTAGTAGGTGGTGGCACCCAGCGTCACCCGCTCGCTGGCCTGCCATTCAGCGCTGACATAGGCCAGGTCGTCGTCGCGCACGCCGCGGGCGATGTAGTACGCGTCGTCGATGCTGTCCACGCCGGCGTTCTGTTGCAGGCACGCCTTCTGCGCGGCGGCATCGGCCTTGTAGGCCTGGTAGCAGTTGGCCGCGTCGATGGCGCGCTGCCAGTCATAGGCAAAGTTGTCCCAGTCCATGCCCAGGCGCTTGGCAGACTGCAGCGACAGGTCGGCGTAGTCGGTTTCGCGGCGGCGCGAGGTCGCCACGTAGCCTTTCAGGGTCAGGCTGTCGGTGGCGTACACCGCCTTGGCGTTGACCTGGGCGTTACGCTGCGGGCCATCGCCCTTCCACTTGTCGGCATCGTGGAAGCTGCCGCTGAGGTAGGCGCTGAAGCCGCCGTGGTCGCCGGTATCCAGGCGGCCATAGGTGCGGGTGGTGCCGTTGCTGCCCAGCGTCTGCGCGATGCGCACGCCGTACTCGGTGGACGGGTCGGCGGTGAAGAAGCGCAGCGTACCGCCCAGGTTGCCGGTGGATGCGGTGTCGATGGCGCCGCTGCCCTGCGACAGCTCGGCCGCCGACAGGTTCTCGCTGATCGTGGCGCGGCCGATGCTCAGGCCGTTGTGGTTGCCGTAGCTCATGTCGCCCAGCGGCACGCCGTCCAGGGTGAAACCGAGCTGCTGCTGCGAAAAGCCGCGGATGCTCAGCTTGCTCGACCACTCGTAGTTGCCCCACGGGTCGGAACTCTGGAAGTTGACGCCCGGCAGCTTGGCCATCGCCTTCAGCGGGCTGGTGCCGGCAGCGGCGCGCTCAAGCTCCACCGCGCCGATCGACTGCACCTGGCGGGTCTGCCCCGTACCCACCACCGAGATCGTGTCCAGCGTGGTGGCGTCGTCGCCTGCGGCGGTGGCGCCGGCCGCGCCGGCAAGGGTCTGGGCTTCGTTGCTGACCGCTTCCGCGTTCGCCATCCCGGCGTGCAGGCACAGCAGGATCGAGGCGGCGAGGATCGTCGTCTTCGTCGTCATGTTCAGGAGTTCCATCAGAGGCCGCCACGTGAGTGGTTCGCCCTACGGCGGCGTACAGAGCGAAGCGCCGCAGCTTGAACACATCGGATGAAAGCGATGTGTCAGCGATCTTGCAGAACGCTGAAAATGCAAACATGCGCGGCCAACGCAGCAAAGCAGCCGCACCCTGCCCTGCACGCCGATGAGGGCCGCGGATCAGCCCGCGTACTGGCTCAGTGCGGCCAGTTCGTCCTCGTCAAAACCGGCCGCGGCGCGCGCTTCAATGTTGAAGGGGCCATACAGCACCGCGCGCGCGTATTCGGCCAGCAACGCCCGGAACGTGCTGCGCGGTTCCACGCCCACGCGCTCGCAATACCAGCGGAACCAGCGCGAGCCAGCGGCAACGTGGGCCACTTCCTCGCGCAGGATCACCTCGAGGATGGCGACCGTGTCCGCATCGCCCATCGCGCGCAGCTTCACGATCATCCCCGGCGTCACGTCCAGGCCACGCGCCTCCAGCACCCGCGGCACCAGCGCCATGCGCGCCAGGCCGTCGTGCGCGGTCTTCTCCGCCATTTCCCACAAGCCATTGTGGGCGTCGAAGTCACCGTAGTCGTGGCCCAGTTGCTGCAACCGCGCACGCAACAATTCGAAGTGCCGCGCCTCGTCGCGCGCCACCTCTACCCAGTCCGCGTAGAACTCACGTGGCAATCCACGGAAGCGGTACACCGCATCCCACGCCAGGTCGATGGCGTTGAACTCGATGTGCGCGATGGCGTGCACGAACGCCGCACGCCCCTCGGGCGTGCCCAGGCCGCGCTTCGGCAGATCGCGCGGATGCACCAGCAACGGCCGCTCCGGCCGCCCCGGCATGCGAATCGCCCCAGGCGCCGGTGCGTCCTCCGGAATCGCCAACTCATCGCGCTCAAACGACTCGGCCGCCGCGAACGTGGCCGCCACCTTCCCCTCGGGAGAGGCGGCGTCCAGGCATGCGCGCGCGGCGTCAAACAGGTTCAAGCCGAGCGCCGAACCTTCTTCGCCTCATCCGACCGCATCTGCTTGATGCGCTCGAAATACCCTTCCTCGATCCCGGTCACGTACTCCCCGTTGAAGCACGACGAGTCGAAGCTCTCGATCCGGTGCTTCGGCCCCGACACCGAGGTCTCCAGCGCATCCAGGTCCTGGTAGATCAGCCAATCGCAACCCAGCAGCTTCTGCACCTCTTCCTCGGTGCGGTTGTGCGCCACCAGCTCCTCGGCCGACGGCATGTCGATGCCGTAGATGTTGGGATAGCGCACCGGCGGCGCCGCCGAGGCCAGGTACACCTTGCGCGCACCGGCATCCCGGGCCATCTGCACGATCTGCTGCGACGTGGTGCCGCGCACGATCGAGTCGTCCACCAGCAGCACCACGCGGTTGCGGAACTCCAGCGGAATCGGGTTGAGCTTGCGGCGCACCGACTTCGCGCGCTGGCCCTGCCCCGGCATGATGAAGGTGCGGCCCACGTAACGGTTCTTGATGAACCCCTCGCGGTACTTCACGCCGATGGTGTTGGCTATTTCCAGCGCGGCATCACGCGAGGTGTCCGGGATCGGGATCACCGTGTCGATGTCGTGGTCGGGCATCAGGCGCAGGATCTTCTCGCCCAGCGCCTGGCCCATGCGCATGCGCGCCTTGTGCACCGACACGTCGTCCATCATCGAGTCCGGACGGGCAAAGTACACGTACTCGAAAATGCACGGCGCGAACTTGCCCGGCTCGGCGCACTGACGGGTATGCAGCTGGCCTTCGGTGGTGATCACCACGCCTTCACCCGGGCGCACGTCGCGCACGCGCTCGAAGCCGATCAGGTCCAGCGCCACCGACTCGGAGGCAACCGCGTACTCGTCGCGGCCGTTGACCACGCGCTTGCCCAGTACCAGCGGGCGGATGCCGTTGGGGTCGCGGAACGCCACCAGGCCCAGGCCCAGCACGGTCAGCACCACCGCATAGCCGCCCACGCAGCGCCGGGTCACGCCTTCCACCGCCTTGAATGCGGCTTCCGGCGTCAGCGCATTCTGTCCGTCCAGCTCGTGGGCAAAGACGTTGAGCAACACCTCCGAGTCGGACTCGGTGTTGACGTTGCGCCGGTCCTCCTCGAAGACCTCGCGGCGCAGCTTTTCGGTGTTGATCAGGTTGCCGTTGTGCGCCAGCGCGATGCCGAACGGCGAGTTGACGTAAAACGGCTGCGCCTCGTCCGAGCCTTCGCTGCCGGCGGTCGGGTAGCGGCAATGGCCGATGCCCATGTGCCCCTGCAACAGGCCCATGGCGTTTTCGTTGAACACGTCGCTGACCAGGCCATTGCCCTTGTGCACGCGCAGCTTGCGCCCGTCCGCGGTGGCAATGCCCGCCGCATCCTGGCCGCGGTGCTGCAGCACCGTCAGTCCGTCATAGAGCTGGGCCGCGACGTCGTTCTGGCCGACGATACCGATGATGCCGCACATGGGAAGTAATCCTGCTGATCTGGAATGAGTGCGGACTCAGCCGCCGATTGCGGGCGCCGGCAATGCCCCCGCCTTGTCCTGCGAATCCGGTGCCATCGCACCGCTTTCGCCATTGAAATCCACCTGCGCCGCCACCCAGTCGGGCAGCCAGCCACGCAGCCACTGCGCGCCGGGCACCAGCACCGGCACCACCGGTGAGGCGCGCCACTGCGGTTCGCGCGGCAGCGAGGTCAGCGCCAGCACCAGCACCAGCGCGCAGGCGATGAAACCGCCGCGCAGCACGCCCAGCACCAGGCCCAGCGTCCGGTCCATGCCACCCAGGCCGGCCGACTGCACCAGCTTGCGCACCACCCAGCCCACCACGCCCACCACCACCATCACCGCGATGAAGGCCAGCGCGTGGCCGGCGAACAACCCGGTCGCCCCGGGCTCGCCGTCGGAGGCCAGCAGCAGCGCAACGTCACCGCCGTAGCGGAACGCCACCCAGCCGCCCAGCAACCACGCCAGCAGCGAGACCACCACGCCGACAAACCCGCGCATCACGCCCAGCAGGGCCGACGCACCGATGATGGCCAGCAATACCCAGTCAACTGCACCCATCCGGTCGCGCGCCTCGAAAGCAGGAGTAACGCGACGTCAGGGATGCGGGCGGACGATGCCGCTCACGCCCAGCTTCGATGCCACCTGCGCCTGCAGGCGCTCGGCAGCGGCGCGGTCGGCCACCGGCCCCACGCGCACGCGGCTGAGCGTGCCCTTGTCGGTACGCACCGATTCGACGAAGGCACTGAAACCGGCGGCACGCGCGCGATCGCGCAAGCGCGTGGCCTCGTCGGCATTGCTGAACGCGCCCAGCTGCACGGCGAAGCCGACATTGGAAGCGGCCGGTTTGGGCGTGGGCACCGCCACGGGCGTCGCCGCGGTCGGCTTGGCCGTCGTCGCCGAAGGCTTGGGCGCAGCCTCCGGCAGGCGCGTGGTCGCCGCAGGCTTGGCCTCGGCCAGCGCGACGGGCTTGGAGACCGACGCCGAGGCCAGCGGCGCCGGCTGCGACACGGAGGCGGTGGCCGGCGCGCCGGTGCCGCTGTCGGCCTCGGCGTCCAGCACGATCACCTTGGCATCGATGTCGTCGCGCACGTGCGCGGCGCGCAGGCGCGCGGATTCGGCAATGGCCTGGTTGGAATAAGGCCCGATCAGCACGCGGTACAGGGTGCGGCCGCTGGCGGTCTTCACCGGCGCCTGGTAACCGGGCAGCTGCGAGGCGGTCAGGGCCGCGACCACCCGCTCGGCGTCGGCAGCGGTGGCATAGCTGCCGAACGTGACGGCATGGCTGCCGCCGGCGGTTGGCGCGGGCATCATCCCGCTGTCGGCCGGGGCAGCGACGGCGGCATCGGCGTCCACGGTGGGCAGCTTGTCCGGGCCAGTTTCCATGCCCAGCGCTCCGCCAGCCGGGGTCGCGCCCGGCGACACCAGCGGCAGTTCACGGGTTTCGTAATCGCCTTCCGGCGTGTCCGGCAGTTGCAGTGGCACGTCGGAAACGCCGCTCTCCGGCGCAGGCCCCTTGATCAGCATCGGCAGGAAGATCACCGCGAGGGCGACGAGCACCGTCGCACCGATCAGTCGCTGTTTCAGGGCAGGTTCCATCGGATCTCGCACGCCACGGGCGGAAATGCCGGGCGAATTATACCCGGGCGCGGGCCGGGGACCGGCCGCCCGGGTGGCGGTTCATTCAGCCGCCAACGCCACGAGCGCGTCCGCCGCGGTATGGAAGGAGCCGAACACCAGGATGCGATCACCTGCCTTGGCCTCGCGACGCGCGGCGGCGAGCGCTTGCGCCACGTCCGTGAACCGGGCGGCCGACGCAGCGGCCGTGCCGGCCAGCCGCGCCGCCAGCGCGGTCACGCTGGTGCCGCGTGGGCCGTGCTCGTCCAGGCCGCCGAGATACCAGCTGTCCACCTGCCCTGCCAGGGCTTCGACCACCCCGGACGCGTCCTTGTCGGCCAGCGCGGCGTATACCACCCGGGTCACGCCCGCAGCGGCATCCGGCTGGGCCCGCAACGACTTCAGCCACTCGGCCAGTTCGCCGGCGGCCTGCGGGTTGTGGCCCACATCGACCACGATCTCCACGCCGTCGCGCTCGAACCGCTGCAGGCGGCCCGCAAGCCGCGCGTTGGCGACACCCGCCACCAGCGCCTGCCGCGGCGGCGGCTTGGGCAGCGCTCGCACGGCGGCAATGGCAATGGCCGCGTTGCGCAGCTGCACCGGAGCCGCGAGTTGCGGACGCGGCAGGGTCACGCGGAAACCTACCTCGCGCCAGCGCCAGGTATCTGCATCCACCGGCTCGAAGAAGAAGTCACAGCGCGCGCGCACCGCCGAGGCGCCGATGGCGTAGGCGTGGCCGAGGACGCTCGACGGCGGCATGTCGTCGCCCAGCACCAGCGGCTTCCAGGCCCGCGCGATGCCCACCTTCTCCGCGCCGATGGCCTCGCGGTCGTCGCCCAGGTAGTCCTGGTGGTCGAGGTCGACGGTGGTGATCACCGCCACGTCCGGCTCCACGAGGTTGGTCGCGTCCAGCCGCCCGCCCAGCCCCACCTCCAGCACCGCCAGGTCGAGCTTGGCGCGCTGGAACAGCCACAGGGCACAGAGGGTGCCGTACTCGAAATAGGTCAGCGGCACGTCGCCACGCGCGGCCTCGACCGCCTCGAAACCGGCGACCAGCGACGCATCGTCGGCGTCGGCGCCGTTGAGACGCACGCGCTCGTTGTAGGCCAGCAGGTGCGGCGAGGTGTAGGCGCCGACCTTCCAGCCCGCCTCGCGCGCGATCGACTCGATGAAGGCCACCGTGGAGCCCTTGCCGTTGGTCCCGCCCACGGTGATCACCCGTTTGGCCGGGCGATCGAGCCCCATGGCGGTGGCGACGGCGCGCACGCGGTCCAACCCCATGTCGATGGACTTGGGGTGCTGGCGTTCGATATGGGCCAGCCAGTCGGCCAGCGTGGTGGGCTTGCTCAAGGTCACGGGCCCGCCCCGAGGGGCGGAATGCAGCGTTGGGGGCGCCTATTGCATCACAACGCCCGGTGCACCGCTTCCCCGAACAGCGCGGTGTGGTGGCTGCAGTCATTCAGCCGCACCACCTCCAGGTGGTCCACGTCGGGGCCTTCGAGCAGGTTGATGGTGGTCGGAGCCTGGCGGAAACCCCACAGTTGCGCCAACGGGATACCCAGGATCTTGCACAGCAATACCCGGTTGACCGCATCGTGGGCGACCACCAGCAGCGTGTCGCCATCGCCGAGGCCCTCGGTGGCGCGGGCAAAAGCAGGCCAAGCTCGGTCGAGCACGTGCTGCAGCGACTCACCCTCGGGCATCAGCACCTCGTGCGGTGCCTCGCGCCACTGGCGCAGGCGCTCGGGGTCAGTCTCGCGGATCTCGCTGGCCAGCAGGCCTTCCCACGTGCCGTGGGCGATTTCCATCAGGCCCGGGTCCAGGGTCAGTGGCAGGTCGCGCTGGCCCAGCGCCAGTTCCGCGGTGTAGCGCGCGCGGCGCAATGGCGAGGCCACCGCACGGGTGATGCTCACTTCGCGCAGGCGCTCGCCCAGCGCGCGGGCCTGGCCCTCGCCCACCGGCGAGAGCGGGATGTCTTCCTGGCCCTGGTACCGGCCCTCGGCGTTCCACGGGGTCTCGCCGTGGCGTGCAAGCAGGATGCGCATGGTGACTCTGACGTGGGGATGTCGCGGGAGAACGGAGCCTAGCAGACCGCTTCGGCGCTGCAACGGTTGCGGTCGCAACCTTGTGTACGGCGACGGTCGCAAATGCCTGTCGTCGCGCCGACGCGCGACCAGGGCGAACGAGTGACCGCATCACGCTAACGTTGCTCCGCGTTACTTGCCGCGCAGCAAGAAAAACGCCGGCGCGGGGCCGGCGTTCTTCGCACTGCGCCTGTGGGCGAGGGCTTACTTGCCCTTCGGCGCCACGTTCATTTCCTTCAGCAGCGCCGGGGCCGGGAACACCTCCTGCATGATCCAGCGCATGTAGCGCTGGTCGACGGCGATCATGCGGGTCATGACCGGGTCGAACACCCAGTTGGAGCTGACCGATTCCCAGTTGCCGTCAAACGCCAGGCCGACCAGCTTGCCCTGCGCGTCCAGCACGGGCGAGCCGGAGTTGCCGCCGGTGATGTCCAGGTTGGACAGGAAGTTGACCGGCACCGTGCCCAGGCGCTTGTCGGCCAGGCCGCTGTAGCGCTTGGCGGCGATGGCGTCCAGCTGCGCCTTCGGCGCGTCGAACGGATCCACGCCGGTGTCCTTGGCCGGGATCTGCTCCAGCAGGGTGAACGGCTGCTGCTTGCTGCCGTCCAGCTTGGTGTAGCCGGTCACGTTGCCGAAGGTGATGCGCAGGCTGGAGTTGGCGTCCGGGTAGACGAACTCACCCTTGCTCTTCTTGTAGTCGGCAATCGCTTGCAGGTACGCCGGGCGCGCCAGCAGCGATTCGCCGGCGCGGGTCTTGCTTGTCTCCTCCAGCTGCAGCACGGTCGGCATCACCGCCACGGCGAACTGCACGGCCGGGTCCTTGCTGGCCTCGAACGCGGCGCGGTCGGCACCGATCAGCGCCATGCGCTTGTCGGCGTTGCGCAGCTCGCTCTTGGCCAGGCTGTCCAGCGCGCGCTGGATGGCCTTCTCGTCGTTGCCACCAAGCCACTTGTCCACGGCCGCCACGCGCTGCGACTGCGGCAGCTTCATGTACTCGCGCAGCCAGTACTGCTGCAGCTCGCGGTCCATGTCGGGGTGGTAGCGGCGCTCCATCTGCTTCATGCCGCCTTCCAGCGCAGGCATGTCGCGCTGCTGGTAACCCTGCTCGCGTTCGGCGTCGGGCTTGGCCTTCTCGATGGACAGGCGGTACAGCTGCGACGCCGCGCCCAACACGCCCGTGCTGCGCAGGTTGGCGAACACCAGGTCACGCTCGCGCGTGGCGCGGGCCACATCGCCCAGTTCGACCAGCTTGGCGTGCGCGTCCAGACCGGCCTTGCCCGCTTCGCCCTGCGCGCGCAGCCACGCCAACACTTCGGCCTCTTCCTTGCGCTTGGTCTCGGCGGCGCCGATGCGCTTGAAGCCCTCGAGCTGGCCCTCGTAGTTCTTCATCGTGTTGTTGAGGCTGGCCAGCGTCGCGGCGTACTTCACCGCGATGTCCGGGTTCCTGGCGCCGGCGGCCTCGATCATCGCGATCGTGTTCTTGTAGTGCTGGCCCACGGTCGGGTAGGTCCAGCCGGCGGTGTCGTCGAACTCGGTGGCCAGCGCGTAGCGCGCGGTGCGGCCCGGGTAGCCGGCCACCATCACGAAGTCGCCCTCGCCCAGCGGCTTGTCGGCGATCTTCAGCCAGTGCTTGGGCTGGTACGGCACGTTGTCCGGCGAGAACGCCGCCGGCTTGCCGTCCTTGCCCACGTAGGCGCGGTAGAACGAGAAGTCGCCGGTGTGGCGCGGCCACATCCAGTTGTCGACGTCGCCGCCGTACTTGCCCACGCTGCTCGGCGGGGCGTAGGCCAGGCGCACGTCCTTGATTTCAAGGTTGCGGAACAGGCGGTAGACGTTGCCGCCAGAGAAGCTGTACAACCGGCAGCGGTAGCCGGCTTCGGCCTCGCACTCGGCCACCAGCTTCTTCTCCAGCGCGTCCACCGCCTTGGTGCGGGCCAGCGCATCCGGCGCGGCGGCCACGGCGGCCTTGACCTGCGCGGTCACGTCCTGGATGGAGTCCAGCGCGTAGATGCGCGCGTTGGGTCCGGCGGACAGCTCTTCGCCCGGGGTCGCGGCATAGAAGCCGTCGCGGATCAGGTTCTTCTCCGCGGTGGAGTTGAGCTGGATGGCGCCGTAGGCACAATGGTGGTTTGTGGCAACCAGGCCCTGCGGGGAGACGAAGCCGGCGGTGCAGCCGCCCAGCGAGACCACGGCACCCAGCGGGTCACCGGTGAGGTCGGACAGCTGCTTGGGGCTCAGCTTGAGGCCTGCCTTCTTCAGCGGGCCGGCGATTTCCGGCAGCTGCTGCGGCACCCACATGCCCTCGCCCGCCACCGCGGCCCCCATTCCGGCCAGCGCGATCGCCGTGGCCAACACCGTATGACGCATGCACGTACTCCCATTGCGAAAATCGAATGGGCGAGTCTAGCGGGGAACGGGGGGCGTTAGCCTGTGACTTCTGGCACGGGGTTGGGGTGGGTTGGTGGGCGGAGGGTGGCGATGGGGGTACTGCTCCAGCGCTCCGTCGGCGCAGTCCTGCGCCGAGTCGCGCCGCGGGCCATCCATGGCCCGCTTTTCCGCAATACCCCCATCGCCACCCTCCCCCAACCGCTCCCCGGAACTTGGTGTTGAGAGCAAGAGCCAGAGCTGCGGCACGGCAACAGACCGGCACTACAACCGTCACGCTTTGAATGCAGAGGTTGAAGCTTGGAGCCCGGCAGCTGGCCCCCGGAGGTCCGGGTGTGGACCTCCCAAGGTTGGCCCCTGGAGCTTTGAGCGCGGGGGCTGGACCTCCAAGGGTCCGAGCTTGGACCCCTCAGGGTCGGAACTTGGAGATTTGAGATCGGGGGGGGTGGTACCCAAGGGTCCGAACTTGGACCTCTCAGGGTGGGAGCTTCGAGCATCGGGCTCGGCGGTTGGAGCCTGAGGGTCCGAGCTCGGATCTCTTGGGGCCGACGCTTCGCGCCTTGAGGTCGATGCGTCAGCGAGAATACGTCCCAGTCCCCGAGTTGCCGTCCAAACGCAACCGTGAGCCCACCCCAACGATGCGTCGATGAGGGAGGTGTCCCCAGTGGGTAACGCGGAGAAGCGCGCCATGGATGGCGCGCGGCGCGACTCCGCGCAGGACTGCGCGGACGGAGCGCCGGAGCAATGCCCGCTGGGGACACCTCCCGCCCCATCCGAAGTCAAACCTCACTCGGCCGGCAATCCCATCTCAGCCAGCAGGTGCGGCGCCGGGTACACCTTCGCCATCAGCCAGCGCATGTAGCGCATGTCCACGTGGATCGCCCGCTTGTAGCGGGGATCGAACATCCAGCTCGCGCTCACCGCCTCCCAGTTGCTATCGAAGTTCAGCCCGATCAACCGCCCCTTCGCGTCCAGCACCGGCGAACCGGAATTGCCACCGGTGGTATCGAGGTTGGTGAGGAAGTTGACCGTCTGCGTCTTCAGGCTTGGCTCGGCCGTGCTGCCGAAATCGCCCTTGGCAATGGCATCCAGCAACGGCTTGGGCGCGATGAATGGATCCACGCCGGTGTGCTTCTCGACGATGCCCTGTACCGTGGTCAGCGGGGTGTAATGGATGCCGTCACGCGGGTCCATCGACTGGATCCGGCCGTAGCTCACGCGCAGGGTGGAGTTGGCATCCGGGTAGACCGCCCTGCCCTGCGACTTGCGGAAACCAATCAGCGCGCGCATGTAGGCCGGGCGCAGGCGCAACAGTTCGCCCGCGCTGGCCTTGGATTCGTCGTCCAGGCGCAGGATGGCGGGCAGCAAGGTGGCTGCGGCCTGCAGCAGCGGGTCCTTGGATGCCTGCAGCGTGGCAACGTCCGCCTGCATCGCCTGCAGGCGCGCGGCCTCCTCACCCAGGCCGGTGCCGGCGTAGAGCGCATCCAGCTTGGCCTTCGCCTGTTCCGCCGTGGTACCGAACACCGCGTCGTACTCGGCCACGTGCTGGGCGGCCGGCAGCGCCTGGTACTGGGCCAACAGGTGCGCCAGCAGGGCCTTCTCGATCACGGGCGAATAGCGACGCTGCACCTGCTTCAGCTGGCCGGTGATCAGCACCTCGTCGCGCTGCTGGAAGCCGGACTCGCGCTGCGCATCGGGCTTGGTGCGCTCGCGTGCCAGACGCTGGACGGTGATCGCCGAACGCAGCAGCTGGGTCTGACCGTTGATGGCCGCCAACAGCTGGTCGCGCTCGCGGGTGGCAACCCCGCGATCCAGTACTGCCTGCGCCGCGGCGATGTCGGCGCGGATGGCCGCCGCATCGGCCTGGCGCTCCAGCCACGCATACATGGCAGTCTCGTCGTCGCGACGGACAGCGACGGCATTGCTGCGACGCAGCCCGTCCAATTCGCCCTGCGCGCGCTTGAGCGAGTTCTTGAAGCTCTTCACCTGCGAGGCGTAACGCACGCGCGCGTCCTCGTCCTTCGCGCTGGCCGCTTCAATGGTTTTGATCATGCCGTCGAACAGCGCCACCCGCGACGGCAACTGCCATTCGATCTGGTTGCCGAACTCCGACGCCATCCGGTGGCGGAAGGTCACGCCCGGGTAGCCGGCCAGCATCGCGTAGTCGCCTTCCTTCACGTTGCGCGTGGACACCTGCAGGTGCGACGGCGGCACGTAGGGCACGTTGTCGGGCGAGTAGTCGGCGGGCTTGCCGTCCGTGCCCACGTAGGCACGCAGCAGGGTGAAGTCGCCGGTGTGGCGCGGCCACATGAAGTTGTCGATCTCGTCGCCGTAGTTGCCGATGTCGTTCGGCGGTGCGTACACCAGGCGCACGTCGCGCAGCTCCAACTGCTTCACCAGGTAGAAGTCGGTGCCGTAGTACATGTTGGCAACGCTGCAGCGGTAGCCCGCGTCGCGTTCGCACTCGGCGACGACTGCCTTGGTCGCGGTATCCACCGCGTCGAAATAGGCCCGGCCCTGCTTGCCACGCGCATCAGCCAGGATGCGGTCGGTCACCTTGTCGAAACCGGTGGTGACCAGCACGCGGTAGTCGGGGTTGGCCGGCAATTCGGCCGCGTGATCGGCGGCGATGTAGCCGTCCTGGATCAGGTCGCGGCCCGGCTTGCTGTTGTACTGGATCACGCCAAAGGCGACGTGGTGGTTGGTCAGCACCAGGCCATCCTGGGACACGAATGCGCCGGTGCCGCCGCCGACCTTGACCACTGCGTTCATCGGCGGCTGGGCCAGGCCAGCCAACTCGGCCGCCTTGCCTTGGAAGCCCGCCTGGCGCAGCTGCTTGGCGATGTCCGGCAGTTGCGACGGCATCCACATGCCCTCGTTGGCGACGGCGCCGGTGGCGGCCAGGGAAAGTGACAGGGCAAGCAGACGGCGGCGCATGGTCGTTCCGGTGTAAGCGGGATTGGCACGATAGGCCAGCGCGCCCCCGCGCGGCAAACCCGGACCGCCCGCCGGACGCGGGCCGACGACCGCCCATGGCGCTTCCGCCACGTGCGGCAAAATCGTGGATGGATGGCGCAACCGGCATGCGCTGCCGTATCCCGCGACGTGATCCAGCGCGCCACGGCGCCTCGTTCCACCCCGGGCCGCCCACGGGCACCCGCGTATAATTGCGGCCCCCGGCGTCCCCGCTGGACGCCCCCGAAGGACACCTCCATGACGCAGACGATGATGAAGGCGCTGGTCAAGCGCGAAGCCACCAAGGGCATCTGGATGGAGGAGGTGCCGATCCCCGCCCCCGGCCCGAACGAAGTGCTGGTGAAGCTGGAGAAGACCGCGATCTGCGGCACCGATCTGCACATCTACCTGTGGGACGAATGGAGCCAGCGCACCATCAAGCCGGGCCTGGTCATCGGCCACGAGTTCGTCGGCAAGGTGGTCGAGCTCGGCGCTGGCGTCACCGGCTACAAGGTCGGCCAGCGTGTGTCGGCCGAAGGCCACATCGTCTGCGGCCACTGCCGCAACTGCCGCGCCGGCCGCCAGCACCTGTGCCCGAACACCGTGGGCATTGGCGTGAACCGCAACGGCGCCTTCGCCGAGTACATCGTGATGCCGGCCAGCAACCTGTGGCCGATCCCCGACCAGATCCCGTCGGAGCTGGCTGCGTTCTTCGATCCCTACGGCAATGCCGCGCACTGCGCCCTTGAGTTCGACGTGGTCGGCGAGGACGTGCTGATCACCGGCGCCGGCCCGATCGGCATCATCGCCGCGGGCATCTGCAAGCAGATCGGCGCGCGCAACGTGGTCGTCACCGACGTCAACGACTACCGCCTCAAGCTGGCCGCCGACATGGGCGCCACGCGCGTGGTCAACGTCGCCAACACCTCGCTGAAGGACGTGATGGCCGACCTGCACATGGAAGGCTTCGACGTGGGCCTGGAGATGAGCGGCAATCCGCGCGCGTTCAACGACATGCTCGACTGCATGTACCACGGCGGCAAGATCGCGATGCTCGGCATCATGCCCAAGGGCGCCGGCGCCGACTGGGACAAGATCATCTTCAAGGGCCTGACCCTGCACGGCATCTACGGCCGCAAGATGTACGAGACCTGGTACAAGATGACGCAGCTCGTGCTGGGCGGCTTCCCGCTCGGCAAGGTGCTCACGCACCAGCTGCCGATCGATTCCTTCCAGGAGGGTTTCGAACTGATGGAATCGGGCAAGGCCGGCAAGGTCGTGCTCAGTTGGAACTAAGACCCCAATGACTGCCGTGGTGCTGGGTTCGGTGGTGGCGGTGTTGCTGCTCGGCCTGGTCGCCACGGTGGTCCGCGGTGCCCGCAGCCGCCCCAAACGGCACATTGACTAGAATGCGCCCCGCCCTCGCGCCCTACACGGAATCCGCCATGTCCGACGCCACCGTCTCCCTGACCGCCCGCTACGCCGACGAACTCGACGCGATCCGCGCGCAGGGATTGTTCAAGTCCGAACGCATCATCACCAGCCCGCAGTCGGCCGAGATCACCCTCGCCGACGGCCGCACGGTGCTGAACTTCTGCGCCAACAACTACCTGGGCCTGGCCGACCACCCGGACGTGATCGCTGCCGCAAAGGAGGCCCTGGATACCCACGGCTTCGGCATGGCCTCGGTGCGTTTCATCTGCGGCACGCAGGACCTGCACAAGCAGCTCGAAAAGACCATTGCCGACTTCTTCGGCACCGAGGACACCATCCTCTACGCCGCCTGCTTCGACGCCAACGGTGGTCTGTTCGAGCCGCTGCTGGGCGAGCAGGACGCGATCATCTCCGACGCGCTCAACCACGCCTCGATCATCGATGGCGTGCGCCTGTGCAAGGCCAAGCGCTACCGCTACGCCAACTGCGACATGGCCGACCTGGAGAAGCAGCTGCAGCAGGCCAAGGCCGACGGTGCGCGCACCATCATGATCACCACCGACGGCGTGTTCTCGATGGACGGCTTCATCGCCCCGCTCGACGAGATCACCCGCCTCGCCCAGCAATACGGCGCGCTGGTGCACATCGACGAATGCCACGCCACCGGCTTCCTCGGTGCCACCGGTCGCGGCTCGGCCGAGGTCAAGGGCGTGATGGACAAGATCGACATCTTCACCGGCACCTTGGGCAAGGCCATGGGCGGTGCGCTGGGCGGTTTCACCACTGCCAAGCGCGAAGTGATCGAAATGCTGCGCCAGCGCTCGCGCCCCTACCTGTTCTCCAACTCGCTTCCGCCGCACGTGGTGGCCGCCGGCATCAAGGCCTTCGAGATGTTGTCCACCGCAGGCAACCTGCGCGAGCAACTTGCGGACAACACCGCCTATTTCCGCGAGAAGATGACCGCCGCCGGGTTCGACGTGAAGCCGGGCGTGCACCCGATCAGCCCGGTGATGCTGTACGACGCGCCGCTAGCTCAACGCTTTGCCGAGCGACTGCTCGAAGAAGGCATCTACGCGATCGGCTTCTTCTTCCCGGTGGTGCCGCAGGGCCAGGCGCGCATCCGTACGCAGATGTCAGCCGCACATACGCGCGCGCACCTCGATCGCGCCATCGATGCGTTCATCCGCATCGGGCGCGAACTGGGCGTGATCAAGGGTTGATGCTGATCTACCCGCCCCGCCGACACCGCGTCGGCTGGGCATAGGGCCGCGGCGATGGCGCCGCGGCCCCGACGACTGCATTACTTCTTGTCGGACTCGGGCTTGTCCGCCGGCTTGGCCGGCTTGCCGGTGGCCACGCGAATGCCGCGCGACTTCATCCAGGCATCGAATTCTTCCGCGCTCATGCGCTTGCCGTTCTGCTCCATGTAGAAGCGGTTGGCGTCAGCCGGCTGCTGCGTGCGCGGCTTGTACTGCGTGCTCGGCGTAGGCTGGGCGGCCTGCGCATTGGCGGCCACGACAGCCAGAATGGTCGTCAACAGGTACTTGTTCATCGCTTCCGTCCCCTTCGAGTGGTAGTCGAAGTGTTAGGGAAGCGGTAAACGCAAACATTGCGTGAGCGCACAGTACGCGCTGAATCCAGGCGCCGAAGCTGCGAGCTGTGATCCCGGGCGCTTTTTCAGACGCGTCGCGGCGCACGCCCGGGACAGGTGGATCAGCGGGCGGCGAGCGCCACCGCCTCCGGCTCGGTCAGCAGACGCCAGCCGCCCTTGGGCAGGTCGCCCAATGCCAGCCCACCGATCCGCACGCGGACCAGGCGCAACACGCCCACGTCATGGGCCGCCAACAGCCGCCGGATCTGCCGGTTCCGCCCCTCGTCGAGCACGATTTCCAGCCAGGCGTTCCTGGCGCCGGTGCGCAACAGCGTCACCCGCTTGGCGGCCAACCATTCGCCATCCTCGTCCACGCCGGCATGCAATGCCTGCAGTAACTCGGGGGTGGGAATCGTGTCGACCTGGACGTGGTAGGTCTTGTCCAAGCCCCGCAGGGGATCGGTGATGCGGGCCGCCCATTCCGGGTCATTGCTGAAGAGCAACAACCCCTCGCTGGCCTTGTCCAAGCGCCCCACCGGGGCCAGCCATGGCATCGCGGCATCGTCAAAGCAGCGGTAGACGGTGTCGCGCCCATGCTCGTCCTTCGCGGTGGTCACCAGCCCGCGCGGCTTGTTGAGCATCACGTACAGCCGCGCGGCGCCGTCCAGCGCCTGGCCGTCGACCTCAACGTGATGCTGTCCGCGCACCACCGGAAATTCGGGGTTGCGGACGACATTGCCATCCACCGATACGCGTCCCGCGAGAATCCACTGGGCCGCCTGGGTGCGTGAGCACACGCCGTGCTTCGAAAGCACGCGTGCCAATCCGTGTCGTGGTGCCTTGTTCATCATTGCCTGAAGAAACGGCCGCTTCCGCGGCCGTCACTCCTGCGCATCGGCAGGGAAATGCGACGTCCGATGCGAGCCGGACGTCGCCGGTCATCACTTCGCCGTGTTGTCGGCCGGGGCCGGCGCATCGGCGGGTTTGGCAACTGGGGCTGGCGCCCCCTTGGCCACGCGCACGCCGCGCGCCTTCATCCAGGCGTCGAACTCCTCGGCGGTCATGCGCTTGCCGTTCTGGCTCATGTCGAAGCGCCAGGGCGTGTTGTCGTCCTTGGTCTTCGGCTTGTAGGTGGCCGGATCGATCGGTGCAGCGGCGGCAGGTGCCGCGGCGGGGGCCGCCGCCGAGTCCGTCGCGGCGGCTGGCTGGCTGGAACGTTTGGCTGCAACACTGCGGCATTCACTCAGCCGCTTCCGGTTCAGCACGCTGTCGACCGACTGCGACTCGTCATAGGCCTGGGCCAGCACGCCCGCGGGCGCACCCAGGCGCGCGCCACGCGCGGCCAGCTCCGGGGCAACGGCATTGGCCGCGGACTGCGATTGGACGATGGCACCACATGCACCGTCCTGTGCGGCCGCGAGGCCGGACAGCAACAGCATCGGCACGGCAAGCAAGAAACGGCGCATGGTGGATTTCCCTTGTGGTGTAG
Source organism: Lysobacter daejeonensis GH1-9 (assembly GCF_000768355.1). Classification (GTDB taxonomy): domain Bacteria; phylum Pseudomonadota; class Gammaproteobacteria; order Xanthomonadales; family Xanthomonadaceae; genus Aerolutibacter; species Aerolutibacter daejeonensis. The sequence continues at coordinate 30,745 of NZ_AVPU01000016.1, forward strand.
GCAGACTGTAGCCGCGGGCGCGCGCTTTGCCCAGCGCAAAAAAGTGAAGGCGGCCACAATCCGGGCGGCTTGCCACATGCTGCACGATCAACCCTGAACCCACGTCTCCCATTCAAGGACATGAACGACGAAGCCCGGCGCGAGGCCGGGCTTCGGGATACCGCAGGGGGTGCATGCGCACCCGCCATTCATCCAGATCAGTTCTGGACGTTCAGCTCGGTGCGACGGTTCTTCGCACGGCCTTCCGGATTGTCCGAACCATCTTCGTTGGTGTTCGGGGCAATCGGACGGCTCTCGCCGTAACCGTTCGGACCGGTCATGCGCGAGGCGTCGATACCGTTGCTGGTCAGGTAGTCATACACCGCCTTGGCGCGACGCTCCGACAGCGACTGGTTGTAGGCGTCGGTGCCCTTCGAGTCGGTGTGGCCAGCGACTTCGACCTTCAGCTCCGGATAGCGCTTCAGGATCTCGACGGCCTCCGACAGGATGGCAACGGCATCCGGACGCAGGTTCGACTTGTCATAGTCGAAGTTCACGCCCTTCAGGTCGATCGACACCGGCACCGGGCAACCGTCCGGACCGATGGTCTGACCAGCCTGCGAACCCGGGCACTTGTCGTCGCAGTTGTTGACACCGTCGCCGTCGTCGTCGAGGTCGGCGCAGTTCGGTGCCTCCGGGGCCGGAGCCGGAGCCACCGGAGCGGCGGCGGCAGCGCCGAGCGGGATGATCACGCCGACCGAAGCCAGCACGTCGCCGAAGCTGTCCTCATCCGGAGCAGCCACGCTGGAGTCATCCATGTCAAAGCGATAGGCCAGCTCGGTGCGGATCTTCACGCGATCACCGCCGCCCTGCACGCCCAGACCGACCTTGGCGGCCAGGTTGCCGTCTTCACGCTGACCCGGCGAGTCCGGGCTCGGGAAGGCGTCGTACTCTTCTTCCGAACGCTGGTAGCCGAGGCCCATCAGCACGTACGGGTTCCAGTTGCGGCCTTCCTGCATGAAGTGGCGACGCAGGTCCAGCGAGATGCCGTACTGGCTCCACAGCATGTCCTGGTTGTCGTCGAACTTCGGGTTCTGGTAGTTCAGTTCACCGTCGAGCGACCAGTTCGGGCTGATCATCTTGCCCAGGCCCAGACCCACGAACGGCGCGTTGCGGGTGCCGCGCGCGTTGTCCTGGATATTGAAACCGGCCGAACCGGTCAGGTACCAGCGGTCATCAAACTCCTGGGCGCCCGCGACCTGGGCAACCGACAGACCGCCCAGCAGGGCGGCACAAAGAAGCTTCTTGTTCATTCTCATCTCTCCTTGGATCAAAAATGGAAACCGCGTCACAGGGGTTCCTCACCGTTCGAGACGGCGATCTAGTACGACGCCATCCCGCGCAGGTTAAGTTTACAGGTGTGAAAGCCGCGTTAACACGCGTCTAACAATCCGCCAAGTTCCCGGAAATCGCAACCGTACCTCAGCGTTGGTTCACATTGGACAGCAGGCCCGGTGGAAGCACGGTGAAAGCAGGGAGGGCCGGCCACCGCCCAGTCTCCAGGGACCCGCCCGGGCCGCTCGCCGGATAGCAATCCACCGCTTGCCCACCGGCCCATTTCCCGGCATCGTGGCACATTCCATACGCATGCGTACGCGAATGCCGCCCTCCCAACCCCAATACCCCCACCTCTTCCGCCCCCTCGACCTGGGTTTCTGCACCCTGCCCAACCGCGTGCTCATGGGCTCCATGCACACGGGGCTGGAAGACAAGGCGAGGGATTTCCCACGGCTGGCGGCCTACTTCGCCGAACGCGCGGCCGGCGGGGTCGGGCTGATCGTCACCGGTGGCTTCGCGCCCAACATCGCGGGCTGGCTCAAGCCGATGGGCGGCAAGCTCAGCTGGTCCTGGGAGGTGGGCAAGCACCGTCAGGTCACCCGCGCCGTGCACGAGCACGGCAGTCGCATCTGCATGCAGATCCTCCACTCGGGGTGCTACGGCTACCACCCGCTGCAGGTGGCCCCCTCGCGGCTGAAGGCCCCGATCAATCCGTTCACGCCGCGGGCATTGTCCGCCGCGGGCGTCGAACGGCAGATCCGCGCCTTCGCGCGTAGCGCGCGCCTGGCCCGGGAAGCCGGCTATGACGGGGTGGAGGTCATGGGCTCGGAGGGCTACCTGCTCAACCAGTTCACCGTACCTCGCACCAACCGGCGCGAGGACGCCTGGGGTGGCGACACGGCCAGACGCATGCGCTTCGCGGTGGAAATCGTGCGCCGCATCCGCGAGGCCTGCGGCCCCGACTTCATCATCGTCTACCGCCTGTCCATGCTGGACCTGGTGGACGAAGGCAACCGCTGGGACGAAGTGGTCGCGCAGGCCAAGGCCGTGGAAGCCGCAGGCGCCACGCTTATCAATACCGGCATCGGCTGGCACGAGGCACGGGTGCCCACCATCGCCACCTCGGTGCCCCGTGGCGCGTTCACCGGCATCACCGCCCGGCTCAAGCCGGAGGTGACCGTTCCGCTGGTCACCACCAACCGCATCAACATGCCCGACGTGGCCGAAGGCATCCTCGCGCGCGGCGAGGCGGATATGGTGTCGATGGCGCGGCCGCTGCTGGCCGACCCCCAGTGGGTGGCGAAAGCGCGTAGCGGGCGCGCCGAAGACATCAATACATGTATAGCGTGCAACCAGGCCTGCCTGGACCACGTCTTCGAAAACAAGACCGCCAGTTGCCTGGTCAACCCGCGCGCGTGCGCCGAGACCGAACTGGTCTACCGCCCGACCACGCAACCGCGTCGGGTCGCCGTGGTCGGGGCGGGCCCCGCCGGGCTGGCCTGCGCCACCGTGGCCGCCGAACGCGGCCACCGGGTCACCCTGTTCGACGCCGCGGACGAGATCGGCGGCCAGTTCAACCTCGCCAGGCGCATTCCGGGCAAGGAGGAGTTCCACGAGACGCTGCGCTACTTCCGCCGGCGACTGGAGCAGACCGGTGTCGACCAGCGCCTGGGCACCCGGGTGACCGGCCCGGACCTGACCGGCTTCGACGACGTGGTGCTGGCCACGGGCATCGTGCCGCGCCAGGTGGATTTCCCCGGCGTCGACCACTCCAAGGTGGTCAGCTACCTGCAGGTCCTGCGCGGCGAAGTGGTGCCGGGCGAGCGGGTCGCCCTCATCGGTGCGGGCGGCATCGGCTTCGACGTGGCCGAGTTCCTCGTGCATGAAGGCCCCTCCCCCAGCCTGGACCCCGCCCGCTGGCGGGCCGAGTGGGGCGTGGACCTGGCGTATGCCAGCAACCGCGGTGGGCTGACCGTGCCTGCGCCAGAGGCCGCCGCCCGCCGGGTGTGGCTGCTGCAGCGCAGCCCCGGCAAACCGGGAGCACGGCTGGGCAAGACCACCGGCTGGATCCACCGCGCCACCCTCAAGGCCAAGGGCGTGACGATGCTGGGGGGCGTGGAATACGTCGGGGTGGACGATGCCGGCCTGCGCATCCGCGTGGACGGGCAGGAACAGGTGCTGCCGGTGGATCACGTGGTCATCTGCGCCGGCCAGGAACCGTTCAAACCCCTGCTCAAGGCCCTGGAAGGCGGTCCGGCGACCGTCCACGTCATCGGCGGGGCCGATGTCGCGGCGGAACTGGACGCAAAACGGGCCATCGCCCAGGGCAGCCAACTGGCAGCCAATCTGTGACCATCGCCTCGCTCTTGACAGCGCCAAACCCTTGCCACGCAAGGGCTTCAGCCTGACCTGCCGAATAAAAACTCCAGATTTTTCCGTAGGTTATATTTTCGCCATTCACGTGACGTTTATGTTGGCGCCAGTACCTTGCGCCAACTTTTTCCGCCCCGACTTGGCGGAACCCACACCGGCCGCACACTCCCGTGCGGTTTAGGTGACGGGGCAAAGCGCGCCGAAGAGCCGCCGCCCTCCCCAGTACGCCATGCCGGTCCGAGCAGTGGCTTCCAGCAGATCCCCGAGGGGATGGAAGCCGCGAGACGAACGGGCGCAACGGAGCAAGGAGTTCGAATGAAGTTGGCCTGGATCCTGTGGTTGGCCTCCGTGTTGCCGCCGCAGACAGCAGACTCGCTGTGCCTGAGTACCACCGTTTACCTGGAAGCCCGCGACCAGTCCGTCCGTGGCCAGAAAGCCGTCGCCGAAGTGGCCCTGCGCCGTCGTGACAGTGGCCTGTGGGGCAACACCGTCTGTGACGTGGTGACCGCCAAGAAGCAGTTCGCCCCGACGTTGGTGTCGCCGTCCACCCGCCTGAGCAACACCGAGGCGTGGGCGGAGTCGGTGACCATCGCCCTGGAGGCCGAGCGCAACTGGGCCCTGCCGCCCGGCCAGCGCAAGGAGATCGTGCCCGGCGCGAGCCACTTCCTGGCCCATGCCATCGCCAGCCCAAGCTGGCGCAACGCCTACCAGGTGGCCACCATCGGCGACCACACCTTCCTGAAGGTGCAATCGCTCAAGCCGCGCCGCGGCTGAGGGCCTTCCCGGCGCGTGCAACCCGCGCGCCTGCGACGCAGCGTTGCATGCACGGCATTGAGCCGCTCCGATCGGGTCGTCCACCATGGACGGCCCGATTCCGTTCCGGAGACTGCATGAAGCTGTACACCAAGCCTGGCGCCTGCTCCACGGCCGTCCATATCGCCCTCCAGTGGAGCGGCCAGCCTTACGAGTTCGAGGTGCTTGCGGATTACGCGGCCCTCAAGTCGCCGGCGTTCCTGACGGTCAACCCGGCCGGCGCCGTGCCTGCGGTGGTCGACGGCGACTTCGTGCTCACGCAGAACGCGGCGATCATGGGCTACGTGGCCGACTGCCAGCCCGAAGCCGGCCTTGCCGGCGACGGCAGCGCCCGTCAGCGCGCCGAGGCGACCCGCTGGCTGGCGTTCGTGAACTCCGACGTGCACCCGGCCTACGTACCGCTTTTCGCCCCTGCCGCCTTCCACGGTGACGCCGACCAGCATGACGGCGTGCGCGAGGCCGCCCGCAAGCGCCTGCGCGGCCTGTACGAGCGCGCCGACAAGCAGTTGGAAGCCCACGACTGGCTCGCCGGCTTCCGCAGCTTCGCCGACCCCTATCTATATGTGACGCTGGGCTGGGCCGAGCGCACCGGAGTGGACCTGTCCGGCCTGGAGCGCCTGCAGGCGTTCAAGGCGCGCATGGACCAGGACCCTGGCGTGCAGGCCACCCTGAAGGCCGAGGGCTTGACCGCCTGATCCAGCCACGCGGCTGCCCGTTGCCAAGGGGACTCGCGAACGGCTTGGCTGACATGTCTCCCCCTCCCTGCCCCCCGACACAGAAAGAGCCACGCGATTGCGTGGCTCTTCTGCTTTACCGGTGCCCTCACAGGGCGGAGGAGCGCAGGGCGTCACAACCAAGCGGATAACGGGCCGCGACTTGTGGCGCCCTGCGCTCCTCCGCCCGCCCGTCACCCCCCAAAAAGCAGAAGGGCCACGCAACCGCGTGGCCCCTCATCCAACTCAACGCTTCTCGATCGGCACGTAAGCCTGATCCTCCGGTCCCGTGTAATTCGCACTCGGCCGGATGATCTTGCCGTCCTCGCGCTGCTCGATCACGTGCGCGCTCCAGCCCGTGGTGCGTGCGATCACGAACAACGGCGTGAACATCGGCGTCGGGATCCCCATCATGTGGTACGCGCTTGCACTGTACCAATCCAGGTTCGGGAACATCTTCTTGGTGTCCATCATCAGGTTCTCGATGCGCTCGGACACGTCGAACAGCGTCTGGTTGCCGCCGTCGGCGCACAGCTTGCGCGAGATTTCCTTGATGATCGGGTTGCGCGGATCGCCGATGGTGTAAACCGGGTGGCCAAAGCCAATGACGATCTCCTTGCGCTCCATGCGCGCGCGGATGTCGGCTTCGGCAGCATCGGCGTCGCCGTAGCGGCTGATGATGTCCATCGCCACTTCGTTGGCGCCACCGTGCTTCGGGCCACGCAGCGCACCAATGGCGCCGGTGATGCACGAATGCAGGTCAGAGCCGGTACCGGCGATCACGCGCGCGGTGAACGTCGACGCATTGAACTCGTGCTCGGCGTACAGGACCAGCGACTTGTCCAGCGACTCGGCGTGCAGCGCACTCGGTGCCTCGCCGTGCAGCAGGTGCAGGAAGTGGGCGGCGGTGGTCTCGTCGTCGGTCTCCACGTCGATGCGGCGACCGTTGCGGGTGAAGTGCCACCAGTACAGCAGCATCGAACCGAAGCTGGCGATCAGCTTGTCGGCGATATCGCGCGCCTCGTTGGCCGGGTGGCCTTCGCGCTCGGGCAGCACGGTGCCCAGCACCGAGCAACCGGTGCGCAGCACGTCCATCGGATGGGCGTTGGCCGGCACCAGCTCCAGGGCCTCGGCGACGATCGCGGGTAAGCCGCGCAGGCGCTTGAGCTTGGTGCGGTAAGCCTTCAGCTGCGACGTAGTCGGCAGCGCGCCGTGCACCAGCAGGTGCGCTACTTCCTCGAACGACGACTTCGTTGCGAGGTCGTGGATGTCGTAGCCGCGGTAGTGCAGGTCGTTGCCACTGCGGCCGACGGTGCACAACGCGGTGTTGCCGGCAGCCGTGCCGCTCAGCGCGACGGACTTCTTGGCCTTGGGCAGCACCTGGGCAGATTCAGTCATGGGATAACTCCTGATGGAAGTAGCGTGCAGTGACCAGATTGTCCGGTCAGCTTGGCGCGCAGCGTTATCAATCGCTAGGAAACAAAGTGGAAAAAAGCCTCTTTTGCGACTGGCATGTCGCAGCGACCGTGGCGGGCCAGATCGCGCCCGCTGCGGTCGGGGGCGGATGGACGCGCCGGCGGAGGGGGACAGGGGAACCCGACATCATGGGGTCCTGTACGCTCCGTCGGCCGACCTTTTCGCCATGAATTACTTTTCCCGGGCAAACAGCGCGTCGAGCTTGTCCTCGTACGCGTGGTAGCCCAGGTAGTCGTACAGTTCGGCGCGCGTCTGCAGCGTGTCGATGATGTTCTTCTGCGTGCCTTCGCGACGCACGGTCTCGTAGAAGTTGAGCGCGGCCTTGTTCATGGCGCGGTAGGCACCGCAGCAGTACAAGGCAATGTCCACGCCCGCGCCGCGCAGGTCGTCGGTGGTAAAGAACGGCGTACTGCCAAACTCGGTCAGGTTGGCCAGGATCGGCACCTTCACGGCCGCCTTGAACTTGCGGTAGTCGTCCAGCGTGTTCATGGCCTCCGGGAAGATCATGTCCGCACCGGCCTCGACGTAGGCCACGGCGCGCTCGATCGCGCTGTCGATGCCTTCCACCGCGGCGGCGTCGGTGCGCGCCATGATCACGAAATCCCGGTCGGTACGCGCATCGACCGCGGCCTTGACCCGATCGACCATCTCGTCCCGGGTCACGACCTCCTTGCCCGGACGATGGCCGCAACGCTTCTGCCCGACCTGGTCCTCCATGTGCACGGCGGCAACGCCAACGCGCTCGAAGTTGCGGATGGTGCGGCCGATGTTGAAGGCACCGCCCCAACCGGTGTCGATGTCGACCAGCAGCGGCATGCCCGTCGCGTCGACGATGCGTCGCGCGTCGGTGAGCACGTCTTCCATGGTGCTGATGCCGAGGTCCGGCATGCCCAGCGAGTTGGCGGCGACGCCGCCACCGGACAGGTAAAGGGCCTTGTAACCCACGCGCTTGGCCATCAGGCCGGCATAGGCGGTGATGGCACCCATCACCTGCAGCGGGGTTTCTTCGGAGAGGGCGGCGCGGAAGCGCGCGCCGGCGGACGGTGCAAGGGCCATGGTGTCTCCTTTGTTCAGCCCGTTATTTTAGCCGAGAGCACGCGCTCGGGTTCCGGTGCGACGCGATGCCCTACACGCGCCCTTCCATGCCCGGGGATGGCAGGGCTTGCAACGACGGCCATGCCCCCCGGAATCCGGGACTCAACTGCCCGCGTCCGCATCGCGCCCCAGGGCGCGGCGCACCTCTTCCAGCGCCCCCGGATCATCCAGCGTGGAAAGGTCACCCGGATCGCGGGACTCGGCCAGCGCCTGAATGGAACGCCGCAGCAGCTTGCCGGAGCGGGTCTTGGGCAGTGCATTCACCACGTACACCCGCGACGGGCGGGCCACGGCACCCAGCTGCTCCACCACGCGCTTCTGCATCGCCACCGCGATCTCGACCGCACTCATGCCCTCGGCGCCCTGCTTCAGCGTGGCGAACACCACGGGCACCTGGCCCTTGAGTTCATCGTGCACGCCCACCACCGCGGCTTCCGCCACGGAGGGATGGGTGGACACCGACTCCTCGATCTCGCGCGTGCCCAGGCGGTGCCCGGCCACGTTGATCACGTCGTCGGTGCGCCCGAGGATGAAGGTATAGCCATCGGCATCGCGGATGGCCCAGTCCAGCGAGCTGTACAGCAGCTCCTTGAAATGACCGAAATAGCTGGACACGAAGCGCGCGTCGTCGCGCCAGATCGTGGTCATGAACCCCGGCGGCAGCGGCGGCACCATCACCAGCACGCCCTTCTCGCCGGGCGCCACGTCCTCGCCGGTGGCTTCGTTGATGACCCGCAGGTTGTAGCCGGGGGTGGGCAGGCCCGGTGAACCGAATTTCACCGGCTTCATCTCAACCCCCGGCATCAGCGCCAGCACTGGCCAGCCGGTCTCGGTCTGCCAGTAGTTGTCGATGATCGTCTTGCCGATGCCCTCGGTGATCCACTGGGCGGTCGGTTCATCCAATGGCTCGCCCGCCAGGAACAGGTACTTCAGCGCGGACAGGTCATGCTGCTTGAGGTACGCCGCGTCCTGCTTCTTCAGCACGCGGATCGCGGTAGGCGAGGAGAACATCGTGCGCACGCCATAGCGTTCGCAGATCTGCCACCAGATAGCGGGATCCGGGTTGACCGGCAGCCCTTCGTAGAGGATCGACGTGGCGCCGGCGATCAGCGGTCCATACACGTTGTAGCTGTGCCCCACCGCCCAACCCACGTCCGAAGTGGAGAACATCACCTGGCCGGGCTGGATGTCGTAGATCGACCACATCGACATCGCCATCGCCACCGCGTAGCCGCCCACGTCGCGCTGCACGCCCTTGGGCTTGCCGGTGGTGCCGGAGGTGTAAAGCAGGTAGCTCGGCTCGTTGGATTCCAGCCAGGCGACTTCGACCTCCGCACCGTCGTGCTGCGCGCGCAGACTGGCGTAGTCCACGTCACGGCCATCGATACGCGTGAGCGCGTTGTCCAGGCCGCGATCGACGATCAGCACGTGCCCAGGTGGAGATTGGGCCTCCGCGCAGGCCGCATCCACCAGCGGCTTGTACGGGATGACCTTGCCACCGCGCATGCCGGCATCGGCGCAGATCAGCAGCTTAGGCTCGGCATCATCGATGCGCAGCGCCAGGTTGTGCGCCGCGAAACCGCCAAACACCACCGAGTGCACCGCGCCGATGCGTGCGCATGCCAGCATCGCGAACACCGCCTCGGCCATGTTGGGCATGTAGATGATGACGCGGTCGCCCCGCTCCACGCCCAGTGCCCGGATGACGGCGGCGAAGGTGTTCACCTCTCGGTGCAGTTCACGGTAGGTGATCTCGCGGGTGAGGCCTGTCTCGGTTGAGATCGTGACCAGCGCCAACTGGTCGGCACGCGCCTTGAGGTGACGGTCCACTGCGTTGTAGCAGAGGTTGGTTTCGCCACCGACGAACCACTTGCGGAACGGCGGCCGCGAGTCGTCCAGGATCCTGTCTGGCACTCGGTGCCAGTAAATGGCCTCCGCCTGTTCAGCCCAGAAGGCTTCCGGTTGCTCGATCGAACGGCGATAGAACTCCTCGTACCGCATGTCCATTCCTCCACGACAATACATCGAGGCTATCGCGGCGCAGCATGCTGCCGCGCTAAGACATTGGTCGAAAAAATGCCGGAGCCCTGTGGCATGCCGTTTTCAGCGCGTGCCGCGAGATCAGACGACACCGGCGCGCCGCAGAATGCTGCGACGCGTCATGCAGGTTTCCGCGCCAATGCGAATGGGATTCGCCTCGCCGGGAAGCCCGAAGAGCCGCCCCTTCCTGACCGGCTCCCCAGCCCCGGCTGTCCGTTTCAACCAAACGAAATCCGGTTTCGATGAGTCGAGGCTTGGCAAACGTCGCCCGACCGTCGGACCATCCCCGGATGCGTACATCGCCTCCAGCCAGCGCGCCATTGCTGCCCATCGATCGGATCGCGCGGGTGCTGTATCCCGCGGCGGTGGCCGTCATCGTCTCCGCGACCCTCTGGGTATCCAGCCTCTTCGACGAACCACCCCAGCTGACGATCGCCGCCGCACTGGGCTTCATCGCCTGGGTCGCGCTGCTCAGCGAAGCAATCCGGCACTACTCGCGCTGGCTGGAACGCCGCTGGCCCTGGCACGCCCGTCCGGCCCATCGCCTGGTCCTGCAGGTGGGAGGATCGACCCTCGCCATCATTGCCTTCAGCCTGATGGTTTACGTCCCGCTGAAACTCCACGAAATCCGCAACGGTGCCAACGACACCATCGGCTGGCCGCACCTGACGGTGACGGCCCTCATCGCCACGGTGTTCTCGCTGGCGTTGAACGCGTTGCACGTCACGCTCGACTTCCATGCCAGCCTGCAGCGCGCGCAGCAGGACACCCGAGACATGCAGGCCGCGATGCTGCGCGCGGAACTCGACGCGCTGAAAGCGCAGATCAACCCCCACTTCCTGTTCAACAGCCTCAACACCGTGCACGGGTTGATCGCGCAGGATCCGGCGCTGGCCCGCGGACTGTTGCTGGAACTGAGCGATGTCCTGCGTTACGCCCTGGGCCATTCGCACCACGACTTGGTACCGCTGGCTCGTGAGCTGGAGTTCCTCCACGCCTACCGCGCCCTGCTGCAGGCACGGCACGGCGAAGGCCTCCGCGTCGACATCCAGCCGATGGACGGTTCCAGCGACATGATGATTCCACCAATGAGTCTCCAGGTCCTGGTGGAGAATGCGGTCCGCCACAACCGCACCCGCGAGGACGATCCACTGGTCGTGGACGTCCGCCTGGGCGATCGGGGCATCATCGTCTCCAATCCGATCAAGCCGCGGCACAGCCCCAATCCCGGCGCGGGCACCGGACTGTCCAACATCGAGCAGCGCTATCGCCTGCTCGGCACCGAGGGCATCCGCGTGGCCCGTGAATGCAATGCTTTCATCGTCGAGCTCGGGCTGCTGGCACGCCCCAAGGCAACCTCCCCATGACCGCCCCCCTGCATGCGTTGATCGTGGAAGACGAGCCGGTCGCGGGCGACACCTTGCGCGCGCTGCTCACCGAGTTCGCGCCCGAGTTGACCTTGGAGCCCTCCATCGGCGCCATTGCGCCGGCGATAGCACGGCTCGCGCAGGCGCCTCCGCCGGCCCTGGTCTTCATGGACGTGCACCTGGCGGATGGCCTGTGCTTCGAAATATTTGATGCCCTGCCACCAACATCGCCGGTGATCTTCACCACGGCGTACGATCAGTTCGCACTCCAGGCGTTTGAGGCCTTCGGCATTGATTACCTGCTCAAGCCGATCCGTCCGGCGCGCTTGGCCACCGCGCTCGCGAAGTGGCGCCGGCTGCGCGAGTCGAACATCCCGGCAGACCCGCCCACGGGGCCTGCTGCCGCTCGCCACTATTTTCACGCATCCCGGCAGTACCGCAGGCGCATCCTGGTGCAGTCGGGGGAGACGCTGGTTTCCCTCGCACTCGAAGACGTCGCGTATTTCCACAAAGCCCTGGTCGTTCGCGTGGTGACCCACGGCGGCCGTGCCTACCCGGTTTCGCAGAGCCTGGACGAACTTGAACAGACGCTGGACCCGACCGTCTTTATTCGGGTCAACCGGCAAGTGATCGTCCGGGCGGAGGCAATCGCAAGGATCGATCGAGGCTTCAAGAGCAGACTCGAACTGACCCTCACCCCGCCGCTGGCCGAAGCCTGCACCGTCAGCCAGGAGCGCGCAGGGGCGCTGCGCGACTGGCTGGATCGCTGAATCCCCTGGTTGGATTGCTGGCTTCGAGTGTGGCTTGCGCAGGTTCACGCCACGCATTTCCCGCTTCGCATCGTTTCCGCGCGTCACGTAGTGCAGCTGCGGCCATGCTGGCTTCGCCCTCGACCGGGCCGTGCGCGGCACCTCGCCTCGCCCGTCACCAAGACCAGGTGTTCCCACATGCGATATCTGTTGCCAGTGCTGCTCGCCGTCTCCGTCGCAGCCCAGGTCGCCCCCTGTCACGCCCAGTTTGCCCCGCCGCTTGGCGCCCGGCCGGAAGTTGCCGGTGCGCGGACGCAGATGGCGACGCTCGCCAGCATCCACCTTTCCGGCCACTCCGGAGACTGGCAGGTTGCGTGGCTCACCCCCCTGCGCGCGCGAATCATCGCCTGGCGCCCGCAACTGATCACGATCGAAAACCTCTCCGGCTCGCAATGCGAAATGATGCGCGCCCTGCCTGGACGCTACGCCGAGACGTACGACACCTACTGCACGGACGCCACGCCCTTCCAACGCAGCCTCAAACTGACCCAGGCCGAAGCCGAAGCACGCGCGGAGCAGCAACTGGCCACCTGGCCGCGCACGCCAACGCCCGCCCAGCGCCGCGAACTGGCGATGCTGTTCCTGGCGGCCGGCGACTTCGGCTCCGCGATGGTCCAATGGTTGCGGCTGCCGCCGGCCGAGCGCCGCGCGGGAGACACCCTGAGCGAGCGAGCGGTGAAGCACCTCACGCGCTCGTCGGGCACCATGAACGAAAGCATCGACGTCGCCGCGGAAGTCGCCGCGAGCGTAGGACTGGATCGCCTCCATGCCGTCGACGATCACACCAGCGACGCCATCTTCAGCATGCAGGACCCGGCCTTCGAGCCGTGGCAGCAAGCGCGATACGAAGCCATCGTGCCCTCGCCGCAGTTGGTCCAGCAATCCGAAGTCGAAAAACACGTGCACGACGGTGAAAGCCTGCTGGCCTACTACAGGGTTATCAACGCCGCGCACGCAAACGACGACACGATCCAGCTCGACTTCGGCGGTGCGCTCACCGACCCGCACTCCAAACGCTTCGGGCGTCAGTATGTCGGCTGGTGGGAAACCCGGAACCTGCGCATGGCCGCGAACATCCGCGGAGCCATCAGCCGCACTCCCGGCGTGCGCGTCCTGAACATCGTCGGCGCCTCGCACAAGCCGTGGTACGACCAGTGGGCCCGCCAGATGAGCGACGTGGAGGTCGTCGACGTCGCTGCCGTACTCGGCCCTTGAGGTTCCTGCGCGCATCAAGCAACGACAGCCCCGAATCAATCTCCGCAAAAGAGAAAGGGCGGCCCAAAGGCCGCCCTTTCATTGTCACTGTCCCAGCCTGGCTGCGATCAGAGCAGGTGTGCCACGCCAGCGCGCTCTTCCTCGAGCTCGGCCAGCGTCTTGTCCATTGCCGCGCGGCTGAACTCGTCGACCGGCAGGCCTTCCACGCGGGTGTACTCGCCGTTGGCACAGGTCACCGGCACGCCGTAGATCACGCCTTCCGGGATGCCGTAACTGCCGTCCGACGGCACGCCCATCGTCGCCCACTTGCCGTTGGTGCCCAGCACCCAGTCACGGATGTGGTCGATGGCGGCGTTGGCGGCCGACGCAGCCGAGGACAGGCCACGCGCCTCGATGATCGCCGCGCCGCGCTTGCCGACCTGCGGGATGAAGGTGTTGGCGTTCCACTCGGCGTCGTTGATCTTGTCCTTCAGCGACTCGCCGTTGACGGTGGCGAAACGGTAGTCCGGGTACATGGTCGGGCTGTGGTTGCCCCACACGACCAGCTTCTCGATGTCGGCGACGGCCACGCCGGCCTTGTTGGCCAGCTGCGACAGCGCGCGGTTGTGGTCCAGGCGCAGCATCGCGGTGAAGTTCTTCGCCGGCAGGTCCGGCGCCGACTTCATGGCGATGTAGGCATTGGTGTTGGCCGGGTTGCCGACCACCAGCACCTTTACGTTGCGGCTGGCAACCTTGTTCAGCGCGGCGCCCTGCGCGGTGAAGATCTTGGCGTTCTCCAGCAGCAGGTCCTTGCGCTCCATGCCCGGGCCGCGCGGGCGTGCGCCGACCAGCAGGGCGATGTCGGCGTCCTTGAACGCCACTTCCGCGTCATCCGTGCCGACCATGCCGGCCAGCAGCGGGAACGCGCAGTCTTCCAGTTCCATCATCACGCCCTTCAGCGCGGCCTGGGCCTTCTCCATCGGCAGCTCGAGCATCTGCAGGATGACGGGCTGGTCCTTGCCCAGCATCTCGCCGGAAGCGATGCGGAACAGCAGCGAGTAGCCGATCTGGCCGGCAGCACCGGTAACGGCAACGCGGACGGGGGTCTTCATGGAAGTTTCCTTGCGTAACGGGTTGGGGTGGGGCGGATTGGGATGGAGCCGGCCAGCGCGTCAGAACACGCGGTAGCCCAACGGGGTGAGTTTCTCTTTCAGTTCAGCGGTGTTGTAGCCATACACCACCTCCTGGCCGATGACGGTGGTGGGCACGCCACGCGCACCCAGCGCCTGCATGGCACGGTCGCCTTCCGGCGTGTCGACGTCGAGGATGCGGTAACGCACGTTCGCAAGCTCGAATGCCTTCTGCTGCTTGCGGCAGTAACCGCACCATTCGGCCGCCATCATCACGATGCGGTCATCGCCGGTCGCGACCCGCGGATCGTCCGGGTGCAGGGTGGGCTCGCGATCGCCGCGGAAATGCATCCATCCGCCAATCGCCGCCAACACCACCAGCACCCAGACAATGCGCATGACCGACGCTCCGGATCAGACGAGTTCCGCGAAGAACTCCTGGAACCGCTGCAGGCCCGGGGCCAGCTGCGGCGTCGGGCAGGTATAGCTGATGCGCAACGCTCGCGGCTCGCCGAACGCCGACCCCGGCACGCAGGCTACGCCCTTGGCTTCCAGCAGCGCGTTGCAGAAGTCGACGTCGTTCTCGATCTTCGTGCCGCTTGGGCCATGGGTCTTGCCGAACGCGCAGCTGATGTCCGGGAACACGTAGAACGCGCCCTGCGGGCGCGGGCACACCAGGCCAGGAATCGCGTTCATCACGTCCATGACCTGGTCGCGCTTGGCCTGGAACTCGACGCGCTTCTGGTTCGGCACGTCCTGCGGACCGGTCAGCGCGGCGATGCCGGCGGCGTTGACCACTTCCGGCACGTTGGTGATGTGGTTGGAGTTGAGCGTGACCAGCGCCTTGGCCACGACCTCCGGCCCGACCATGAAGCCCAGGCGCCAGCCCGGCATGCCATAGGTCTTGGACAGCGAGTCAAGGAAGATCACGCGATCGCGCAGCTCCGGGCGGGCGAGCACGAAGTTGTAGTACTCCAGACCGTCGAACAGCATGCGGTTGTAGATGTCGTCGGCGATGACCCAGGTGTCCGGATACTTCACCAGCACGTCCGCCAGCGCGACGATCTCGTCCTTGGTGTACACCATGCCCGTCGGATTGGACGGGTTGTTGAACAGGAACACCTTCGGCTTCTTCGCCAGCGCTTCGTCAAGCTGCTGTGGGGTCAGCTTGTAGTTCTGGCTGGCCGGGCATGGCAGCAGCTGGATCTTGGCGTTGACGATCTCGGCGATGTCCACGTAGCTGGTCCAGTACGGCGCCGGGAAGGCGATCGTGTCGCCCTCGTCCAGCAGCGCCTCGGCCAGGTTGTAGATCACGTGCTTGGCGCCGATGCCGGTCGCGCAGTTGGCGCGGGTGTAGCCGGTGAGGCCGATCTGCTCGATGTGCTCGAGCAGCGCGTCGAGCAGCGCGTCGGGACCACGGTTGCTGCCGTACTGGCCGCTGTCCTTGTCGACCGCCTGGCGCGCGGCTTCGTACACGTGCGGGCCCGGCAGGAAGTTCGGCACGCCGATGGAGAAGCTGATGATGTCGCGGCCTTCGGCCTTCAGGCGCTTGGCCTTCTCGGCAACGGCCATGATGGCGCTGGGCTTGGCACGTCCAATGCGCGCGGCGAGCTGGGGCATCGCGAGGAACCTCGTGGGAAGCGTGTAGGGAGGGCGGAAAGCCCGGTACAGAACCCCGAAATGGTACCACGCGGGCCCCGTCCGGACCGGGCCGACGATGGTCTCACCCAAGGCCCGTTTCCGCTGCAACCACCTCCCTGGCGACGGCGCCGGCTGGCACGAAAACGCCCGCCCGGATTCCGGGCGGGCGCTCGCGCCTTCTACACTTGCCGACAACTCAAGCGCGCGCGTTGGCGTCCAGCGTCTTGTTCCACTCGGCCACGCGATCGGCCTTGGCGGCAATCGCGGCGGCGGCGTCACCCTCGATCTTCACCGAGTTGATCTTGTCGCCCTGCTTCACGCTGTCCACCACGTCCAGGCCTTCGGTCACCTTGCCGAACACGGTGTGCTTGCCGTCCAGCCACGGGCATGCCACGTGGGTGATGAAGAACTGGCTGCCGTTGGTCGACGGACCGGCATTGGCCATCGACAGCACGCCACGCTCATGGCTCAGGCCGTTGCGGGTCTCGTCCTCGAAACGGTAGCCCGGGCCGCCGCGACCGCTGCCTTCCGGGCAGCCACCCTGGATCATGAAGTCGGCGATGACGCGGTGGAAGTTCAGGCCGTCGTAATAGCCGCGCTGGGCCAGGTTCACGAAGTTGGCGACGGTCAGCGGGGCCTTGTCGGCGGCCAGTTCAATGCGGATCGGGCCGCGTTCAGTATCAAAATGGGCAATCAGGCTCATGGCCGTCTCCTTTCGGGTTGGGGTCGGGGCACTGGGCCCATCCCGCGCGACATGGAGACGACACCCCCGTCTCACAAGGGGGTGGGACGTTCAGGCAAGCGGCCACGGCGCTGCCGCCTGATCCGGTATACTGGTCCGCTTCCTTCCAAAAACAGGCGCCACCGACCGTGGTGCCCTTTCCCGATGTCCATCGAACGCCTGCGCAATATCGCCATCGTCGCCCACGTCGACCATGGCAAGACCACCCTCGTCGACCAGCTGCTGAAGCAGTCGGGCACCCTGAGCGAGCGCGCCGTGGTCCCAGACCGCGTGATGGACAGTAACGACATTGAAAAGGAACGTGGCATCACGATCCTGTCGAAGAACACCGCCATCCGCTGGAAGAACCCGAAGACGGGTGAGGACTGGCGCATCAACATCGTCGACACCCCGGGCCACGCCGACTTCGGCGGCGAGGTCGAGCGCGTGCTGTCGATGGTCGACTCGGTGCTGATCCTGGTCGACGCGATGGACGGCCCGATGCCGCAGACCCGCTTCGTCACCCAGAAGGCATTCGCGATGGGCTTCAAGCCGATCGTGGTGGTCAACAAGGTCGACCGCCCGGGCGCGCGCGCCAGCTGGGTGCTGGACCAGACCTTCGACCTGTTCGACCGCCTTGGCGCCACCGATGAACAGCTCGACTTCACCACCGTCTACGCTTCCGGCCTGCAGGGCTACGCCGGCATGGACGAGAGCGTGCGCGATGGCGACATGACCCCGCTGTTCGAGGCCATCTGCGAGCACGTGCCCGCGCCGCCGGTCGATCCGGACGGCCCGTTCCAGATGCGCGTCACCTCGCTGGATTACAACAACTACGTCGGCATCATTGGCGTGGGCCGCATCCAGCGCGGCAAGGTCAAGCCCAACCAGACCGTCACCGTGATCGACCGCGAGGGCAAGACCCGCAGCGGCAAGGTGCTGCAGGTGCTGGGCTTCATGGGCCTGGAGCGCGTCGAGGTGCAGGAAGCGCAGGCCGGCGACATCATCGCGTTCAGCGGCATCGAGGGCATCGGCATCTCCGACACCCTGTGCGACCCATCGGCGGTGGAACAGCTGCCGGTGCTGGCGGTGGACGAGCCGACCATCTCGATGACCTTCCAGGTCAACGATTCGCCGTTCGCCGGCGTGAAGGACCGCAGCGGCGGCAAGTTCCTGACCTCGCGCCAGCTGCGTGACCGTCTGACCCGCGAGACCGCGCACAACGTGGCGCTGAAGGTCGAAGACACCGCCGACGCCGACAAATTCAAGGTCTCCGGCCGCGGCGAGCTGCACCTGTCGATCCTGATCGAGAACATGCGCCGCGAAGGCTACGAGGTGGCCGTATCGCGTCCCGAGGTCATCATCAAGGAAATCGACGGCATCATGCAGGAGCCGTACGAGTCGCTGGTCGTGGACATGGACGAGCAGTTCCAAGGCGGCGTCATGGGTCGCCTGGGCGAGCGCAAGGCACTGCTGCAGAACATGGAGCCCGACGGCAAGGGCCGCGTGCGCCTGGACTACATCATCCCGGCGCGTGGCCTGATCGGCTTCCAGACCGAGTTCCGCACCCTCACCGCGGGCACAGGCCTGCTGTTCCACGTCTTCGACCACTACGGACCGAAGATGGACGGCACCATCGGCCAGCGCCAGAACGGCGTGCTCATCTCCAACGGCACCGGCCCTTCACCGGCCTACGCGCAGATCGCGATGCAGGAGCGCGGCCGCCTGTTCATCGAGCCGGGCGAGGAGATCTACGAAGGCCAGATCGTCGGCGTCAACGCCAAGGACAACGACCTGACCGTCAATGCCCTGCGCGGCAAGCAGCTGACCAACTTCCGCGCCTCCGGTACCGACAAGGACGAAGGCCTGATCCCGCCGATCAAGCTGTCGCTGGAGCAGGCGCTGGAGTTCATCGACGACGACGAACTGGTCGAAGTCACGCCCAAGCAGATTCGCCTGCGCAAGAAGTTCCGCACCGAGAACGACCGCAAGCGCGCTTCGCGCGCGGCCTGATAGCGGCACGCGGCACGACGGTGGAGGCGCAGTCCCGCTACAACCCGGATCCGCATGCGCATCCGGGACTGCATGCCATCGCCGTGTTCGAGGCGGCCAAGGGCGTCATCGCCCTTCTGGCCGCCGCGGGCCTCGCGTGGGCGGGGCCCACCGCCCTGCAACACACCCTCGATGGCGTGGCGGTGAAGCTGCACCTCAACCCCTCGCACGGGCCCGTTGCTTCGCTGCTGCGGGGCATCAACCCGGAATCCCTTGGCGTGGCCATCGCCGTCACCCTGGCTTATGCGCTGATGCGCTTCGTCGAGGCATGGGGGCTGTGGCGGGCCAAGGCGTGGGGCTCATGGCTGGGCTGTATCGGCGCCGCCATCTACCTGCCCTTCGAGCTGTACGCGCTTGTCGCCCACCCGGGCTGGCTTGAGGCCGGCGTACTCGCCGTCAATCTGCTGGTGGTCTGGGTGCTGGGCCGCGACTTGGCCAAACGCCGCCGGTAACGGGACCGCCCCCCCGCCTCCCTGCCCCTTTCAGAAGCCGGCCTGTGCCCACCGGCTGCCGATGCGATCGCCGCGTCAGTTGACCGTGGTCGCACTCTGGGCACTCGTTCCGCCAGCGCCCCCCCCGGTAACGCTATTCTCGGCAGGCAAATCTGCGAAAGGGGAATCGCAATGCGAGTGCTTGTCCTGGCTGCGCTGGTCGCCGCCACGGTTGCCTGCGACCGCGTGTCCACGCCGAAACTGTCCTTGAGCGACACCGACAAAGCCGATGCGCCCGCACCGGCAGGCGACGACGACTTTGCGTATGCCGAGGCCGATGTCGCCAGCCTGCAGGCGCGCATGTCGCACGGCGAGCTCAGTAGCCGGGCGCTGACCCAGGCCTACCTCGACCGCATCGCCGCCATCGACGACGCCGGCCCCAAGCTCAACGCCGTCATCGAGACCAACCCGCGCGCGCTGCAGGAGGCGGAAACGCGCGATGCCGAACGCCGCGCCGGGCGCGTCCGTGGGCCGCTGCATGGCATCCCGGTGCTGGTCAAGGACAACATCGACGCCACGCCGATGGCCAATTCGGCCGGCTCACTGGTGCTGGCCGATCACCAGCCCAAGGCAGATGCCCACGTCGTGCGACGCCTGCGCGATGCCGGCGCGGTGATACTGGGCAAGACCAACCTCAGCGAATGGGCCAACTTCCGCTCGACCCACTCCACCTCCGGCTGGAGCAGCCGCGGCGGGCTGACGCGCAACCCCTACGTCCTTGACCGCAATGCGTGCGGTTCCAGCTCCGGCACCGGCGTGGCCATCGCCGCCAACCTGGCCGCCGTTGGCGTGGGCACCGAGACCGACGGCAGCATCATCTGCCCGTCGGCCGCGAACGGCCTGGTCGGCATCAAGCCCACCGTTGGCCTGGTCAGCCGCACCGGCATCATCCCCATCTCGCGCACGCAGGACACCGCCGGGCCGATGGCACGCTCCGTCGCCGATGCCGCCGCGCTGCTGTCGGTGATGGTGGGACGTGATGAGCGCGATCCCATCACCGGTGACAGCGCCGGGCGCGCCGTCTTCGATTACGAGGCGCGCCTGCGCCCGGATGCCCTGCGCGGTGCGCGCCTTGGCGTGGTGCGCCAGGCGATGGGCTATCACGCCGCGACCGACGCCGTCATGGAGCGCGCGATCACCAGCATGCGCAAGGCGGGCGCCCAAGTGGTCGACGTCACCGTCCCCACGTGGGGCCAATGGGATGACGCCGAGCTCCAGGTCCTGCTCTACGAGTTCAAGGCCGGCGTGGAGCACTACCTGCTCAACAGCGGTGCGCCCGTGACCACGCTGACCCACGTCATCGACTTCAACCAGCGTCACCACCAGACCACGATGGCCTATTTTGGCCAGGACCTGCTGCAACAGGCACAGGCCAAGGGCTCGCTGGGGGATCCGGCCTACCTGTCCGCGCGATCCGAAGCCCGGCGTCTGGCACGCACGGAAGGGCTGGACGCCACGTTGGCAGCCCATGACCTGGACGCCCTCATTGCGCCGGCCACCGCCCCGGCCTGGCGCACCGATCTCGCGCACGGCGACCACTTCCTGGGGGCCGGCTATGGCTTGGCGGCCGTGGCCGGCACGCCGAGCGTGACGGTGCCCATGGGCGACGTGAAAGGCCTTCCGGTCGGCGTCGTGTTCATGGGGCCCGCCTGGAGCGAGCCGCGGCTGTTGGGGCTGGCCTACAGTTTCGAACAGGCTGCCAAGGCCCGGAAAGCACCGCGCTTCGTGGCCAGCATCGGTCCGGATCCAGCATCGTCGGCACCACAACAAGTTGCCATGGCTGCGAGCAACGCGCCCAACGCCGCCACTGCGCCCTCAGCCGCAGCAGTCGCGCCGGCGGCCCCGGCCGCCGCCCAAGCCACCTCGCCGGGTGCGGCCGCCACGACGGCGGCGGCCGCACGGCCCGCAGCGCCCATCACCGCTCCGGCAACAACGAGTGCGCCCGTGCCGGCAAGGGCGCCGACACCTGCAGCGGCAGTCGCCCCGACAACGGCAACGAGGCCAGGAACGGCAACGGCGCCGCAAACGACCTCTGCGCTGGCGCCGACTGCCTCCAGGCTGGAGACTGATGCCGCGTCGACCACCAGCCCACCTCCCGCGGGTACGGCGACTGCGACCAGTCCGGGGCGTCCGCGCCCCCGCGCCACCACCCTGCCCGGCGCGTCCACCGACCAGCCCCGCTGATCGCGTTCGCAGATGGCAAAAGGCCGCGGGTCACCCCGCGGCCTTTTTTTGGCTCTCTCCGCAACGACCACGCCGCCACGCAGCGCTCCCGCCACCCTCAAACCGGCGCGGAAATCTGCTCCTGCTTGCGCACGATCAGCATGGCCACTTCCAGCGCCTGCTCATAGTTGAGACGGGGGTCGACCGTCGAGTGGTAGGCGCGCTCCAGATCGCTTTCGGTCAGCTCGCGCGCGCCGCCCAGACACTCAGTGACGTCTTCGCCCGTGAGCTCCAGGTGCACGCCACCCAGACGCGTGCCGGCGGCCGCGTGCAGGTCCAACGACTGCTCCAGCTCACTGCGGATGTTGCGGAAGCGACGCGTCTTGTATCCGTTGGTGGTGCTCTCGGTGTTGCCGTGCATGGGGTCACAGACCCAAAGCACGCGGCGGCCGTCGCGACGCATGGCCTCCAACAGCGGCGGCAACTTTTCGGCGATCTGCGCCGCACCCATCCGGTGGATGAAGGTCATTCGGCCCGGCTCGTCCTCGGGGTTCAGCACGTCGATCACGCGCAGCAGCTGGTCCGCCGTGACCGAAGGTCCGACCTTGATCGCAATCGGATTCCGAATGCCGCGGAAGTACTCCACGTGCGCGCCATCCACCGCCGCCGTACGCATGCCGATCCACGGGTAGTGGGTGCTGAGGTTGAACCAGCCCCAATGACGCGGCACCTGCCGCGTCTGCGATTCCTCGTATGGCAGCAACAGCGCCTCGTGCGACGTGTAGAAATCCACGCGATTGAGGTTGTGGACCTGCGAGCCCGACAGCGTCTCCATGAAGCGCACGGCATCGCCGATGCCATTCACCATCCGCCGGTACTCGTCCGCCAGCGGCGAGTGACCTACCCAGCTCAGGTTCCAGTACTCCGGATGGTGCAGGTCGGCGAACCCACCATCGATCAGCGAGCGGACGAAGTTCATCGTCATCGCCGACCGAGCATGGCCCTTGATCATCCGACGCGGGTCGGGAACGCGGGCTTCGGCGGTGAACGCCGGCGCATTGACCAGGTCGCCCCGGTAGCTTGGCAGCGTCACTCCTTCGATGGTCTCGGTATCCGAGGAGCGCGGCTTCGCATACTGGCCGGCGAAGCGCCCCACGCGCACCACCGGCTTGCGCAGGCCGTGCACCAGCACCAGGCTCATCTGCAGCAGCACTTTCAGCCGGTTGGAGATGACCTCCGACGAGCACGACGCAAACGTCTCCGCGCAATCACCACCCTGCAGCAGGAAGCGCTTGCCTTCCTGCGCATCGGCGATCTGCTGCTTCAGCGCCAGGATCTCCCAGGAGGTCACCAGCGGCGGCAGCGTGCGCAGCTCCACCAAGGCCTCCTCCAGCGCCTCCGCATCCGGGTACTGCGGCAGCTGGAGCGCCGGATAGGCGCGCCAGGACGACGGCGTCCACTCGCTGGGCAGGTTCACGGATTGCAGGTTGCGGGGGGCATTGGGCATGGCGTTCACGGCGGTTGTTGCGGAGCAGCAACCCATCATCCGCCCCACTCCACCGGCCTGCAACCGTTACGTGGGCAACCTTGAACGCGCTTTCAGCCGCGCCGGAACGCCGCGAACAACGCCCACGCACCGAGCAGCACAAACCACACCAGGCTCCACCATGGCATCGACAGCCCGAGGAAGGTCCAGTCGATGTCGCCGCAGTTGCCGGTTGCGGTCATCACCTTGCGGATCACGTCGGTGGTGGACATCGTCTCGCGCATGAACGACAGCGGCACGCCGCAGCTGGCAGTGGGCGATGGGAACAGCTGGATCCACACGTGGCGCGCGGCGATGGCGATGCCGGCCAGCGCCGCCAGCCCAGCGAATACACCATAGGCGCGGCGCCCACCCGCCCGTGGCGCGTGCAGGCCACCCAGCAGGAAGACCAGACCCAGCCCGGCGAACGCCAGACGCTGGAAGATGCACAGGTTGCAGGGCTCAAGGCCATCGTGGAGCTGCAGGTAGATCGCGTACGCCAGCAGCGCTACGCACGCGGCAAAACCGAGCAGGAACTGGGTGCGGAAAGAACCGCGCAGAATAGAGTTGATCATTCGCGCAGCTTAACCGCTGCATGCAAGGGTGCGGAACCCGCACGACGCCGCGAAAGCTCCGCGCGTCGGCCCACCACCCTCGACGCGTCGAGGAATACCGGCGCCAAGGCCGCAGGGTTCGATCGGAATCCCGGTGGCGGCGCCAGAAAAGCAAAAGCCCCGGACGAACCGGGGCTTTGCGGTGCGTCGGCATCGAAGTGCCGGCGTTGTGGCGTGCGGATTACTCCGCAGCAGCCGGACGATCGACCAGCTCGACGTAGGCCATCGGCGCGTTGTCGCCAGCGCGGAAGCCGCACTTCAGGATGCGGGTGTAGCCGCCGTTGCGCGCAACGTAACGCGGGCCCAGCGTGGTGAACAGGGTGCCCACGGCTTCCTTGTCGCGCAGGCGCGAGAAGGCGAGGCGGCGGTTGGCAACGCCATCCACCTTGGCCAGGGTGATCAGCGGCTCGGCGACGCGGCGCAGCTCCTTGGCCTTCGGCAGGGTGGTGCGGATCAGGCCGTGCTTGATCAGCGAGGCGGCCATGTTGGTGAACATAGCATCGCGGTGGGCGCTGGTGCGGTTGAACTTGCGGCCGGACTTCTGGTGGCGCATGGGTCGGTTTCCTTAGTGAATGCTGTGACTGTTGAACTTCGCTGTCGCCATCCCGGCGTTGCTGCTTGGACTGCGGATGGTCCGTGCCGGCCCTCCGTGACCGGACATGCCGCGGGCCTTGGGGCCTGTCGGCGGGGTACTGCGGTGTTGCAATGAACCCCCGCCTTGCGGGCGGGGGTCCACGTTACTGCTGAACTCAGCCCATCATGCCGTGCGAGGCGATGCCCGCCGGCGGCCAGTTCTCAAGCTTCATGCCGAGCGAAAGACCACGCTGGGCGAGGACTTCCTTGATCTCGGTGAGCGACTTCTTGCCCAGGTTCGGGGTCTTGAGCAGCTCGACCTCGGTCTTCTGGATCAGGTCGCCGACGTAGTAAATGCTCTCGGCCTTCAGGCAGTTGGCCGAACGCACCGTCAGCTCCAGGTCATCGATCGGACGCAGCAGGATCGGGTCGATACCGGCCGTGGCCGGCTTCTGGGTGCCCGGACCGCGCTGGGTGAAGTCACCAAACACAGACAACTGGTCGGTGATGATCTCGGCGGCGGTACGGATGGCTTCCTCGGCATCGATCGTGCCGTTGGTCTCGATGTCGAGCACCAGCTTGTCGAGGTCGGTGCGCTGCTCCACGCGGGCCGCTTCCACGGCATACGCGACGCGGCGGACCGGCGAGAAGCTGGCGTCCAGCATCAGGCGACCCAGGGCGCGGGTCTCCTCGTCCGGGCGACGACGGGCGGCGGCCGGCTGGTAGCCGAACCCACGCTCGATCTTCAGGCGCATGTTGAGTGCCGTGTCCTTGGTCAGGTGGCAGATCACATGTTCCGGGTTCAGGATCTCGACGTTGTGGTCGGTCTTGATGTCGCCGGCGGTGACGACGCCCGGGCCCTGCTTGGACAGGGACAGGGTCGACGCGTCGCCGGTGTGCATGCGGATCGCGACGTCCTTGAGGTTCAGCAGAACCTCCAGCACGTCCTCTTCCAGGCCTTCCACGGTGGTGTACTCATGCAGCACGCCGTCGATCTCGACTTCCGTGATCGCGAAGCCGGGGATGGACGACAGCAGCACGCGACGCAGCGCATTGCCGAGGGTGTGGCCGTAGCCACGCTCCAGCGGCTCGATCACGACCTTGGCACGGTTGCCCGTGAGGCGTTCGATCTGGGGACCGCGGGGGCGCAGAACCTGGTTTGCGGTTACCGTCATTGGGTGGTGTCTCCTGCGGTTCCCCCGGCGGGGGCCGGGGGATTCAAAGTCATTACTTCGAGTACAGCTCGACGATCAGCGCTTCGTTGATGTCGGCCGGCAGGTCAGCGCGGTCCGGGACGGCCTTGAAGACGCCCGCGAACTTCTTGCTGTCCACCTCGACCCACGACGGCGACAGATCCATCTGCTGCGCCACGGACAGGGATTCCTGCACGCGGAGCTGCTTCTGGGCACGCTCGGAGAGCGCGATCGCATCGCCGGCCTTGACCTGGTAAGACGGCAGGTTCACCGACTTGCCGTTGACCGTCACGCCACGGTGCGAGACCAGCTGGCGGGCGGCCGGACGGGTCACCGCGAAGCCCATGCGGTAGACGACGTTGTCCAGGCGGGTCTCGAGCAGCTGCAACAGGTTTTCACCGGTGTTGCCCTTCTTGTTCGAGGCCTTCTTGTAGTAATTGCGGAACTGGCGCTCCAGCAGGCCGTAGATACGCTTGACCTTCTGCTTTTCACGCAGCTGGGTGGCGTAGTCGGACAGCTTGCCCTTGCGGGCAGTCGGACCGTGCTGGCCGGGCTTCTGCTCCAGCTTGCACTTCGAATCCAGGGCGCGGACGGGCGACTTCAGCGAGAGGTCGGCGCCTTCGCGGCGGGAGAGCTTACACTTGGGACCAATATAACGTGCCATGTCTCTTCAGCTCCTCAGACGCGGCGCTTTTTCGGCGGACGGCAGCCGTTGTGCGGAATCGGCGTGACGTCGATGATGTTGGCGATCTTGTAGCCGACGTTGTTCAGCGAACGAACGGCGGACTCGCGACCCGGACCCGGACCCTTGATACGCACTTCGAGCGTCTTCAGGCCGTAATCGAGGGCAGCACGACCGGCCTTTTCGGCGGCAACCTGGGCCGCGAACGGGGTCGACTTGCGGGAGCCGCGGAAACCGGCGCCGCCCGAGGTCGCCCAGCTCAGTGCATTGCCCTGGCGGTCGGTGATCGTGACGATGGTGTTGTTGAAAGAAGCGTGGACGTGGGCGATGCCGTCGGTGACGACGCGCTTGATCTTCTTCTTGGTCTTGGCTGCAGCAGGCTTGGCCATGATCTATACCCCTTACTTCTTGATGGCCTTGCGCGGACCCTTACGGGTACGGGCATTGGTCCGGGTACGCTGGCCGCGCAGCGGCAGGCCGCGACGGTGACGCAGGCCGCGGTAGCAGCCCAGGTCCATCAGGCGCTTGATGGCGATACCCACCTCACGGCGCAGGTCGCCCTCGACCACGTACTTGCCGATCTCGGCGCGCAAGCGCTCGACTTCAGGCTCGGACAGGTCGCGGATCTTGGTGGTCGAAGTCACGCCTGCGGCATCGCAGACCTGCTTCGAACGGGTACGGCCAATGCCGTAAATACTTTGCAGCCCGACCCAGACATGCTTCTGGGCAGGCAGGTTGACGCCAGCAATACGCGCCATAACGCGATCTCCAACTAGGTTTGGCGGCCGGATTGAGGTCACCCGGCGGAGTGAATCGACAAGTTTATCAAAGTCTCGTTTCAACAGGAAGCCCTGCGGAGCCCGAAGGCACCGCAGGTACTCCGGCATGGGGAGTGTGCCCATGCTCCGGCGACGAGAGGGAGCTGTCTGGGAGAGGCTGTCTAACCCCTCTCCCGACCCCCCGCGCTACTCTGGCGCAGGGACCGGCTCCAACTCACCTGTGCGCGAGACCGCCGCCCAGGTCGCCCTTCTTGTCGTCAATCCGCCGCTGGTGCGGAGACGCCAAACAACTTTCTCAGCCGCGCGGCAGGCCGCGCGAACCGCCCTTCAGATTGGCCTTCTTCAGCAGGCTCTCGTACTGGTGCGACATCAGGTGGGCCTGGATCTGGGCAATGAAGTCCATCACCACCACCACCACGATCAGCAGCGAGGTGCCACCGAAGTAGAACGAGGTACCCATCTGGGTGCGCATCACTTCGGGCAGCAGGCAGACCACCACCAGATAGATCGCGCCGGCCGCGGTCAGGCGGGTCAGCACGCCATCGATGTAGTCCGCCGTGGCCTTGCCCGGTCGGATACCCGGGATCAGCGCGCCCGACTTCTTCAAATTATCCGCCGTCTCCTGGGAGTTGAACACCAGGGCGGTATAGAAGAAGGCGAAGCCCGTGATCAGCGCGGCGTACAGCACCATGTGCAACGGCTCGCCCGGGTTCAGCATGTTGCTGAGCTTGAGCAGCCACGAGCTGGAGCTGCCCTGGGCGAACCAGGTTGCCGCCGTCGCCGGGAACATCACGATGCTCGAAGCGAAGATGGCCGGGATGACGCCGGACATGTTCAGCTTGAGCGGCAGGAACGAGGACTGGTTCATGTACGCGTTGCGGCCACCTTGGCGGCGCGCGTAGTTGACCGTGATCCGCCGCTGCCCGCGCTCGACGAACACCACCGCGAAAGTAAAGAACAGCACGATGGCAACCACAAGGATCGCGACGATCGGGCTCATGTCGCCGTTGCGGATCTGCTCGAACATGCCGATCAGCGCGGACGGCAGCCCGGCCACGATACCGGCGAAGATGATCAGCGACACGCCGTTGCCGACGCCACGCTCGGTCACCTGCTCGCCCAGCCACATCAGGAACATGGTGCCTGCGGTCAGCGCGATCACGGCGGTGATGACGAAGCCCGGGCCCGGGTTGTACACCACCGGAATGCCTTGGCTGGCGCCACCGGCCTGCAGCGCCGTCGCGATGCCCCACGCCTGGAAGATGGCGAGCGGAATCGCACCCATGCGCGACCACTGGTTGATCCGCTTGCGGCCCGACTCGCCCTCCTTCTGGATGGCCTTCAGGCTGGGCACGATCTGGGTCAGCAGCTGGACGATGATCGACGCCGAGATGTACGGCATCACGTTCAAAGCCAACAGGCTGAAACGCTCCAGCGCGCCACCGGAGAACATGTTGAACATGTCCACGATGGTGCCCTGCTGGGTTTCCATCAGGCGAAGCATCGCCTCCGGATTGACGCCCGGCACCGGGATGTAGCAACCGATGCGGTAGACGATCAGAGCGCCGATTACAAACAACAGACGTTGGCGGAGCTCGGTGAACTTACCGAGCCCGCCACCCACGCCGGCCATCGCGTTGCCGCTCCGCGCCATGCGTCGCTTACTCCCCGACCTTGCCGCCAGCCGCTTCGATCGCGGCCTTGGCACCGGCGGTGGCCAGCAGACCCTTCAGCACGAAGGCCTTGGTCAGCTCACCCTTCTTCACGATCTTGGCCTGCTTGGCGGTGCTCGGCACCAGCTTGGCAGCGCGCAGGGCGGCGAAATCGACCTCGCCGGCCTCCAGCTTGTCCAGCTGGTACAGCAGCACTTCGGCCGTGTCGTTCTTCAGCTTGGAGCGGAAGCCGACCTTCGGCAGGCGCATGTACATCGGCATCTGGCCGCCTTCGAAACCGGCCTTGATCTTGCCCTTGCCGGCGCGCGCGAACGAGCCCTTGTGGCCGCGGCCAGCGGTCTTGCCCAGGCCCGAGCCGATACCACGACCGACGCGGGTACGCTCCTGGCGGGCGCCCTCGGCGGGTTGCAGAGTGTTGAGACGCATGATGATTACTCCTCCACGCGAACGAGGTAGTGGAGCTGGTTGATCAGACCGCGAACCTGCGGGCTGTCCTTGAGCTCACGGACGCTGTTGAGCTTGCCGAGGCCGAGCGCCTTCACCGAGAGACGGTGACGCGACTGGGTACCACGCAGGCCCTTGACCAGGCGCACCTTGATGGTGCCGCCAGCAGCTTCATTCTTAGCCATTGATCAGGTCCTCCACCTTCTTGCCACGCTTGGCCGCGATCTGCGACGGCGAATGCATGTCGGTCAGGCCCTTGATGGTGGCGCGGACCAGGTTGATCGGGTTGCGCGAACCGACGGCCTTGGCCAGCACGTTCTTCACGCCCACCGCTTCCAGCACGGCGCGCATCGCGCCACCGGCAATCACGCCGGTACCTTCGGAGGCCGGCTGCATGAACACGCGGGCTGCGCCGTGGCCGGACTTGACCGCGTGCCACAGGGTGCCGTTGTTCAGGTCGACGTTGTTCATCGCCTTGCGGGCGTATTCCATCGACTTCTGGATGGCGACCGGCACTTCGCGCGCCTTGCCGTAGCCGAAGCCAACCTTGCCGTTGCCGTCGCCCACCACCGTCAGTGCGGTGAAGGTGAACTGGCGGCCGCCCTTGACGGTCTTGCTGACGCGGTTGACCGCAATCAGCTTCTCGATCATGCCGTCGTCGATCTCTTCGCGGTTACGGTCGCGATCACGACCCCGCGGTGCACGCTCTTCTGCCATTTTCGAAATCTCTTGTAGTTGAAGGATTTGCGGCTTCGCCGCTTATGGTTGTGGGTACATCGGTCGTTCCACGCCACCGGCAATCCGGACGACGCGTCCGACGGCAAGCCCCGTCGGCGGCGAACTGCGTTGAATGCAGGAGGCGTGGGGACGAATCCCCACGCCTTCAAGCATCAGAACTGCAAGCCACCTTCGCGGGCGGCATCGGCCAGCGCCTTGATGCGGCCGTGGTAGCGGTAGCCCGAGCGGTCGAAGGCGACCTTCTCGATGCCAGCAGCCTTGGCGCGCTCGGCAACCATGCGGCCAACCTTGGCGGCGGCATCGGCGTTCTTGCCGTTCTTCAGGCCTTCCTTGACGTCGGCCTGCACGGTCGAGGCCGACGCCAGGACCTTGGAGCCGTCGGCGGTGAAGACCTGGGCGTACAGGTGCTGGCCGGTGCGCAGCACCGACAGGCGCGGCACGCCGAGTTCGCGGATGTGTGCGCGGGTCGACTTGGCGCGACGCAGGCGGGCAATGTTCTTGTTCATGCTCTTGTCTCCAGAAGCTGAAAGCCGATCAGGCCTTCTTGGCTTCCTTGCGGATGATGACTTCGCCGGCGTACTTCACGCCCTTGCCCTTGTACGGCTCCGGCGGACGGAAACCGCGGATCTTGGCGGCAACTTCGCCCACGCGCTGCTTGTCAGCGCCCGAGACCACGACTTCGGTCTGGGTCGGGGTGGCGATGGTGATGCCTTCCGGCGCCGGGAACAGGATCGGATGCGAGTAACCCAGCGACAGGTTCAGGTCCTTGCCCTGCATGGCGGCACGGTAACCGACGCCCACCAGCTCAAGCTTGCGCTCGAAGCCTTCGGACACGCCCTTCACCATGTTGGCGAGGATGGCGCGCAGGGTACCGGTCAGCGGGATCAGCGCAGCGTCTTCGGTCGAGAACACGGCGTGGCCGTCTTCAACCTTCAGCTCGATGGCGGCGGGCTTGGCGATCGACAGGGTGCCCTTCGGGCCCTTGGTGGCGATCGAGTCGGCCTGGATGGTCAGTTCAACGCCCTTCGGCAGGGCGACGGGCTTCTTGGCAACGCGGGACATGGTTCAGTTCTCCCTTAGGCCACGAAGCACAGGACTTCACCGCCGACGCCCTGCTGGCGCGCCTGCGCATCGGTCATGATGCCCTTGGAGGTGGAAATGATGGCAACGCCGAGGCCGCCCATGACCTTCGGCAGATCGCTCTTTCCGCGGTATTGACGCAGGCCCGAACGGGAGTAGCGCTGGAGGCGCTCGATCACCGGCTTGCCCTCGAAATACTTCAGCACGATTTCCAGTTCGGCCTTGGCGCCGTCCTGGGTCACGCGGAAGTCGGCGATGTAGCCCTCGTTCTTCAGAACGGTGGCAATCGCGGTCTTGATCTTGGACGACGGCATCTTCACCGTCTGCTTCCGAACAGCGGCCGCATTCTTGATGCGAACCAGCATGTCGGCGATGGGATCAGTCATGCTCATGGATGTTTCCTTATGAGTGCACCGATATCCGCGGAATGCGAATTCAGTTGTAACGACGAGTTCCCCACCCGGAGGCGGGGAACTCGCAATGGTACAAGAACCAGCTGGGGTTTACCAGCTGGCCTTGCGCAGGCCCGGCACGTCGCCACGCATGGTGGCTTCGCGGAGCTTGTTGCGGCCCAGGCCGAACTTGGAGTAGACGGCACGCGGGCGGCCGGTCAGCGCGCAACGGGTGCGCTGGCGGCACGGGGACGAATCGCGCGGCAGCTTCTGCAGCTTGGTCGCGGCATCCATCTTGTCCTCGTACGAGGCGGTCGGGCTGGAGATGATCTTCTTCAGCGCTTCGCGCTTCTCGCCGTGCTGCTTGGCAAGCTTGGCCCGCTTGATCTCGCGGTTGACCATGGAGGTCTTGGCCATTGTGTCAGTCCTCGAGTATCAGTTACGGAACGGGAAACGGAAGGCTTCGAGCAGCGCCTTGGCCTCGGCATCGGTCTTCGCGGTCGTGGTGATCGCGATGTCCATGCCGCGGATCGCGTCGACGGCGTCGAAGTCGATTTCCGGGAAGATGATCTGCTCCTTCACGCCCATGTTGTAGTTGCCACGGCCGTCGAACGCGCGACCCGACACGCCGCGGAAGTCGCGGACGCGCGGCAGCGAGATGTTGATCAGGCGGTCGAGGAACTCGAACATCTTGGCGCGACGCAGGGTCACCTTGCAGCCGATCGGCCAACCGTCACGGATCTTGAACGACGCGACCGAGACGCGGGTCTTGGTCACCAGCGGCTTCTGACCCGAAATCTTGGTCATGTCGGCCACGGCGTTCTCGAGCACCTTCTTGTTGGTCGCTGCTTCGCCCACGCCCATGTTGAGCGTGACCTTGACGAGGCGCGGCACTTCCATCGGGTTCTTGTAGCCGAACTTCTTCGTCAGCTGCGGAACCACTTCTTCCTGGTAGAACTTTTCAAGCCGGGTGGTCATTTATGCATTCCTCAGGCGTCAACCGCCTCACCGCTGGAGCGGAACACACGCAGTTTGCGTCCATCCTCCAGCACCTTGAAACCGACGCGCTCACCCTTGCCCGTGGCAGGATTGAAGAGCATCACGTTGGAAATGTGGATCGGAGCTTCGCGCTCGACCACGCCGCCCGGCTGGCCAGCCTGCGGGTTCGGCTTGGTGTGGCGCTTGATGATGTTGATGTTGGACACGACGACCTTGTCGCCGGCCACGCGCACCACATCACCCTTCTTGCCCTTGTCCTTGCCGGAGATGACGACGACCTGGTCGCCCTTGCGGATACGGTTCATTTTCTATTCCTCCGCTCAGAGCACTTCAGGCGCCAGCGAGACGATCTTCATGAACTTCTCGGAGCGCAGCTCACGGGTTACAGGCCCGAAGATACGGGTACCGATCGGTTCCTGCTTGTTGTTCAGGAGCACGGCGGCGTTGCCATCGAAGCGGATCAGCGAACCGTCCGGACGACGCACGCCCTTGCGGGTGCGGACCACGACGGCGTCATAGACGTCGCCCTTCTTGACCTTGCCGCGCGGGATCGCGTCCTTCACGGTGACCTTGATGATGTCGCCAATCGCGGCGTAACGGCGCTTGGAGCCGCCGAGCACCTTGATGCACATCACTTCCTTGGCACCGGAGTTGTCGGCCACGTCGAGGTAGCTTTGCATCTGGATCATGGTTAGCTCTCCTCTTACTCGGCGGCGCGGCTGACGATCTCAACCACGCTCCAGTTCTTGGTCTTGGACATCGGCGCAATCTCCTTCACACGCACGACATCGCCTTCCTTGCAGGCGTTGTCGGCGTCGTGGGCGTGGAGCTTGGTCGAGCGACGGATGTACTTGCCGTACAGCGCGTGCTTGACCTGGCGCTCGACGAGCACGGTGACGGTCTTGTCCATCTTGTTGCTGACGACCCGGCCTTCAACCGTGCGAATCGCCTTCTCTGTATTGTTGTCGGTCATTGCAGGGTCCTTACTTCTTATCGCCCAGCAGCATGTTCACGCGAGCGATCTCGCGGCGCACACGGCGGACGTCATGGGTCTTGGCGAGCTGGCCGGTCGCCTTCTGCATGCGCAGGGCGAACTGCTCCTTCTGGAGGTCCAGCAGATGGGACTTCAGCTCGTCGGCCGACTTTTCGCGCAATTGCTTGAGTTCCATTAGCGCACCGTACGGGTAACGAAAGTGGTGGTCACCGACAGCTTGGCGGCGGCCAGGCGGAACGCCTCGCGTGCCACTTCCTCGCTGACGCCCTCGATCTCATAGATCATGCGGCCGGGCTGGATCTGGGCCACCCAGTACTCCACGTTGCCCTTACCGGAGCCCATTCGGACTTCGATCGGCTTCTTGGTGATCGGCTTGTCGGGGAACACGCGGATCCACATCTTGCCGCCACGCTTGACGTAGCGGCTGATGGAACGACGTGCTGCCTCGATCTGGCGCGCGGTCAGCTGACCGTGCGCGGTCGCCTTCAGGCCGAATTCGCCGAAGCTGACGGCGTTGCCGCTCCAGCTCAGGCCTTCGTTGCGGCCCTTGTGTACCTTGCGGTACTTGGTTCGCTTGGGTTGCAACATGTTGGATTACCTCGCTTCGCGGGCCGGACGGGCCGGACGGTCGTTGCGATCACGACGGTCGCCACGGTCGCCGCGCTCAGCGCGCGGAGCGGCGTCGTCCTGCTTTTCCTGGCCAACCTGGGAGAAATCGAAGATCTCGCCCTTGTAGACCCACGTCTTGATGCCGATGATGCCGTAGGTCGTCTTGGCTTCAGCGAAGCCATAGTCGATGTCGGCACGCAGGGTGTGCAGCGGCACGCGGCCTTCGCGGTACCACTCCGAACGGGCGATTTCCGCACCGTTGAGGCGGCCAGCGACGTTGACCTTGATGCCCAGCGCGCCCAGGCGCATCGCGTTGCCAACCGCGCGCTTCATGGCGCGGCGGAACATGATGCGACGCTCCAACTGCTGCGCGATCGACTCGGACACCAGTTGCGCGTCGAGTTCCGGCTTGCGGACCTCGGTCACGTTGATGTGCGCCGGAACGCCCATCACCGCGGAGACTTCCTTGCGCAACTTCTCGATGTCCTCACCACGCTTGCCGATCACCACGCCCGGACGGGCGGTGTGGATCGTGACGCGGGCGTTGTTGGCCGGGCGCTCGATGAAGATCTTCGAGATACCAGCCTGCGCCAGCTTCTTGCGAAGCATCTCGCGGACCTTCAGGTCAGCAGCCAGGAACTCGGCGTACTGCTTCTTGTTGGCAAACCACTTGGAATTCCAGTCCTTGGCGATGCCCAGGCGGATGCCAGTCGGATGAACTTTGTGACCCATTGTCTGACTCCGCCTTACTTGCCCGCGCCCACGACCACAGTGATGTGGCTGGTGCGCTTGAGGATGCGGGTGCCGCGGCCCTTCGCTCGCGCCATGAAGCGCTTAAGCGTCGGACCCTCGTCCACCATGATGGTCTTGACCTTGAGCTCGTCGATGTCAGCGCCCTGGTTGTTCTCGGCGTTGGCGATGGCGGACTCCACGACCTTGCGGATCATGTGGGCGGCCTTCTTGTCCGAGAACTTCAGCAGGTTGACGGCGCGTTCAGCCGACAGACCGCGGACCTGATCAGCGACCAGGCGGGCCTTCTGCGGGGAGATGCGCGCGGTGCGCAGGATGGCTTTCGCTTCCATGGTCATCTCCTTACCTCGACTTCTTGTCGCCGCCATGACCCTTGAACGTCCGGGTCAGGGCGAACTCGCCGAGCTTGTGGCCAACCATGTTCTCGTTGACAAGCACGGGGATGTGGTTCTTGCCGTTGTGCACGGCAATCGTGAAACCGATCATCTCGGGGAGGATCGTCGAGCGACGCGACCAGGTCTTGATCGGCTTCTTGTTGTTGCCCGCGGTCTCCACCTTCTTGGCGAGGTGGTGATCGATGAACGGGCCCTTCTTGAGTGAACGTGCCATGGCCGATTAGCTCCTACGATCGCGCACGATGAACTGCTGGGTGCGCTTGTTCTTACGGGTCTTGTAACCCTTGGTCGGGACACCCCACGGGGTGACCGGGTGCGGGTTACCCTGACCGGCCTTGGCCTCACCACCGCCGTGCGGGTGATCGACCGGGTTCATGGCCGCACCGCGAACGGTCGGCTTGACACCGCGCCAACGCTTGGCACCGGCCTTGCCCAGCTTCTCGAGGCTGTGCTCGTCGTTGCCGACTTCGCCGATGGTGGCGCAGCACTCGACCGGCACCTTGCGCATTTCGCCGGAGCGGAGGCGCAGGGTGGCGTAACCGTGTTCACGCGCAACCAGGTAGACGCCAGCACCAGCCGCACGAGCCAGCTGTGCGCCCTTGCCCGGCTTCATCTCGACGCAGTGCACCGTGGTGCCGACCGGGATGTTGCTCAGCGGCAGGGTGTTGCCGGTGCGGATGGGAGCATCACGACCCGCGATCACCTGGTCGCCGGCCTTCAGGCCCTTCGGCGAGATGATGTAACGACGCTCGCCGTCCACGTAGCACAGCAGAGCGATGTGCGCGGTGCGGTTCGGGTCGTATTCGACGCGCTCGACGCGGGCGGGGATGCCGACCTTGTCGCGCTTGAAGTCGATGATGCGGTAGTGCTGCTTGCTGCCACCACCGATGTGGCGGGTGGTGATGCGGCCATAGTTGTTGCGGCCACCGGTCTTGTTCTGCTTCTCAAGGAGCGGCGCGTGCGGCGCACCCTTGTGCAGGTCCGGCGTCACCACGCGGACCGCGCTGCGGCGGCCGGGCGAAGTGGGCTTGAAAGTCATCAATGCCATGGGTATCTATCCTCAGGCCTTGGCCATCACGTCGATCGACTGGCCTTCGGCCAGCGTCACGTACGCCTTGCGCCAGTCGTTGCGGCGACCTTCGCGGAACTTGAAGGACTTGGTCTTGCCCTTGACGTTCACGACGTTGACCGCTTCAACCTTGACGTCGAACAGCTTTTCCACGGCGACCTTGATGTCGGCCTTGGTAGCGTCCGTCGCGACTTCGAAGACGTATTGGTTGGAAACTTCCTGCAGGCGAGCGGTCTTTTCGGACACGCGCGGCGCACGGATGATGTTGTAGAGCTTGGCGTCGTTCATGCCAGCCACTCCTCGATCTTCTTCACCGCGTCGGCGGTGACCACGACCGTATCCGCACCCACGAGGGAGACCGGATCCAGGCCCTGGACGTCACGCACTTGGACGTACGGCAGGTTGCGCGCCGAGAGGTACAGGTTCTCGGTGGCGTCTTCGGTGACGATCAGCGGACGCTGGCCGACTTCCAGACCCTTGAGCTTGGCAACCAGGCCCGAGGTCTTCGGAGCGTCAAGCTCGAAGTTCTCGACGACCATGATGCGGCCCTGGCGGTTGAGCTCGGACAGGATCGCGGCGATCGCGGCGCGATACATCTTGCGGTTGACCTTCTGCGCGAAGCTGCGCGGCTTGGCCGCGAAGGTCACGCCGCCGCCGACGAAGATCGGAGCCGTCAGCGCGCCATGACGCGCACCACCGCCCTTCTGCTTCTTCGACTTCTTGGTCGTGCCGTTGACTTCCGCACGGGTCTTCTGCGCCTTGGTACCGGCGCGACCGGCGTTGCGGTAAGCAACGACCACCTGGTGAACCAGGTCTTCGCTGAAATCGCGGCCGAAGATCTCGTCGGAGACCGAGACGGTCTTGCTGCTGTTATTGATGGCGAGTTCCATCGTCATCGTCTCCCTTATGCCTTGCTCGTCGGACGGACGATCACGTCGCCACCCGGAGCGCCCGGCACCGCGCCCTTGACGGCGATCAGGCCGCGCTCGGCGTCGACCTTGACCACTTCCAGGCCCTGGGTGCTCTGCTGGACGGCGCCCATGTGACCGGCCATCTTCTTGCCCGGGAACACGCGGCCCGGGGTCTGACGCTGACCGATAGAACCCGGCGCGCGGTGCGACAGCGAGTTACCGTGGGTGGCGTCGCCCATGGTGAAGTTCCAGCGCTTGATGGTGCCCTGGAAGCCCTTACCCTTGGTCACGCCCTGGACGTCGACGGTCTGGCCGACTTCAAAGATGTCGGCCTTGATCTCGCCGCCCACTTCGAAGCCACCGATCAGCTCGTCTGCCACGCGGAACTCCCACAGGCCGCGACCGGCTTCGACCTTCGCCTTGGCGAGGTGACCGGCTTCCGGCTTGTTGACGAGCGCAGCGCGCTTGGCGCCCACGGTCACCTGCACGGCGCTGTAGCCGTCGGTGTCCTGGGTCTTGATCTGGGTGATGCGGTTCGGGGTGGCCTCAATCAGGGTCACCGGAACCGACTTGCCGTCCTCGGTGAAGAGGCGGCTCATGCCGGCCTTGCGACCGACGATGCCCAACGAATACTTCTTCGCGGTCATGGTGGTGGCCTCAGGTCAGCTTGATCTGGACGTCAACGCCCGCCGCGAGCTCGAGCTTCATCAGCGCGTCCACGGTCTTGTCGTTGGGGTCGACGATGTCGAGCACGCGCTTGTGCGTGCGGGTCTCGTACTGGTCGCGCGCATCCTTGTCGGCGTGCGGCGAAACGAGAATGGTGTAACGCTCGATCTTGGTCGGCAGCGGGATCGGGCCCTTGACCTGGGCACCGGTACGCTTGGCCGTCTCAACGATCTCGCTGGCCGAGCGATCGATCAGACGATGATCGTACGCCTTCAGCCGAATTCGGATCTTTTGGTCCGCCATGACGGTATTCCTTCGTTAAAGAGCGACGGGCCGGCCTCCGGGTGTGCCGAACCCCATGAATACGCAACTACCCCGGGGCTACACCCTCGCCCCGGAGCCTCCTTGCCTGGAAAAACAAAGGCAGATCGGTTTCCCGACCCGCCCAGACTGAGTAGAACGCACGAAAGGCCCCGTTTAGCGTTCCTTGGAAGCCCGAGGGCCCGGAACGTACGGAGCACGCCGTGCGACATATCCCTGTCTGGCGAATACGAGGCGCGTCCTGCTCCTCATTTCGCTGGTTGCGGCGCTTCGCGTGAACGAAGTACCGCAGTAGTCTTGCATTCTAACCGGATATCCACAGCCAGTGCAAGCACACCCGCCGGGAGTTCCAAGGAACGCTGGGGACCTGTTCAGCCCAGGCAACCCCGCCGCTGCGGGGCGCCTGAACCGGAGCCGGGCGCGCTTGCACGCGCCCGGCCGGCTTCTTACTTGATGATCTTGGCGACGACGCCCGCGCCGAC
>NZ_AVPU01000017.1 GCF_000768355.1 Lysobacter daejeonensis GH1-9
ACCAGGCCGTCGCTGGCCAGCAGCGGCGCCAGGTCGAGGTGGCGCTGGCGCGGGCCGACCGCGTCGTTGGACGCGCCCTGCGACAGGCGCACGCCGCGCTGCTCGAGCAGGTCGGTGCGGCCGACGATCTCGCCCAGCGTGCGCACGCCCAGTTGCGCCAGCAGCCGGCGCACTTCCTCGGCCATCAGGCGGAAGAAGTTCTCCACGCGCTCGGGCAGGCCGGTGAAGTGGTCGCGGCGCAGCGCGTCGTCCTGGGTGGCGATGCCGGTGGCGCAGTTGTTGAGGTGGCAGATGCGCAGGTACTTGCAGCCCAGCGCGATCATCGGCGCGGTGCCGAAACCGAAGCTCTCCGCGCCGAGCAGCGCCGCCTTGACCACGTCCAGGCCGCTCTTGAGCCCGCCGTCGGCCTGCACGATCACGCGGTCGCGCAGGTCGTTGGCCAGCAGCGCCTGGCGTGCTTCCGACAGACCCAGCTCCCATGGCGTGCCGGCGTAGCGGATCGACGACAGCGGGCTGGCGCCGGTGCCGCCGTCGTGGCCGGAGATGGTGACCAGGTCGGCGCCGGCCTTGGCCACGCCCGCGGCGATGGTGCCGACGCCGGCATGCGACACCAGCTTCACCGAGATCAGCGCCTGCGGATTGACCTGCTTGAGGTCGTAGATCAGCTGCGCGAGGTCCTCGATCGAATAGATGTCGTGGTGCGGCGGCGGCGAGATCAGGCCGATGCCCGGCCGCGCGTAGCGCAACTGCGCGATCATCGCGTTGACCTTGTGCCCCGGCAGCTGGCCGCCCTCGCCGGGCTTGGCGCCCTGCGCCATCTTGATCTGCAGCACCTCGGCGTTGACCAGGTACTCGGGTGTCACGCCGAAACGGCCGGAGGCGATCTGCTTGATCTTGGAGACCTTGTCGGTGCCGTAGCGCACCGGGTCCTCGCCGCCTTCGCCGGAGTTGCTGCGCCCGCCGAGGCGGTTCATCGCGATCGCCAGCGCTTCGTGCGCTTCCGGCGACAGCGCGCCCAGGCTCATCGCCGCCGTGTCAAAGCGGCGAACAATTGCTTCCACGGGCTCAACGTCGTCGAGTGCGATGGGCGTGGCGGCGGAGCGCAGTTGAAGCAAATCCCGGATCGCGGCGGTCGGGCGTTCGTTGACCGCGGTGGCGTAGTGGTGCCAGTCGGTCCAGTCGCCGGTGTGCACCGCGCGCTGCAGGCGGGTGACCACGTCGGGGTTGAACAGGTGGTACTCGCCGCCCGGCACGTAGCGCAGCAGCCCGCCGATCTCCGGCGGCGTGGTCGCGTCCCACGCCTGCGAGGCGAGCAGCTCGGCATCGGCCTGCAGCGCGTCGAAGCCAGCGCCGCCGATGCGCGCCGCGGTGCCGGCGAAACACAACTCCACTACTTCCTTGTCGAGGCCGATGATCTCGAACAGCTGCGCACCGCGGTAGCTGCCGATGGTGCTGATGCCCATCTTGGAGATGATCTTGAGCAGGCCCTTCTTGATCGCGCGGCGGTAGCTGCGGCCGATCTCGGTGACTTCGCCGCTGACGGTGTTGAGGATGCCGCGCGTGCCGAGGTCGTGCAGGGTCTGGTAGGCCAGGTACGGGTACACGGCGGTGGCGCCGAAGCCGAGCAGGCAGGCGAAGTGGTGCGGGTCGCGCGCGGTGCCGGTCTCGATGATAAGGTTGCTGTCGCAGCGCAGGCCGGTGCGCACCAGGTGCTGGTGCACCGCGCCGGTGGCGAGCAGCGCGTGCACCATCACGCAGTCGCGCTGCGGACGGCGGTCGGTGAGGATCAGCAGCACGTGGCCTTCGCGCGCGGCGGTCTCGGCCTCGGCGCAGATCCGGCGCAGCGCGGCCTCCAGGCCTTCGCTGGGTGAATAGTTCAGGTCGATGTAGTGGTGCGAGCTGTCGTACGGCGCCATGGTCAACAATTGTTTGACCTTGCGCTGGGCGAGGATCGGCGAGTTGAGCACCACGTGGTTGACGTTGCCCGGGCCGTCGACGAACACGTTGCCCTCGCGCCCGATCTGGGTGGACAGCGACATCACGCAGTCCTCGCGCAACGGATCGATCGGCGGATTGGTCACCTGCGCAAAGGCCTGGCGGAAGCAGTCGTACAGCGGGCGCACGCGCTGGCTGAGCACCGCCATCGGTACGTCGTCGCCCATCGAGCCGGTGGCTTCCTGTTCCAGCTCGGCCATCGGCCGCAGCACCAGTTCGCGTTCCTCGCGGGTCAACTGGAACAGCTTCTGGAAGCCTTCCAGCGTGGCCGCGTCGAACGGGTCGGCGGTGAGGTTGGGGTCGATCAGCTCGGTCTGCAGGTGGGTGGTGCCCTGCTTGAGCCAGCGCTTGTACGGTGCGCGCGCACGGTTGATCGCGTCGATGGCCTCGCTGTCGAGCAGCTCGCCGGAGTACAGGTCGGCGGCGATCATCTCGCCGGGGCCGAGCTTGCCCTTGGCCTCGATCTCCTCGGCCGGCAGCTCCCACACGCCCGCTTCGGAGGCGATGAGGAAGTGGCGGTCGCGGGTGCGCAGCCAGCGCGCCGGTCGCAGGCCGTTGCGGTCCAGCGTGCACGCGGCGTAGCGCGCATCCAGGGTGACGATGCCGGCCGGGCCGTCCCACGGCTCGGTGTTGAGCGCGTAGTACTCGTAGAACGCGGCAAGGTCGGCGTCCCTGTATTCCAGCGACTGCGTGGCCGGCGGGATCAGGATGCGCATCGCCTTGAGCAGGTCCATGCCGCCGGCCTGCAGCAGCGCCAGCATGTCGTCCAGGCTCTGCGAGTCCGAGCCGCTGGTGGTGATCACCGGGTCGAACTCGCGCAGGTCCAGTGCGGGGGTGCGCCACACGTGGGCGCGCGCCTGCGCCCAGGCGCGGTTGCCGGCGATGGTGTTGATCTCGCCGTTGTGCGCCAGCAGGCGGAACGGCTGCGCCAGTGGCCAGCGCGGCGTGGTGTTGGTGGAGAAGCGCTGGTGGAAGACCACGGCGCTGGCGGCGAGGTCGGCGCGCTGCAGGTCAGGGTAGAACTGTGCCAGCCGGTCCGGCAGCACCATGCCCTTGTAGCCAATGCTCGCGGCCGACAGGCTGACCACGTAGAAGTCAGCCAGGTCATGCAACTGTTGTTCGGCGCGGCGGCGGGCGAGGAACAGCGAGCGCTCGAAGCCGACCGCGTCGAAGCCGCCGGTGGGGGTGACGTACACCTGTTCGATGCGCGGCATCGACGCGCGCGCCAGTGCACCGCAGGCCGACGGATCGACGGGCACCTCGCGCCAGCCGGCCACCGCCAGCCGTTCGTCCTGCAGCAACGCGGCCAGTGTGTCGCGCGCGCGGGCCGCCTCGTCCGCGTCGTGCGGCAGGAACACCAGCCCCGAGGCGAAGTGGCCGCGCACCGCGATGCCGCTCTCCTCGGCCAGCCGGCGCAGGAACGCGGTGGGCTGGCGCAGCAGCAGACCGCAGCCGTCGCCGCTGAGGCCGTCGCGGGCCACGCCGCCGCGGTGGGTCATGCGCACCAGTGCCTCGATGCCGCGTTCGACGATGGCGCGGCTGGGCGTGTCGTCCAGGTGGGCGATCAGGCCGAAACCGCACGCGTCGTGCTCATCGCGCGGGTCGTACAGCGGCAGGGTGGCAGCAGCGGACATGGCGGTTCCTTGGCGATGGGGCAGGGCACGGCCGCCCGTCGCGTCCGGGAGCCCCGCGCGACAGACCAACGTGTCCGTGTATGACCCGAATAAAGCACATTTTGTGCAACGCGGCAAATACGTAAATAGTTGAAACTGAAATAGTTTCCTACGTAACAGCCGCCTGCTTTCCGAGTATCCCCGGCGGCGCTGGAACCTGCGCTCGACGTGGCCGCGCTAGACTGCGCGACTGCCCCGAGCCCGGCGAGTTTCCGTGACCGAACCTGTAGCGCCGCGCGTGCGCAAGGCCGCGCTGATCTTCATCTTCATCACCGTGCTGATCGACGTGCTGTCGTTCGGCGTGATCATCCCGGTGCTGCCGCACCTGATCGAACAGTTCGCCGGCGGCGACACCGCCAATGCGGCGTATTGGGTGGGCGTGTTCGGCACGGTGTTCGCCGCGGTGCAGTTCGTGTGCTCGCCGATCCAGGGCGCGCTGTCGGACCGCTTCGGCCGGCGCAAGGTGATCCTGCTGTCGTGCCTGGGCCTGGGCATCGATTTCATCTTCATGGCGCTGGCCAACACGCTGCCGTGGTTGCTGGTGGGCCGCATCATCTCCGGCATCACCTCGGCCAGCTTCAGCACCGCCAACGCCTACATCGCCGACGTCACGCCGCCGGAGCAGCGCGCCAAGAGTTTCGGCCTGATCGGCGCGGCGTTCGGGCTGGGCTTCATCGTCGGTCCGCTGATCGGCGGCTGGCTGGGCGAGATCAACCTGCGCTGGCCGTTCTGGTTCGCCGCGGCGTTGGCGCTGTGCAACTTCCTGTACGGTTGGTTCGTGCTGCCCGAATCGCTGCCGCCGGAAAAGCGCAGCGCCAGGTTCGACTGGTCGCACGCCAACCCGGTCGGCTCGCTGGCGCTGCTCAAGCGCTATCCGCAGGTGTTCGGGCTGGCGGCGGTGGTGTTCATCGCCAACCTGGCGCACTACGTGTACCCGAGCATCTTCGTCCTGTTTGCCGACTACCGCTTTGGCTGGGGCCCGCGCGACGTGGCGTGGGTGCTGGCGGTGGTGGGCGTGTGCAGCGTCATCGTGAATGGCGCGCTGGTCGGACGGGTGGTGAAGGCCATCGGCGAGCGCCGCGCGCTGCTGCTGGGGCTGTCGTGCGGGGTCACCGGTTTCGTCCTGTACGGCCTGGCCAGCGAGGGCTGGATGTTCTGGTTGGGCATACCGGTGAGTGCGTTGTGGGCGCTGGCCGCGCCGTCGACGCAGGCGCTGATCACGCGCCAGGTGGGCGCGCAGGTGCAGGGCCGCATCCAGGGCGCGTTGATGAGCCTGGTGAGCCTGGCGGGGATCATCGGCCCGTCGCTGTTCGCGGGCAGCTTTGGTTACTTCATCGGCAAGAGCGCGCCGGTGCATCTGCCCAGCGCGCCGTGGTTCCTGGCCGCGGGGCTGCTGGCGTGCGCGGTCGCGATTGCGTGGGTGTTCGCCAAGGTGCCGGCGGATGCAGCCGCCAAGGTCGCGCCGGAGACGCCCGCGGCCTGAGCCGCCGCGCGGCTTACTCGTCCTCGTCGTCCGGCAACGCTGCGGCCGGCATCGGCAGGATCGCCCAGAACGGGCGATCGTCCTCGGCCCAGCGGAACGCGGCCTCGTTGAGGATCTCCAGCAGCGTGTCGAAATCGTCGGGCGAGGCTTCGCGCAGGTCCGCCGCGTGTTCGATCAGCAGCAGGTAGCCCACCGCCGGCTGCCACGACAGGTCGCCCAGTACGTCGGCCAGCGCGTCCCAGGTGCCGCCGAACCAGGTTGGCAGGCGCATCGCCGCGGCCAGCCGCTCCATCAGCTCCACCTTGTCCGGGCAGCCGGCCAGGTCGATGCGGTAGACGTGGTAGTCCAGCGCCTCGCCCGCGTCGGCCATGGCCTCGGCGTCGCCCGCGGCGACGAAATACGCGCCGCTCTGTGCCGGGTCGGCCAGCACGTTGCGCAGGTCGGTGTCGTTCATCGCGTCGCTCCGGTCAGTTCGAAGCGGCGGAAGCTACGGTAATGGTCATCGGTGTACCAGTACTCCGACGGCGGGTTGCCGCCGGTGATGATGCGACGCGCGCCGCGGTCGTCGGAGCCGGGCGTGTCGACCGTGAACTCGTGGTAGTAGCCGCGCGGTTGCGCGGGCAGGCGGCGTTCGCGGTTCTGGAACACGCCGCCGTCCTGGCGGTAGCGGTACGGGCCGCCGCGGGCGATCGCGTCCAGCACCGGGTGGGCTTCGGCGGGCAGGAACGCGGGATAGCCGGGTGCGGTGCCCGCGTCGCGCGGGGTGTCCGCGGCGGTGTCCGCGCCAGGGGCGGTGGGCGGCGTGGCGGGTGCCTCACCGGTAGCCGGC
This sequence comes from Lysobacter daejeonensis GH1-9, assembly GCF_000768355.1. Lineage (GTDB taxonomy): Bacteria > Pseudomonadota > Gammaproteobacteria > Xanthomonadales > Xanthomonadaceae > Aerolutibacter > Aerolutibacter daejeonensis. Next base: position 5,981 of record NZ_AVPU01000017.1, read on the forward strand.
ACCGCCGGCGCCTCTTGCGTGGCAGGCGTCGCCGGCACGGTATCGGGGTTGTCCACGCGCTTGGACCAGGCCCACAAACCCAACAGCACGACGGCAGCCAACAGCCAGTGGTGGTGACGCATCGCCCTGCTCCCTGCAACGGTGTGGCTGCAGTCTAAACCCACGGCAACGGCGCGGGTGCGGCATTGACTGCAATCAAGCTGCCGTCGCACGCGGCGGTTACCGTTATCGCAGGAAGGAATGCCATGCCCACGATGACCTCATCCCCTGCGCGTTGGCCGCAGGCGCGTCACTCGCATCGCCTGTTGGCGGTGGCCGTGGCGTTTGCGCTGTCGATGACCGCGACGGCCGCCCCGCAGGTCGCGCCCCCCACCGTGCGCCCGGCGGAGAGTACGGTCGTACCCGCGCGTGCCGCTGTGGCGCCCGTGCCCACGCCGCTGACCGCCGCGTCGCCGTTGGCCGCGCCTGCACCGCCGCCGTTGGCGCTGAAACCCGGCGAATACCTGTGGACGCCTGAACTGGCACCGCAGGGTCCGGTGGTGATCGTGATCAGCCTGCCGGAGCAGCAGGCCTACGTGTACCGCAACGGCGTGCGCATCGGCGTGTCCACGGTCAGCAGCGGCAAGAAGGGTTACGAGACGCCCACCGGCGTGTTCACCATCCTGCAGAAGCGCAAGGAGCACTACTCCAACCTGTATGACGATGCGCCGATGCCCTACATGCAGCGGCTGACGTGGGATGGCGTGGCACTGCATGCCGGGCGCGTGCCCGGCTATCCGGCCTCGCACGGGTGCGTGCGCCTGCCGCTGGAATTCTCGAAGAAGCTGTTTGACGTCACCTCGCACGGCATGACCGTGGTGGTGGCCAACGCCGCGTCGCACGATCCGGATGTCGTGTCCCCGGGGCTGTTCGCGCCCGTGGACGCGTCGACCGGCCGGGCGCGCAGCCCGTCGAAAACGCTACCGAAGGGTCAGTTCAGCTGGACGCCCGAACGTGCGACCGAAGGCCCGATCACCCTCGTGTTCAGCACCCACGACGAGGAAGTGGTGGTGATGCGCGAAGGCACCGAGATCGGCCGCGCCGCCGTCACCCTGACCGGCGAGCCGATGAGCGGCACGCACGCCTACGTGCTGCTCGACGGGCAGGGCACCGGTCCCAACACGCTGGTGCCGGGACGGCCGCCGCTGCGCTGGATGCAGGTGGAAGTGCCCGGCGCCACGCCTGACCTGCACCAGGACCTGCAGGCCGCGATCCGCGGTGAACGGCTGCTGGTGCCACCCGTGTTCAGCCAACTGGTGTACGAAACGCTGTCGCCGGGCGCCACGATGGTGGTTACCGACGAGCCGTTGCAACCGCACGAAGCCAATGCCGGCCTGACCGTGATCCGTGCCCAGGACGACGACAGCGACGAGGAAGAAACCCCTGTTCAACCTGACCCCGACGGTCAGTAAGCTGAACACCCTTGACGCGATCTTCATGTAACCTCGCCGCATGACAAAAACCCCACTGGCCCTGCTCACGGCAGTGCTGGCAGCGGGATGTGTCGCGCCTTCGGCAAGGACGTCAAACGCCGCGGCCATTCCGCCCGTCGCACCGCCTCCGTCCTCGACCTCTGTGGTGGCCGCCGATCGTGGCGACCCGAACCCCGCTTCTTCCCCCCCGACCGCGCAGCCCACGCTGCTGCAGCGGCTGGTGAAGGCCGCGCCCAAGGCCGACCCGGAAGTGCTGGCGCTGGCACTGGAAGCGCGCACCTGCGCCGGCCGCACCGGCACCGGAGCCGACGCCACGCGCCTGGCGGTGATCGACTACTCCAAGCCGTCCACCGAGCGCCGCCTGTGGGTGTTCGACCTGCGCAACGCGAACTTGCTGTACGACGAGTACGTCGCGCACGGCCGCGGCAGCGGCGAGAACATGGCCACCCAGTTCTCCAACACCGACGGCAGCCACCAGACCAGCCTGGGCCTGTTCACCACCGCCGAGACCTACATGGGCGGCAACGGCTACTCGCTGCGCATGGACGGCCACGAGCCGGGCTGGAACGACAACGCGCGCAATCGCCTGATCGTCATGCACGGCGCGCCGTACGTGAATCCGCTGCAGGCCCGCGTGCAGGGTCGCCTCGGCCGCAGCTTCGGCTGCCCCGCGGTGCGCCCGGAAGTGGCCAAGCCGATGATCGACACGCTCAAGCAGGGCCAGCTGGTCTTCGCCTACGCGAAGAACGACAAGTGGCTCAAGGGCTCACGCTTCCTGGGGTGTAGCGGGGCCGCCGCCCTCGTGCGCGGCGGACGGCCCGACACCACCTCGATGGTCAGCCGCACCGCAACCCTGTGATCGCCTCGCGTTCGTTGACGTCGATGTTGAGGCGGTCGGCGCGGTATTCCATCGTCACCACCTGACCGGGGCGAAGCACCCGCGACACGGCCGCGCCGCTGTCGCGCGTGGCGCGGTCCACCACGTCCTGGGTGGGCGCACGGCCGATGGCCCAGCTGGCGGCCTGCGCATTGCACATGCCGGTGGGCGCGCCGTCCATCGGCGGCTCGGCGGGCATGGTGCTGCAGGCGACCATCGACGCCAGCAGCACGGCGAGCGGGATCAGGGGCAGGCGGGTGTCAGCGGTGCGGGGTGATGCCATGGCGGAGACTCCGACGGGGCTTGGGGGCGACAATGCGGGTGCAACGGTGAGCGGCATGTAAAGGCCCGGCCGTCGCACCGGCTGCGACCGGCCACGCTGCCACCGCCCCGACCCCATCCCCGAGTGGAACCCATTGCGCATGGACAAACCGAACGCCCCCTCGTGCGAGCGCAACCGCGACCCGATCCTGGCGGTACTGCAACCGCGCCTGGCGGCAGCGCGCCGGGTGCTGGAGATCGGCAGCGGCACCGGCCAGCACGCCGTGCATTTCGCTGCGGCGATGCCATGGCTGCAGTGGCAGTGCAGCGACCGTGCGGAGAACCTGCCGGGCATCGCGATGTGGCTGGATGACGCGGCGCTGGCCAACACGCCGGCCGCGCTGCAACTCGACGTCGCCACCGGGCCGTGGCCCACGCCATCGTTCGACGCGGTGTTCAGCGCCAACACCCTGCACATCATGGGGTGGCCCGAGGTGCAGGCGTTCTTCGCCGGTGTGTCGCGCGTGCTGGCCGACGGCGGCCTGCTGGTGGTGTACGGGCCCTTCAACTACGGTGGCGAATACACCAGCGACAGCAACCGCGCCTTCGATGCGTGGCTGCTGGCGCGCGATCCGCGCTCGGCGATCCGCGATGCGGAAGCGGTGGACGCGCTCGCTGCAAGCGTCGGCCTGGTGCTGGAGGAAGACCTGGCCATGCCCGCCAACAACCGCTGCCGGGTGTGGCGCAAGACAGGGACGACGCCCACCCGCGGCTGAATGGCGCGGTCGCGTCGTCAACCGCGTTGGCGCCGTGGCGTTAACCGGTACATGCCCGGCACGTCGCCGGCGTCTACCGAGGAACATCCCATGAAGCGCACCCACCTGCTTGCCCTTGCCCTGACGGCCGTGACGGTGTCGGGCTTCGCCATCGCCCACGGTGGCGCCGATGGCCACGACGGCGCCCGTCCGCACCGCATGCACGGCGAGCGCCTGATGCAACTGGACACCGACAAGGACGGCCGCATCAGCAAGGCCGAGGCCGCCGCGCGCCCCGGCCTGGCCGAGCGCTTCACCGAGATGGACGCCAACAAGGATGGCTTCATCGACAAGGCCGACCGCCAGGCCCGCCACGCCGCGCGCCGCGAGGCGTTCTTCGCCAAGGCCGACGCCAACCGCGACGGCAAGCTGACCCGCGCCGAACTCGAGGCCGCGCACGAAGCGCGCCGCGCCGAAATGGAGGCGCGCCGCAAGCAGCACGCCGATGCGCGCTTCGCGCAGATGGACACCAACAAGGACGGCACCATCAGCCGCGAGGAAATGGCCAACGCGCCGATGATGGGCGGCAAGCGCGGCCACGGCCACCACGGCCGCATGGACGACTGACCTGCTGAGCAGGGCTGGCGCCGCGGGGCGCCAGCCGGCAAGGTGCAGCCATGGGGCTGCTCCTGCTGACGGTGGGGATGCTGACGCTGGTGCTGGGCGCCGAGGCGCTGGTGCGCGGCGCAACGCGGCTGGCGCGCACGCTGGGCGTGCCGCCGCTGCTGCTGGGCCTGACCGTGGTGTCCATCGGCACCAGCGCCCCGGAACTCGCGGTGGGCCTGGCGGCGGTCGAGCGTGATGCCGGCGCGCTGGCGGTGGGCAACATCGCCGGCACCAACCTGGTCAACATCCTGCTGATCCTGGGCCTGAGCGCCTGGATCCGCGCGCTGCCCTTGCGGCTGCAGAGCCTGCGGCTGGACCTGCCGGCGATGATCCTGGCCACGGTGGCGATGTCGTGGCTGGCGCACGACGGCCGCTTCTCCCGGGCCGACGGCCTGCTGCTGCTGGCCGGCAGTGCGGTGTACACCGTGTTGCTGGTGCGCGTCAGCGGCCGCGAAAGCGCCCTGGTGCGGCGCGAATTCCGCGACATGTACCCACCGGAAACCGCGACCGCGGCGACGCCGGCCATGCGCTCGCGCGGGCCCCGCTGGGCCGCCGACGCGCTGCTGTTGCTGGGCGGCATCGCCCTGGCCGTGCTGGGTGCGGGCTGGCTGGTGAGCGGCGCAGTGGCGCTGGCCCATGCGGCGGGCGTGGACGAGGCCATCATCGGCCTGTCGGTGGTGGCGTTGGGCACGTCCCTGCCGGAACTGGCCACCACCCTGGTGGCGACCCGCCGCGACGAACGCGACGTTGCCGTCGGCAACCTGATCGGCAGCAGCATCTACAACATCCTGCTGATCCTGGGCCTGACCTGCCTGGCCGCGCCCGACGGCCTGCCCGCGCCCGCTGCGGTGAGCCGCTTCGACCTGCCGCTGCTGGTGGCGGTGGCCCTGCTGTGCGTGCCGGTGTTTGCCAGTGGCCGACGGGTCAGCCGTGGCGAAGGCGCACTGCTGGTGGCGATCTACGCCGCGTACGTGGCATGGCTGTACCTGGCCCGCTGAGCCCGTGACTTCGGTCCCGGTGACCAAAGGTGCTCGGCATGTGCGCCCATCCCGGGTAGGGTTGGCTACCCGCCGCGCATGACCGCGGCAGCGCCAACCATCAAGGAGGACTCATGCATCGCCCGATGTACCGCATTGCCGCCCTGGCCGCCGCCCTGGCCGCCGCCCTGGCCCTTGGCCTGGGGGCCGCGGCGCCCGCTGCCGCTGCGACCGCAGCCACGCAGGACGCCGCTCTCCCCACCGCAGCCCCAGCCCAGGCACCCACGCCCGCCGCCGTAGCCCGCTACGCCGCGCAACTGCTGGCCAAGACCTACGACCCCTTCGGCCCCGGCGCCGCGGTGCTGGTGATGCGCGGCGACCAGATGCTGTACCGCGGGTCCATCGGCCGCGCCGACGTCACCGGCGCCAAGCCACTGACCGCCGACGGCATGTTCCGCATCGGCTCGGTGACCAAGCAGTTCGGTGCCGCCGGCGTGCTGCGCCTGGTGGAAGACGGCAAGGTCGCGCTCGACGACCCGCTGTCGAAGTACGTGCCCGGCTATCCCAATGGCGACGCTGTCACCGTGCGCCAGCTGCTGAACCACACCTCCGGCATCCGCAGCTACACCGACATGCCCGGGATGATGGACGGCCCGATCCAGCGCGACCTGACCACCGCGCAACTGATCGACGTGTTCAAGAACGAGAAGCCCGACTTCGCCCCCGGCGAGGGCTGGCGCTACAACAACTCCGGCTACGTGCTGGTGGGCGCGGTGATCGAGGCGGCCAGCGGCATGCCGTGGCACCGCTACCTGCATGAGCAGTTCTTCGCGCCGCTGGGCATGACGCACACCGGCTACGGCCACGACCCGGACGTGGTCGCGCGCCAGGTGCACGGCTATTCGTGGGAAGGCGACAAGGTGGTGGACGCGCGCCCGATCAGCATGACCCAGCCGCACGCGGCCGGCGCGCTGGTGTCGAACGTGGATGACCTGCACACCTGGAACCGCGCGCTGCACGAAGGCCGCGTGCTGAAGGACGCCAGCTACGTCGCCATGATCACGCCGCAGGACAAGGCGGTGGACGAAAACTACGGCTACGGCATCACCGCCGGCCACGTGCGCGGGCGTCCGATGCTGGTGCACGGCGGCGGCATCTTCGGCTTCTCCACCACGCTCAACTATTTGCCCGGCGACGACATTAGCGTGGTGGTGCTGCAGAACGCCGACGGCGCGCGCGGTGGCAACGAAGGCCCCAGCGAACTGGCGCGGCGCATCGCCGCGTTCGCGCTGGGCGACCCGTACCCCACTGCGACGCCGATCGCCATCGACGCCGCCACGCTCAAGCAGTACGAAGGCGTGTACCGGCTGGACGAGAAGACCACCCGCACCCTGCGCGTGGTGGACGGCGGCCTGACCGGCCAGCGCACCGGCGGCCAGCGCGCCAAGCTCATCCCCATCGGCACGGACAGCTTCCTGTACGAGGACGGCTTCAACCGTTTCAACCTGCTGCGCGATGCCGAGGGCAGGGTCAACGCGATGGAGTTCTTCCACGAGGGCGAAGGCCCCGCCGTGGTCACCGCGCTGAGCAACGAACCGCTGCCCGCCGACCGCGCCGCCGTCGAGCTGCCGGCCCCCGCGCTGCAGCGCCTGGTGGGCCGCTACGAGTTCAACGGCATGCCGATGCTGATCACCGTGGCCGACGGCACCCTGCACGCCCAACTGGGCGGCCAGCCGGTGCTGCCGCTGAAGGCCGAGAGCGCCGACCGCTTCTACCCCACGGTGGTGGACGCCACGCTGGAGTTCACCCCCGCCAGCGGTACGCCCGACACCGTGACCCTGCACCAGAACGGCCAGCAACTGGCCTTCAAACGCACCGCCAACTGACCTACCCACTCCGCGCCCCCTTGCCGGGGGCGCGGACCGCCGCCTCACCCTGTCGGGGCGCGGGGTGCCCAGGCCGGTGCGCTGTGGGCGGGCACGGGGCGCAGGGGCACCGCACGTCGCGGCCCGATACCCGGCTTTGGTGCGGTGCCCCTGCACCCCATGCCCCGACGGGCTGAGGGTGGCCCCCGCGTGCTCAGACCCTAAAATGGCGATCCGAACACCCCGGCTACGCCCCCATGCTCCGCATCACTGACCTCAAGCTGCCTTTGGACCACCCGCCCGAGGCGCTGGAGGCGGCGGTGCGCGCCCGGCTGGGCCTGCGCGCGGACGAGCCGCTGACCGTGCACGTGTTCCGGCGCGGCCACGACGCCCGCAAGCGCGGGGACATCCAGCTGATCTACACGCTGGACATCGATACGCCGCGTGCGGCGGAGCTGCTGGCGCGAGAGCAGCCGGGTGCAGGCGGCGCAGCGCCCGCGGTCGCGCCGGCCAAGGGCGCGCCCAAGCTGAGCCCCACCCCCGACACCACCTACAAGCTGGTCACCCACGCCCCCGACGGCCTGACCGAGCGCCCCATCGTGGTCGGCTTTGGCCCGTGCGGCCTGTTCGCCGCGCTGCTGCTGGCGCAAATGGGCTTCCGCCCCATCGTGCTGGAGCGCGGCAAGGCCGTGCGCGAGCGCACCCAGGACACCTGGGGCCTGTGGCGCAAGCGCGAGCTGACGCCCGAATCCAACGTGCAGTTTGGCGAAGGCGGCGCCGGCACCTTCTCCGACGGCAAGCTGTACAGCCAGATCACCGACAAGGAACACCGCGGCCGCAAGGTGCTGCGCGAGTTCGTGCTGGCCGGCGCGCCGGAGGAGATCGAGTACGTCAGCAAGCCGCACATCGGCACCTTCCGCCTGGTGTCGATGATCCAGAACATGCGCGAGCAGATCCTGCGCCTGGGCGGCGAGATCCGCTTCTCCGCGCGCGTGGACGACGTGCTGATCGACACCGACGCCGATGGCGTGCGCCACGTGCGCGGGGTGAAGCTGTCCGACGGCAGCGAGCTGCGCAGCGACCACGTGGTGATGGCGCTGGGCCACAGCGCGCGCGACACCTTCGCCATGCTGCATGCGCGCGGCGTGCACATGGAGGCCAAGCCATTCTCCATCGGCTTCCGCATCGAACACCCGCAGTCGCTGATCGACCGCGCGCGCTTCGGCCCGCAGGCCGGCCACCCGCTGCTGGGCGCGGCCGACTACAAGCTGGTGCACCACGCCAGGAACGGCCGCGCGGTGTACAGCTTCTGCATGTGCCCCGGCGGCACCGTGGTGGCCGCGACCAGCGAGCCCGAACGCGTGGTCACCAACGGCATGAGCCAGTACTCGCGCAACGAGCGCAACGCCAACGCCGGCATCGTGGTGGGCATCGAGCCAGCGGACTACGCCGACTACGACGACAGCGGTTCGCCGCTGGCGGGCGTGGCGCTGCAGCGGCACTTCGAGTCGCTGGCATATGAGCTGGGCGGGCGCACGTATGACGCGCCGGGGCAGCTGGTGGGCGACTTCATCGCCAACCGTGCGTCGACGGCGTTTGGCGAAGTGCAGCCGTCGTACAAGCCGGGGGTGCACCTGACCAACCTGGACAGCGCGCTGCCGCGCTATGCGATTGATGCGATCCGAGAGGCGTTGTCGGCGTTTGGAAAGCAGATCAGGGGGTTTGATCGCGCCGATGCGGTGCTAACTGGTGTAGAGACGCGGACGTCGTCTCCAGTGCGCATCACCCGGGGCGATGATCTGCAGAGCCTCAACACGTGTGGGCTGTATCCGGCGGGCGAAGGTGCGGGTTATGCCGGTGGCATCCTGTCGGCGGGGGTGGATGGCATTCGTATTGCGGAGGCGGTGGCTCGGCACATCACGCAGCTGTGAGATAAACAGTTTTCAACTGCGAAGAGGTGTCAAGTTGCTTTTCCGTTCCGGACAAATTTGGTTCGCGCAGCGATTCTTCGCTCAAAGCCACGAAACGCCTCTCGGATTGCCTCAATCACGCTGACTAGAGGTCGGTGACGACGTAGATGGAGTAGTCCAGGTAAGTTTGGAGGCATTACCCTAGACCATCCGCTCCAAAGGGACATTCGCGCATGTCAATCGAGAATGCACTCGAGAACTTTGTCAGCTCAAAGGAACCGGGTGCGCTTGTACTGCAGGGTAAGTGGGGGCTTGGAAAGACATACTTTTGGCGCCGCCGCGTCGTCGAGCGCTATCTAGCTAAGCCTTGGCGGAAGAAATATTCATACGTTTCACTGTTTGGTATCGGCTCCCTCAGTGATATGAAAGTCGCCGTTTATCAGGCGACTCAAGAGTTCGATCACGACCTTCGTCGAAAGTGGTGGCGATGGATTCATCCCCAGTGGATCTGGTGGCGGATTCAATCATTTTTGCCCATCGCTCTCGACGTGGCTGATATACCCTACCTTCGAACAGGCCTTGCAAAGTCCTACGACGCGCTCAGCTACTACTTGGTCAAAGGCCGCTTGATCTGCTTCGACGACATTGAGCGTCGAGGGGAAGGCTTACCTATGCTCGACTTCCTTGGACTAGTTTCACAACTGGTGGATAAGCAGGGTTGTCGGGTTGTGGTGATCCTCAACACTGGTGGCCTCAACGCGACTGATCAGAAGGTGTGGGACGACAACAAAGAGAAGGTTTTCCACGGTGAGATGACGTATGCGCCATCAATTGAGCAAAGCATCGATCTAGGACTTGAAACGTACTCCGGCGAGACTTGGTATCCCATCGCACGCAAGGCGCTCAGCGATCTTCGTGTCTCAAATATTCGGATAGTTCAGAGAACCGGACGACACGTGAAAGCGGCTCTAGACTCAGCAGGGAAGCGCGAGCTCTATCCCAGAACTATTGAGAGCATCGTCCGAGTATTGGCCCTCTTGACGTACGCGCACAGCGGGCAGGCGGAAGGCGCGCCACCGCTTGACTTCGTTATGCGCTCTGGACCATTCGACATGGCGCTCTACTCAATGTCTGACAAGAAGGACAGGACGGAGAAAGAACTCGCGTGGATGCAATTGATAAGTGACTATCAGATCTTCGTCGGAGATGAATTGGATAAGGCGCTCTGCCAGATGGTCATCAATGGATACCCAGACCCTGCGTTGATCGCATCGGAGGTCGACGCTTACCAAAGTAATGTCGAGTTAGAAAGTAGTAAGGAAGCATTTGAAAAAGCATGGTCGCTTTTTCACGACACCCTTGCGGAGAATCAAGAAGAGCTGGCAGACGCCCTGGAAAAAGCTTGGCCGCCAGTCTCGCACGTCGAGCGTGCGCATAACCTTCAGTCCACGGTGCGTTTACTTCGTTTGCTGGGTCGGCCAGAGGTCGGTAGCAAGTTCATCAAGGCGTGGATCGAACAGCGAGGCGGCGAGAGACTAGGCGACCTCGACGAGGTCGCTATGTTCGGGCCAATCGATGATCCTGAGTTGGTAGAAGCTATTAGGCAAGCCCAGCTCAAAGCGCCTGTCGTGATGGATCTGAAGGAGGCGCTGGAGCTGCTCGGTTCAAGTGGTGGCATAAGCGATGCCGCTATCCAATCCGTCGCAAAGAGCACGCCGGAACGGATCGCGAGCGTTCTTACAGAGCACGCAGGCGCAAAGGCAAGGCGAGCGATAAAAACAGTTCTCGATTTCGGGACAGGTAATCCTTTGTGGGCAGAAGCCAGGCAGAAAATGCGACAGGCCTGCGAAGAGATTGCGAAACGCTCTCCGCTTTCTGCAGAGCGCATGAGCCGCTATGGGGTGACACTCAGTGCTAGCGGTCCAGATGCCAAGAATCAAATGAACTGAGGCGACATTGCGTCGCCCGAAAATCTGGCGTTAGTCGGCCGCATTTGCCACTCGTCGGACGGCCCAAGACAAGAAGCCCCGCCAATGGCGGGGCTTCTGCTTTTCAACTCAACCACCTGCCATCAGGTGGGAGGGTGTGGGTGCTGTGTCGCGCAAGAGCCGGCCATGGATGGCCGGCGGCCCGACTCCGCGCAGGATTGCGCGGACGGAGGGTCGGCGCGGCACAGTGCCCGCGCCCTCCCACCGTGCGACAACCCTTACGCCACCTTCACAATCCGCAACGGATTATCCCACTCCTTCAACAGCGCCGCCTCACGCACCTTGGCGTCATGCAGGTGCTGTTCCTTGACGTGCCCATACCCACGGATGTGCTCCGGAATCGAAGCAATCTCCGCCGCCAGATCCACGTTGCCGCGGTCCAGCTTCGGCAGCAGCCCTTCCACCGTGCGGATGTAATCGGCAATCAACTGCCGCTCCATCTTCCGCTCCTCGGTGTAGCCGAACACGTCCAGCTTGGTGCCACGCAGCTTGCGCAGCTTGGCCAGCCACTTGAACGCCGTCAGCATCCACGGCCCGTACTCGGCCTTGACCAGCTGCCCGTCCGCGTTCTTCTTCGCGAACAGCGGCGGCGCCAGGTGGAACTTGAGCTTGTAGTCACCGTCGAACTGCTGCTGCACCCGGCGCAGGAACTCGCCGCTGGTGTACAGGCGCGCCACTTCGTACTCGTCCTTGTACGCCATCAGCTTGAACGCGTAGCGCGCCACGGCCTCGGTCAGGTCGGTGCTGCCCGGCGCCTTGGACTGCTCGGCGTCGCGCACGCGGTTGACGAAACCGGCGTAGCCCTTGGCGTACTCGGCGTCCTGGTATTCGGTGAGGAACGCCACGCGGCGCGCGATCAGCTCGTCCAGCGAACGCGACAGGCGCTCGTCGTCCAGCGGCAGGAACGCGACGTTGTCGCCGCCGGCGTTGCTGGGCAGGTGGCGCAGCTCGTCCTCGTTGCGCACCGCGCGCGGCGCGGCGTTGGCGCCCCACTCATGGCCTTCCCACTCGGCCGGCGACAGCATCGGCAGCGCATGCGGGGTGGCCTCGGCGGCGGTCTGGGCGTTGCGGATCAGGCCGGCGGCCTCGGCCACCGCATTCGGGTCGATGACCGCCAGGCGGCCCCACGCGAACGCGGTCTTGTTCATCTCCACCGCGGCGCCGTTGAGCTCGATGGCGCGCATCAGCGAGTCCATCGACAGCGGCACCAGGCCCTTCTGCCAGGCATAGCCCAGGATGAACAGGTTGGTGGCAATCGCGTCGCCCATCAGCGCGGTGGCCAGCTGGGTGGCATCCACCGCGTGCAGGCCTTCGCCGCCCAGCGCGCCGTTGATCGCGGCGACGATGTCGGTGGCCGGGAACTGCATGTCCGGGCGGGTGGTGAAGGTGCCCGGCATGGCCTCGTAGGTGTTCAGCACCACCTGCGCGCGGCCGCTGCGGATCTTCGACAGCACCCAGTAGTCGTTGACCACGACCATGTCGCAACCCAGCACCAGGTCGGCCTCGCCGGCGGCGATGCGCACGGCGTGGATGTCATCGGGCGACTTGGCGATGCGGATGTGGGTGGTGACCGCGCCGCCCTTCTGCGCCAGGCCGGTCTGGTCCAGCACGGTGGCGCCGCGGCCCTCCAGGTGGCCGGCCATGCCCAGCAGCGCGCCGATGGTGACCACGCCGGTGCCGCCCACGCCGGTCAGCAGGATGTTCCACGGCTGCGACAGGTCGCTGGCCACCTGCGGCAGCGGCAGGTTGGTCAAACGATCCTTCGCACCCGAACCCTTCTTCTTGCGCAGGCCACCACCTTCGACGGTGACGAAGCTGGGGCAGAAGCCGGTGGTGCAGCTGTAGTCCTTGTTGCAGTTGGACTGGTCGATCTCGCGCTTGCGGCCAAACTCGGTTTCCTTCGGCAGCACCGACACGCAGAACGACTTCTTGCCGCAGTCGCCGCAGCCTTCGCACACCAGCGAGTTGACCACCACGCGCTTCTGCGGGTCGACCATCTTGCCGCGCTTGCGGCGGCGGCGCTTCTCGGTGGCGCAGGTCTGGTCGTAGATCAGCACCGAGGTGCCCTTCACTTCGCGCAGGCGCTTTTGGATGGCGTCCAGGTCGGCGCGGTCGTGGAACTCCATCTCCGACGGGAACAGCTCGCGCTTGCTCCACTTCGCGATGTCGTCCGACACCAGGATGATGGTGTGCACGCCCTCGCTGCGCACCTGGTGGGCGATCTGCGGCACGGTCAGGGTGCCGTCCACCGGCTGGCCGCCGGTCATCGCCACCGCGTCGTTGTAGAGGATCTTGTAGGTGATGTTGACGCCGGCCGCGATCGACTGGCGGATGGCCAGCGAACCGCTGTGGAAGTAGGTGCCGTCGCCCAGGTTCTGGAACACGTGCGGGGTGTCGGTGAACGCCGCCTGGCCCGCCCACGTCACGCCTTCGCCGCCCATGTGGGTGAAGGTGTCGGTGTTGCGGTCCATCCACGTGACCATGTAGTGGCAGCCGATGCCGCCCAGCGCGCGCGAACCGTCCGGCACCTTGGTGCTGGTGTTGTGCGGGCAGCCGGAGCAGTAGTGCGGCACGCGCGGGAACTGCGCGCGCGGCAGGGCCAGTTCGGATTCCTTCTCGGCCATCCAGCGCAGCACGTTCTGGATGTGCTCGCTGTCGTGGAACTTCTGGATGCGGCGGCCGATGACGCCGGCGATGGTGGCCGGGGTCAGCTCGCCGGTGCTGGGCAGGATCCACTCGCCGGCCTCGTCGTACTTGCCGACGATGCTCGGGCGCTGGCCCGGCCAGTTGTACATGTACTCCTTCATCTGCCGCTCGATGAAGGCGCGCTTCTCCTCGACGACGATGATGTCTTCCAGGCCTTCGGCGAAGGCGCGGATGCCCACCGGCTCCAGCGGCCAGGTCATGCCGACCTTGTACACGCGGATGCCGAGGTCGGCGCAGGCCTGCTCGTCCAGGCCCAGGTATTCCAGCGCCTGCAGCACGTCCAGGTACGACTTGCCGGTGGTGACGATGCCCAGGCGCGCGCGCGGCGAGTCGATCACCACGCGGTCGAGCTTGTTGGCACGGGCGAAGGCCTGCGCGGCCTTCACCGCGTACTTGTGCAGGCGCATCTCCTGGTTCATCGGCGGGTCCGGCCAGCGGATGTTGAGCCCGCCCTCCGGCATCTCGAAGTCGTCCGGGGTGATGATCTGCAGCGCCATCGGGTCGACGTCGACCGAGGCGGAGGACTCGACGGTTTCGGCGATGGTCTTGAAGCCCACCCAGCGGCCGGTGAAGCGGCTCATCTCCCAGCCGATCAGGCCCATCTCGAGGATGTCCTGCACGCCGGCCGGGTTGAGGATCGGCATCATCGCGCTGACGAACTCGTCCTCGCTGCCGTGCGGCAGGGTGGAGCTGCGGCAGGCGTGGTCGTCGGCGGCCAGCGCCAGCACGCCGCCGTAGCGGCCGGTGCCGGCCGCGTTGGCGTGCTTGAACACGTCACCGCAGCGGTCCACGCCGGGGCCCTTGCCGTACCACATGCCGTACACGCCATCGACCTTGGCGCCGGGGAACAGGTTGGTCTGCTGGGTGCCCCAGACCATGGTGGCGCCCAGGTCCTCGTTCAGGCCCGGGGTGAACTTCACGCCGGCCTTTTCCAGGTGCTTCTTGGCGCGCCACAGCTCCAGGTCGAAGCCGCCCAGCGGGCTGCCGCGGTAGCCGGAGATGAAGCCACCGGTGTTCAGGCCGTTGGCCTCGTCGCGCAGGCGCTGCATCAGCGGCAGGCGCACCAGGGCCTGCACGCCGCTCAGGTAGATGCGGCCCTTTTCCCGGCTGTACTTGTGCTCGAGGGTGTAGTCGGTGTCGACCACACTGTTGGTCAGGGCGGTGTTCGCCGAGGACGGCGAGCTGAGTTCGGCGGTGCTGGTCATGCGTGGCTCCGGGCGCGGCGGGGGCCGGCGGGGTGGCTGCGGGGGCGGCGAATGCGGCGTCGGGGGCGTTGCGGGGCAACGGGCCGGTCGTGCAAAACCGGACAATTGTACCAGCGACTAAAGTCTCAACCGGGCAAAATGGCCCGGCCCGGGACCGTACCGGGTACGATGGTGATTGCTTTACAGGGGGAAATAACCATGCGAATCCGTGGTTTGCTGCTTGCGGCCAGCCTCATGGCCGCTGCCGGGGCGCAGGCGCAGGCGCTGCCCAAGACTGCCGAGTTCTACTTCGAGGCCGATGCCTTGGCGGTGAAGCCGATCGTGGCGGTGCGCGAAACCGGCGACGCCGCCACGCAGAAGCTGGTACGCGCCATCCAGCGCAATCCGCGCGCCGTGGCCGAACGCGCGCAGCTGGCGCACATCGCGATGGAGGCCGGGCGCGTGGAGCTGGGCCGTCAGCTGTATACCGACGCCCTGGCGCTGGTCACGCCCAGCGACGGCCAGTACCGGGCCCTGCTGTGGAATTACGGCTGGGACCTCTACCGCTCCGGCGATGACGAGGCGGCGCTGACGCAGTGGCTGCAGCTGGTGTCCGCGCGCAACTCCACCGCCAGCTGGATCCCCACCACCCTGGCGATGGTGCTGTGGTCGCTGGAGCGCAAGGAGGAGGCCGTGCAGTGGTACGCCGCCGCCGTGCGCACCGAGCCCACCCAGTGGATCAGCACCACCCGCTACGCCGAACTGCTGCCGGAGTGGAAGGAATCCGAACGCGCCACGCTGGCCGAAGTGCACGCTGCCTGGGTAGCCAATCCACCCACCTGGCCGTGACCCCGCCCGGGCGCGGTTGATCCGTCGCCCGGGTGTCTCGCGTTGTGACGGCGGGCACGCTACAGTCGAGCGGGCGCACCCAGCACCGAGGAACGGATGTCCCTGTCGGCCTTGAGCGTCATGGTGGTCGAGGACCACGGCTTCCAGCGCCGGATGGCGTTGCGCCTGCTCGCCGAACTGGGTGTCACTGACGTTCACCAGGCCGCCGATGGTGCCGGCGCGTTAAGCCAGCTGGACGGCCTGGACCGGATCCCGGACGTGGTGATGGTCGACCTGGACATGCCGGGCATGGACGGCATCGAATTCATCGGCCACGTCGCGCAGCGCCGGCTGGCCCGCGCGGTGGTGGTGGTCAGTGCCCTCGATGCGGCGCTGCTCAACACCGTGCAGACCATGGCCCACGCCTACGGCCTGCGCGTGCTGGGCAGCGTGGAGAAGCCGCTGACCCTGGACAAGCTGGCCGTCGCGCTGGAGGACTATGTCCACGGGCCGCACGACGATGTCGCTGACGAGCCCATGGAGATCAGCGCCAGCACCATCCGCGAGGCGCTGGCCGCCAACGAGATCACGCCGTGGTACCAGCCGCAGGTGGAGTTCGCCAATGCCCGCGTGGTCGGGGTGGAAGCCCTGGCACGCTGGGTCCGCGCGGATGGCCACGTGGTGCCTCCGACGCATTTCATCGGCCTGCTGGAGCGCGAGGGCCTGCTTGAGGCACTGACCGACCACATGCTGGTCCAGGCCTGCCGCGACAAGCGTCGCTGGGACGAGCAGGGCCTGCACCTGACGCTGTCGGTGAACGTGTCGCCGACCTCGCTGACGCTCAACAGCGCCGCCGACCGCTACCAGCGCCTGGTGGAGGCCGAGGGCGTGGACCCGGCCGACGTCATCCTGGAGATCACCGAGAGCTCGGTGATGGCCGATGCCGCGCGCGGACTGGGGGTGATGGCGCGCCTGCGGCTGAAGGGCTTCGGCCTGTCGATCGATGATTTCGGCACCGGCTGGTCGTCGCTGGCGCAGTTGTCGCAGGTGCCGTTCACCGAACTCAAGATCGACCAGGGGTTCGTATCGGGCGCGCACAAGCAACCGCGCAAGCGTGCGGTGGTCGAAGCCAGCCTGGACCTGGCGCGCAAGCTGGATCTGAAGGTCGTGGCCGAGGGCGTGGAAAGCATCGAGGACTGGCGGATGCTGGCCGAACTGGGTTGCGGCATCGCCCAGGGCACGCTGATCTCGCGCCCGGTGCCGGCGGCACTCGTGCCAGATGTAGTGGCGCACTGGCGGCGGCCGGGGGCCTGACGGGCGACGTGGCCGGGTTCCTCGCCAGGCTCAGTTTCCGTCACCAGCTCTGGGCGTTGTTCGGCCTGTTCCTGCTCACCGGGGTGAGCGTGCTGGTCATCGACGAGGTGGCGCAGTACCGCGCGCGGCAGTCCTTGTTGATCCTCAAGGACGATTCGCTGCGGCGCATGGCCGTGCTCAAGCGCGTGTCCGACGCCTACGGCCTGGACATCGTCGACACCACCTTCCGCGTGCGCAACCACCTGATCCCGTGGCGCGAAGGCGTGGCGACGGTGGACGCGGCGCGCGTGCACATCGACGGCGAATGGGCGTTGCTGGCGGCGTTGCCGCAGGACGAGCGCGAGCGAGCGCTGCTGGACGAGGTGGCCGCCGCGCGGGTGCGCGCTGACCAGGCGGCGGTGAAACTACGCGGCATATTGGTGCGGCAGGACATCCGCGCATTGGGCCGCTTCGCCGACAGCGAACTGTACCCGGCGATCGACCCGGTGACCCGCCGGATCAAGGCGCTGTCGGACCTGGCGCAGGTGCGCGCCGATGCGCTGGTGGCCGCCGACGTGCGCCGCAACCGGCTGGTGAGCGCATTGCGCGTGGGCCTGTCGGTGCTGGCGTTGCTGGCCGCGGCGCTGATTGGCCGGCTCGTGTTGCGCAATGCCTACCGTGGGGTGGAAAGCCTGACCTGGCTGGCGCGGCGGATGCACGCGCACGACTTCGACGCGCAGCCGCAATACCAGCCCCGTGGTGAGCTGGCCACGGTGATGGATGCGTTCGTCGACATGCGCCGCAACGTGGTGGCGTTTGAAGAGCGGCTCACCGAGAACCTGCGCCAGGTCGAACGCACCCGCGCCGAGTTGGCACGGCGCGAGCGCTTCCTCAGCTCGCTGTTGGCCGCGGCGCAGGCGGCGATCCTAGCGGTGGACCGCGACGGGCGCTGGACCGTGTTCAACCCCTTCGCCGAACGCATGCTCGGCTGGCGGGCCGACGACATCCTCGGCAAGGTGGTGCGCTACGGCGGCCAACCGCGCCCGGACGACGGGCCGCTGCTGGTGCCGCCACAGGAGATCGAGCGCGTCGCGGCGCGCCTGGGGCAGATGCTCAGTCGACCGGTGCCCACCGACTGGCGCGCGCTGGAGGCGTTGGCCTCGCTGCGCCTGCCCCCCGGCGAGGCGCTGCTGCGCCACCGCGACGGCCACCTGGTGCCGGTGCTGATCGCGCTGTCGCCGGTGGACGACGAACACGGCCGTGCCGCCGGCGTGATTGCGGTGGCCACCGATCTCACCCAGTTCAAGCAACTGGAACAGGAACTGCGCGACAGCGAGGCGCGCGCGCAGCATGCCAGCGAGGCCAAGTCCTCGTTCCTGGCCGCGATGAGCCACGAGATCCGCACGCCGATGATCGGCGTGACCGGCATGATCGAGGTGCTCGCGCACTCGCAGCTGGATGCCGACCAGCGGCGCGCGCTGAACGTGATCCAGGAGTCGTCGCAGTCGCTGCTGCGGATCATCGGCGACATCCTGGACTTCTCCAAGATCGAAGCCGGCCGGTTGGCGCTGGTGCCCGAGCCCATGAGCCTGCCGGCGCTGGTGCGCAGCACGGTGGCCAACTACCTGGGCTCGGCGTCGAGCAAGGGGCTGGCGCTGGAATGCCACATCGACCCGAGGGTGGCGCCGGCCTACCGCGCCGACCCGCTGCGATTGCGGCAGATCCTGGCCAATTTCCTGTCCAACGCGATCAAGTTCACCGAGGCCGGGCGGGTGGACGTGGCGCTGGAATGGCTGGGCGCGGACATGCCGGAAGTGGGCGAAGGGCTGGGCGCCGACCAGCTGTGCCTGCGCGTGACCGACACCGGTATCGGCGTGGGCGTCGAGCAGCAGCAACACCTGTTCGAACCCTTCAGCCAGGCCGATGGCGATACCACGCGCCGCTTCGGCGGCACCGGGCTCGGGCTGGCAATCTGCCGGCGGTTGGCCGAGCTGATGGGCGGCGCGGTCAGCATGCAGAGCGCCGCGGGCAGCGGCACCACCCTGCGCCTGCAGGTGACCTTGCCGCGCGTGCGCGCGGAGGACCTGCCAGCGACGCCGGCGGCCAAGGCCACGCACGAGGGCTTCACCCCGCGTCCGCTGCCGAGCGTGGAACAGGCGCGACGCGAAGGTTCGCTGGTGCTGCTGGTGGACGACCACCCCATCAACCGCATGGTGATCGCGCGGCAGCTGGCCCTGGCCGGCTATGCCAGCGAGGCTGCCGAGGACGGCCTGCACGGCCTGGCGCGCTGGCGCGCGGGCGGTTATGGACTGGTGCTGTCGGACGTGCACATGCCCGGCCTGGACGGCTACGACTTCGCCCGCGCGATCCGCGAGGAGGAGGCGCGCAGCGGGCGGCAGCGCATCCCGATCGTGGCCCTTACCGCCTCGGCGCTGAAGGGCGAGGCCGAGCGCTGCATCGCCGCGGGCATGGACGACTACCTGGCCAAGCCGGTGAGCGTGCCCACGCTGGCGGCGTGCCTGCAGCGCTGGTTGCCGGGCACCGCGCCCGCGGAGTTCCCCGCCGGCACGGAGCCAATGCCGACGGAAGAGGGCGCCTTGTCGGCAACTGCGGCTCCCGCGGCGGGCGTGACCCCACAGCTCGACCATCCCCCCGCGCTCGACCCCGCCGTGCTCGCCGACCTCACCGGCGGCGACGCCGCGGAGACCCGCAGCGTGCTCCACGACTACCTGGCCAGCGTCGACCATGACCTGGGCGCATTGTTCGCCGCGCGCGATGCCGGTGACCTCGTGGCCGTCACCCGCGAGGCGCACAAGCTGAAAGGCGCGGCCCGGCTGGTCGGCGCGCAGGACCTGGCCAAGGCCGCCGGCGAACTGGAGGATGCCGCCCGCCAGGGCGGCTGGGCCGAGGCGCGGGTGTTGGCAGCCCACGTCGAGACCGCGGTGCAGCACCTGCACCTGTTCGTGCGCGAGCGCTACCCCGAGTAGGTCGCGATCCGCCGATCGTCGCAACGTCGCGTGGCTGACGGCACGCTAGCATGGCCCCTTCGCCCTCCGACCTGGATACCGGCATGCGTCCGTTGATCGCTGCGCTCCTGCTCGCCTTGCCCCTGGCCAGCCCGGCCGCCGACCGCATCACCGGCAAGCCCTTCGCCACCCGCAGCGAGGTCTACGCGCCACACGCGATGGCCGCGACCTCGCACCCGCTGGCCACCCAGGTTGCGCTGGACGTGATGAAGGCCGGCGGCAGTGCCGTCGATGCGGCGATCGCCGCCAATGCCGCGCTTGGCTTGATGGAGCCGACCGGCAACGGCGTCGGCGGCGACCTGTTCGCCATCGTCTGGGACCCGAAGACCCGCAAGCTGCACGGCTACAACGGCTCCGGCCGCTCGCCCAAGGCGCTGACGCTCGCGGAATTCCAGCGTCGCGGGTTGCAGGCCATTCCGGCGCATGGCCCGTTGCCGGTGACCGTGCCGGGTACCGTGGATGCGTGGTTCGCCTTGCACCAGCGCTTCGGCCGCCGCTCGATGGCTGACAACCTCGCGCCCGCGATCGGCTACGCGCGCGACGGTCATCCGGTGCACGAGGTGATCGCCTACTACTGGGGCCGCTCGGTGCCGACGTTGTCGAAGTGGCCTGGATTCAGCGAGCAGTTCACCGTGCCGTGTGGCGCCAAGGAGACCGGTTGCACCAACGGCCGCCGTGGCCCCCGCACCGGCGAGACGTGGAAGAACCCGCACCTGGCCGCCACGCTGGGCGCCATCGCGCGCGGCGGCCGCGATGCGTTCTACAAGGGCGACATCGCGCGCCGCATCGACGCCTATTTCAAGGCCCACGACGGCTTCCTCGCGTACGACGACCTCGCCGCGCACAAGGGCGAATGGGTCGAACCGGTCAGCACCAACTACCGCGGCTTCGATGTGTGGGAACTGCCGCCCAACGGCCAGGGCATTGCCGCGCTGCAGATCCTCAACCTGCTGGAGCCCTACGACCTCAAGGCCTACGGTTTCGGCAGCCCGGAGCACGTGCACCTGTTCACCGAGGCCAAGAAGCTCGCCTTCGCCGATCGCGCGGCCTCCTATGCCGATCCGGACTACTACCGCACGCCCGTCGCCACGCTGGTGTCGAAGGCGTACGCGCGTGAGCGCGGCAAGCTGATCTCGATGGAGCGCGCGATGAAGGCCGCCGAGCCCGGCGTGATCCCGCAGCTCAACGAAGGCGACACCATCTACATGACCGTCGCCGACGCCGACGGCATGATGGTCTCGCTGATCCAGTCCAACTACCGCGGCATGGGCAGCGGCATGGCGCCGCCGGGGCTGGGCTTCATCTTCCAAGACCGCGGCGAGCAGTTCGTGCTGAAGGAAGGCCATCCCAATGCGTTCGCGCCGGGCAAGCGGCCGTTCCACACCATCATCCCGGCGTTCGTCACCAAGGACGGCAAGCCGTGGCTCAGCTACGGGGTGATGGGCGGCGCGATGCAGCCGCAGGGCCACGTGCAGATCCTGCTCAACCTGATCGACTTCGGCATGAACCTGCAGGAAGCCGGTGACGCGCCGCGCATCCAGCACGATGGCTCGACCGAACCCGCCGGCCAGGCCACGGCGATGGCCGACGGCGGCGAACTGGACCTGGAGTCCGGTTTCCCGTACGAGACGGTGCGCGCGCTGATGCGCAAGGGCCACAGCGTGCGCTTCGCCGACGGTCCCTACGGCGGCTACCAGGCGATCATGGTCAATCCGCATGGCGGCTACATCGGCGCCAGTGAATCGCGCAAGGACGGGCAGGCGGCAGGTTACTGATGGCCTTCGATGCGTTTGCCCTGGTGCTGGCGATGCTGGCGCTGGGCTACCTGTTCCAGCGCCTGCGGGTGTTGCCGGACGATTCGGCGCAAACCCTGAACCTGGTGGTGCTGTACGTGTGCCTGCCGGCGGCGGTGTTGCGCTATGCGCCGCGCCTGCATTTCGAACCGGCACTGGTGGGCGTCGTCGCGGTGCCGTGGCTGCTGCTCGGCGCCACCGTGCTGCTGGTGGGCGCGCTGGCGCGCTGGTTGAAGTTCCGCAATGACGAGCGCGCGGTCTTGCTGCTGACCGTGGCGTTGGGCAACACCAGTTTCCTCGGCTACCCGCTGACCCGCGCGCTGATCGGCGAACACGCGCTGCCGTACGCGGTGATCTACGATCAGTTCGGTGCGTTCCTGATCATGTCGACCTTTGGCCTGTGGGTGCTGGCGCGCTACGGCGGCGACCACACCCCATCGGCCGGCGACATCGCGCGCCGCATCGTGCGCTTTCCGCCGCTGTGGGCGCTGGTGGTGGGCTTCACGGTGATGCCCGCCGAGCCGCCGGCGTGGATCGCCGGTGGCCTGCAGCGCCTGTCCGACGCGCTGTTGCCCCTGGCCATGCTCACCATCGGTCTGTCGGTGCGCTTGTCGTTGCCGCGCGACGAACTCAAACCGCTGGCCACCGGTCTGCTGCTGAAGCTGGCCGTGATGCCGGCGCTGGCGTGGGCCTTGGTTCCGTTGCTGGGCCTGCACGGCGACATGGCCCGCACCACCGTCCTGGAAGCGGCCATGCCCTCGATGGTCACCGCCGGCGCGCTGGCCATCGCCCACAACCTGGCGCCGCGGCTGGCCGCGGCGATGGTGGGCTACGGCCTGCTGCTGTCGCTGCTGACCTTGCCGGCGTGGGTGCACGTGCCCGTGGGGTAGGCGTCGCGAAGGTGGCCGACGCGCAGGTGGCCGCCCGCGCCACTCCCGGTGTACGCTGCGGTTCCCGTCCGGTGTAAGCGCCAAAGGTGGGCTTGATGAGAACCGTGCTGGTCGCCAGCTCCAAGGGGGGCGTGGGCAAGACCACGATCGCCACCCATCTTGCCGCGCAGGCGGCCATCGAGGGCCTGCGCACCGCCCTGGTCGATGCCGACCCACAGCGCTCGTCCACCCGCTGGGCCGAGAAGCGCGCGGGGCTGGACACCGCCGTGCTGCCGCTGGATGGCACCCGCCGCAAGGCGTGGCGTAAGCAGATGCCAGACGATACCCAGCAGGTGGTGGTTGACGCCCCCGCCGGGGCGATGGCCGACGATCTCGAGCCGTTCCTCGAACATGTCGATGCGCTGATCGTCCCCATACAGCCGTCCACCCTCGACATCGAGGCCACCGTGCCGTTCCTCGACTCGCTCGCGCAGCACCCGCGCGTGCGCAAGGGCAGCCTGCGGGTAGGGTTGGTCGGCAACAAGCTCAAGCCGTGGACCAACGCCTCGCAGCAGGCGGTGGAGCTGCTGCGCGCCTGGCCATATCCGATGGTGGCGCAGCTGCGCGACAGCCAGGCGTACGTGGTGATGACCGGGCTGGGCAAGAGTCTGTTCGACTACCACTCCGCGCAGGTGCGCGACCACCAGTCCGACTGGCAGCCGCTGTTGAAGTGGTTGCGCAAGCCCTGACCTCCGCCGGAAAACCGACCGAATGCGCGAACTGATCCTGCTCCGCCACGCCCACGCCGAAGCGGCCTCCGCCGGCCAGGCCGACCTGGACCGCCCGCTGTCCGCCGAAGGCCTGGCCGAGGCCGAGGCCGCCGGTCGCTGGCTGGCGGAAAACCACCTGATCCCCGACTGCGTGCTGTGCTCGCCGTCGCGGCGCACCCGCGAGACGCTGGAAGCGGTGCTGGGGGCCATCGGTTACATCGACCAGCGCATCGAGCCGGCGATCTACGAGGCCACGCCCGGCACCCTGATCGGCCTGGCCGACGCCAACGTCGAAGTTGGACGGTTGATGCTGGTGGGCCACAACCCCGGCCTGGAGCGGCTGGCCGCATTGCTGCACAGCGGCCAGTCGGGTGACTACCGGGGCATGCCGCCCGCCGGGATCGCCGTGCTCCACGTCCCCACCGAGACCGCGCTGGAGCCTGGCATCGCCCAGCTGTCCGCCTTCTGGTGGCCGTGACCCGGCGCTGGTTCCGCTGGCTGGCCGCCGCAGTCTGTTGCGCCGGGGCGGCTTCGGCCGGTGCACAGGAGATCGACAGCGAACGTTCACGCATTGGCTTCGAGCTGCGCACGCGCTGGGGCCAGCGCGTGGACGGCACCTTCGCCCGCCACCAGGGCATGGTCACCGCCCTGGCCGACGGCCGCCAGCAGGTGCAACTCACGCTGGCGGCGGCCGCGATCGAAGTGGCCGATTCAACGTATTACACGGTGATGGCGCGCGGCCCGCAGTTCTTCGACGCCGCGCGCTATCCCTACATCGATTTCCTGTCCGAGCCGCACCGCGAGGCGCTGGTGCATGACGGCGGCAAGCTGCGCGGCAAGCTCACCCTGCATGGCGTGACCCGCAGCGAGTCCTTCATACTGCAGCCTGCGGAATGCGCGCGACCGGGCCGGGACTGCGATGTGGTCGCCACCGGTGTCATCAATCGCGCCGACTACGGCCTGAGCGGCTACCGGTTGGTGCTGTCCGACTGGGTGCGCTTCACCATGCGGGTCAGGTTGAAGAACGAGGACGAATGACGGGTTTGCGATCCATCGTGGTCGCCACGCTGGCGCTGTGGCTGGCCGCGTGTGCGACGTTGTCGCCGGCACAGCGCGACCAGGCCGCCACCGTGGCCGCGCAGGCGCGTGCCGCCACCACCGTGGACTGCGCCGCGGCGGACGCGTGTGCGCAGCCGTCGCCGCTGCGCCGCCTGGCCGGCGAGGCATTCGCCGCTTCCACCCCGGAAGCGCCGCGCCATTACGCGCTGATCCTGGACCACGGCCCGGATGCGCTGCTGGCACGGATCAACCTGATCCGCAGCGCCACCACCACCATCGACCTGCAGACCTACATCTTCGACGAGGACGACGCCGGCCGCCTGGTGATCGACGAGCTGCTGGCCGCCGCGCGCCGTGGCGTGCGCGTGCGACTGCTGCTGGACCAGCTGGCGGCGCTGGAAAAGATTGAAACCCTCGCCGCGCTGGCCGGCGCGCACGCCAACCTCGAAGTGCGGGTGTACAACCCGGTGCTTGGGCGCGCGCGCATCAGCTACCCGCAATACGCACTGGCCGCGGCCTGTTGCTGGCGCCGGCTGAACCAGCGCATGCACACCAAGCTGCTGTTGATCGACGGCGCGGTGGGCATCACCGGCGGCCGCAACTACCAGGACGACTATTACGACTGGGATGCCACCTATAACTTCCGCGACCGCGACGTGCTGGTCGCCGGGCCGGTGGCGCGCGAGATGGACGCGGATTTCGTGCGGTTCTGGGAGGACGCCCGCAGCGTGCCGGCCGAACGCCTGAACGATGTCGGTCGCGAGTTGCTGGCGCGTGGCGTGCCGGCACTGCCGCCCGCGCGCTTCCAGCGCCCGGAGCGTGCCGAGCGCATGCGTACCGATGCCGCCGATAGCGGCCTGGTCGAACAGCGGCTGGTCACGCCGGCACTGCCGGTGGGCGCCGTCGGCTACATCTCCGACACTCCGGCCAAGCACGAAGGCGGTGCCGAGGGCAACGCGCATGCCTCGCATTCGTTGCGCCGGCTGATTGAATCGGCGCAGCACGAGGTGATGCTGCAGACGCCGTACCTGGTGCTGTCCAAGCCGGCGCAGGACATGTTCCGCACGCTGCGTGCGCGCACCGATCCGCCAAGGGTGATCGTGTCGACCAACAGCCTGGCGGCGACCGATGCGTTCATCGCCTATGCGCTGTCGTACAAGTACAAGCGCCGTTACCTGCGCGAATTTGGCTTCAATATCTATGAGTTCAAGCCATTCCCCGCGGATGCGCCGATCGACGTGGCCACGACGGGGGCCACGTTGCCGCCATTGATCGGCGTTCCCGGTGATGATCCAGGTACCACGCCCACCGGGACGGCCAGTGACGGTGCGCCGGCCGTGGCCGACGCGATCCGCGACGCCCCCGTTTCACGGGCGCGGGCGACCCGCCCACGCCGCGACTTCGGCAGCGTCCGCCGGCCGCGCACCAATTATCGCGACCCGCTGTCGCGCGAACACGCCGCGTTGCGCTTCGGTTCGCGCGGCGCCAACGAGCCGGTGCCGCTCAAGCGCGCCGGCGTGCGCATCGGCCTGCACGCCAAGTCGATGGTGATCGATGGCCGCATCGGCGTGGTCGGTACGCACAACTTCGATCCGCGTGGTGACGACTACAACACCGAGAGCGCGGTGGTGATCGAGGATGCCGCGTTCGCGCAGGCGCTGGCGGCCAGCATCCGCCGCGACATCGCGCCGGCCAACGCCTGGGTGATCGCGCGCCGCGACCGGCCGCCGGTGCTGTCGGGGCTCAACTACTCGCTGGGCAAGGCGTTCGAGACGCTGCCGGTGTTCGATTTCTGGCCGGTGCGCTATGCCACGAGCTACGAGTTCGTGCCCGGGCCCGCGTGCCCGCAACCGGTGCCGCCGGACGCGCCCGGCTTCCGCGCCTGCTACCGACCGGTCGGCGATTTCCCCGAGGTGGACCTCGGGCTGAAGAGCCTGACCACGCGGATCTTCACTGCGTTCGGGGCCGGGCTGGCACCGATCCTGTAGGCACGCGGGGAGTGGCGGGGCCCAGGTGGGCCGTCGCGGGCTGCCCCCCTGTCATCAGTCATGGCAACCAAACGCCCCTTGGGGCGATCCAAGTCATTGATTCCGCAGCGCACGCCCCCGCCTTCCAGCTAGGCCATCGGTGGGGTGACTTCCGGCCCATGGCGGAATTGGTCTGGTGTTGTACTTTACCAACACACCAGATCACACCCCAGCCCAAAGGACACCGCCATGAACGCTATCTTCTCCGCCGAAACCCGCGCCGAAAACCGCCGCAACGCCGAACGCCGCCTGGTAGAGCGCCGCATGTCGGCCGACCGCCGCAACGCCGACAACACCACCGCCAAGCTGGCCACCGTCACCCCGATCCGCCACCTGCACCGCGACCGCGACTTTGGCGTGGGCTACGGCAACAGCAGCGGTTACGCCTCCCACGGCCGCTACACCTCGTCCTGGAACCAGCCGCACTTCCGCGTTGCCTGAGCCAGGCTCGCCTGAGGGGAATGGGGTCCGTTATCGTGGGGGCATGGACCGCCCCCACGACCACCCGCCCTCACCGTTCCGCCACCCGCCCGACCTCGACACGCTGAACGCGCTCTCGCGCGACACCGCCATCGACACCCTGGGCATCGTCTTCACCGATGTCGGCCCCGGCCACATCACCGCCACCATGCCGGTGGACGCCCGCACCCGTCAGCCCTATGGCCTGCTGCATGGCGGGTCGTCCGTGTTGCTGGCCGAAACGCTGGGCAGCAGTGCCGGCAACCTGTGCGTGCCCGACGACCGCATCTGCGTCGGCATCGAGATCAACGCCAACCACCTGCGCGCCGCCCGCGACGGGGTCGTGACCGGCACCGCGCGCCCGTTGCACGTGGGCCGCAGCACCCAGGTGTGGGACATCCGCATCGAAGACGAACAGGGCCGCCCGGTCTGCGTCTCGCGCTTGACCCTGGCCGTGGTGCCGCGCGGCTGACCGAGCGACGTTGCATACGCCACGGTGGGGTGTGACCGCGCTGCTGGTCGCGCCGTCGACGCTTCGGTATCGTTTCCACGATGAATGCGCCGTCTTCCCCCGCCGGCGCGCCGGCGCCGTCCGCGCCGCTGGCGCGCGCGCTCCGCTACGCCTACCGCGTGCCGCTGCTGCTGTGGCACCTGCTCGTCGACCTGCCGCTGGTCCTGCTGGCGATGCTGCCCGGCATCGGCGCGGTCGAACTGCGCGGCGAGCGCATCGACCACCTGGCCGTGCGCTGGTGGTCGGCCGGGCTGATGCGGGTGTTCGGCTTCCGCCTGCGTCGCGTGGGCGAGCCGCTGCCGGGCGGGGTGATGTTCGTGGCCAACCACGTCAGCTGGATCGACATCGTCACCATGCACAGCCAGCGCATGATGGGGTTCGTGGCCAAGCGCGAGATCGAGCGCTGGCCGGTGGTGGGCTGGCTGGCGTCGCGTGCGGAGACCATCTTCCACCACCGCGGCAACGCCGAGTCGCTGGGCGGCGTGCTGCACGAGATGCTGGCGCGGCTGCGCAGCGGCCACGCGGTGGGCGTGTTCCCCGAAGGCGGCACGCGCGGCGGCGGCGAGATCGGCCCGTTCCACGCCCGCATTTTCCTGGCGGCAGTGGAAGCCGGTGCGCCGGTGCAGCCGGTGGCGCTGGTGTACGGCGAGGGCGGCAACGCGCAGCGCACGGTCGCCTTCGCCCCGCGCGAGAGCTTCATGGGCAATTTCCTGCGCCTGTTGGGCGAGCCCGCGCGCCTGGCGGAGGTGCACTTCCTGGCGCCGATCGCCGCGGGCGAGGCCGAAGGCCGCCGCCGCATCGCCGAGACGGCGCGGCAGCGCATCGTCGAGGCGATGGCGGGCTGAGCCATGGTCTCGGCCGCCGACTTCCGTCCGGCCTGGTGGGCGCGCAGCGGCCACGTGCAGTCGCTGCTGGGCTCCAACCGCTGGCGCCAGCTCCTGGGTGAGCGCCGCCTGCTGGCGGTCGGCGCGCACAGCCAGGAGCACCTGATCGATGCCGGCGATGGCGTGCGCCTGCTCGGCGTGCACAGCGCGGTGCCGGGGCGTGCGTCGCGCGGCCTGGCCCTGCTGCTGCACGGCTGGGAAGGCAGCGTGGATTCGAGCTACATGCGCCTGACCGCCGCGCGCCTGCTGGAAGCCGGCTTCGAGGTGTTCCGGCTTAACTTCCGCGACCACGGCGGCACCCACCACCTCAACGAGGGCATCTTCCACTCCAACCGCATCGACGAAGTGGTGCGCGCGGCGGCGGAGGTGGCGCGGCGCTTCCCGGCGCGGCCGATGGTTGCCGCGGGCTATTCGCTGGGCGGCAACTTCACCTTGCGCCTGGCGCTGCGGGCACCGGCGGCCGGAATTCCCCTGCAGTGCGTGGCGGTGGTGTGCCCGGTGCTGGACCCGGCGCGGACCATGGACGTGCTGGAGCGGGGCCTGCCGGTGTACCGCTGGTACTTCCAGCGCAAATGGACCGAGTCGCTGGCACGCAAGCGCGCGCTGTTCCCGCACCTGCACGACTTCGACGACCGCGTGCTGCACATGGACATGCGCGAGCTCACCCGCTGGCTGGTGCTGCGGCAGACCGACTTCGGCAGCCTGGAACACTATTTCGACGGCTACTGCATCGCCGGCGACCGCCTGGCGGGCCTGCAGGTGCCGGCGCGGATCCTGATGGCGGCGGACGACCCGGTGATCCCGGTGGCCGACTTCCACCGGCTGCAGCTGCCGCCCAGCGCGCGGCTGGAGATCTCGCCATGGGGCGGGCACTGCGGCTTCGTGGAAGGTGGGCGGCTGGAGGGCTTTGCCGAGCGCTGGATCAGCGCCCAGCTGGCGGACGCCGGGGCCGCGGCCGGCTGACCGGCAGGCCCGCCGGCTGCGGCTACAATGCGGGTTTGCCCCGGATCCAGGCTGTCCATGTACGAAACCATTCTCCAGGCCCTGCGCAGCGGTGACGCCGCCGCCGCCGTGGCCGCCGCGCGCGATGCCGTGGCCGCCAACCCGCAGGACGCCACCGCCCAGCGTTTGCTGGCGACCGCGTTGCGTACCGCCGGCGAGCGCGATGCCGCCGTGGCCGCGATCGAACACGCCATCGAACTGGCCCCGGACGATGCCGAACTGCACCTGGTGCATGCCGGCCTGTTGCTGGACGAGCGCCAGATAGACGAGGCCCAAGCCGCGCTGGCGCGCACCATCGGGCTGGATCCCAACCAGTTCCCGGCGTACGTCGTGCAGGGCCAGCTGGCGATTGCCCGTGGCGACCTCGACGAAGCCGAACGGGTGGCCCGCGTGGCCGCGCGCATCGCACCCGAGCACCCGCAGGTGGCGGCGATCCTCGGCACCGTCGCGCTGCGCCGCGGTGATGTCGACGGTGCGCTGGCGACGCTGGCAAGCGCCGCCGAGCGCGCCCCGGACGACCAGCAGGTGCGCCATGCCCTCGGTTTTGCCTACATGGCCAAGGGCCACTTCGCCTTCGCCGAGCAGGCGTTCCGCTCGCTGTTGGAGTCGCGCCCGGAATCGCGCGCCACGCGCATGCTGGTGGCCAACCTCGCCAGTCGGCAGGGCCGTCAGGCCGATGCCGCCGACCTGCTGACGCCGCTGCTGGAGGGTGATCCGTCGCCGGCGTTGCTGCGCACCGTCGGCATGCTCGAATACGACGGCGGCCGCGCCGATCGCGCCCGCGAACTGCTGCGCCGCGCCTTCGACGCCGCGCCGGCCGACCGGGCCAACATCGCCCCGCTGGTGGAGGTGTGGCGCCGCGAGGAACAGCTCGACGAAGCGCGCAGCGTGCTGGACGCCGCGCTGGAGGCGCACCCGACCGAAACGGCCCTGTGGCACGCCCGCCTGGTGTTCGAGCCGTTCGCTGGCGAAGAGGCGCGCGCGGTGGTCGCGCGCTGGCTGCAGGCCATGCCGGACACCCTGCCGCCGCTGATGGCGCAGTGGGCCATTGAGGACGCCGCGGGCGCCGTCGAGCAGGCGGATGCCATCGCGCGTCGCATCACCGAACTGGAACCGGGCCATACCGGCGCCGAGCTGCGGGTGGTCGATGCGCTGCTGCGCACCGATCCGGATGCCGCGATCGCGCGCATCGACAACCTCATCGTCCGCGCCGCGGACCCGCAGGTGAAGCGCACGCTGCGCCAGCTGCTGGGCCGCGCGTACGACGCCGCCGGCCAGGTCGACGCCGCCGTGGCGACATGGGCGGAGTTGCATGCCGAAGTGGTGGAGCAGCGCCTGCCGTACCCGCCGGTCAGCCCGGCCCGCAGCGATTGGCCGGAGCTGGCGCCGCTGCCGGAAGGCGCCAAGGGCGTGCTGCTGGTGTGGGGTGCGCCGGGCAGCCTGGTGGAACGGATCGCCGGGACCTTCGAGTACAGCGGGGCCCCGCTGCGCATGGATCGGCTCGGACCGAACCCGCCCAACGACTTCCTGCAGCGCTACCCGACCATCGAGCAGCTGTCGGCGAGCGATGCGGAGGCCGACGCCGAGGCGCTGGTGGCGCAGTGGCGCGCGTTGCTGCCGGCGCGTGGCGTGGAGGACGGCAACGTATTCGACTGGCTGCTGTGGTGGGACAACGCCCTGCTGACTGCGCTGCGCCCACACCTGCCCGAAGCGGTGTTGATGGTTGCGCTGCGCGACCCCCGCGACATGCTGCTGGACTGGTTGGCGTTCGGCTCGCCGGTGCCGTATCGGTTGGAGTCGCCGGAAGCCGGTGCGCGCTGGCTGGCGCAGGTGCTGGCACAGGTGGCCTACCTGCACGAGCAGGACCTGTTCCCGCACCGCCTGGTCAAGCTCGACGAGGCGGGCACCGACCCCAAGGCCCTGGCGCAGTTGCTGGCCGATACGCTGGAGACCCAGGTGATGATCCCGCCGCAGGGTGTGGTCCAGCCCGAGCGTCTGGCTGCCGGGCGCTGGCGCGCCTACAGCGGCCCGCTGGCCGAGGCCTTTGCCCTGCTGAGCCCGGTGGCCAAGCGCCTGGGGTACGCCGAGTGATCCCACGGCGGCGCGCCGCGGGCATGGCCTTCGGCGCGCCGCCCCGTCGCTGATCCCGCAGTCCACCGATTCGGAGGCGAGCATGCACATCCACAGCACCAGCTTTGAACACCGCCAACGGCTGCCGGCGGAATTCGCCGCCGGCCAGCCCACCGCCGACGGTTTCGGCTTCGCCCCCAACCGCAACCCGCACCTGGCGTGGGATGACGTCCCCGCCGGCACGCATTCGTTCGCGCTGCTGTGCATCGACCCGGACGTGCCGACCGTGGCGGAGATGGTGGGCCGCACCGACGTGCAGATCCCGGCCGAGCAGCCGCGTTGCGACTTCGTGCACTGGGTGATGGCCGACATCCCGGCCGACGTGCGCGAGATCGTCGCCGGTGCGTGCAGCGACGGCGTGGTGCCGCACGGCAAGGCCGCGCCCGCCGGCCCGGCAGGCAGCCGCCAGGGCCTCAACGACTACACCGGCTGGTTCGCGAGCGATGCGGCCATGGCCGGCGACTGGCGCGGCTATGACGGTCCATTCCCACCGCCCAACGACCTGCGCCTGCACCGCTACTTCTTCCGCGTGTTCGCGCTGGACGTGGCCACGCTGCCGTTGCCGGCGCGCTTCACCGCCGCCGACGTGCAGGCAGCCATGCACGGCCACGTGCTGGCCGAAGCGGCGATCTACGGCACGTATTCGCTCAATCCGGCGGTCAAGGACTGAGCCGGCACGACGCTCTGTGCCGCGAGTGCGTTGCGCGGCACAGGCGGTTGCCACGCCTTGCAGGGGCGGCGCATGCGCGCAAGCGGTGCAGGTACGGGCTCAGCCGCCTTCGGGGATGAAGGCCAGCAGGGCCACGCCGAGCAGTACGCGGTAGACCGCGAACGCGGTGAAGCGGTTTGACTGGATGTAGTGCAGCAGCCACTTCACGGCCACGAACGCTGTCACCGCCGAGGCGACGAACGCCACGCCCAGCGCCGTCCAGTTCTCCGCGCCGAAGCCACCATCGCGCATCATCGACAGCAGCTCGTAGCCGGTCGCCGCGAACATCGTCGGGATGCCAACCACGAATGCGAACTCGGTCGCGGCGGCGCGGCTGGTGGTGCCCGCCAGCAATGCCACGAAGATGGTTGCCGCCGAGCGCGAGGTGCCGGGGAACACGCCGGCGACGACCTGCGCCACGCCGACCAGGAGGGCGGTGGTCCACGCGATGGCCACGCGCTCGCCCTCGCGTTCGGCACGCTTGGCGGCCAGGTGCTCGGCCAGCACCATCCACGCGGCGCCGATGATCAGCGCCCACGCGATCGGGCGCACGGTGTCAGGCAGCTCCCAGCCCAGCTTCTTCACCAGCAGGCCGCCGATGGCGGTGACGGCGAACGCGGCCAGCAACTTGAACGCGTAGTCGCGCGATTGCGCCGGCGTGGCGGTCACGCCCAGCGGGTCGTACGGCGCCGGCGCATCGTAGCCGACGAAGGCGACGAGCATGCCCCACAGCCGCTTCCAGTAGATCAGCACCACCGCAAGGATCGCGCCGGCCTGGATGGCGATGTTGAACAGGTCGCTGCGGTGGCCCAGCCAGTGCTGGGCGATGAGCAGGTGGCCGGTGCTGGAAATCGGCAGGAATTCGGTGATGCCTTCGATGATGCCGAGCAACAGCGCGGCGAGCAGGTCGGTCATGCGGGTGGGGGCGAAAAACGGAGGCGCCAGCATAGCCGATGCGTCGTGGCCGACCGCCGATGGCGGCATGCCGCGCAGGCGGGACTGCGCAGGCTGGATCAGTCGAGCAGCGCGAGAAACGCCTCCAGCGCCGGCGGCCGGGGGCGTTGCGCCAACTCCAGCCGGAACAGCGGTCGCACCAGCGCGCGTTTGCCCGGCGCACTCAGCGCACGCAGGCGGCCCGCGGCCAGGGGATCGGCGACCACCACGGCCGGCAGGATGGCCAGTCCCGCACCCTCGGCCACTGCACGGGCGATGGCATCGTTGCTGCCGATCTCCAGCGTGCGCCGCGGGATGATTCCTTCGGCCTCCAGCCATGCTTGGGCCACCTGGCGGGTGCCCGAGCCGGGCTCGCGCAGCAGCCAGGTGCGCGCGGACAGGGTGCTGGCT
Organism: Lysobacter daejeonensis GH1-9; assembly: GCF_000768355.1. Taxonomy (GTDB): domain Bacteria; phylum Pseudomonadota; class Gammaproteobacteria; order Xanthomonadales; family Xanthomonadaceae; genus Aerolutibacter; species Aerolutibacter daejeonensis. The sequence continues at coordinate 39,346 of NZ_AVPU01000017.1, forward strand.
GCCGGTCGCCTTCGCTCGGCGAGCGGGTCGCCGGCGGCGGTGACCAGTTGCAGCGGCTCGTCGCGCCAGCGTGCGATGCGCAGGCGCGCGTCGTCGACCGCGCCCTCGACGAATCCCACGTCCAGCCCGCCCGCGGCCACCGCTTCGGCCACGCCGGCGGTGTTGTCGACCTGCAGCGACAGTTCGATCCCCGGGTGGGCGGCGCTGAAGCGCGCCAGCGCGGGCGGCAGCCAGTAGCCGGCGACGGTGGTGCTGGCGCCGATCCGCAAGCGGCCGCGGTGCAGGCCCACGCGGTCGCGCACGTCCTCCAGCGCCGCCCTCTCCATCGCGAACAACGCGCGCGCATGCCGGTACAGCGCCTCGCCGGCGTCGGTCAGGCGCACGCCGCGGCGTGCACCGTCGGTGCTGCCGCGGTCGAGCAACGCCAGATCCAGTTGCCGCTCCAGTTCGCGCACGCCCTTGGAGACCGCCGACTGGGTGACGAACAGCGCGTCCGCCGCGCGCGAGAAGCCGCAGTGCTCCACCACGGCGGCGAACAGGCGCAGCAGGTGCAGGTTCAGGTGCGTGGCCATGCATGAGTCAAATTCATATTCGTTGGAAGTATATGCATTGGATTCATAAGCGGTGCTGGCCTAGCCTGCGCGCCAGTTCCGTCGTCCCGTGCCGCCATGTCCCCTGTTGTGCCGCCGCTGAACCCGCTTGCCGAAACCGCCGCGACGGCGGCGCCCCCGCCCGCCATGCCGGCATCCGGCGCGCAGGTGGTCTTGCCGCCCTGGCGTCGTGCCGGTTTCGCGCCCGGCCTGCTGCTGGCGGCGGCGGTGGCGGCGCTGGCGATGACGCTGTCGCGCGTGCCCCTGCTGCAAGGCGCGGGCCTCAGCGCGCTGACCCTGGCCATCGTGTTGGGCATCGGCCTGGGCAACACGCTGTTTCCGCGCGTGGCGCCTTACACCGCCAGTGGCGTCGACTTCGCGCGCAGCACGTTGTTGCGGCTGGGCATCGTGTTGTACGGGTTCCGCGTCACCTTCCAGGACATCGCCGCGGTCGGTTGGCCGGGCATCGCGATGGCGGTGGTGGTGGTCGCGGTGGTGTTCACGCTGGGCACGTGGCTCGGCACGCGCGTGTTCCGCCTGGACCGCGAGACCTCGATGCTGATCGGCGCCGGCAGCGCCATCTGCGGCGCCGCCGCGGTGCTGGCCACCGAACCGGTGGTGCGCGCGCAGGCGCACAAGGTGTCGGTGGCGGTGGCGACGGTGGTGGTGTTCGGCACCGTGGCGATGTTCGCCTACCCGTGGCTGTACCCGGTGCTGGGCCTGGATGCGCACCATTACGGCCTGTATGTCGGCGGCACCGTGCACGAAGTGGCGCAGGTGGTGGTCGCCGGCCGCGCGGTGGGTGAGCAGGCCGCCGCGGTGGCGGTGATCGAGAAAATGCTGCGGGTGATGCTGCTGGCGCCGTTCCTGATGCTGCTGTCGCTGCGCCTGCAGCGCGGCGATGCGGCGGGTGGCGGGCGCCTGCGGTTCGCGCCGCCGTGGTTCGCGGTGGCCTTCATCGCGATGGCCGCGCTGAATTCGCTGCAGTGGCTGCCGCCGGCGCTGGTCGCGGCCCTGGTCCAACTGGACACCGCGCTGCTGGCGATGGCGATGGCAGCGCTGGGGCTGCGCACCCACCTGGGCGCGGTGCGCCAGGCCGGGCCACGGCCGCTGCTGCTGGCCGCCGTGTTGTTCGCGGTGCTGCTGCTGGGCGGGCGGGCGCTGGTGCAGGTGCTGGCCTGGGCCAGCTGAGGCGGCGCGTGGCCGGCGACCCGCAGGTGAGCGGGCCGCCCGCCTTGCCGTAAGCCGGTGCTTAGCGGCACGCCCCCCGGTAGTCGCCGTGGCCCAGGTGGGCGTCGATCGCCTCGCGCGGCAGTTCCATGGTTTTCTTGCCCTTGTGGCAGACCAGCCCGTGGCTCGGGCCGCCCAGTTCCACCGGCAGCAACACGCAGCCGGACAACGGCACGACCAGCAGGAAGGCGATGAGGCGTTTCATTCGAAGTGTCTCGGATTGAGGATGCGCACAAGGGTAGTGGCGACCTCCACGGCGCGGCCGTGACGCGGGTCGTGGCTCGGCGCGGCCGCGTGCGATGGCGGTCGCGGATTGGCTGTCGGGGCAGGTTGTGCACAGGGGGCGGGTCGTCCACCGGAATCCCGATGTGCCAAGGGGCCTCGGTTGGTGCGGCCGGCAGGCGTGTCGGGCGTCTGGGGCACGGCCGAGGTGCCGCGCTTTGCCCGATGCGCGGTCGCATGCGGGTCATCGCCCGATCCTAGACTCTTCCCCTGGCCGCTCCCCGGAAGGCACCGGAGCTGTGCACCAAAACGGTGCGGGCGTGCGCCATTTGCACCTTGTTGGTGAGGCGGCTGTGCATCAGCCCGGTTTTGCCAAATAAAATCAATGGTTTGCGCAATGTAAAACGTTGGCACGCTACTTGCTTCATACCAAGTACGCCGCCCCATGCGGCCCTGACATCCGATCCCCAGCCGAGGCCACCCCATGTCGTTCGAACACGTCGAAAAGCTGATCAAGGACCACAAGGTCGAATTCATCGACCTGCGTTTCACCGACATGCGCGGTGTGTGGCACCACGTGACCTTCCCGAAGTCGGTGGTGGAGCCGAGCCTGTTCGAGGACGGCAAGATGTTCGACGGCAGCTCGATCAGCGGCTGGCGCGGCATCCACCAGTCCGACATGGTGCTGCTGCCCGACGCCGGCACCGCGTTCCTGGACCCGTTCACCGCCGACCCGACGCTGGTGCTGACCTGCGACGTGCTCGACCCGACCACCATGCAGGCCTACGAGCGTGACCCGCGCGGCATCGCCAAGCGCGCCGAGTCGTTCCTCAAGTCCAGCGGCATCGCCGAACAGGCGTTCTTCGGCCCGGAGCCGGAGTTCTTCATCTTCGACAGCGTGCGCTACGCCAACGACATGGGCCACACCTTCTTCCACATCGATTCGGAAGAGGCGCACTGGAACTCGGGCCGTGAGTACGAAGGCGGCAACACCGGCTACCGTCCGGGCGTGAAGGGCGGCTACTTCCCGGTGGCCCCGCTGGACACGCTGCACGACATCCGTGCCGAGATGTGCAAGACGCTCGAAGCCGTCGGCATCGAGGTCGAGGTGCACCACCACGAAGTGGCCAACGCCGGCCAGTGCGAGATCGGCACCAAGTTCAGCTCGCTGACCCGCAAGGCCGACGAGCTGCAGATGCTCAAGTACATCGTCAAGAACGTCGCCTACCGCAACGGCAAGACCGCGACCTTCATGCCCAAGCCGCTGGTCGGCGACAACGGCAGCGGCATGCACGTGCACCAGTCGCTGGCCAAGGGTGGCGTCAACCTGTTCAACGGCGACGGCTACGGCGGCCTGTCGCAGATGGCGCTGTGGTACATCGGCGGCGTGTTCAAGCACGCGCGCGCGATCAATGCGTTCGCCAACTCCGCCACCAACTCGTACAAGCGCCTGGTGCCCGGCTTCGAGGCACCGGTGATGCTGGCCTACTCGGCCTCCAACCGCTCGGCGTCGTGCCGCATTCCGTACGTGGCCAACCCGAAGGCGCGCCGCATCGAGTTCCGCTTCCCGGATCCGGTGAACTCGGGCTACCTGACCTTCGCCGCGCTGATGATGGCCGGCCTGGACGGCATCCGTAACCAGATCGACCCGGGCGCGCCGAGTGACAAGGACCTGTACGACCTGCCGCCGGAAGAAGAGAAGAACATCCCGACCGTGTGCCACTCGCTGGACCAGGCGCTGGAAGCGCTGGACAAGGACCGCGAGTTCCTCACCGCCGGTGGCGTGTTCACCAACGACTTCATCGACGCCTACATCGGCCTGAAGATGAAGGAAGTGCAGCAGTTCCGCGCCGCGGTGCACCCGCTGGAGTACCAGCTGTACTACACCATCTGATGCCGTAAACCGCCGTGCCTCGCATGGGGCACGGCACGGCAGGACGCCGCAGTACCGCAGCACCCATAACCAGAAACACCTGATAGGCCGCAACCGCCGGCGTGACCTGCACGAGCAGGCACGCACGGAGGCGGCACGGGGCAACTCGTGCCAAAGAAAGCAGCACGCAACACCGAGTGCATAACCAGGGAGGGCCTTTCGAGGAGCCTGGTTCATGAAGTCTCGCAGCACGCAGTCCCGTTCCATCCGTGTTTCGTCCATCGCCCTGACCGTGTTTGCCGCCATGGGGATGGCGCAGGCGCACGCCGGCGTGTCCGGCTCGGCGGCACTGACCAGCGACTACGTCTTCCGCGGCGTGTCGCAGACCAACGGCGACCCCGCCGTGCAGGCCGGCGTCGAGTACGCGCACGACAGCGGTTTCTACGCCGGCACCTGGGGCAGCAACGTCAGTTGGTTGTCCGATTACTCCGCCGCCGGTGCGTCCGTCTCCAACAGCCTGGAGCTCGACGCCTACGCCGGCTACCGCGGCAAGCTGGGCGAGCGCGTCAGCTATGACGTCGGCGCGCTGTACTACTGGTATCCAGGCGACTACCCGGCAGGCTTCAACAGCCCCGACACCGGCGAGGTCTACGCCGGCCTGACCGTGGCCGCCACCGACGCGCTGTCGATTGGCGCCAAGTACTCCTACGCGGTTACCGACCTGTTCGGCTACGTCGACTCCGACGGCAGTGGTTACCTCGACGTCAACGCCACTTACACGCTGGGTGGTGGCTGGTCGCTGGCCGCGCACGGCGGCAAGCAGTGGATCGAGAACAACGAAGCCTACGAATACGCCGATTGGAAGCTGGGCGTGAGCAAGGCTTTCGACAACGGCTTCTCGGTGGGCCTGGCCTATACCGACACCGACGCCGACGAGGTGCTCTACACCAACGCCTACGGCAACGAGATCGCCGGCAGCGCAGTGGCGCTGACCGTGAGCAAGGCGTTCTGAGCGATGACCCATCCATCCAACCACGCAAGCAACCGTTGAGGGGCAACCGATGAAACTCATCACCGCCATCATCCGGCCGTTCAAGCTCGACGAGGTGCGTGAAGCGCTCGCCGAGGTGGGCGTGTCCGGCATCACCGTGACCGAAGTAAAAGGCTTCGGCCGGCAGAAGGGCCATACCGAGCTGTACCGCGGCGCCGAGTACGTCGTCGACTTCCTGCCCAAGCTGAAACTGGAATGCGCGGTCGCCGACGCGATGCTCGATGCCGCGCTGGAGGCGGTGCAGAACGCCGCGAAGAGCGGCAAGGTCGGTGACGGCAAGATCTTCGTCACCTCCATCGAACGCACGATCCGCATCCGCACGGGCGAGATCGATGAAGACGCGCTGTGAACCGGGGGACTGCACGATGAAGCACAACGACATGATGAAGCCGGTGCTGGCGATCGCCGCACCGGACAAGCCCCGGATGACGGGCCGTCTGGCACACGCTGTCTGGGGAGCGGCGGTGCTGGGTGCGCTGGCGGCGTGGCTGCCGGCGCACGCGCAGGATGCCGCGGAGGTGGCGCAGGCCGCTGCCTCCGCGGCGGCGCCGGTGGTGGAGAAGGGCGACGTGGCGTGGATGATGACGTCCACGCTGCTGGTGTTGCTGATGGTGGTGCCGGGATTGGCGCTGTTCTACGGCGGCCTGGTGCGCAGCAAGAACGTGCTGTCGGTGCTGATGCAGGTGCTGACGGTGTTCTCTCTGATCGTGCTGCTGTGGGTGGCCTACGGTTACTCGCTGGCGTTCGCCGGCGGCAACGCGTTCATCGGCACGCTGGACCGGGTGTTCCTGCTGGGCATCACCAAGGACTCGCTGGCGGCGACGTTCACCGCGGGTGTGTCGATTCCCGAGTACGTGTTCGTGGCGTTCCAGGCCACCTTCGCCGGCATCACCGGCGCGCTGATCGTTGGCGCGTTCGCCGAGCGCATCAAGTTCCGCGCGGTGCTGCTGTTCTCGGTGTTGTGGTTCACCTTCGCCTACCTGCCGATTGCGCACATGGTCTGGTACGCGCCTGACGGGTTCCTGTTCGCCAAGGGCGCGATTGATTTCGCCGGCGGCACGGTGGTGCACATCAATGCGGGTGTGGCCGGGCTGGTGGGCGCGTACCTGGTGGGCAAGCGCACTGGTTACGGCCGTGACGCGATCAAGCCGCACAACGTGACCTTCACCATGGTCGGCGCGTCGCTGCTGTGGGTGGGCTGGTTCGGCTTCAACGCCGGTTCCAACCTCGAGGCCACGGCCGGCGCGGCACTGGCGTTCATCAACACGCTGGTGGCCACCGCGGCCGCGGCGATCGCATGGACGCTGGTGGAAGCGGTGCACAAGGGCAAGCCGTCGATGCTCGGCGGCGCCTCGGGCGTGGTGGCCGGCCTGGTCGGCATCACCCCGGCGTGCGGCACGGTCGGTCCGCTGGGCGCGATCGTGATCGGCGCGGTGGCGGGCCTGGCCGGCGTGTGGGGCGTGACCGGGCTGAAGCGCCTGCTGCGCGCCGACGACTCGCTGGACGTGTTCGGCGTGCACGGCGTGGGCGGCATCGTCGGCGCGCTGTTGACCGGCGTGTTCACCGCACCGTCGCTCGGCGGCACCGGTGCGGCCGATTTCTCCATCACACACCAGGTGGGCGTGCAGGCGCTGGGCGTGGGCATCACCGTGGTGTGGTCGGGCGTGGTCTCGCTGCTGGCCTTCGGTCTGGTCAAGGCGCTGGTCGGCCTGCGCGTGCCGGAGGAATCCGAACGCGAAGGCCTGGACATCACCTCGCACGGCGAAACCGCATACGAAAGCTGAGCGCGGCGTTTGGCATCTCTCAACGAAGACGGGCTCACCCTCCCCCCGTTTTCGCCTTTGGGCCCGGGTTTCCCGGGCCCGGTTTTTATTCAGCGTCGTGGCAGGGTATGGCCCATGGCACCCCGACGGCCAATGCGCGGTGCGCCCGGGTTCGCGCAACGGAGATGCGACATGATCAGCTACCGCGAAGTGCGACGTGACGACACCCCGCTGATCGCGGACCTGTGCCTGCTGTTGCAGGACAGCGTGGCGCGTGGCGCATCGGTCGGGTTCCTGCATCCATTGCGCCTGCATACGGCAGCCGAGTACTGGCATGGGACGTTGCGGACGCTGGGGCGCATGCAGCGGATGTGGGTGGCCCAGCACGGCACGCGCACGGTGGGCACGGTGCAACTGGTGCTGTGCGAGCGGGAAAATGCGCGCCACCGCGGCGAAGTACAGAAGTTGCTGGTGCTGGCCGGGTATCGGCGCCGGGGCATCGCCTCGCGCCTGCTGGACCAGGTGGACGCGTGCGCCGATGCCGAGGCGCGCACGCTGTTGGTGCTGGACACGGCAGCCGGTTCGCCGGCCGAGCGGCTGTATCAGGCCCGCGGATGGGCCCGTGCGGGCGCCATTCCCGACTTCGCCCGCGAGCCGGCGGGCGGGCTGACACCGACGGTGCTGTATTACCGGCGTCGCGAGGGCGCGGCCTGACAGGCGCGGGGCCCCCGTTCCGTGACCGGTCCACGCCGGTTTGGGCGTTACGCTAGCTTGGCGCCGCCACATCGTGCGGCCGGATCCGAACCGCGTGGGCATTCTTTTCCATCTCGATGAACGACGTCCCCGCACGGCCGGCCCCAGCGCCGCGCCGATCTCGGTCACGGCCTTTGGTTTCTGCATCGGCCCGACCTTCGTGCCGTGGCAGGCGGTGTCGATGATCCACGCCAGCCGCGTGCACGGCACCCCGAGCGACGATGTGGTGCTGGAGTTTGCCGCCCACGGGCAATGCCTGCCGGTCCGCGCGGCGCAGCCTGGGTTCGCGGCGCTGGAGGCCGCCATGACCGGGGCCTTCCCCGAAACCACCGGCTGGCGCGAGGCCTTGCAGACCCTGTCGCGCCCGCGTGGGCGGACGCTGCTCTACCAGCGACCGTGACTTGAGGTCAGCGCGGGTCGTTCAGCCCGCGCGGCGTGCACCGGCCACGAACGCCGCAAAGCCGCTGACGAACGCCACCAGTTGACGCTGCACCAGGTCGTTGACCAGCATGCCCTCGGCATCGAACGCTTCGTGCGCACGCGACACCATCAGCCGGCCGCCGGCCCACTGCTGCATGCCCAGCGTGCGCAGCACGGGCAACCACGCGTTCTGCGAGAGGATGGTGCCGAAACCCCCGGGCGAGGCACCCAGCATGGCCACCGGCCGTCCGCCGAACACCGCGGGAATGTCGCTGGACGGGCGCGACAGCCAATCGATGGCGTTCTTGAACACGCCGGGGATGCCGTTGTTGTACTCCGGGGTGACCAGCAGGAGCCCGTCGCAGGCCAGCACGCGCGCCTTCAGCGCCTGCACGGCCGCAGGCAGGCCATCCCGCGCCTCAACGTCGCCGTCGTACAGCGGGATCCCATGCAGCGTGGCGACCTCCAGCGCGACGTCGTCGCCGGCCACGCGCTGGGCCGCGCGCAGCAGCGCGGTGTTGTAGGACTGGCGGCGCAGGCTGCCGGAGATGCCGAGGATGCGGATCATGGGTGACTCCAACGAGGGGCGCCCTGGTGCGCCAATGTCGTGTTGAACAACGTTGCGGTGGGGCGCTCCGGGTCAGCGGACCCGCTCGAACACCACCGAAACGCGCCCGGTGTAATGCACCTCCGGTTGAAGGTAGCGGCCCGGCGCCCCCCGTCGCCTCGCGCGAGCCGTTACCTCAACAACCTGCAGTTACCGCTTCGCCCAACGGCACAGCCCGGCGATCGCCACGGTCAATGCGACGGTGGACAGCAACTGGGTGCGCGAAGCCGGCGACAGCAGGGTCAACGCAAAAATCAGCCCGAGGATGCCAAGCCCGGCCAGCGTCACGTACGGAAATCCGCGCATGCGGAACGGCAGCCCGCGACCCTGGCGGTCGGCGCGACGACGCAGCACCCACTGCGAGGCGAGGGTGATGGTCCAGACCATCAGGCAGGTCGAGCCGACCAGGTTCAGCAGCGCCGGCAGCACCTTGTCCGGCCAACGCAACTCCAGCGCGGTGGCGAAGAAGCCGAACGCCACGCTGGCCAACACGGCCAGCACCGGCACGCGCTGGGCGTCCAGGCGGGCCAGCGCACGTGGTGCCTCGTTGCGTTGCGCCAGTGAGTAGATCATCCGCGACGCACCGTACAGGTTGGCGTTGAGCGCCGAGAGCAGCGCCACCACCGCGACCAGCGTGATCGCCGCGGCCGCCCCCGGAATGCGCGCCACCTCCAGCACTGCGGCAAACGGCGACTTCAGCGCCTCGCTGGTCCACGGCACCACCGCGATGATCACCGCCAGCGACCCCAGGTAGAACACCAGGATGCGCCACGCCACGGTGCGGATCGCCTGTGCGAGGCTGCGGCCCGGGTGTTCGGACTCGGCGGCCGCGATGGCGACGATCTCGGTGCCGCCGAAGGCGAATACCACCACCAGCAGCGCCGCGCCAATACCGGCCAGTCCTTTCGGGGCAAAGCCGCCATGCGCGGTGAAGTTGCTCCAGCCCGGCGGCGTCACCTGCGGCAGCCAGCCCATCAGCAGCGCGATGCCGATGGCGATGAAGGCCAGGATGGCCACCACCTTCACGATCGCGAACCAGAATTCGAACTCGCCGAAGTTGCGAACGCCCAGCAGGTTGATCGCGGTGAACACCACCATGAAGCCCAACGACAGCCACGGCACCGGCAGCGCCGGCCACAGCGTGGCCAGCAGCCCCGCCGCGCCCACCGATTCGGCGGCCACCACGATCACCACCTGCAGCCACCACAGCCAGCCGACCGTGGCGCCGGCCACCGGCCCGAAGGCATCGGCGGCGTACACCGAGAACGCGCCGCTGGCCGGATGCGCCGCGGCCATCTCGCCCAGCGCATGCATGACGATGATCACCAGCGCGCCGGCGATCAGATACGACACCAGCACCGCCGGCCCCGCGGCCTGGATGCCCACGCCCGAGCCGAGGAACAGGCCGGCGCCGATCGCCGTGCCCAACCCCATCATGATCAGCTGCCGCGGTTTCAGCGCGTGCTGCAGCGGCGTGGTATCGGCTGCCGCCATCGGCGAGGAGGATGCGGACAGTGCGGAACGGTCGGGGCTGGACATCGGGCGGGCACGCGCTCCGGAGCGGATCGGTCGAGGTGCGTCACCATACCGCGGCGCGGCCCCCTCCAGCGCGCACGGCACCGCATGCGCTATGCCGCGATGCCAGGGCAGGATGGTCGCGGCCGCCTCAGGGCGTCCTTGGCGCGCACACCGGGCTGCCCTTGTCGAACACCACCTTCCACACGCCGGGCGCCTCGCGACGCCAGATCGAGTTGAAGCGGGCGATGACCTTGCCCGACGGGTCGCGCACCGGTCCGGTGCTCAGCGCCAGCGTCCCCGAATCCAGCACCTGCACCTGGTCGGGTTCCCACGAGAACGGCGCGTCCGGGCCTTCGTACAACCGCGCCCACGACTCGGCCACCGCCGCGCGCCCCCGCGTGGCCTGCTCACCGGAGAAGAACACCGTCTCTTCCGCCAGGAAGCCGGCGAAGGCGGCGTGGTCGCGGTCGGCCATGGTCTTGGCGAAGGCGCGCTCGGCGGCCATCACTTCGGCCTGGGCCACGGCCAGGGCGTCGGCGGGAGCGGGGGCCGTCATGGCGGTGCCGGGAGACGTGGCGACGGCTCCGGCGTCTGCCGGCGAGGTCACGGTGGTAGCCAGCAGCAGGACGGTGATCGTGGCGGTGCGCAGCATGGACGAAGGCCGGGGAGGGGGACCGTGCCACTACACGCCACTGCACGGGCCGTGGCACGTCCCAAAGGTGAGGGTGACTTGACGCCTGTCGGCTGCCAAGGGGGGGCGGTGCTCCGATCGCGTGCGCCTGATCTGGGTCAGCGCGTCGGTGGCGCCGCGGCCGTAGCGTGGCGCTTCCCCTCCTCGAGTCGGTTCCGCCATGTCCAACTGCAGCAGCGTCACCCCCAACCCCGAGACCGCCCACCTGTTCGACGCCCGCGGCGTGGCCCGACGCTTCCGCCACTCGGCCATCTTCGGCGCGCTGGGCGCGTTGTATCCGGGCGAGACCATGCGCTTCGTCAACGACCACGACCCGATCCCGCTGCTGGGCCAGTTGCAGGAAAAGTTCGGCGACGGCCTGAACATCGCCTATCGCCAGCGCGAGCCGGGGGCGGTGGTGATCGACTTCACCGTGGTCTGAAACGCGGGCGTCTCCATCGGCCGATGACGTTGCCGGGGCCGCTCATTAGACTGGCGCCACCCCCGCGCCCGCCCTTATGGAGATTCCGCATGCGCTTGAGTCCTGCTGTCCTGATCACCTGCCTGATGCTCGCCACCGGGTTGGCGTCGCCGTCCGCGGCTGCCACCGAAAAGTACCTGCCGTCGGTCATGCCCAATCCGGCGCCGAGCGAGCCGCTGGCCAACTTCGACCGCGTCGAGGTGACCCCGGTGACCATTGCAGCACCGTTCGACAAGCACAACGCCAACATCGCGGCGCGGGACAAGATCCAGACCCACCTGGGCAACCGGTTGTCGGCCTGGGTGCTGGCGATGAACACGCGGCCCCCCAAGGGCGCGACGCCGCGGGTGATGGTGGTCGAACCGGTGATCGAGAAGATCAAGTTCATCGGTACCGGGGCGCGCATCTGGGCGGGCGCGTTCGCCGGCAGCTCGCAGGTGCTGATGCGCGTGCGCCTGCGCGACAAGGAGACCGGCGCGGTGGTGGCCGAGCCGCAGTTCTACCAGCGCGCCAACGCCTGGGGCGGAGCGTATTCGGCAGGGGGCACGGACAACGACATGCTCAGCCGCATCACCGACCTCGTGGCCGGCTACCTCGGCACCAACCTGGAGACGTCGGTCGGTGGCCCGACGGGTGGCGAAGGGTTGGAGTAACGCAATCCGTTCCCCCCGCGGATGCCCTGGAAGCCCGGCCTTGGCCGGGCATCCTTGATTTGTGGGCGACCCTCTTGCGATCTTTCATGTAAGGAGATAGGTTTGCTTACATGAAAGCTGCAAAGCCCTCCTCAGTCTACGTTCGCGAATTCCGCGAGCGGATGCGGCGTGCGGGCCTGATAAAAAAGGATGTGTGGATCCTGCCCGGCTACGCCGCGGACCTGGCCACCATTGAAAAGCGGTTTCGGCAGGTACCCGGCGAGGCGGGTACGGACCCGTTGGCTCAGGGTGGTGCCTGGCCGTCCGTGGACGGCTGGACCCTAGGAGCATTGCAATCCGCAATCGAGGCCAGTCCGCTGGTCCAGGTGGGGAGCGTGGATGTCGCGAGGATCGAAGGCGCCGACCCTGCGTTGAGCCTGGTGATGCGCGATCACGGCGATCTGCCGGTCTTCCTGGTCGTGGGCGCCCTTCAGATCGTGGTGCAGGCGCTCCTGTGGCCGGTGGACCATGTGCGTGACCCGGCCGCCTTCAATGCGTACGTGCTGGGCACGCACAAATTCGTGCCCCTCAGCAACGTGGGGGTCGAGTCCGTGGCCGGCGTGCCCTGCTACATCCTGTTCGGCTCGCTGGACACGCAATCGAGCCTGACCAACATCCTGTTCGAGATCCAGACGCTGGCCGACAATGTCATTGCGTCTGTCGATGCATACCGCAGCTTCCTCAAGGATGAGGTCCTCATGCAGGCAGGATTGAGCGCGTGAAGCCGGGTATCCCCTTCCTCGCCCGGGTCCGTTCCCAATTGTCCGAACTGGGAAGCACGGTCCGCGACGCAGTGCGCGAGGCCAGCAGCCAGCGCGTCCTGGACGAGCAGTTGCAACGGATGAACGAAGAGGTCCGCATTCTGCGGCGCGAGCTCGACACGCTTAACGCCCAGTGGATAACGACGCAGGAGCGACACGACGCGGTCACCGCGAAGCTCGTTGAGCGTGAGGCGCAGGCACTCGCGGCCGTGAAGGCCGGGCGGCATGATCTGGCGCGTGAGGTGGCCGCCGCGATCGTAGGCCTGGAGTTTGAACGGGACGCCGAGCGCGCGTTGCTGGCGCGCAACGCCAGTCACCGCACGGAGCTGCGGGCACGGCTGCAGCTAGGCGAGAACCTGCAGCGCAGGCTGGGGCACGAGCTGGACCTGTTGCGTACCGCCGCAGCGGTTGCCCGGGCCGAGGACGCCTTTGCTGAGCGTTCGGCGGGGGCCACGCTGGGCATTCCCACGGCGCTCGAGTCACTGGGCGTGCTCAGGGCGCGCGGTACCGTGCAGGCGCAACCCGCAAGCCTTCCAAACGAAGGCACCCCGCCAGAGGATCCGCTGGATGAGAAGCTCCGCGCCGCCGGCATCGGGGAACCGCGCTCTCCGGTGGACACGGTCCTCGATCGGATCGCCGCGCAGGCGGAACCACTCACCAAGCCCAAGCGCCGCATTTCCCGCCGCAAGGACACGCCATGACCGAGTTCCTGACCACCGTGTTGACGCTGCCCACCCTTCCTTACAGCGTGCTGTTAGCGGTCTGTACCACCTATTGGCTGTTGGCCGCGACCGGTCTGCTGGAGATCGACGCGCTGGACGGCGTGCTGGGCACCGACGGGGATGCGAGCGATGCCAGCGCCGTCGCCGCGATGCTCGCCAAACTGGGGCTTTCAGGGGTGCCGGTCATGCTGGTGTTGACCGTACTGGCCTTCATCGGCTGGCTGGGCACGTACTTCGTGCAACTTCTGGTGTTGAACCATCTGCCCGATGCATTTCGCGTGTTGGTCGGGCTCGCCATCGGCGTACTGATGCTGGTCCCGGGCCTTGTGGCCACCTCGCTGCTACTACGGCCGGTCAGTCGTCTCCTGCTGAGGCTGCGTCCGCCACGGGAATCCTCGTTGCTGGGGCGCGTGGCGGTGGTCAGCACGCCCCACGTCGCCACCGACTACGGCATGGCGGCGGTCGACGACGGCGCAGCCGGGCTGGTCCTCCAAGTGCGCCATGATGACCCCGGAAAGTTCAGGCGCGGCGACCGGGTCGTCCTCATCGAGTACCTCGGTGAGCAACATGCCTACCGCATCATCTCGGAACAGCAGTTCCAAAGCCTGTAAGCGTTCGTATCCCAAGGAGAGGTTGAAATGAGTGTGTCCATGGTTCTGCCGTTCGTGATCGGCGCAGGCGTGCTGCTGGTCGTGATGCTCGGTATCTTCGGGCTGTTCAAGGCCTTCTACGTGAAGGTGCCGCAGGGCACCGCCCTGATCGTCAATGACCTCAGCTCGACGCCGAAGGTCCGCTTCACCGGCGGCTTGATCATCCCGGTGCTGTACAAGGCCGAGCTAATGCAGATCAGCCTGATCACCCTGCAGGTAGACCGTCGTGGTCGCGAGGGGCTGATCTGCCGGGACAACATGCGCGCCGATATCTCGGTCGCTTTCTATTTGCGCGTCAACGAAACCCAGCAGGACGTGCTACGGGTGGCCAAGGCGGTGGGTGCGGAGCGGGCCTCCGACAAGGCGGCCGTCGATGAGCTGTTCAACGCAAAGTTCTCCGAAGCGCTCAAGACGGTCGGCAAGAAGTTCGACTTCACCGACCTGTTCGAGAAGCGCCAGGAGTTCCGCGACGAGATCGTCAAGATCATCGGCAACGACCTGAATGGGTACGTGCTGGAAGACGTGGCCATCGACTACCTCGAGCAGACCCGCAAGAGCGACCTTGATCCGAACAACATCATGGACGCCGAGGGCATCAAGAAGATCACCGAGATCACCGCCGCCCAGAACGTGGTGACCAACGAACTGGAGCAGAACGAGAAGCTGGCGATCACCAAGAAGAACACCGAAGCGCGCGAAGCGATGCTGGCGTTGGAACGTCAGCAGGCCGAGGCTGAAGCCCGTCAGAAGCGCGAGATCGAGAGTATTCGCGCTCGCGAAGAGGCGGAAACCCGTCGCGTGCAGGAAGAGCAGCGTCTGGTCGCCGAGCAGGCTCGCCTGGAGTCGGACGAGAAGATCCGTATTCGCGAGGAGAACGTGCAGCGCGAGGTCGAGGTCGCCGAGCAGAACCGTCAGCGTGCCGTCGCCATCGAGGAAGAGCGTGTTGTCCGGGCACGTGAACTGGAAAAGGTGACGACCGACCGCGAGGTTCAACTGCAGGCGGTGGAACGCGACAAGGTAGTCGAAGTAGGCAAGAAGGACGTTGCCAATATCACCCGCGAACGCGTGGCCATCGACAAGACGGTGGCGATGGAAGAAGAGCGCATCAAGGAAGTGCGGGTGGTCTCCGAGGCCGAGCGCGAGAAGCAGTCGCGCATCCTGGCTGCTGAAGCAGCCGCGCAGGAAGCGATGGTCCAGGCAGTCAAGGAAGCCGAGGCGGCGGAAACCGCGGCCAAGCACAAGGCGGTGGAGGTCACCACGCTGGCGCAGGCCAAGCTGGAAGCGGCTAGCCGTGAAGCCGAAGCAAAGCGCGTGCTGGCCGAAGGCGTGAAGGCCGAGCAGGCGGCGCCTGGCCTGGCCGACGTCCAGGTCCGCGAAGCTGAAGCGCTTGCCATCGAAAAGCAGGGCGTGGCCGAAGCCCGCGTGATCGAGGCCAAGGCGCAGGCGAGGTTGGTGGAGGGTACGAACGAGGCCCGCGTACTTGCCGAACGTATGGCGGCCGAGGCCGAAGGTACGGCAAAGCAAGGTCGGGCGAGCGCCGAATCGGTTGAAGCCGTGGGTTCGGCCGAGGCCAACGTTACGGTGAAAAAGCTCACCGCAGAGGCCGAGGGCCTGACCAAGAAGTTCGAGGCCATCGACTCGCTCTCGGAAAACGCGCGCACCCACGAAGAGTTCCGCATGTCGCTGGAGATGCATCTCGAACAGGCGCTCGCCTCGATTGCCGCCGGCAAGGACGTCGCCAAGGAAAACGCCGAAGTCATCGCATCGGCATTGCGCAACGCCAACATCGACCTGGTCGGCGGCGACGGCGGGCTGTTCGAGGCGTTCTCCAAGTCGTTGTCGTTGGGCAAGGCAGTCGAGGGCTTGGTCGGCAAGAGCCCGATCGTGCAGGATCTCCTGGGTCGCTACCTTGGCGTCGGCAAGGCTGACGCAGTATCGGCAAAACTGCCTGCGCTCAATGGCGGCGAACGCCCTGCCAACGCGGTATCCGAAGCGAATGCCTGAGCTGTAGTTCCCGAGCGCATCAACCTATGCCGGCGACGATGAGCGTCGCCGGCAACAACCCTGCAAGGACCCGCACATGAGCGCAAACCGCGACCACCTGGAAATGGCGTTCCACTCCATCAGCTGCTTTGGCAACGACGGTCGCCTGGACGCGACTGAACTGGATCGCCTCGTTGCCATCGCCGAACGCGACGGCATCATCGATCCCGACGAGATCCGCGTGCTGAACAACATCATCTCGCGCGTCCAGCCCCACGAGATCGACGCGGCGATGAAAGCGCGGCTGGACGCACTGCGAAGGAAGATCGGTCCGGCCCCCGTTCCCGCCACCTGACGGTTGCCCGTCGCGCCAGCCCGTCCTTCCGATAACCGCACCCATCGCCCGTTAGTCCGGGCAAGGTTCCGCCATGTCGCCTATCGCGCCCGACGCCCCACGTTCCGAAACCGTGTCCGAAGCCCAGCAGGTCGACCAAGCGGTCGCACAAGGGGGCGCCTACGAGGTGCTGAGCAAACGCCTGGGCGAGCAGGGAGCCCGTCTGCGCGCGGCGGCGGAGGCGCTCAACCGCGAAAGGCTGGACGAGTTCGGCAGCAGCCAGCTGGAGGTGATCGGACGCCTGCGCATTCGCACCGAGAACAACTGCATTGGGCGCGACGTCGTGCAAGTCGGCGAGCTGTTGCTATTCGGCTACAACGTCTTCATCGGGCTCAAGACCACCACCCGGATTGAGGACGTTTTCGGTCTCTATCGACTGGCGTCAACCACGGACGGGTTCGATGTCGAGCCCGTCAATCATGCCGGAAGCTTCCTGGCTGACGCACAGTTCGTCCGTGACTTCACCGAGCTGTACGCCTACTACAAGGATGCGCGCCTGCTGCAGTTGGTGGTGCGGGATGGCAAGCTACTGGCGGCCTTCCAGATTGGCGAGCGCATAAGCGACGTGCGGGTGTTCCGCTGGGCGCTGACCGCACAGGGCGAAGCCACCTACATTGACGCCCGCGGTGAGCGGGACCTCACGATGCCGACGCCGTTCGACTTCGAGTGGACACGCGCCACACGGGAGTTGATGGTCAACGGCCGTCACCCGCACTTGAACGTGCTCGACACGTTGTTCGTGGAGACCACCGGGGGCGACCTGACCATCAAGGTCGAGAACAACACCGAAACCGGCCAAGGCATTCACGCCGAACCGGTGGACGACAAGACACAATCGCTGGACGACGCGGCCTTCGACTACGCGCGCGTCGGGTCGCTGATCCTGCTGAAGGTGCTGCCGTATCGCGAGACCGCCTGGCGTGGGTTCATCTACAACACACTCACCGGCAAGGTGCAGCGCAACGACGCAATCCTGCAGGCCTGTGTGCAGTTGCCGGAGGACCACGGAATCATCTTCCCCGGCGGTTACTACCTGCAGAACGGTGAGCACAAGGCGTTCGATGCTGGCATGGATGGTATGCAGTTCAAGCGCGCCGTGCGTTCGCCCAATGGCGAGGATGTGCTGTACGTCTTCTATGAGCGCGAGGCCGGCCGATCGGCGCTGTTCGTCTACAACATGATCCAGCGACACCTGCAGAACCCAGTGTTCGGCCATGGCTACGCGCGCCTGGCCGACGGCCGCATGGTGATCTTCCACGCCGAGGGTGACGGCGCGACCCGAATCCACCCGATGCAGGTGTGGCAGACGCCGTTCGTTTCCGACGAGTTCGCAGCAACCCGCCCGCCGGGCAACAGCTACCTGGGGCGCCTGGGCAATGCCGAGCTGGTCCGTGGGCTGTCCAACCTGCTCAACCTAAGCCGCGAGATCGAAAGTCCCGAGGTATCGGTGCAGCGGTACCAGCTACTGACCCAGAACACGCGCCGGTT
The DNA here is from genome assembly GCF_000768355.1 of Lysobacter daejeonensis GH1-9. Taxonomy (GTDB): domain Bacteria; phylum Pseudomonadota; class Gammaproteobacteria; order Xanthomonadales; family Xanthomonadaceae; genus Aerolutibacter; species Aerolutibacter daejeonensis. Next base: position 57,214 of record NZ_AVPU01000017.1, read on the forward strand.
GTTCGACGCGCACCATTGGATCGACGACGCCCACTGCGGCGGCGCGGCGACTCTGCTGCGCGAGATTGCCGCCACCGGCGAAGCCGTGCTGGACGAATTCGAGAAGGTCGAGGGCATCCGCCGCCAGTCCGAGCAGGCAATGGCCGAGGCGCGGCATGACCACACCGCGCTCCTAAGCCGACTGCTGCCGGAGAGCTGGAGCCAGGTACAGGAGTTCGTCGAAGCACTCAACGCGATCACCCGCCTACGCGGTCGCCTGCTGACCATCCGCGACTACCGCTACGTCGACGTCATGGCGATCGACGCGATGGGAGCGGAGCTGCTGGGCCAGCACGAGCGCATCGGCGCGGCGACGGGCGAGTTCCTGGCTGGCGAGAAGGCGCTGGTCCCGCTGGCGGAGCGGCTAGCCACCTTCGATTCGCAGGCGCAGGAAGCCGAAACCGCCAAAGTGCTGGCCAAAGCGTTGGAGGCACTGCAGGGAATGGCCACCGACCTGGACATGTTGTCGGAACTGATGGCCACCTTGAAGGTGGACGACGCGGTACAGCGCACTCGGGTGGTGGAGGCGATCTCCGGACTTTACGGCCGTCTCAACCAAGCCCGTGCGCGCGCCGAGCTGCGCCGAAAAAGCCTCGGGTCAGCCGAAGCCGTCGCCCAATTTGGTGCCCAGTTCACCCTCTTCGGACAGTCCATCACCAGCGCGCTCGGCCTGGCGACGGACCCCGAGAGGGCCGACGAGCAACTGTCGCGCCTGATGGTCCAGTTGGAGGAACTGGAAAGTCAGTTTGGCGAACATGAGCAGTTCCTCGGCGACATCCTCACCAAGCGTGAGGAACTGCTCGACACGTTTGAATCGCACAAGCAGGCGCTTCTGGACGACCGCCAGCGCAAGGCGCAGTCGGTGCTGGACGCGGCCAACCGCATCCTGTCGGGCCTGAACAAGCGCGCCGAGAAGTTCTCGACGCCCGACGAACTCAACGCCTTCTTCGCCGGCGATGCGCTGATTCTCAAGCTGCGCGAGTTGGCGACCCGCCTTCGCGAACTCAAGGACTCAGTGAAAGCCGACGATGTTGAGGCGCGCTTGAAGGGTGCGCGCGACCAAGCGATCCGCGTACTACGCGACCGCGCCGACCTGTTCGAGGGCGGGGGCAACGTCATCAAGCTGGGACGCCATCGCTTCAGTGTGAATACACAGCCGCTGGACTTGACCATCCTGCCGCGCGGAGATCACCTGGCGTTGCACCTGACCGGCACCGATTTCATGGCGCCGATCGACAACCCCGAGCTGGGCGCATTGCGCGAGTACTGGCAGGTGTCGCTCGAATCCGAGTCACCCACGTTGTACCGCGCCGAGTACCTGGTGGGCGAACTGTTTGCGGCAGCCAACGCCGGCACCGACGGGCTTGATCGTGACGCGTTGCAACGCCTTTCTGCCGACCCGGACGCGCTCGCCAAGGCTGTCCGCGACTTCGCAGCGCCACGCTACCGCGAAGGCTACGAGCGCGGCATCCACGACCATGACGCAACGCTGATCCTGCGAGCTTTCCTCGCCCAGCACAGCGCGGCCGGCACCCTGATCCACCCGCCTGCGCCGCGTGCCTTGGCGGCATTGTTCATGGCCGTGCATCGGCAGGCGCCGGACGTTGCCGAGTGGGCAGGACGCCTGACCAGCGCCAAGGCGATGCAGGCGCTGTTCGGGGCCAGCAGCTCCCTCGATGTGGCGCTGTCCGAGATGGCCGGGCGCCTGATCGAGTTCGTCGATGCCAGTGGCTTGGCGTTCGATGCGTCGGCAGCCCAGGCGGCCGCGTCCTACCTGGCCGACGAGCTCACCGCCCCGAACGACGGTTTCGCTCTCTCCCGCTACGCGCGCGAGTTGGCGGAGGGTCTGGCCCACCGCATGCGCGAGGTCGACCTCGAAACCCCGTTCCTGCGCACGCTGGTGCAGTTGGCAGCTCGCCCCGGGGCGCGCTGGCAACACGTGGTCCACTGGCTGGAAGCGCTTTGCCGCGACCCGGCGATGGCACCCCTGGCAGGTTACATCCCCGAGGCCGCGGCTTGGATCGTGACCCGTGACACATTGGAGTTCCGTGACAGCGCCGTGCCGCTGATCACCACGATCAGCGGGCTGCTGGGTGAGCATCCCCGCATCCGCGATGGCCGCCTGACCCTAGCCGCGGACGACCTGCTTGCCCGCCTGCATGCGCATCGCGAGCAGTTCTTGCCGGGCGTGCGCCATTACCACGCCGTGCGCCAGGACATCGCCACGCGTGAACGTGAGGTCTTGCGCCTGACGGAGTTCCAAGCCCGGCCGTTGTCGTCGTTCGTGCGCAACCGGCTGATCAGCGAGATCTACTTGCCGATCATCGGCGACAATCTCGCAAAGCAGATGGGCACGGTGGGTGAGAACAAGCGCAGCGACCTGATGGGTCTGCTGATGATGATTTCTCCACCGGGCTACGGTAAGACCACGCTGATGGAGTACGTGGCCAACCGTCTGGGCTTGATCTTCATGAAGATCAATGGCCCGGCCCTCGGCCACGAGGTGCGTTCGCTCGACCCCGAGCAGGCTCCCGATGCGACCTCGAAACAGGAACTGGAAAAGCTCAACCTTGCGTTGGAAATGGGCAACAACGTGATGCTGTATGTTGACGACATCCAGCACACCCACCCCGAGTTCCTGCAGAAGTTCATCTCGTTGTGCGACGGTACGCGACGTATCGAGGGCGTGTGGAAAGGACGCACCCGCACCTATGACATGCGCGGCAAGAAGTTCTGCGTGGTGATGGCCGGAAACCCGTACACCGAGTCCGGCGAGGTATTCAAGATTCCGGACATGCTCGCCAACCGTGCCGACATCTACAACCTTGGCGACGTGCTGGGCGGCATGGAGGAAGCCTTCATGCTGAGCTATATCGAGAACAGCCTGACTTCCAGCCCGGTGCTCGCGCCACTGGCCACCCGTGACCTCAAGGATCTGTACGTGTTCGTCGACAAGGCGATGGGGCGGGACGTTTCCACCAACGAGCTTGCGCACGCCTACAGCGCGGCGGAGGTCAACGAGATCGTGGCTACGCTGGAGCGGATCATCAAGGTCCGCGATGTGGTCTACCGGGTCAACCAGCAGTACATCACCAGTGCCGCCCAAGCGGACAAGTACCGCACCGAGCCGCCGTTCAAACTGCAGGGCAGCTACCGCAACATGAACAAGCTGGTGGAGAAGATCTCGGCGGTGATGAACGAGGCCGAGCTGCAACAGCTGGTGGCCGATCATTACCTGGGTGAGGCACAGCTGTTGACCACGGGCGCCGAGGAGAACCTGCTCAAGCTCAAGGAGCTGCGGGGCGTGCTCAATGTCGACGAGCAGGCGCGGTGGGAGCAGATCAAGCGCGATTTCCTGCGCAACAAGGCCATGGGGGCCGATGACGCCGACGTGGGCGGGCGCTTGGTGGCGCAATTGGCGGACATCGCCGGGGGCCTCCAAGCCATCGGTGATGGAGCACGGGCCGAACCGACGACCGCCGCGCCGCCTGCGCCATGGGAGGACATCCTGCGCCTGCTGCAACGGGTGGTCGAGCAGCGCGCGGTCGTGGCCACGCCCGCCGAGGTAGCGCCCCCGGGAACGAACTCCATGCCCGCGCCCGAACTGGCCTTGCTGCTTGAAACCGTCCGCTCCAGTCAGCGCGCGCAGGCTGAGGTTGGTTCGGCGCTGAGGCAGCTTGCCGATGCGATCCGCGCTAGCGTGCCGGCCAACCCTGTCGAGGTCGAGCCCGGCACTGGCCGGTCTCGTGGCCCGCACCGACCCACCCCGGTGGAAGCGCCGCTGGACCAGGCGTTGGCCCAAATGGGAGGCGAGCCGACGTCATGAGCGGCGTGCCGCCCGCGGAGGACCACGAGGCAGGGGCCTCCGATGTCCTTGGCCGTGACGTGCTCGCGCAGGTGAGCATGGACCGCATCGCTGCGCAACTCGGCGACCTACCGACGGCGGCCCTGCTGCAATCGCTGGGCGGGATCCTCGATGCCCTCGACGGGGCGGATGCGACGCGCGCCGCGCGGCGGGTCGGGGTGATCGGCCGTCTTCTGGGTCGCGACCTGGTGGCGCGGGCGCATCCAGATCCCACCGAGGCGCGCGTGCGCGTCCATTTGGCCCATGCCGCCACGCAAGCCACACAGCTTGAATGCCATTTGGTCGGGCTGCAGGCGACCGTCGCGCAGCTGGAATCGAGCACCCGGCGACTGCAGGCACTCGTTGATGGCCGGCAGGCAATGGCCGCCGCAGAAGCTTACTTGGGGGGCGAGTCTGGACGTCGCCGGCTGGCCTACCTCGCGGCGATTGTCGATTCGTGGCGCGTCTCCGCGGCGCAACTGCATCTGGCCATTGGCAACGCGCGCCAGTTGCTGGAGCGGCACGGCCAAGTGCGTGATTTTCTGGTACCGCTATGGCGCCAGCAGGCCACCGCGGCCGAAGTCGGGCGTCGCCTGCGTGACCAGGACGCCAGTCGCGCCGCGGACCTGCGGCATAGCCTGCGGCGGCTGTTGGAGACGTTAGGCACCGCCACACCCGACTCACCCACCGTCAACTCCGCACCACCGGCCGAAAGGGAGCCTTTGCCATGACCGAGTCCACCACCGACGTCGCCAACCCGCTGTCCGTGCCCACGCTCGACGAGGCCACGCTGCTGCAGCTCGGCCTTGCCGCGACCGATCTCGACCGCGTGGGAGAGATCCGTGCCACGTTGGTCGATCTCTCGCCCGCGAACGTGCAGGGTTACGGCCGCGACGCAGCCACCAAGACCACGCAATTCTCCAGTGAGCTGCTGGACCAGGTCCGCAACCGCGATCTGGATGCTACCGGCGACAAGCTGGGCGAGGTGGTGCGCATTGCGCGCAACCTCAACCTGCAGAAGTTCGGTGGGCGCTCCAAGCTGCCCGTGATCGGTCCGTTGATCGACCGGGTGCGCGGCTCCAAGGGCGAACTGGTGCAGAAATTCAGCACGACCAACCAGCAGATCGAACACCTGATGCGCGACGTTTCGCGGCAGCAGGAAGACTTGGGCAGGCGTGTGCGCGATTTCGATCGAATGCACGGCATCGTGGTGGTCGAGCGCCATGAGCTGGGTCTGCATGTCGCGGCTGGCAAGCTGCGGTTGGCCGAGCTGGAGGTTGAACGTTCGGCACTGGAAGGACGTGACGATCCCGAGGCCCGGGCACGCCGGCAGGAGATCGACGGCGCTGTGCGTCTGCTCGACAAGCGCGTGGGCGACCTGCTGCTACTGCAGCACGCGGCCGACCAGTCGCTGCCGATGATCCGCATGATCCAGGCCAACGCGATGCAGCTGATCGAGAAGTTTGCAACGGTCCGCGACATTACGATCCCTGCGTGGAAACGCAGCTTCGCCATTCAACTCTCACTCAATGAGCAGAAGAGCGCCGTCGAGCTGGCCAACGCCATCGATGACGCGACCAATGAGTTGATGCGCCGCAATGCCGACATGTTGCACGAGAACTCGGTGGCCACGGCCAAGGCCAACCAGCGAGGCGTGGTTGACGTCGAGACGTTGCAGCACGTGCACGAGAAGCTGATCCAGACTGTCGAGGACGTGCGCCAGATCCATCGCGAGGGTATCGAGAAGCGCCGGCAGGCCGAGCAGGACCTGAGCCGGATGCGCGACGACGTGCAGAAGCGCCTGGCCGCGCCGACGCTGGGCTGATGGACTTCTCCGCCCTCGACCAGGCGCTGCGCGAGTTCGCCCTCGACGGTGCACTCGACAACGACGAGCGCTTCGAGCTGCGCAACCTTGGCGGACAGTCCACCGCCGAACAGGTCCGGTTCATGCGTAACCGGGCCTTCGCCATCACGCGGGAAGCGATCACAGCCGAGCCGGCTGCGGCACTGGGCATGCTGCGCTGGTTGGAGCAGGTCGTGAAGACCCTGGACGCAACCTCCGCCGGTGCGGTGGCGGCATCGACCGCGTGCTTTTCCCCGGGCGACGCCTGCCTGCGGAAACTGCGCGAACTGTGCCGGCAGGCCAAAGCCAGCATCGACGTGTGCGTGTTCACCATCGCCGACGATCGGCTGACCGAAGCGCTGCTGGGCGCCCACGCGCGCGGAGTGCGCGTGCGCATCATCAGCGACAACGACAAGCGCTTCGACGACGGCTCGGACATCGCCCGACTTGCTGCCGCCGGCATCCCGCTGCGCCTGGATCGGTCGATTTGCCACATGCACCACAAGTTCGCGGTGTTTGAAGGCGGCACCATCGCCAACGGCAGTTTCAACTGGACCCGCACGGCTAGCACCAGCAACTTCGAGAACCTTGTTGTCAGCGCCGACCCCTACCTGGTCGGCGTTTTCACCGCGCAGTTCGAGCGGTTGTGGAATGAGTTCGAGGCCGTGCCAAGCGCAGCTGTCACGTAGATTCGTGATCAGACAACCATAGGCCGAACCGGGAGCCAAGCATAGTTGCTACGCCGAACGCTCAGAAATGGCAGGACATTGATTGGGTGAACAGCCATAACGAGCGCAAAGTGTTTCAAATCAAGGGCATAAACCCCGAATCTCCCGTCGCCAAACAATCAAAGTGGGTGTCACTGAGTCCACGAGGCGAAGTACCAGCACGAGCACCACATGCGACTTGTCTAGGCGTAGAGTCATTCGTGCACCGTTCGCACGGTCCTGAATGCAGCCTAGAGATAAACAGGAGACGCCGACGTGAGGCATGCGAAGCCCCTGGGTTCAGATCTAGCCGACGCAAAGAGGATGCTCCGGGACGCCATCGCCGCGCAGGGAGGACCTTCAGTCGATTACGACGTCGACGCGTGGGTTGAAGAGTGGATCTTGCGGCCGCAGCCGGCATTGGGAGGCGTCTGTCCCTCAACTCTTCTGCAGACAGAGGAAGGGTTGGACCGCGTTCGTCGCCTACTCGGTGCAATTATTAGCGGCGCGTTTCAATAGTATTTCGTTCTGCATGAAGCCTAGGGCAGGTCCTAGAATGATCGCGCTGAACGGTGCATGGGAAAGGGCCATTTAGTGTGCGGCCAAAGTGGACGGCGGGCCCTGCCTGGCCTGCTCACGAACTTAAACACCTTGGCTGGTACTCATAACCGTACCGTCGGGAAGTGGGGATTGGTAATCTGATCCCGTAAAAGCTTGGGAGGCGAAATGGCTGAGAAGCACACGAACAACTTAGATGGATCAGTCTCGTCGGGCACGTCAGTTGACCCCCCGCAGGTCGGGTTGACGGAGGAGATACCAGAGTTCACTCCAGAACAGTGGGCATGGATCAAGGCTGAGTCGGCTCGTTACGAGCGAGGCTACAAGCCAACATCTACTTTGATCGAAGGGCTTTAGGAACCTACCTCTTCTAGCGAGCACGCTCCTCCTGACTCAAAGCGTTCAGTGCCGGCCAAGCCGCGAGCTTAGCGGATCGCGCACGAGCGCAGAGCAGTGCGGCACGGCTTGGTCGAGCGCGTCGTAAAGCGCGCCGGCACGTCGTCCCCGCACGATCGATCTCTGAGCTTCGTAAGCGGGCCTGAGCTCAAGGCGACAGCACCTCGTATCAACCGGTGGGGCGCGGAAAGGATTGGTCCAACAAACTTGCAGTTCAGTACTGTGATCCGGTCGAGAAGGTACGAGTGATCATGCCTCGATGTGAAGTACTGAATCGACCTTTGTTCCTTAGGTTGCCAAACGCCAACCAACTGGACACCCAACGCCAACTGATTTGGACACTGCCGCCAAGTAGACTGGTCACCTCCGCCAAAGGAACTGGACAGCGGCACCAAATGAGCTGGACACCGCCGCCAGCCCCTCACCGGTTCAATATTCACTCCGTATCGAGAGAGGACTGAGCGCTGCTCTTCCGCTTACGCATCGATTCGCCCTTGAGTGCGAGCTTGTGGCTGCTGTGGATCAGGCGGTCGAGGATGGCATCGGCCAAGGCCGGATCGTTGATGAAGGAATGCCAGTCCTTGATCGGCATCTGGCCGGCGACGATGGTGGCACCGCTGCCCACGCGATCGTCCAGCACTTCCAGCAGATCGGCCCGTCCACGATTACCGAGTTGGGTCAGGCCGAAGTCATCCAGGATCAGCAGCTCAACCTTGGCCAGTTGATTTCGCAGCTTCGCCAGCGAACCGTCGGCATGGGCAACATCCAGCTCCTCCAGCATGCGCCCGACCCGCTTGTACGCAACGGTATGCCCCTTGCGCGCGGCCTGGACACCGAGGGCACATGCCAGCCAGGTCTTGCCCGTACCAGTCAGGCCAGTGAGCAGCACATTTTGCCGTCGTTCGACCCAACCGCAGGTCAACAGATCGGCCATCACCGCGCGGTCCAGCCCACGACCTGGGCGATAGTCGATGGCTTCGGGTTCGGCGTTGACCTTCAGCCGGGCGTTCTTCAGCAGGCGTTTGAGACGCTGGGTGTCGCGATGGCTGTTCTCGGCGTCCACGAGGTGGCCGAGCCGCTGCTCGAAGGCCAGCCCGCTGTAGGTAGGCTGGCTGAGCTGGTGTTCCAGCCCTTCCAGCATGCCGGTCAGGCGCAAATCGCGCAGCTGATCCATGGTGTTCTGCAGGGTCATGATCGTTCTCCTTCGGAATCAGATGTAGTAGTGGGCGCCGCGCACGTTCTCGTGCGCAGGCAAGGGGTCATCGTTTGCGGCTTCGGGCGATACGGTTGGGGCGGTGTCCAGACCGCGTTTAAGGATCGACCGCACTGAGCTGACGCTGGCGGCGTGGGCGCGCAGTGCGCGCTCACACGCCGCCTGCAGGCGTTCCGGGCCGTACTCGCGCCCGAGCCGCTGCAGGCCCCGGCAGGCCTGCAGCGACAGGGCCGGACGCCGGTGCCGGTCGATGTGGTGCTGCACGAATCGGTGGATCGCGCCACCCTGCTGGTCCGCCCACGCGACTAGCGTGGCCGACGTGTCCTGCGAATAGGCTTGGTGGGCGGCAGGCTGGTGTTCGCGGAGAGTGCTGCACCCCGGCTCGCCCACGCGCGGGTGCGTGGCGACCCGGCGATCCCGGTGGAAGACCATCACCGTGTCCCGGGTCGCCTTGATGTTCACCTTGGCACCGACCAGCGTGTACGGCACCGAGTAGTACCGCGGCCCCCACGGCACGTGGTAATCCTGCCCCACGGGGGTTCACCCCCGTTTTCACGGACACTTACGATAAGGCCGATCGAGGCCATGAGGAGTGTTCATGTCGAAGCGAAGGAAGTTCAGTGCCGAGTTCAAGCGTGGTGCGGTTGAGCAGGCCAGCCAGCCGGGTGTGAGCTGCGCGCAGGTGGCCCGAGAACTGGGAATCCGGGACACCCTGCTGACCCGCTGGAAGCGGGAGGCCCAGGGTCAGGGCGTGGCTGCCTTCGGGGGTGCCGGGACGCCTCGGGACGAGGAACTGGCCCGGCTGAAGCGCGAGCTGGCCCGGGTGAAGAAGGAACGCGATTTTTTGCGAGAAGCGGCGACGTTCTTTGCCAAGGGATCATCCTGAGGTATCAGGTGATCGAACGTTGCCGCGATGAGTTTCCGGTTCGACTGATGTGCCGTTGCCTGCGGGTGTCGGCCAGCGGGTATTACGACTGGAGCAAGCGCTTGCCCAGCGCCCGACAGCTCGACAATCAACGCTTGCGGGGCCGGATCCGCGAACTGCACGAGGACAGTCGGGGCACGCTGGGCGCGGGTCGCATGCACGAAGACCTTGTCGATCAAGGCGAGACAGTCAGCCTGAACCGGGTGGCACGCCTGATGGCGGCCGATGGCTTGCAGGGCTGGCCGCGACCGAAGAGGCGTGGCAAACGCGGCCAGCCGGCGCTGACGCCGCCGGGCGTACGCAACCTGCTGGAGCGGGACTTCACCGCCTTGGAGCCGGAG
>NZ_AVPU01000018.1 GCF_000768355.1 Lysobacter daejeonensis GH1-9
ACATGCACATCGCGTTTGGGAAGGGGTGAAAACAAAATATCTCGCGGCGATGGCGTGGCATGCGGCGAATGCACGCAAATTACGAAGTAATGCGCGCACCGCACTGAGAGATGGCGCTCGCCTCCAGTCCGAAGCAACCCGGCTCGCGGCCTCTCACACATGAGAAGCGCACGCAGGACGAAGGGACCCGCGCCGGGCGCGAACACTCCCCGCCTCGCCGCGCGCACCAGACAGACGTGGCGCGCCGCCCTTCCCACCTGCTCGTTGGATGTGCCCCCAGGCGCCAAGAACAACAACGCCACCCGTGGGTGGCGTTGTTGTCAGCATCCGAAGGCCCCATCGGGCCCGGCTACCGGATCAGGCCTGGACCAGGCGCACCCGGGCAAAGGTGCGCTTGCCGACGGCAAGCACACCCTCAAAGCCGGGCGTGAACTGGCGCTGGGCGTCCTCCACCACTTCGCCGTCGATGCGCACGGCGCGCTCCTTGAGCTTGCGGTTGGCCTCGGAATTACTGGGGGTCAGCCCGGCGGCGGTCAGCAGGGCCGCCAGGCGCAGGCCCTCCAAGGGCACGGCCACGTCGGTGAGCGGCAGCGAGGCGGTGTCGCCCTCGCCTCGCACGGCGGCGTTCCAGCCGGCGATGGCGGTTTCGGCCGCGCCCGCACCATGGAAGCGGGCGGCGAGCTCACGCGCCAGGCGCAGCTTGAGATCGCGCGGGTTGAGCTGACCGGCTTCGATCTCGCGCTTGAGGCTGGCGGCCTCGGCGATGGATATCTCGAAGCTGAGCAGGTCGATCCAGCGCCACATCAGCACGTCGTCGATCTTCATGGTCTTGGTGACGATGTCGATCGCGGGTTCGTTGATGCCGATGTAGTTGCCCAGCGACTTGGACATCTTGTTGACGCCGTCCAGGCCTTCCAGCAACGGCATGGTCAGCACGATCTGCGGTGCCTGTCCGTGGCTTTCCTGCAGGCCACGGCCCATCAGCAGGTTGAATTTCTGGTCGGTACCGCCGAGTTCGACGTCGGCCTGCAGCGCGACCGAGTCATAGCCCTGCACCAGCGGATACAGGAATTCGTGGATGGCGATGGATTGCTGGGCGGCGTAGCGCTTGGCGAAGTCGTCGCGCTCGAGCATGCGCGCCACGGTGTGCTGCGCCGCCAGCCTGATCATGTCCGCCGCCGACATCTGCCCGAACCACTCGGAATTGAAGCGCACCTCGGTGCGCTCCTTGTCCAGCACCTTGAACACCTGCTCGGCGTAGGTCTCGGCGTTGGCCAGCACGTCCTCGCGCGTGAGCGGCTTGCGGGTGACGTTCTTGCCGGTCGGGTCGCCGATCATTCCGGTGAAGTCGCCTATCAGGAAGATGACCTGGTGGCCGAGGTCCTGGAACTGCCGCATCTTGTTGAGCAGCACGGTGTGGCCCAGGTGCAGGTCGGGGGCGGTGGGGTCGAAGCCGGCCTTGATGCGCAACGGCCGACCGAGCTTGAGACGGGCCTCCAGCTCGTCGCGCTTGAGGATTTCTTCGGCACCGCGGCCGATCAGGTCGAGGGATTCTTGGACGGACACTTGGGCAGGCACGGGGGGGAGTTCTCGCAGCGGGCGCCGAAACTGAATATGACGGCGTTCAAAGGTAGCAGTTAATTCGGCGTTAAATGGGACAGGGGTCAAAAACTCCATTCAGCTCAAGGGTTTGACGCACAGTCCTCGTGTGATTATGGTACGCGCGTTACGCGGTTTTCACTCGCCGCGTGTAGGGGGAGCATCCAATGACCGACCACACCGCCGGCAAGGAACGTCGCGAACGATTGAAAGCCCTTCGCGAGGCCGCCTTGCACCGTCCGGTGCTGGCCCGGCACATGGACGAGGGATTCACTGGCCGCTGGTCGCGACGCCACTGGGCGCACGCGAGCCTGTTCGCCACCATCGGCATGCTGGTCGCGGCCATCGTGCCGGGCTTGGGCAAGCCGCTGGCCCTGGAGCGTCCGCACCACGCGCCCCGGCATTCGATGGCGTTGGCGTTGCCGCCGCTGCCGATCGCGCGTCTGCGCGGCACCGAGGGCGACAGCTGGCAGGTGGTGCGCGTGGAGCGCGGGCAGACGCTGGGTGAACTGTTCGAGGACCTCGGCGTACCGGCTTCGACGATGCACGCGATCCTGGCCCAGCCGGGTGCCAAGGATGCGCTGCGCCGGCTGAAGCCAGGCACCGAACTGGCCTTCGATCTGCCAGTCAATGGCACGCTGCGGGGCTTCCGCTACGACCGCGATGCCACGCATCGCGTTGAGATGGCAATCGCAGGTGGATCGGTCACGCAGAAAGTGATCGAGCGCCCGACCCAGACCCGCACCGTCGTCATCAGCGGCGAGGTGGGCAAGTCGCTGTACCGTTCGGCGCGCAAGCAGGGCCTTAGCGCGAAGGCAATCAATACGCTGACCGACGAGATCTTCAAGTACGACATCGACTTCAACGAGGATGTTGGCGCCAAGGACCGTTTCAGTGTGGTCGTGGAGCAGACCTGGCGCGAGGGCGAACTGGTGGCCACGAGCCCGGTGCTGGCGGCAACGTTCACTGCCGGCGGCAAGCTGCACAGCGGCTTCCGCTTCGAGCGCAACGGCAAGCCGGAGTACTTCACCGCCGAAGGCCGGCCGCTGAAGAAGTCGTTCATCCGCATGCCGATTCCGTATGCGCGCCTGACGTCGGGCTTTGGCTCGCGCCGCCATCCGGTGCTGGGCCGTGTTCGCCAGCACAAGGGCGTCGATTACGCCGCGGGCACCGGCACGCCGATCATGGCCGCCGGCGACGCGCGGGTGAAGTTCGTCGGCTGGAAGGGCGGTTACGGCCGCGTGGTGCAGCTGGACCACGGGCGCGGCTACACCACGCTGTACGCGCACATGTCGCGTTTTGGCAAGTTCACCGCCGGCCAGCGCGTGCCGCAGGGCGCGGTGATCGGCTATGTGGGCACGTCGGGGCTGTCGACCGGCCCGCACCTGCACTACGAATTCCAGATCAACGGCGTACACCGCAATCCGCTGTCGGTGACCATGCCGCCACCGGAGCCGCTGAGCGGCGCCGCGCTGACCGCGTTCCGCAGCTACACGCGCACCGCCCTGTCGCGCATCCAGGAAGTGGAAGACGTGATCTACGCCGACGCCGCCCCGCTGAAGTCGGACAAGGCGGTGGCCAGCAAGGACACGCCGCGCAAGGGCGGCAAGTCGAAGGCCTGATCCTCACATGACCGCTACTGCCGGGCCCGTGCGCGACCACGCCACGGGCCCTCGCTTTTTCATCGGCCTGATGTCGGGCACCAGCGCCGATGGTATCGACGCCGCACTGGTGCGTTTCGACGAAACCGATGGCGCGCCGCACGGCGCGCTGGTGCTGGGGCGCACATATCCCTGGGACCCCGTGCTGCGCGAACGGCTGGTGGCGGTCGGGCAAGGCGCGCGGATCGATTCGCTGGATGAGGTGGGCACGCTGGATGTGCGCATCGCCGAAGCCCTGGCCGAGGCGGCAACACGGCTGCTGGCGGAGGCCGGCATGGCGGCCGGGGCGATCACCGCGATCGGTTCCCATGGGCAGACCGTGCGGCATCGGCCCGACGGCGCCGCCTTCGACGGGCGGCACCCGTTCACCCTGCAACTGGGCGATGGCAACGTCATCGCCGAGCGCACCGGCATCGCCACCGTGGCCGACTTCCGCCGTCGCGACGTGGCCGCCGGCGGGCACGGCGCACCGCTGGTGCCGGCCTTCCATGCCGCGCTGCTGCACGCCGCCAGCGAAGACCGCGCAGTGCTGAACCTGGGCGGGATCGGCAACTTCACCCTGTTGCCGGCCAACGGCACGATCCGCGGCTTCGACACCGGGCCGGCGAACGCGTTGATGGATGCATGGTGCCAGCGCCATTTCGGCGAACCCTTTGACCGCGACGGGGAGATGGCCGCGCGCGGCACGGTGGATGCGGCGCTGCTGGCCCGCCTGCTGGACGAGGCGTGGTTCGCGCTGCCACCGCCCAAGAGCACGGGCCGCGAGCAGTTCCACCTGGACTGGGTGGATGCGCGACTGGGCGGGCGCGAGCGCGCGGAAGACGTGCAGGCCACCTTGCTGGAACTGACGGCGGTGACCGTGTGCGCGGCACTGCGTCGCGAACAGCCGGCGACCCGGCGCGTGCTGGTGTGTGGAGGCGGCGTGCGCAATGGCGCGCTGATGGCGCGGATCGGCGCGCTGTTGGGCGACGTGGCGGTGGGCTCGACCGCGGCGTTCGGGCTGGACCCGGATTACGTCGAGGCGATGGCGTTCGCGTGGTTGGCGCGGCAGACGCTGATGGGGGCGCCGGGCAACCTGCCGGCGGTGACCGGCGCGCGCGGCCCACGGGTATTGGGCGCGATCTACCCGGCCTGACCGTCGCCGGCGCGGCCGATCAGCGAGAAGCCCGGGTCATCGGGAATGCCTTCAAGGGCGGCGATCGCCGATTGCAGGATGTTCGCATCCATGTCATCCAAGCGCGGCTCGCCGCGCGGCTCGACCGCGAACAGGCCGTGCTCGATCAGGTGGCGGATGGCCGTCGTCTCACTCCAGCCGCGCGTCTGGGCGACGCGGCGGACGCGCTCGAGCAGGACCGCATCGAGTTGGATCTGCAGGGTTTCGCTCATCGGGACCGTCCTGGTTCGCGCCTACCATAACCGGATTGAACCTCATTCGCACGGAACGTGATCACGCGTCCGCCGGGGGCTTCGCGGGGGCAGGCGGCCACGCTATGGTGGCCGCTACTCCGCGCGACAACGACCCGATGACTGACGCTGCCCCGCCGACCCGAGCCCGCCTCGGCGTGTTGGAATCGCTCCACCCCTACCTGGAGCGGGCGCCGCTGGCCGCCTTGCTGCTGGGCATCTCCTCGGGCTTTCCGTACGCGATGATCGGCGCGACGCTGACCACGCGCCTGGCGCAGGACGGCATCAGCAAGAAGAGCGTCACTGCGTTCTCGTTGGCGTTCCTGGCGTACAACCTGAAATTCCTGTGGGCGCCCGCGGTCGACCGCGTGCACCTGCCGTTGCTGCACCGCCTGGGCCAACGCCGTTCCTGGCTGCTGCTGGCGGCGACGATGGTGGCCGCGTCGGTGGTGTTCCTCGGCGTGGCCGACCCGAGCACCTCGCTGCAGACCGTGGCGATCGCGGCGGTGCTGGTGGGCATATCAGGCGCGACCTTCGACATCGTGATCGACGCCTACCGCATCGAGATCCTCGAGCCCCGGCAGTTGGGCGTGGGTTCGGGCATGTCGCAGTACGGGTGGCGCATCGGCTCGGTGAGCGCAGGCGCGCTGGCGCTGCTGGTGTCGGCGCGCGCCGGCTGGGGCACGGCCTACGTGCTGTGCGCGGCCTTCGTGGCGCCCGCCGTTGTCGCGGCGCTGTGGCTGGGCGAACCGGCACGCCACCGCGAGCCGATGGCCAAGCGCGGCGTGGCGGCCATGCTGGCATCGGTGACCGGCCCACTGACCGAGTTCTTTGCACGCCGCGGCGCGTGGCTGGTGTTGTTGTTCGTGTTGTTGCACAAGATCGGCGACACGCTGGCCAACCTGACGCTTCGCCTGTTGCTGGATGACCTGGGTTTCAGCAACGACGAGATCGCGACCTATGACGTGGGCTTCGGCTTCTTCGCCTATCTGATCGGCATCTTCATCGGCGGCGTGCTGTATTCGCGGCTGGGGATGAAGCGCGCGGTGCTGCTGAGCCTCGTGCTGATGGCGGTCTCCAACCTGTCGTTCGCCTGGCTGGCCAGCGTGGGCCACGACAACGCGTTGCTGGCCTTCACCATCTGCTTCGAGAACGTGGCCAGCGGCATCGGTGGCGTTGCGGTCGTGGCCTACCTGTCGGCCCTGTGCAACCTGTCGTTCACCGCTTCGCAGTTCGCGCTGTTGTCGGCGGCCGCGTCGGTGGTGGGCCGCGTGGTCACCGGCACCACGGCCGGCGGCCTGATCGAGCAGATGGGCTACGTGGAGTTCTACCTGCTGACCACGGCAGTGGCCTTGCCGGGCGTGGCGCTGTTTGCGTGGATGTCGCGGCGCGGGCTGGTCGACAGCGCGATCGCGGAGTCGGACGTGCGCGCGGTGGCGTAGCCGCCGTCAGAGGTCGTAGTCGACGGTGAATGGTGCGTGGTCGGAGAAGCGCGGCTCGCGCAGGATCGAGCAGCCGCGCAATTTGTCGCGCAGCCCCGGGGTCACGAACTGGTAGTCGATGCGCCAGCCCACGTTGTTGGCACGCGCGGCGCCGCGGTTGCTCCACCAGGTGTAGTCCTGACCCTCGGGGTGCAGCGCGCGGTAGGCATCAACCCAGCCGCGGCCGTTGGCTGGATCGGCCTCGGCGGCCGCATCCGCACACAGGCCATTGAGCCAGTCGCGCTCGGGCGGGAGACAACCGGAGTTCTTCTGGTTGCTGGACCAGTTCTTGATGTCGAGCCGGCTGCGCACGATGTTCCAGTCGCCGCACAGCACGTACTCGCGGCCGCTGCGCAGCCAGCCGTCGAGCACCGGCCGGAGCCAGTCCATGACCTCGAACTTGAATCCTTGGCGCTCGTCGCCGGAGGAGCCGGACGGGATGTAGAAACTGACCACGCTGAGGTTGCCGAAGCGCGCCTCGATGTAGCGGCCCTCGTCGTCGAACGATGGCCGGCCCAGCGCAGTGATCACCTCGTCGGGCTCGCGCCGGGCGTAGATCGCCACGCCGCTGTAGCCCTTCTTGGTGCTGGCATCCTTGTAGAAGCAATGGTGGCCGTCGGGGCGGAACTGCGGGTCGCTCAGTTGCGATTCCTGCGCCTTGGTCTCCTGCAGGCACAGCACGTCGGCGTCCTGCTGGCGGAACCAGTCGAAGAAGCCCTTGGTGGCCGCCGAGCGGATGCCGTTGGCATTGAAGCTGATGATCCGCACGTGCAGGGCCCCTCTGAAGGAACGAGTGGGCAGGGTACCGGACAGACCGGGTGGCGAAAACCGCCGTCGCGCCCGACACTATGCGCATGAACGACCACCGTACCCGTTTCCTGGAACTGGCCCTGCGCGCCGACGCGCTGCGCTTTGGCGAGTTCACCCTCAAGTCGGGCCGCCAGAGCCCCTATTTCTTCAATGCCGGGCTGTTCAACACCGGCGCCACCCTGGCCGAGTTGGCGGGCTGCTACGCCGACGCGGTGGACGCGGCCGGGGTGGACTTCGACCTGTTGTTCGGACCGGCCTACAAGGGCATTCCGCTGGCCACCGCGCTGGCCTGCGAGTACGCACGCCGCGGCCGTGACCTGCCGGTCGCGTTCAACCGCAAGGAGGCCAAGGCGCATGGCGAGGGCGGCACGCTGATCGGTGCGCCGCTGTCCGGTCGCCGGGTGCTGATCGTGGACGACGTGATCACCGCCGGCACCGCGATCCGCGAGGCGCTGGGCATCATCGCCGCTGCCGGAGGCCAGGTGGCGGGCATCGTCATCGCGCTGGACCGCCAGGAAGTGGCCGGCGGGGTCGAACTGCCCCCTGGCCAAACCCGACGCTCCGCGGCACAAACCGTCGGCGCCGAACACGACCTGCCAGTGGTGGCGGTGGCGACGTTGGGCGACCTGCTGGCCTTCACCGGCAACAATGCGACGCTGGCCACGCAACGCGACAGGCTGCTGGCGTACCGTGAGGCCTACGGCAGCGCCGAATGAGGCCATCCATGCAGGATGGCCGCCAGTGGCGCGATTCTTGCTTGGTATCAACCAGAGTGTCGCCGTGAACGGGGGCATATCCGCAATGACGGCCGGGGGGGCCGACATGAACACGAAGAGCACCGCACTGGCCGCCGGCCTGCTGATGGCATTGACGGCCGCGCCGGTCACCGCGCAGCAGGCTGGCGGCAAGAAGCTGTACTGCTGGAACGAGAACGGACGCAAGGTCTGCGGCGACGCGCTGCCGGCAAGCGCCGCCGATTCGGCCCGCACCGAGATCAGCGCCAAGAGTGGCCTGAAGACCGGCCAGGTGGCCCGCGCACTGACCGACGCCGAACGCGCGGCCGCGGCGCAGCAGGCCGAGGCCGAGCGGCAGGCCGCCATCGTCGAGGAGGAACGCCAACGCCGCGAGCACGCGATGGTGGAGTCGTACACCAACGAGGAAGAGCTGATGCGCGCCTTTGAGCACCGCATCACCCTGCTGGACGAAACCGTGAAGGCGTCCTCGCTGGGCGTGACCGGACTGCGCCAGAGCCTGGTCAGCCTGCTGCAACGCGCCAGTGAGGCCGAGCTGGCCGGCAGGCCCGTTCCGGCGCCGCTGGCGGCGTCGATCCAGACCCAGCACCAGCAGTTGCTCCGCCAGCAGGCCGCATTGGTACGCCAGCGCGGAGAACGCGCGGCGATCGATGGCGAACTGGCCTCGGCGCTCAAACGCTATCGCGAGTTGAAGATGCCGGTCACGCCACCGAACGGCGGCTGAGCGCAGCATCCTTCGTCCCGGCGACGGCGCTGGCCCACCTCACGGGTGGAGCCGACAACCTGAAACGAACAAGGGGCGCCGAGGCGCCCCTTGTTCGTTTCCGCGCAATGGCGTGCCGCCAAGGCTCAGAACGGCAGAGCCAGGTCCGGCTTGAGCGCCAGCAGCTGCGCGCGGAAGGCCGCCTGGATGCGGGCCATCGCCGCCTCGCTGTCCGCATCGAAACGCATCACCAGGATCGGCGTGGTGTTGGAGGCCCGCACCAGGCCCCAACCGTCAGGCCAGTCCACGCGCAGGCCATCGATGGTCGACAGGCGGGCGCCTTCGAACTTCGCCTCGGTGACGAAGCGGTCGACGAAGGCATGCGGGTTGCCTTCCGGCGCATCCACCTTGATCTCCGGGGTGGCGATGCCGTTGGGCAACGCGGCCAGCGTCTCGGTCGGGGTCTGCACCTTGCCCGCCACGATCTCCAGCAGGCGCGCCGCGGAGTAGATGCCGTCGTCGAAGCCGTACCAGCGCTCCTTGAAGAAGAAATGGCCGCTCATCTCGCCGGCCAGCTCGGCTTCGGTCTCGCGCATCTTGGCCTTGATCAGCGAATGACCGGTCTTCCACATCAGCGGGCTGCCACCGTGGCGCAGGATGTGGCCCGGCAAACGGCCGGTGCACTTCACGTCGTAGATGATCTGCGCGCCGGGGTTGCGTTCAAGCACGTCGGCGGCGAACAGCATCAGCAGGCGGTCGGGAAAAATGTTCTCGCCGTCGCGGGTGACCACGCCGAGGCGGTCGCCGTCGCCGTCGAAGGCGATGCCGAGGTCGGCGCCCAGCCGCGCCACCGAGGCCACCAGATCCTCGAGATTGTGCGGCTCGCTCGGGTCCGGATGGTGGTTGGGGAAGGTGCCGTCGATCTCGCAGAACAGTGGGGTGACTTCCGCGCCAATCGCGCGCAGCACGCGCGGGCCGAGGTCGCCGGCCACGCCGTTGCCGGCATCGACGACCACGTGCAGGGGCCGCTCCAGCTGGACGTCGGCGGCGACCCGCTGCACGTAGTCCTCGCTGATGTCGCGCTGTTGCAGCAGGCCCGGCGCCGGCGCGGTGTGCAGGCGATCCTCGGCGATGCGTCGGTACAGGTCGGTGATGGTGTCGCCGGAGAGCGTCTCGCCGCCGACCACGACCTTGAAGCCGTTGTAGTCCGGCGGGTTGTGGCTGCCGGTGACCGACACGCACGAGCCCGCGCGCAACTGGTAGGCACCGAAGTAGACCAGCGGAGTGGGCGCCAGGCCGATGTCGGTGACGTTGCAGCCGGCCTTGCGCAGGCCATCGATGAGCCCGCCCGCCAACTCGGGACCCGACAGGCGGCCGTCGCGGCCGACCACGATGTCGGTCAGGCCCTTCTCCTGCATCACGCTGCCGATGGCCTGGCCGATCAGGGTGGCCACGCCCACGTCGAGACTGCTGCCGACCACGCCACGAATGTCATAGGCGCGGAAGACGCCGGGATCCACGGCCAGCGTCGACGCCGGAGCCGGGACTGCGGCTGCGGCTGCGGCCGGCGCGACGACGCGGGCCGGTGCCTGCTGGGCGACATCGGCCAGGGTCAGCTCGCTGCCCTCGGGTTCGGCGTCGCCGCCGGCCTTGCGCCGCTGCAGGGTCGGGGCGCGCCAGGCCACCAGCGCCAGCAGCAGGAATCCCGCCGCCACGCCAAAGCACGCCATCGCGCCCAGGCCCAACGGACCACCCGCCACATCGGGCACGGCGGCCGCGACGCGCAGGTCACTGCCGGGCACCTTGGCTGCCAGAGCCTCGGCGCCCGTGTTCAGGGCCACGTCGCCGCGCTCGACCACGCTGTGGCCGCCCTGGCGCAAGGCCAGGTAGCTGCCGTCGGCCACGGCGGCCTGCTCGACCGCCCCGGCCACGCGGTTGGCCGGCAACAGCACGCTGGCCACGCCGATGGCGACGCCGTCCAGCGGCACCGGAGCGGCCACCGCCAGCTGGTTGGTGCCGCCCTCCTTGATGATGGCGACGACCGGCTTGCCGGCCAGCAGCGCCGACTCCTGCGCGGCCAGGCGGCCATAACCGCCCTTGGCACCCGCCGCCAGGCCGGCATACGTGGCGTCCAATCCGGTGGGCTGCACGCTGGCGCCCTTGGCTTCCGGCCAGCCTCTGGCCAGCTCCGCCGCCGCCGTGGCCAGGTCGCCCGCGGTCAGCGCGGCCAGGAACGCCGGCTTGCCGACCTGCTCGGCCAACCGCTTGGTGTCGGCGGCGATCGCGGTCTGCGCCTGCTGTACGGCCGCATCACGCACCTGCTGGATGGCCGTGCGGCGCGCACCGTCGCGCTGCTGTTGCCAGCCGCCCCAGCCGAACCACGCCGCGAGCAGCACCGAGCCCACGATCACGACCGGCAGCAGCGGCTTGAGTTGCGCCAGCGACAGCTGCGGGCGTTCGATCTTGATGTCCACCATGTGTTTCCCCTGTCAGCGCACGCCGGTGTGGCCGAAGCCGCCCGCACCGCGCGCACTGGTTTCAAATTCCGCGACCACCTGCAGCGTCGCCCGCACGATCGGCAGTACGACCAGCTGCGCGATGCGATCCCCCGGTTGCATCGTAAAAGCCTCGCGACCGCGATTCCACACGCTGATCATCAGCGGCCCCTGGTAATCAGCGTCGATCAGGCCAGTGCCGTTGCCGAGCACGATGCCGTGCTTATGCCCCAGCCCGGAGCGCGGCAGGATCACCGCGCACAGCGTCGGGTCGCCCACGTGGATGGCCAGGCCCGACGGGACCAGCGCCGCATCACCCGGCTGCAGGGTCAACGGCGCATCCAGCGCGGCCCGCAGGTCCAGGCCGGCACTGGCCGGCGTGGCGTACGCGGGCAACGCCCACTCACTGCCGAAGCGCGCATCGAGGATCTTCAGTTCGAGGGTGTGGTGCATGCGGTCCTTTCAGAGGGCCAGAAAATGTGGGCAAACCGGGCGTACGAGGCGTTGGCCGCCGGGCGTGGGGCCCTCGGCGGCACCATGGACGGCGAAGCGGTCGCCGCCACCGCCGGCAGGTGCTGTGCTCATGCGGGCATCAACCGCGCCGCCACAAGGTCAAGCAGCTCATCGGCCAGTTGCGCCTTGGGCGCGGGACCCAGCGCCGTCTCTTCGTCGGCGGAATAGACCACCAGTGCGTTGTCGTCGGCCTCGAAGCCGCTGCCTTCCACGCCCACCCGGTTGGCGGCGATCAGGTCGAGCTTCTTGTTGACCAGCTTGCCGCGCGCGTAGTGCGCCACGTCGTGGGTCTCGGCGGCGAAGCCGACCACCAGCCGCGGGCGCTGCGGGTGCACGGCCACGTCGGCCAGCACATCGGCGGTGCGGACCAGTTCCAGCACGAGGGTGTCCTGGCCGGGCTGCTTCTTGATCTTGCCGGCGGCCATCTGCCGCGGGGTGTAATCGGCCACCGCGGCCGCGCCGATGTAGATGTCGGCCGGCAACGTACCCAGCACGGTGGCGTGCATCTGCGCCGCGGAGCGCACGTTGATGCGGGCCACGCCCGCGGGCGTGGGCAGGCTGACCGGCCCCGCCACCAGCACCACCTCCGCGCCGCGTCGCGCGGCGGCCTCGGCAATGGCGAAACCCATCTTGCCGCTGCTGCGGTTGCCGATGAAGCGGACCGGGTCGATGTCCTCGAACGTGGGGCCGGCGCTCACCACGATGCGCAGGCCGGCCAGCGAAACGGCAGCGCTCATGCGCGGCTCCGCAGCGGCATCGCCGCCAGGTTCGTGACGATGTCGTCGGGTTCCATCAGGCGGCCGTCGCCCACTTCGCCACAGGCTTGCCCGCCGCTGCCGGGACCCAGCAGCGTTGCGCCACGACTTTGCAGCGTCGCGACGTTGGCCTGGGTGGCCGGGTGCGCCCACATCAACCGGTTCATCGCCGGCGCCACGAACAGCGCCGCATCGCTGGCCAGGCACAACGTGCTGACCAGGTCATCGGCGAAACCGTGCGCCAGCTTGGCCAAGGTGTTGGCGGTGGCTGGCGCGACCACGATGCGGTCCGCCCAGCGCGCCAGCTCGATGTGGCCCATGGCGGCCTCGGCGGCCTCGTCCCACAGCGAAGTACGCACTGACTGGCCGGACAGCGCCTGGAACGTGGTGGCTCCGACGAAACGCTGCGCGTTCTCGGTCATCGCCACCCGCACCTCGGCGCCCGCATCGCGCAGCCGGCGCACCAGCTCGGCCGCCTTGTACGCGGCGATGCCACCGCAGACGCACAACAGGACGTGCTGGCCCTGCAGCGACGCGGAGGGAGTGGGCGTGTCAGCGGCCATGGACGGGGAGATTTCCTACGGCAAAAGCAGCATTTAGCTTACCCGATGCGGTGGATTCACCCGATAGCGCGCGCACGCGGGGAACGTGATGCTGTTGGCATGCACATCCGAGACTGGCCCGCGGCCGAGCGCCCCCGGGAAAAACTGCTGGCCCGCGGCGCCAGCGCTCTGTCCGACGCCGAGTTGCTGGCGATCTTCCTCGGCTCCGGCCTGCCGGGGCGCGACGCGGTGGCCACCGCCCGCGACCTGTTGGCCTCCCACGGTCCGCTGCGGCCGCTGCTGGACCGCTCGCCCAACGCCCTGGCCAAGCTGCCCGGGCTGGGACCGGCGCGGGCGAGCGCGCTGGCGGCGGCACTGGAATTGGGGCAACGCCACCTTTCGGCTGCACTGGAGCGCGGCGAGGCGATGACCGACCCGCAGGCGGCCGGCCGCTACTTCGCCCAGCGCCTGCGCGGCCGCCCGCACGAGGTGTTCGCGGCGCTGTTCCTGGATACACGGCACCGCGCTCTGGGCTTCGAGGAGCTGTTCCACGGCACCCTCGACGGGGCCGAGGTCCATCCGCGGGTGGTGGTGCAGCGCGCGCTGGCACTGAATGCGGCGGCGGTGATCGTGGGCCACAACCACCCCAGCGGCAATCCCGAGCCCTCGGCCGCGGACCGGGCGGTGACCGCGCGGCTGAAGCAGGCGTTGGCGCTGGTGGACCTGCGCCTGCTCGACCATTTCGTGGTCGCCGACGGCCCGCCGGTGTCATTGGCGGCCCGCGGCTGGGTGTGACGACGGGAACAGCGCCAGCGGCTCGGTAGACGGGACAAGCCGCGCCTGAATACACGCGCCGCAGCCGGCAACGGCGAGCCGCAACCCGGTTAAAATGGCCGATTCCCGCTGCAACCCCCGGATACTCCGTGAAAGCCACCCTCCGCGACCTGGTGACGCAGGCCATCGATGCGCTGCGCGCCGCCGGCACCCTGCCGGCCGACCTCGACACGCCCGACTTCGTCATCGAGCGTCCCAAGTCGCGCGCGCAGGGTGACTTCTCCACCAACGCCGCGATGCTGCTGGCCAAGCCGGCCAAGTCGAACCCGCGCGCGATTGCCCAGGCGCTGCTCGACGCGCTGCCAGCCAGCGACGACATCGCCAAAGTCGAGATCGCCGGGCCGGGCTTCATCAACTTCCACGTGGCCGAGGCTGCGTGGCGTCGGCAGATAGCACAGGTCCTCGAGCAGGGCGATGCCTACGGCCGCA
The DNA here is from genome assembly GCF_000768355.1 of Lysobacter daejeonensis GH1-9. Classification (GTDB taxonomy): domain Bacteria; phylum Pseudomonadota; class Gammaproteobacteria; order Xanthomonadales; family Xanthomonadaceae; genus Aerolutibacter; species Aerolutibacter daejeonensis. The sequence continues at coordinate 13,979 of NZ_AVPU01000018.1, forward strand.
ACACCAGCGGCGAAGGCCGCGTGGCGGGCGTGGAGTACGTGTCGGCCAACCCGACCGGCCCGCTGCACGTGGGCCACGGCCGCGCCGCGGTGATCGGCGACTGCATCGGCCGCGTGCTGGCCGCCAACGGCTGGAACCTGAAGCGCGAGTTCTACTACAACGACGCCGGCGCGCAGATCAACAACCTCGCCATCTCGGTGCAGGCACGCGCGCAGGGTCGCGGCCCGGACGATGCCGGTTGGCCGGAGGACGGCTACCGCGGCGATTACATCATCGATGTCGCCAACGCCTACCTGCGCGGCGACAGCGTCGAGGTCGAAGGCCACGTGGTCACGGGCGCGAAGGACCCGGACAACCTCGACGCCATCCGCGCCTTCGCGGTGGCCTACCTGCGCCGCGAGCAGAACGCCGACCTGGCTGCGTACGGTGTGGGTTTCGATGTGTACTTCCTCGAGTCGTCGCTGTACACCGACGGCAAGGTCGAGGAGACCGTGCGCGAGCTCATCGACCACGGCCACACCTACGAGGAAGGCGGTGCGCTGTGGCTGCGCAGCACCGACTTCGGCGACGACAAGGACCGCGTGATGCGCAAGTCCGACGGCACCTACACCTACTTCGTGCCGGACGTGGCCTACCACCTGAGCAAGTGGCAGCGTGGCTACGTGCGCGCGATCACCGAACTGGGCGCCGACCACCACGGCTCGCTGGCGCGCGTGCGCGCCGGCCTGCAGGCGCTGGACTGCGGCATCCCGCAAGGTTGGCCGGAGTACGTGCTGCACCAGATGGTCACGGTGATGCGCGGCGGCGAGGAAGTGAAACTGTCCAAGCGCGCCGGCAGCTACCTGACCCTGCGCGACCTGATCGACGAAGTCGGCCGTGACGCCACGCGCTGGTTCCTGATCGCACGCAAGCCCGACTCGCAGCTGACCTTCGATATCGACCTGGCGCGCAGCCAGTCGTTGGACAACCCGGTGTATTACGTGCAGGTGTCGCACGCGCGCATGCACGGGCTGCTGCGCAAGCTGCGCGAGCAGGGGCTGACCTTCAACGCGGCCAACGGCCTGGCGCAACCGCTGGACGTGGAGGACGCGGCCGCGCACGAGCTGGTGCAGACCCTGCTGCGCTACCCCGACGTGGTGGCCAGCGCCGGGCGCGACCTTGAGCCGCACCAGATCGCCGTGTACCTGCTGGAACTCGCGCAGACGTTCCAGACGTATTACAACGATCACCAGTTCCTGGTCGACGACGCCAACGTGCGCGATGCGCGTCTGGTGCTGGCGATGGCCACGCGCCAGGTGCTGGCCAACGGTCTGGAATTGCTGGGCGTGAATGCCCCCGAGGTGATGTAAATGGCGGCACGACGCGGTAAGTCCCAAGCGCGGCGCAACGGCGGCAACAGCGGCGGCCTGCCGGGCTGGGCGTGGCTGGTGCTGGGCGTGGTGATCACGATCATCCTAGTGATGGTGGCGCCGAAGCTGTTGAAGGGCGATGGCGATGGCTTCCTGCGCCCGCAGGCCAACCCCGACGCGCAGCCAACGCCGGTGTCGGTGGAGGACGACGAGCTGTTGCCGGCCGAGGAGGCCGCCAACCCCGCCACGCGGGCCAGCGCCGGGGCCAAACCGGCCGCGGGTAACGCCAAGAATGCGGAGTACGACTTCTACACCCTGCTGCCGGGCAAGGAAGTGCCGATGACCGACGCCGAACTCGCCGCCACCGAGCGCGCCGAGGCCGAGCGCCAGGCACGTCAGCGCCCGCAGGCCGCTGCCGCGCAGCCAGCCGCGACTCCGGCGTCGGCCGCTGGCGCGACCGGCACCGCGACGACATCCGCTGCGCCGCGTACCGAACCGCTGCCCCAACCGGTCAGCGAAGACGCGGTGGCGGAACGCAGCGCGACCGCGTCCAAGCCGGCGGAGTCGACAGCGACGGCGACCCCCAGGACCGCCGCGCCGAGTGAGGACACCCGCTACCTGCTGCAGGCCGGCGCGTTCCAGGCTTCTGGCCAGGCCGAGGAGCTCAAGGCAAAGATCGCCATGCTGGGCGTGGGCGCGCGCGTGGAAGCGGCACAGATCAAGGGGCAGACGGTCTACCGCGTGCGCATGGGGCCGTATGGCACCGCCAGCGACCTGGCCGAGGCCAAACGCAAGCTGACATCGGGCGGGTTGGCCGCGATGGCGATCAAGGTCGAGTGATGCTTTGGGTCATCGGGGGCGGACGGGGCTGAGCCCCCTTTTCAATTCGCTCCCCGATACTCGCTCGGTTGAAAGGGGGCCAAGCCCCGCCCTCTCGACACGCCGCGGTGGTGGAAGAGGAGCGAGCCACCACGGCCCGCTCCCGGCAGGCTCACCCCTGCGAGGGCTTTTCCCGCTTCAGCGTGATCAGCGCCGAGGTGTCCGCCTCGCCCTGCCCGCGCTCCACCAACTCCGCATAATCCGCGGCGGCCTGGTCGATGGCCGTGGTGCGGATGCCGGCACTGGCCGCGATGCCCTGCACGATGCGCAGGTCCTTGAGCATGTGCACGCACTTGAAGCCGGGTGTGAACTCGTCGCGCATCATGGTCGCGCCGCGCTTTTCCAGAAACCAGCTGTTGGCCGCGCCGGCCATCAGCGTGGGCAGCAGCTTGTCCGGATCCAGGCCGAGCTTCTCGCCCAGCGCCAGGCCTTCGCACACCGCCTCGTTGATGCCGGCGACCAGCACCTGGTTGATGGCCTTCGTCGCCTGACCCGCGCCGATGCCGCCCATGTGGGTGATGCGCGCCGCGTAGGCTTCCAGCACCGGCCGTGCCTTGTCCAGCGCCGCTTCGTCCGCGCCCAGCATCACCGACAGCTTGCCGTTGCGCGCGCCTTCCACGCCGCCGGAGACCGGCGCGTCAATGAAGGCGATGTCATGCGTGGCGAGCATCGCCGCGGCGCGGCGCGCGGTTTCCACCGACACGGTCGAATGATCGACGACCACGGTGCCGGCGCGCAGCACGTTGGCCAGGCCTTCAACCGTGGTCAGCACGTCGTGGTCCAAGGACACGCACAGCGCGACCACGTCGCAGTCGGCGAAGTTGTCGGTGGACCGCGCGGCGCGCACGCCCAATTCGGCCGCCAGTTCGTCGGCCTTGGACTGGGTGCGGTTGCCGACCGCGGTCAGCAGGCCCTTGGCGTGCAGGTGGCGGGCCATCGGCGCGCCCATCGCGCCCAGGCCAATGAATCCGACTTTCATGGTGTTGCCTCCGGTGGGGGACGAAGGGGTCGCCGGCAGCGGCGCCCCCTTCAGCGCACTGCCCGCGGCGAGCGCGGGCGATGCATGGGGTTGGACGCAATGAAGCGTCCGAAGGAAGTCGCGAACGTCGCGCTCAGGCCAGCGGCGCGTCGTCCAGATAGGTGTAGCCGGTCAGGCCGGTCTCCAGCGCCACAGTGAGGCGTTCGGCCTCGTCCGCGGGCAGGTGCGCCGCCGCCACCTTGGCGCGATAGGCCGCGCGCAGGTCGTCGAGCTTGTAGCCCACGTAGTCGAGCATCACGTCGGTGGTATCGCCCCGGCGCTGCTGCACCAGCTTCACCGCGTCGCCGTCCACGCGCACTTCGACCGCGTCGGTGTCGCCGAACAGGTTGTGGATGTCGCCCAGGATCTCCTGGTACGCGCCAACCATGAAGAAGCCCAGCCGGTAGCTCTCGCCCGGCCGCAGCGCGTGGATCGGCATCGAGGTGTTGAGCGTCTCGTTCTCGACATAGGTGTCGATGCGGCCGTCGGAGTCGCAGGTCAGGTCGGCGATCACGCCACGGCGGGTCGGCACCTCGTCCAAGCGCTCGATCGGCGCGATCGGGAACACCTGCTGGATGGCCCAGATGTCGGGCATCGACTCGAACACGCTGAAGTTGACGAAGTACTTGTCGACCAGGCGCTGGTTGAGCTCGTCGAGCACCGCCTGGTGGCTCTTCTCGCCCGGGTGCAGGCGCTCGCGCACGCCGTTGGCAATGGCGTAGAACAGGTCGTCGATGCGCGCACGGTGGACCAGGTCGATCTGGCCCAGCGCGTACAGCGACAGGCCTTCGCCGTGGTGGTGCACGGCCTCGTGGAACAGCTCCACCGCCGGGCGCGCGCCCAGTTCGCCATGGATCTCGCGCAGGTGGCGGATCACTGCCGGCTCGTCGTCGTGCGCCTCGGGCACGCGGCCTTCCGGCGCCTGCTCCACTTCGGACACGTTGGCCACCAGCACCGCGTGGTGCGCGGTCATCGCGCGGCCGCACTCGGTGACCAGGCGCGGCGGGTTCAGGCCGTATTCCTCGCAGGCCTCGGCCAGCGGCTGCACGATGGTGCTGGCGTACTGGTTCACGCCGTAGTTGATCGAGCAGTAGCTGCGCGAGCGGGTCCCCTCGTAGTCCACGCCGAGGCCGCCGCCGACATCCATGAACTGCACCTTGGCGCCCAGCACCGACAGTTCGACGAAGTAGCGCACCGCCTCGCGCATGCCGTTGGCGATGTCGCGCACGTTGGAGATCTGGCTGCCCATGTGGAAATGCAGCAGGCCCAGGCAGTCGCCCATGCCGGCGTCGCGCAGTTGCTTCCACAAGTCCAGCACCTGGCGCGGGGACAGCCCGAACTTGGCCTTGTCGCCGCCGCTGTTCTGCCACTTGCCGGCGCCCAGCGACGCCAGGCGCATGCGCACGCCCAGGCCCGGCTTCACGCCCAGCGCCTCGGACTCCTCCAGCACCAACGCCAGCTCGGACGGCTTCTCCACGACGATCCAGGTATTGAGGCCAAGCTTGCGACCGATCAGCGCCAGGCGGATGTACTCGCGGTCCTTGTAACCGTTGCAGACGATCAGTCCGCCGGGCCGGCTCAGCGCCAGCACCGCCATCAGCTCGGGCTTGCTGCCCGCCTCCAGGCCAAAGCCGGTGTTGGCCGGCGCATCGGCACCATTGCCGCCCACCGCCGCCAGCGTCCCGGCGACGCCGAAGTGCTGGTTGACCTTGATCGGGTACACGGCGGTGTAGCCGCCGGGGTAGCTCCACTCGTCCATGGCGTGGGCGAAGGCGCCCTGCAGCTTGCGCAGGCGCGCGCCGAGGATGTCGGGAAAACGCACCAGCAGCGGCAACTTGGCACCGCTGGCGCGGGCCTGGTCCACGATCTGCGGCAGCGCGACGGTCGGCCCGGTGTCGCCACGCGGGCGCACGCTGATGCGGCCGGCGGCGTCCACGTCATAGAAGCCCTCGCTCCAGTAGGGGATCGAGTAGGTCTGGCGGGCCTGATCAATCGACCAGTCGGACATCGGCTTGGTACCAAGGGGGTGTGGGGACGCGCATTCTACCCCCGGGGGGCCGGGGGGTATGTGAGGCCATGGTCGTGCCGGGCGGGGCCATGGGCGGGCCGCCCTGACCTCCATCGCCGCCCGCTGCACACGCTGGACGCCACGCCCACTGCCCCGTCGCCCAGCCGGACGTTGCCGTGGCTTCATCACCGCACCGGCGCGCGTCCGCTACAATCCGCGGCCTCGCACGGCCTGCCCGCCCCGGCGGACGCCACGCGTCACCGGCGTCTTTGACGCCCCACCCGGCCCGGCCGCAAGCTGCCCCGTGCAGCCCGCCCCACACCCACAAGGACCGACTGGCATGAGCGACAACACCACCTGGCACTACGAGAACTTCGAGCCCTCTGGCTCGGCCATCGGCTACCGGATCACGAAGAAGCTGGACGAGGTGCAGTCGCCGTTCCAGAAGATCGAAATCTTCGAGAGCACCGACTGGGGCAACCTGATGCTCATCGACGGCGCGATGATGCTGACCACTCGCGACAACTTCCTGTACCACGAGATGATGTCGCACCCGGCGCTGTTCACCCACGCCAACCCGAAGAGCGTGGTGATCATCGGTGGCGGCGACTGCGGCACGCTGCGCGAGGTGCTCAAGCACCCGGGCGTCGAAAAGGCCGTGCAGTGCGACATCGACGAGCAGGTCACGCGCATGGCCGAGAAGTGGTTCCCGGAGCTGTGCGACAGCAATGACGACCCCCGCGCCGAGCTGCTGTTCGACGACGGCATCGCCTACATGGCCAACTGCGCGCCGAATTCGCTGGACATCGTGATCGTCGACTCGACCGACCCGGTCGGCCCGGCCGAAGGCCTGTTCAACAAGGCGTTCTTCGAGAGCTGCTTCCGTGCGCTGAAGGACGACGGCATCCTGGTACAGCAGTCCGAGTCGCCGCTGGTGCTGCTGGAGCTGATCAAGGCCATGCGCGCCGAGATGGGCAAGGCCGGCTTCAGCACGTTCCAGACTCTGCCGTTCCCGCAGCCGTGCTACCCCACCGGCTGGTGGAGCTGCACGATGGCGCGCAAGGGCCAGGGCTTCGACTTCCGCGAGGCCGATGCGCGTGCGAAGGCGTTCGCGACCAAGTACTACACCGCCGACATCCACAAGGGCGCGGCGAGCCTGCCGCCATTCGTGGCGGAGGCGCTGGGGGAGTAAGATCCCTTGTCAGACACAAAAGCCCCGCTTCGGCGGGGCTTTTGTTTTGTGCGGGCGACCAAGGGGCTTCACACACCACGCGCCAGTAAACGCCATCACGATGCGCGCGCTGGATCTACCCCAACTAGCGCCAACCTCGAACTGGAGAATGTGTCCAGCGGCTGATGACAGCACGCGGTCCAAGCTGTTCAGAGCGCGTCGCCGTCCAGCTCACCCGTCCGGATGCGCACCACCTGGTTGAGGTCCCAGACGAAGATCTTGCCGTCGCCGATCTTGCCGGTGCCGGCCGCCTTCATGATCGCCTCGACCACGCCGTCGACCTGGTCGTCGGTGACAGCCACTTCCAGTTTGATCTTGGGCAGGAAGTCGACCACGTACTCGGCGCCGCGATAAAGCTCGGTGTGGCCCTTCTGCCGACCGAAACCCTTGACCTCGGTGGCAGTGATGCCGGCCACGCCGGCATCGGCCAGCGCCTCGCGCACGTCGTCGAGCTTGAACGGCTTGATCACCGCCATGACCATCTTCATCGAGCTGTCTCCTTCGGGCCCTGCCCTGCGATTCCGGGGTCGGTGCCCCGCGCATCAGGATATCGCGAAGGCCGTTGACGACGCGCTCATCACCGCGTCGGCTAGAATTCCGACGCAACGTTAGGAATTTTCCTACACCACGCCGCGGTGTCCGCCGACGGCGCCCAACCGCCGGGTGCGCCACGCTGGACGCCCGACGGAGGAATCCCCACATGATCGACCTCAACCAGATTGACGACCTCGCCCGCCGCCTCAGCAGCCTGGTGCCGCCCGGCTTGCGCGAAGGCCGCGAGGAGCTGCAGCAGAACTTCAAATCGGTGCTGCAGAGCGGGCTGGCCAAGCTCGACCTGGTGACCCGCGAGGAGTTCGAAGTGCAGCGCGCGGTGCTGCTGCGCACCCGCGAGAAGCTGGAAGCACTGCAGCGCACCGTCGAGGAGCTCGAGGCCCGATTGGGCGCCGACACCACCGCGCCGCGCCACTGAGGCCACCCCCATGAATCTGGCCATCGTGCACAGCCGTGCGCGATCGGGCGTGCGTGCGCCCGAAGTCAGGGTCGAGGTGCATCTGGGCGGCGGATTGCCGTCGATGTCCATCGTCGGCCTGCCCGCCGCCGCGGTGCGCGAGGCGAAGGATCGGGTGCGCGCCGCGCTGCAGTCCTCGCAACTCGAGTTCCCCGCGCGGCGCATTACTGTCAACCTGGCCCCGGCGGACCTGCCCAAGGATGGCGGCCGCTTTGACCTGCCTATCGCGCTGGGCATCCTGGCGGCGAGCGGGCAAATCCCGCAGCAGGCGCTGGAGGACACCGAGTTCCTGGGCGAACTGGCGTTGACCGGCGAATTGCGAGCGGTGGACGGCGCCCTGCCTGCCACCTTGGCCACCAACGCTACCGGGCGGTCCCTGGTGTTGCCGCTGGCCAACGGAGCGGAAGCGGCCCTCGCCGCGCAGGCGCGCGTCCACACAGCACGAACCCTGTTGGAAGTCTGTGCCGGCCTCAAGGGCCAAAAAATGCTGCCGCGTGCAGAACCCGCGGCAGGCCCGGCCGCGGGCTGCGCACCCGATCTCGTCGACGTCCGCGGCCAGGCTCACGCCCGACGTGCGCTGGAGATCGCAGCGGCAGGTTCCCATCATCTGCTGTTCCTGGGCCCACCGGGCTGCGGCAAATCGATGCTGGCCGCCCGCCTTCCGGGCCTGCTGCCACCACCGAGTCACGATGAGGCCCTGGAAAGTGCAGCCATTGCGTCGGCTGCCGGACTCGGCCACCACACCGCCCACGATGCGATGCGGGCATGGGGCATCCGCCCCTTCCGGGCGCCTCACCACTCGGCCAGCGCGATCGCGCTCGTCGGCGGCGGCGGCGTGCCAAGGCCGGGCGAAGTATCGCTGGCCCACAACGGCGTGCTGTTTCTGGATGAGTTGCCGGAATGGAGCCGGGCTGCACTGGAAGTGCTGCGCGAACCCCTGGAGAACGGGACCGTGACGGTATCCCGGGCGGCACGCAGCGTCGACTTCCCGGCGCGGTTCCAGCTTGTGGCTGCGATGAACCCCTGCCCGTGCGGCTGGGCGGGGGACGCCAGTGGGCGTTGCCGCTGCAGCGAGGAGTCGATTGCCCGCTATCGTGCCCGCGTATCCGGGCCACTGATGGACCGGATCGACCTTCATGTAGACGTCCCGCGCCTGTCCTCGGGCGAACTACGGGGGGCCGCGCCACCCGGTGAGTCCAGCACCACGGTCGCGAACCGCGTCGCCCGGGCACGCCACTGCCAGCTTGAACGCACCGGCAAGCCAAACGCGCAGCTGTCGCAGGCTGAACTCCGGCAGATGTGCGCCCTGTCCGATCACGACCAGAACCTGTTGGATACCGCCGCGGATCGACTCCAACTCAGCGCACGCTCGGTGCACCGGATACTTCGCGTGGCCCGGACCATCGCGGACCTGGACTGCGCCGTGGCAATCCAGACACAACACCTGACCGAGGCAATCGGCTACCGGCAAGTGGATCGCGGCGCCGCCGTCGCTTAGCGGCCGGCGCCGCAACCAACATCAGCCTCCGCAACCCGGCGGAATGCAGATCTTGGGCTTCTCCATCCAGGCACGCGCCCCTCGGCGCGCCTCGTCAATTTCTTCCTGCGTACCGCACCGCGTGACCTTCATCTTCGAGCCGGTCTTGGCTTCCGTCCAACAGGTGTCCTGATTTTCCTGGGCGACGCGAGTGCCAACAACGTTCGCGTTGATCCGCTCCAGGGCGTTTTCCAGTCGGATCTGTTCCTGGATGTTGAGCTGGTCAAAACGCGTATTGCTTCCCGCAATCGCAAATACCGTTTCCTGCTCCTTGCGGATCACGCGAACCTGTCGCGGAGACAGCCCCGAGGTTCCGGCATCGATGTTGGCCTTGAGGGACTGCTGCTGTTCAAGGATGGCTGCAAGCTTATCCCCCTGTTCCGCGGCCGAGGCATGGAGCGCCACGGTGCCCCATGCCAATGCCAACGACACCCCAAGTGCCCTGCAAAATTTGTTCACGGCTACACCTCCTTGAGTTACCTGAGCCACAGTCCGGGGTTTGAGGCTACTCCGGGGCAGGATGCGTGACAATCCAAGGGGATACCCCCTCTCGCGGCCGCAACGCAGGCGATCGGCGTCGATCAACCTCCTCCGCCGCAGGTGCTGCAGATCGCGCGCTTATCCAACGCCTCACGTGCCGCCTCACGTTCGAGGCGCACCTGTTCAGCTGAACGGCACACGCGCTGGACCCGATTGCTGCCAATGGTGCGTTCCGCCTTGCAGATCATGCGCCCCTCCTCAACCACCTGCTGCTTGGCGGGCTCGGCGGCGGGAGCCGGTTGCGGCGTGGAGATCGGGGCTTCGGATTGGGCTGCCGGACTGCTGGCTACGCCCGCTTCGGCCCGGACGGTGGAGAACATCGTGCCGGCCGCCAACATGGCAATGGTCAATGCAAGAGTTGATGAGCGCATGAATGAGCTTCCTTGATCAACGTTGGGGGAAAGATCCTCGAACATACGCAATCCTCCTGTTCGCTGTCGAATGCCAAAAGTCTCAGTGCGATCAGGGTCATGCGTCCCGGGCACCCGCCAGATCCAACGGATCCCGCTACGCTCCGGCCCGGCCTCCCGGTCCGGCGCTGCCCCCAGGGAAACTCGTCGGCGATGGTCAAGGGCAGAGCCGTTGACCCGTTGGCGGTCCGGCGAGCGTGCTTTCATACTGCCAGGATGCGCATTCGCCGCCGCCAACCCTGTCACCTCCAGATCGGTGGCGCTGGACTACCGGACTTCGCCGGTTTGCTGAGGGGCGAGGTGCGTTTCACGGCAAAGAGCACCCTCGAAATGCGCTGCCCGATTACAGGCATGCGCATCCCCCTCACGCCAGAGGAGCTTGCACTGATTGTCCGCGCACCCGCTGCTGAATGGCGGGAAGTGGACGAATGCGCCTTGGCCCTTGGCGTGGACGCCGCGACGCTGGCGGACCTCGCGGAACGGGGATTGCTGCTGTCGGACGCCGACGCTCCATTGGCGCAGGCCCTGCGCGATGGCGAGGCGCGGCTGGAAGCAGTGGGCTGGCACCCCGATGCGGCGCTGTACCACGCGGCTTCCCAATGGCAGGGCGTGATCGGCGAGGAGGGTCGGCGGCGTCATGACGACGCGGCCCACCGCGAGCGCCTGCAGCAGCATGCCGCCACACTGGGGCCGCTGCCCCCACATGCCTGGCGGCGCGAGGACGCCCTGGCGCGCAGCCCCTTGCCCATCGAGCCGCTGGATGATGCATTCGCCACCACCCTGCGCGCACGCCGCACCACCCGCCACTTCCGCACCGAAGTCGCGCTGCCGCTCGCCGATTTCACCCGGGTGCTGTACGGCACCTTCGGCACGCTGGGCGCGGAGACCCTCGCGCCGGACATGGTGGCGCTGCGGCGGACCAGCGCCTCAGGCGGTGGCCTGCACCCGATCGATGCCTACCCGTTGGTGATCAACGTGGAGGGGCTGGCGCCAGGCGTGTACCACTACGAGAGCGACACCCATGCGCTGGCGCTGCTGCAGCCACTTGCGCGCGAACGGGCCCGCGCGCTGGCGAGCGCACTGACCATCGGCCAGGAGTACTTCGCCGAGGCGCACGCGCTGGTCTTCCACGTCGCGCGGCTGGATCGCCATCACTGGAAGTACCGCCGCCACCCGAAGGCCTACAAGGCAGTGCTGCTCGATTCGGGCCACCTGAGCCAGACCTTCTACCTGCTGGCCGCCGAGCGCGGGCTGGGCGCGTTCTACACGGCGGCCATCAATGATGCCGACGTGGCCGCGCTGCTGAAGCTGCGGCCACAGGTGGAGATCGCCATCGGCGCCAACGGCGTGGGCGTGCCGGACCCGAGCCGCGACCTGCTGCACCTCAAGCCCGTGCCTTGGGCGGCAGTTGCGGAGTAAGCCCTGAGCCGGTACAACCCGCTACGGGCGACCAAAGGGGGATCGTGGCATGGCAAACCAGAGCCAAACGCTGGCGCTGTTGAAGGGGCTGGCCGAAGACGACGCACTGCGCGCGCGGATGGAGACCGACCCGGTCGCCACGTTGGCGGAGTTCGGTTTCGTGGTCGACCCGAGCATCGCACCGGAACGGGTGTCGCTACCGTCGAAGGAGCACCTGCGCGAAAACGCCGACAAGTTTGCCCGGCAGCTGGAAGCCACCAGCGGCTGGATCATTTTCTGCCGCTGAGCGGCAGCAGCGCCTCCAGCACGGGCGGGCGTTCGGCGGCCCACTCGCCGTAGGCGCGCAGGCGCGTCGCGGCGGAGGCGGGTGCCGGCGCCGCGGTCGGACGGCCGTCGGCACGGGCCTGCCAATAGCGGGTCAGCAGCAGTGCGTCTTCACTCTGGTGGGGCTGCAGCAGCTGGCGCGCACGGGCGGCATCGCCTTGCTGCAACGCCAAGCGTGCCTGGGTGAGCGCCACGAAGTTGGCCAGCACGTTGAACGGTGACTGTGCGACCACCGGTCGCGTGGCGTCGACTGCACGGCGCACCGCGGCCTCATCGCCCCAACCGGCGGCAACGTACCCCGCGTACAACGCCGCGGCAGCCACCGACTCGCGGGTGCGGCCCACGGTCTGCGGCAACGCAACCGCCGCCTGGTTGAGCAGCGCTTCGGCGTCCGCGCGCAGGCGCGTGGGCGACGCATCGTGTTGGCGCACGGCGAGCACAGCGGCGCGGGCCGCCCATTCGAAGGCCTGTCGCGGCTCCCGGGTGCTGGCCGCCAATTCGTCGGCCACGCGCTTGGCCTCCGGCCAACGTCCCGCATCAGCGGCAATGGTCATCCGCGCCATCCGATGCTCCAACGCCATCGGCGGCGGCAGGCGGTTTGTCGGCGGCAACAGGGCCAGCGCCTTGTCGGGGTGTCGCTGCGCCGCCTCGAGCAGCGCCGGCTCGATGAAGACCGGCGGGAAACCGGCCTTGCGCGCGGCGTCGAAGTCGCGGCGCGCCGTGGCGGCATCGCCCAGTGCGGCGTCGGCAATGCCGAGGTAGTGCCATGCGGCGGGCCGGGTCACCGCCTGTCGCGCGGTCGCTTGGCGGGCGTAGTCGCGCATCGGCCGGTAGCGGTTGGCGAACCGCAGCAGGTTGGCGGTGTTGAACGCGGCGACGTGGAAGTCGGGGTAGAGCTTGGACAGCGCCTGCCACTGCTCAAGCGCGTCGCGGTCCAGGCGCAACTGGGCGAGCTGTGCCTTGGCATACAGCCGCTCGCGGTCAGTTAGGCGCGAGGTGTCGCGCAGCGCAAGGCTCAGCTCTGACAGCGCAGCAGGCACGTCGGTGCGGGTGTAGGCAATCCGGGACAGGCCGATGCGCGCCATGGCGAAGCCCGGGTCCAGCGCGAGTGCCTGGCGGAAATGCTGCTCGGCCGCGTCCAGGTCCTGGGTGGCGTACGCCGCCTGGCCCAGACCGTAGGCGCGAAGTGCATCGAGGTTGGCAGTGGTGGCCCTGTCCAGCGGCGCCGAGCTGGCCTGTACCGAGGCCAGCGCTTCGCCCAACCGCTGGCGCAGGGCGTCGCTGGCCTCGCCGACCGCGTTGACCATGGCCTCGGGGCCACGGCCGGTGGCCGTCTCGGTGAATACGGTGGCCTGGGTCGCCGGGTCCACCACCTCCAGCGTCACCTTCAGCTGGCCGCCGACGTCGGCCACGGTGGGCAGGAGCACGGCGCGGACGCCGTCGCGCACTGCGATCTCAGAGGCCACGTTGCGGTCCAGCGTGGCCTTCGCCGGATCGAGGCCCATGCCCTGCAGGGTCTCGTCCACGCGCGCGTCGGCGACCACGTTGACGTGGCGCGACTGCTCCAGCGCGATGCGCAGCACCGTCTCCACCGCATCGTCGTAGGCGTGGTTGCCGGTGAGGTTGCGCAGGTCGGCCACCACCACCCAGTCGCGGTTGGCGAAGGCGATGGCCGGTTGCGGGCGCGTGGCCCACCACAAGCCCAGGCCGAGCACCGCCAGCACCGCGACCTCCGCGGCCAGCGCGGCAGGCCGGCGCCACAGCGGGATGTCGCGCCACGCCTTGGGTGTCGCCGGCGGCGCACGCAGCGGCGCGATGCCCGGCTCGCCAACCTCGAAGATTTCCTGCGCCTCGGGCACGCCCTTGAAGCGCCAGCGCCCATATGATTTCCACAACAAGCCCAGCCCGCGTTCGCCCAGCTCGCGCGCGGAGCGGTGGGCCAGCGGCTCGGCCACGGCCGACAACAGGATCTGCCCGGGCCGCGCGGTTGCCATCAGCCGACCGGCCATCGGCTTGGCAAGGCCTTCGACCTCCAGCGGCTTGGCGCCGACGCGCACGGCTTCCTCGCTGTTGCGCCAGGTCAGCACCTCGCCGACATGCAGGCCGGACCGCGCCTTCAACTCCACCTGGTGCGCGGCACCGAGGTCGCGCAGGCCGCGGGTGTAGTCGAGGGCGAAGCCGAGGCCGTCGATGGGGCGCTCGAACAGCAGCAGCAGGCCGTCGGAGCGGTCGATCAGGCGGCCGTGCCACTGCTGCTGCAGCGCCAGCACCAGGCGGTCGTGCTCGCGGAACAGCGCGGCGGCGGCGACGTCGCCGATGCGCTCCACCAGCGCGGTGGAATCGCACAGGTCGGTGAGCAGCAGCGTACGCAGCTGCGGCGCCTGGTCGGCGGCGGGACGTGCGGTCGGCGGGGCGATGGACGCGTTCATGCAGGGGGGACCCATCACGCCGGCAGCGAGCGGCTGTCCTGCCATTCCACGCGGTTGCCGCCGTCGCGCTTGGCGCGGTACAGCGCCGCATCGGCATGGGCATACCAGTCGTTGAAGTCGCCTTCCGGGCCGACCAGGCAGGCGCCGATGCTGAGGCTGCAGATCAGCGGCGGTGTGTGGCCCATGCGCTGCAAACCCTGCGCCGTGGTCAGCACGAACTCGGCGATGCGCATGACCTCCTCGCGCGTGGTCGCCTTGATCAGCAGCGCGAATTCATCGCCGCCCAGGCGGCAGGCCACGTCGCCCGCTCCGGACACCGAACGCAGGATGTTGGCCACGCTCTGCAGCACGCGGTCACCGACGAGGTGGCCGTGGTCGTCGTTGATCTGCTTGAAGCTGTCGCAGTCCACCAGCAGCAGGCCGAGGCCGCTCATGGCACCGTTGCGGCGGCGGTCGGCCAGGTGCCGGGTCATGCCACGGCGGTTGGCCAGGCCGGTGAGTTCGTCGGTGCGGATCAGCACCTCGGTCTGCTGCAACTGGTGCGCGGTGGCGCGCAGGTTGTCCAGCGCGGATTCGAGGTCCTGGTTGCGGCGGCGCAGGCGACGGATCAGCCCCTGCTCGTTGAGCACCACGCGCATGATCGCGCGGCGCAGGAAGTAACAGACCATGCCCGGTTCGCGCTCGACCAGGCGCTGGAACTCCTCGTGGTGCAGTTCCAGCAATTCGCCATCGACCGGCACCGACGCTTCGGCACTGCGCGCATGGTCGCCGATAAGCAAGCCCAGTTCACCGAAGAATTCGGCCGGACCCAGGCGCTTGACGATCAGGTCATCGCCGAAGTCGAGGTCGATGGCGCCCTTGACCACCACGTACATGGTGGTGCCCAGCTCGCCACGGCGGAACAGCACATCGCCGGCATAGACACGGCGCACGCGACCGACGTCGGCAAACAGGTCGAATTCCTCGGGCGTAAGCGCTGCCATGGCCAGCTCCTCGCGTGCCGGCATCGACCCACCTTCCTTGGCAACCGTGTCCTTGAACGCGGCCGCCGCCGCGCCTTCCACTTTCATGTCCCTGGCCCTTGCCCTCGGTGCTTTGAAGACTACCACCCTTATCCATTCAGGAAACGGGGGGCGCGGTCCGCAGGGGCCATGGCCGGGCACAACGCCTGCGGGCCGCCGGGCTGCATGCGGTGATGTCTTAGCGGCTGGGGACAGCCGACCGTGGACGGGCCGGAATCGTGTTCCGGCCCGCCGCTGTCACGGGTTGTCGCGGGGCGCCGCCCCAGAGCGGGACCGCGCCGCGTGCAACCGGCCTCACGCGGCCACGCGCTCCTCGTGGAACTGCTCTTCCTCGGTCGAGCCCTTCAGCGCGACGGTGGACGACTTGCCGCCCTGGATGGTCTGCGTCACGGCGTCGAAATAGCCGGTGCCGACTTCGCGCTGGTGCTTGACCGCGGTGAAGCCCTTCTCGGCCGCGGCGAACTCGGCTTCCTGCAGCTCGACGAAGGCGCTCATCTGGCGCCGGGCATAGCCGTGCGCGAGGTTGAACATGCCGTAGTTCAGGCTGTGGAAACCGGCCAGGGTGATGAACTGGAACTTGTAGCCGTAGCTGGCGATTTCCTTCTGGAACTTGGCGATGGTCGCGTCGTCCAGGTTCTTCTTCCAGTTGAACGACGGCGAGCAGTTGTAGGCCAGCAGCTTGCCCGGGTACTTGGCGTGGATCGCCTCGGCGAACTTGCGCGCGAACTCCAGGTCCGGCTTGCCGGTCTCGCACCACACCAGGTCGGCGTAGGGCGCGTAGGCCAGGCCGCGGCTGATGGCCTGGTCGAGGCCGTTGTTGGTCTTGTAGAAGCCCTCGACGGTGCGCTCGCCGGTGGTGAACGGCACGTCGTTGGGGTCGATGTCGCTGGTCAGCAGGTCGGCGGCCTCGGCGTCGGTGCGCGCGACGATCAGGGTCGGCACGCCCATCACGTCGGCGGCCAGGCGTGCGGCGACCAACTTTTCGACGGCTTCGCGGGTCGGCACCAGCACCTTGCCGCCCATGTGGCCGCACTTCTTCACGCTGGCCAGCTGGTCCTCGAAGTGCACGCCCGAGGCGCCGGCCTCGATCATGCCCTTCATCAGTTCGAAGGCGTTGAGCACGCCACCGAAGCCGGCTTCGGCATCGGCCACGATCGGCTGCAGGAAGTCGATGTCGCCACTGCCTTCGGCGCACTGGATCTGGTCGGCGCGCAGCAGGGTGTTGTTGATGCGGCGCACGACCTGCGGCACCGAGTTGGCCGGGTACAGCGACTGGTCGGGGTACATCTCGCCGGCGATGTTGGCGTCGGCCGCCACCTGCCAGCCGGAGAGGTAGATCGCCTTGAGTCCGGCCTTGACCTGCTGCATGGCCTGGTTGCCGGTCAGCGCGCCGAGGGCGTTGATGAAGTCCTCGGTGTGCAGCGACTTCCACAGCTTCTCCGCGCCCAGCTTGGCGATGGAGTGCTCGACCGGCACGGTGCCGCGAAGGCGCACCACGTCCTCGGCCGAGTACGGGCGGTTGATCCCGGCCCAACGCGGGTTGGTGGCCCAGTCGTGGCGCAGTTGGTCGGCGGTGGGGAGCTTGCTGGTCATGGCGGCGTTCCTCTAAGTCAGGGTGTTGGCTGGGGTCGTTGCGGGAAAGACATGGCGTCTTCCTGGGTGGGTGAAGCGGAATGCGGTGGTGCGGTGGTCGGGGCGATCACTGCGCGGCGGGCTGTACTCGGGCGTGGCGGGGCCGTTGGCGCGGGCCGGGGCCTGCACCTGCCGGTCGCCACGAACCGGGTTGGATCAGCTGAGTCGCTTGTAGGCGGGGAGGGTCAGGAAGTCCTCCAGCGTGTCGGCGTGGGTGAGCCGGTCGAGCAGGCCGATGGCCTCGGCCACGCGGCTGCCTCCGGGCATCTGCAGGCGATCGGTGAGCTTGGCGGGCAGGTTGATGAGCGCACGCTCGAGCAGGGCGAAGTCCACCTCGCTGCCGTCATCCAGGTGCAGGCCGTCGCTGTGCAGCCACTGCCACAACTGGGTGCGGGCGATCTCGGCGGTGGCCGCATCCTCCATCAGCCAGTGGATCGGTACGCAGCCGTTGCCATCCAGCCAGGCGGCGAGGTAGCGCAC
Source organism: Lysobacter daejeonensis GH1-9 (assembly GCF_000768355.1). Taxonomy (GTDB): domain Bacteria; phylum Pseudomonadota; class Gammaproteobacteria; order Xanthomonadales; family Xanthomonadaceae; genus Aerolutibacter; species Aerolutibacter daejeonensis. The sequence goes on from NZ_AVPU01000018.1 coordinate 31,266, forward strand.
GCAGACTTCGACGTTGTTTTCGAAGCCCCGACGGGTAATGGTGCCCAGCGACGGCTTGATCAGGTCATCGCGAGTTACCACTACTTCCTCGCGCTTGACATGCTGCTGGTGCGGAGTGGGCATGCGCTCGTCGAACACTTCGCGGGCGAGCGGGATCAGCGCCGGGTGCGCGACCCAGGTGCCGTCGTGACCGGCGGTGACCTCGCGCAGCTTGTCGGCGCGGACCTTGGCCAGCGCGGCGGCGTTGGCGTCGGCGTCGCCGCTGATCGGGATCTGCGCAGCCATGCCGCCCATCGCGTGTGCACCGCGCTTGTGGCAGGTCTGGATCAGCAACTCGGAGTAGGCGCGCAGGAACGGCTGGGTCATCGTCACCTGGCCGCGTTCGGGCAGCACTTTGTCGCGGTGGCGGCGGAAGGTCTTGATGTAGGAGAAAACGTAATCCCAGCGGCCGCAGTTGAGGCCGACGATGCGGCCGCGCAGCGCGTGCAGGATCTCGTCCATCTCGAACACCGCCGGCAGGGTCTCGATCAGCACGGTGACCTTGAGCTGGCCGGCGGGCAGGCCGAGGGCGCGCTCGACGTGGTCGAGCACGTCGTTCCACAGCACCGCCTCTTCCATCGACTGCAGCTTGGGCAGGTAGAAGTACGGGCCGCGGTCCTTGGCCGCCAGCGCGCGGGCGTTGTGGAAGGCGAACAGGCCGAGATCGAACAGGCTGCCGGACATCGGCGCGCCGTCGATGCGCACGTGCTTCTCGTCCAGGTGCCAGCCGCGCGGGCGGACCAGCAGCACGGCCTGCTGCTCGAACGGCTTGAGTGCGTAGTGCTTGCCGGGCGTGCCGGCCACGGCGGGCGCGGTGTACTCAAGGGTGCCGGCCACGGCCTGGCGCAGGGCCTGCTGGCCGGCGACCAGGTTGGCCCAGGTCGGCGCGGTGCTGTCCTCGAAGTCCGCCATGTAGCAGTTGGCGCCGGAGTTGAGGGCATTGATCACCATCTTCGGGTCGACCGGGCCGGTGATCTCCACGCGGCGGCCCTGCAGGGCGGCCGGGATGGGGGCCACGCGCCAGTCGCCGGCACGCAGGGCGGCGGTGTCGGCACGGAAGTCGGGCAGGCCACCGGCGTCGAAGAAGGCCTGGCGCTCACGGCGGGCGGCCAGGCGGGCCTTGCGGCTGGTTTCGAAGCGGCGATGCAGCCCGGCCAGGAAGTCGAGGGCTACCGGGGTCAGCAGGGGTTCCTGCCCCGGAAAGGTGGCCGTCACCTCGATGCCGGTGACTGACCCAGCCCCGTTCCGGGGCTCCCGTTGTTCCGCCAAGACTGCCGACATCTGGATCTCTCCTCGCTGGGGTTGGTGCGTGCTGCGATGCAAAAACAACATGCGCCGCCGTCTTGTATTTGACAATCAAGTTTTTTCAATGCTTATCATTAGCTGCACTAATACATGACTGAAACCAATGGCCGACCGCCCCCCCAAGGCACCAAGCTTTGCCTACAAGGGCGACCGGATGAAGCCGCTGCGGGCGTTCTGCCAGACGGCCCGACTGGGTTCGGTGTCGCGCGCGGCGGACGCCCTGTACCTGACCCAGCCGGCGGTGACCCTGCAACTGCAGGCACTGGAACGGGAGATGGGAGTGCGGCTGCTGGAACGCACTGGCCGCCGGCTGGCACTGACCGTCGAGGGCGAGGCCCTGTACGAGCTGGCACGGCCGCTGGTCGAAGGCCTGGACGGGCTCGACGCAGCCTTCCGCGAGCGGGTGCGGGGGCTGGACGCGGGCGAGCTCAACGTGGCCGCGGGCACGTCGACCATCCTCTACCTGCTGCCGAAGATCGTGGAAGCCTTCCGCGCCGCCCACCCGGACGTGCGCCTGACCCTGCACAACGTCACCGGCGCCGGCGGCCTGGACCTGTTGCGCTCGGACGGGGTGGACCTGGCGGTGGGCTCGATGATCGATGTGCCCGGCGACCTGAGCTACGCGCCGGTCTACCGCTTCGAGCCGATGCTGATCACCCCGCGCGACCACCCCTTGGCGCAGAAGGACGACCTGACCCTGCAGGACCTGTCGCCCTACGGACTGATCCTACCGCCGCAGCGCTTGACCACCTACCGGCTGGTCGACCTGGTCTTCCACCAGAACCGGGTGCCGTACACGGTGGCGCTGGAGGTCGGTGGTTGGGAGGTCATCAAGCAATACGTGTCGATGGGGCTGGGGATCAGCATCGTGACCGCGATCTGCCTGACCGAGGCCGACCACGAGCGGCTGGCTGCCCGTTCCCTGGCGCGCTATTTCCCCTCGCGCAGCTACGGGGTGGTGGTGCGCAAGGGCAAGTACCTGTCACCGCAGGCGCGGGCGTTCACCGAACTGATCCAGCCGGCGCTGTTCGAACGCGCGGATTACTACGCCACGGGGCAATCGGACCGCTGAGCCGGGCCGGCCTGTCGGTGCGCCTGACGCACCCCGGGACAGCAGGCCGCCGGACTTACGCTTCGTGGTACTTGCCGTTGGCGACGCTGCGATACCACGCGCGGATGCGCGCGATGTCGGCATCCATGTCGTCGCCCAGCTCGAACGGCGGGCCCACCCCGATCACCCGCTGGCCATAGTGGAAGTACGCTGGCACCACGGGTACGCCCGCGGCCTTGGCGATACGCCAGAAACCCGGCTTCCACCGCTCCACAGGCTTGCGCGTGCCTTCCGGGGCCAGTCCGTACCAGAGCTGGGCGTTGTTGCGGATCATCGTCGAGGCCTGCTCAACCACGCCATGCGCGGCGCTGCGATCCACCGGAATCACCCCCAGCCGGTGCAACAGCGCGCCCATCAGCGGCACCTTGAACAGCGAATCCTTGCCCAGGATCTTGATGTCCAGGCCCATGCCCATCTTGGCGGCCAGCCCCAGCACCCCATCCCAGTTGCTGGAATGCGGTGCGCCGATCAGCACCGCGCGCGGGATGTCGGGGAAGGCGCCGACCATGCGCCAACCCGCCAGCCGCAGGATCGTGCGCCCCAGCCAGCGGACGAAGGCGTGCGGGCGCACGCGCGGCACTTGCGGCGGCAGGGGCAGGACGATGGAGGGCGTGGCGGCGTCGTTGGGCATGCGGTGTCGTGGGCGTTGCCTTGGGCGGCGTCGGGTTCGGGGAAGCGTGGCGGGATTCGTGGCGCGTGCCCGTCAGTCCCAGTCCCGCCGGGTACGCCCCTGCTTGATCGTACTGCGTTCGCGCTTGGCTTCCAGCCGCCGCACCTTGGAGGCGCGGCTGGGCCGGGTGGCGATGCGCGGGGTCGGCGCATGCAACCCGCTTTCGATGAAGGCGACCAGCCGCACGCGGGCGTCCTCGCGGTTGCGCTCCTGCGTGCGGAAGCGCTGTGCGTTGATCACCAGCACGCCCTCGCCGGTCACGCGTCGGTCGCGCTTGGCCAGCAGCCGCGCGCGCACCGGCTCGGGCAGGGACGGCGACTGGGCCACGTCAAAACGCAGTTCCACCGCGGTGGCCACCTTGTTGACGTTCTGCCCGCCGGGACCGGTCGAGCGCACGAAACGCTCGACCAGTTCGTCGTCGGCGATCTGCACGTTGGCACTGACTTGCAGCATGGGGCGGCATCCTCTTCCCGGGCATTGTAGGGACATCGGCGGGCATTCCCCGCTGAAGTCCCGGGTACGGCCCGCGGCTAGGGCTCGAAACCCTCGAACAGGGCCAGTGCGCGACTGAATTCCGCGTCCAGCGGCGCGGTCACCGCGATGCGCGCACCGCTCACCGGGTGGAGGAACGACAGCCGACGCGCGTGCAGCAGCATGCGATGGATGCCCAGCATGCGGAAGTTGCGGTTGTGGCGGCCATCGCCATGGCTGGTGTCGCCGATCAGGTGGTGCGAGACGTGCTTGAGGTGGCGGCGGATCTGGCGGAAGCGCCCGGTCTCCGGCTGCGCGCACAGCAGCGCGTAGCGCGAGGTCTCGAACCCCGCCGAGGGCACGGTGAGTTCGGTGGTGGCCAGGCGGGTGAAGCGGGTGACCGCTGGCTTCTTCTGTGGCTTGCCCGGCCCGCCGTCGAGCGGGTGGTCGACGGTGAACCGTGGCTCGGGCCAGCCTCGGCACACCGCCCAGTAATCCTTCTCCACCTCGCGCGACATCATCACCTGGCCCAGCGCCGCGGCGGTGTCGCGGTCGAACGCGAGCAGCAGCGCGCCGCTGGTGGCACGGTCGAGCCGGTGCACGAGGAAGATCGGCCGGCCGAACTGCTCGCGCAGGCGGTCGGCGGCGAAGTCGGTTTCGCCACGTGCCAGCGCGCTGTCGTGGACCATCAGGCCGGCGGGCTTGTCGACCACGGCCAGCCAATCATCGAGGTACAGCACCTCGAGCGCGGCGTCATCGGCCCCATGCGCAGCGGACGCGGCATGCGCCATCTCGGAGTCGGTGGTCATGCGTTTTCCAGCGGAATCGTATCGAGGATGTCGAACCGGCCCTGCAGTTCGCGCGTCGAGTACGCGCAGAAACTGACCTCCCGCACGCGCAGCGGCGTGACCGCGGGGACGCGGAACGCCGCCAGGTGGTGGTGCACGCTGGCCAGGCTGAAAACGTCGCGGTACAGGCCGATCGTCAGGTGCGGGCGATAGGCCGCGGGCGGATCGTGGCGGGCAATCGCCTGCAGCCGGGCGCGCAGCCGCGACAGCGCACCCGACGGGTCGCGTATGGCGACGTGGGGCGAACCGGTGAAGCTGTCGAGGGGCCCGGCATGCAGGTCGAACGCCCCCTCGCCGGTGGCGCGCATCGCGTCCGCCTGGCGCTGGCGCAACGCGACCGACAGATGCGCCTCATCCAGCAGGCCCGCCGCGGCAATGGTGATGTGCGGTTGGCGACGGTAACCCGGCAGGACATGCGCCACCACGTGCCGCGTCGCGGCATCGAACAGCGCCTGCCAATGCGGGCAATCGACCACCACCGCCCAGAACCCGTACCGCGCGATGCCGCCATGCCACTCCGGGAAGTCGCGGTCCTCGTTGGCAAAGGTGTGCGTTGCCGCGTCAGGTGACTCGGACCGCGCCTGCGCGATCGCAACCGCCGCGCTCACCGCCGCCGCGGCCACGCCGCCAGCAGCGCCCACAGCCCGCCCAGCCCGGCGATCCATGACGACGCCGGCACCGACCACACGCGAGGTCCGCCGGCCTCCAACCCGTACAGCACCGCGGCCACGATCAACAGCCCGGTGCCCAGGATCGCGGCTACCGTGCGGCGCTGCGCGTCCTTGACCGTGCGGGTGAGCTCGGCCAGGTCATGCGAACGCATCGACAGGTGGTGCTGGCCGCTGACCTGCTGGTCCAGCCAGGCGTGCAGCAGGCGCGGCATCTCCGGCGCGTGCGTCACCAGCTCGGGCAGGCGCTTGCGGAACTCGCTGGCCAGCCGCTGCGGGCTGTAGCGCTCGACCAGGATCTTCTCCAGCACCGGACGTGCCACCGCCCAGATGTCCAGCTTCGGGTCGAGCAGTCGGCCAACGCCTTCGATGTTGAGCAGGGTCTTCTGCAGCAGGATCAGCTGCGGCTGCAGGGTAAGCTCGTAGCGCTGCGCGGTGCGGAACAGCTTGAGCAGCACCTCGGCCAGCGAGATCTCGCTCAGCGGACGGGTGAAGTACGGCTCGCATACGCCGCGCACCGCCGCTTCCAGCTCGTCGATGCGGATGTGTGACGGCATCCAGCCGGCGCGCACGTGCAGCTCGGCGATGCGGCGGTAGTCGCGGTTGAAGATCGCCATGAAGTTCTCGGCGAGGTAGTACTGGTCCTCGCTGGAGAGCTGGCCGACGATGCCGAAATCCAGCGCGATGAAGCGCGGGTTGGCCTTGCGCGCCGGGTCGGTGTCCACCCAGATGTTGCCGGCATGCGCATCGGCGTGGAAAAAGTTGTCGCGGAACACGCTGGTGTAGAACACGCGCACGCCCTTGGCGGCGAGCGCGTGGCGGTCGATGCCGGCGGCATCGAGCGCGGCAATGTCATCCGAGGGAATGCCGTAGACGCGCTCCATGGTGAGCACGCGGTCGGCGGTGTGCGACCAGATCACCTCCGGCACGTACAAATCGTCGCTGCCCTGCCAGAAGCGGCGCAGCACGCTGGCGTTGCCGCCCTCGCGCTGCAGGTCCAGCTCGGCATTGAGGGTGTTCTCGATCTCGGCCACGATCTCGCGCGGGCGGATCTTGTCGGCGCTGGGGTGGGTGCGTTCGACGATGCCGGCGATGGCGCTGAGCAGCGCGATGTCGCTGGCGATCTCCGGCTCGATGTGGGGTCGCAGGACCTTGACCACCACTTCGCGCGCGGCGGTCTCCGCGGTGGCGGGCAGGGTCGCGGCGTGCACCTGCGCGATCGAGGCCGACGCCAGCGGCGTGGTGTCGAAGTCAATGAACGCTTCCGCCACCGGACGGCCGAGCGCGGCTTCGACGATGCGGCGCGCGTGTTCGCCGTCGAACGGCGCGACGCGGTCCTGCAGCAGCGCCAGCTCCTCGGCCACATCCGGCGGCACGAGATCGCGGCGGGTGGACAGGATCTGCCCAAACTTGACGAAGATCGGGCCAAGTTCCTGCAGCGCCAGGCGTAGGCGCGCGCCGCGCGACATTGCCGCGATCTCGGCCGAGGCGCGCGGCACGAACGGCCGCGCCAGCTTCAGCCAGCCCTCGACCGGGGTGCCGTCGAGCAGGTCGTCGAGGCGGTAGCGCAGCAGGACCCGGCCGATGCGCCAGGCGCGCAGCGCCGACTTCATGGCGCGCCCTCGCGTGTCGGCACGGCGGGGATGCGATTGGCCAGGCGCGCCACGCGGGCAGCTGTACGCTCGACGTCGTCGCGCAACGCATCGACATCGTCGTGGAAGGCGTTGAGCTCGTCGCGCGGCACCACGTCACGCGATTCCTCGGTCACATACTCGGCGGCGTTGGTCGCGAAGGCGCCGGCCGCGTCCTTGGCATGGCGCAGCGCTCCGGCAATGGCATTGGCCACCTGCACGCCGAGGATGTCGCCGAACACGCGGGTGAACGGCTGCTGCCAGTCAGGGTCGAAGCGTTCAGCCAGGCGCTGCAGGCGGCGCGCCAGGTCGGCATCGCCCTCGATGCGCAGTTTGCCCACCGGCGGCGCGTTGTCGTTGCGCAGGAACGGCAGTTGCGAAAGCAGCCCGCCCAGCGTGCTGCGCACCGACAGGTCGGGCGTGGCGGGGTCGAGCACCGGGCCGACGTCCAGCCGGTCACCGTTGACCCGGATCTGCAGCGCCAGCGGCGGCGCGGCCACGTGCAGGGCGACCGTGCGGCCGTCCAGCGAGCGCAGGCTCTCGCGCGTCTCAGGGTCCAGGGCCAGTGCGCGGTTGAGCGCGGCCTCAAGGGTGCGGCCGGCGAGCGGCTTGAGCGAATCCAGCGGCGAGGAGCGGTCGGTCATGGGCGCATTCTACCGGGCCGGCGTTCGGGCGCCGTCGCGCGGCGCCGACCGGGCGCGTGATTCACGCCATACCTGCCGACCACGCCACCGCCAGCCGTCGCAGCCCCTCGTCGAACGACACCGTCGGCACGTAGCCGAAGTCGCGCCGCGCCGGCGCCATGTCATACCAGTGGGTGGTGGCCAACTGCTCGGCCAGGAAGCGGGTCATCGGCGGCTCACCGCGCAGCGGCAGGGCGTGCCACAGACCTTCGCACGCCGCACCCAGCGCGTAGGCCACGCGGAACGGCACCGTGCCGGTGACCTCCGGTGCACCCGCGGCGTGCAGCAGGCCATTGAGCGTCTCGCGCATGGTGCGCGGTTCGCCATTGCTGATGAAGTACGCGCGCCCGGCGCAGGCACTGCCCGGTGCCAGATGCGCGAAGGCATCGAAGTGCGCCTGCGCGGCGTTGTCGATGTAGGTGGTGTCGACGCGGTTGCCGCCATCGCCGACGAAGCGCAGTCGGCCGGCTTTCGCCCGCTCGACCAGTCGCGGCAGCAGCTGGTTGTCGCCCAGGCCCCAGATCAGTCGCGGGCGCAGGGCCACGGTGGCCAGCGCCGCATCGTTGGCGGCAAGGACGGCCTTTTCGGCGATCAGTTTCGTGGCCGCATACGGGGCCTTCAGATGCTCGCCATAGGGCACGCTGTCGGCGGTACCGCCCTCCACCGGATGGGTCGCGCGGTGGGTAACGCTGGGCGTGGAGGTGTAGACCAGCTTTGGAATGCGATGCGCACGGCAAGCAGCCAACACGTTTTCGGTGCCGACTACGTTGGCCAGGTGGTAGCTCTCGTAGCTGCCCCAGGCGCCGGCCTTGGCGGCGTTGTGGAACACGGCCTCGCAGCCTTCCGCCGCACTGACGATGGCGTCGCGCTCGGCCAGGTCGCCGCGCACTTGGGGCACGCCCAGCGTATCGAGCGCGGGGTAATGGCCGCGATTGAAGCTGACTACTTCATGGCCGCGCTCGCGCAGGCCGCGGCACAGTGCCTGACCGAGGAAGCCGCCACCGCCGGTGACCAGGATCTTCATGCCGTGACTCCTTGCTGGGCGGCCCACACGGCCAGCTTCTCGCGGCCGATCTTGGCGTTGTGGCGGATGTCCACCGGGAAGCGCTTGTGGCGCAGGAAGCGGGCGATACGCGCGGTGTGCGGGTGCCGTCCGCCGATCTCCCGCAGCTCGCGCTCGATGCGCGGCCACTCGCGGGCGGGAACGCCTTGGGCCAGCTCGACGCATAGCACCGGGTGCTGCGTGGCGGCCGAACCGACACCCACCAATGCGGTGCGCCGCACCTGTGGGTGCACGTTGAACACCGGCTCGACCTGCTCGGTGTACAGCGGACCCTCTGCGGTCTCGACGCGGTGCGACTTGCGGCCGCAGAACCACAGGCGGCCCTCGGCATCGAAGTAGCCGACGTCGCCCATGCGGTGCACCACCCGTTCTCCCTCGCGGATCTTGGCCTGGCGCGTCTGCGCGTCGCGGTTGAAGTAGGTGTCGGTCGCGGTCGGGCCGGCCACGGTGATCTCGCCGACCTCGCCCTCGCCCAGCACGCGCACGTCGCGCCAGTCGGCGATGGCGTCGTCGGTGATGGCGATGATGCGCACCTCGTTGGGTGGCACCGGGCGCCCAACGCAGGTGCCGGCGCCGGTCTCGGTGGCGGCGCGGGTGGCCTGCAGCTCGGCGCCTTCGACCACCGCCACCGGCAGGCATTCGGTGGCGCCATACGGCGTCCAGAACTGTGCGCCCTCGGGCAGCAGCGCCCGCAGTGCCGCCACCGTGTCCGGCGGCACCGGCGCCCCGGCCGAGGTCACCCGGCGCAGGGTCGGCAGCGGCTGGCCATGGCGCGCCAGCACCGCCATCAACGCCGGCGAGCCGAAGAGCTGGTCCACGCCGAAGCGGGCGATGGCGTCATGCAGGCGGCGCGGATCGGCCTTGGCCGGGCGCGTCGGGTCCATGTCGGGGATCACCGAGGTCAGCCCCAGCGCCGGGTCGAACAGTGCGAATGGCGGGAAAGTCGGCAGGTCCACCCCGCCCGGCTGCAGGCCGAAGGCCCGGCCGAGCAGGTCGATCTGCGCGACGAAGTGGCGGTGACGGTAGACCACGCCTTTGGGCACTCCGGTGGAGCCACTGGTGAACAGGATCGCGGCCACGTCGTCCGGGGCGGTGTCGGCCAGCTGCGGGCCCGCGGCCGCGCCCGCCTGCTCCACGGCCGCCAAGGTCACGTCGGCCAGCCACGCGCGGCGGCCGATGGTGACGTGCTTTGCCGCCGCCTTGGCCCAGCCCAGCAGGCGCCGCGCCAGGTGCGCCAGCGGGATGCCGATGAACGCCTGCGGCTGTGCCTCGTCCAGACACTGGCGCAGCGCCCGCTTGTCGATGCCCGGGTCCACCAGCACCGGCACCGCGCCCGCCTTGAACAGCGCGAACATCAGCAGGAAGAACTCGGGGGAGGGTCGCACCATCACCACCGTGCGCGTGCCGCGGCCAATGCCGTGGTGGGCCAGACCGGCGGCGATGGCGTCACTGCGCCGGTCCAGCGCGGCGTAGGTCAGGGTCTGGTCATAGCGGGCCAACCCGTCCGGCCCACGCGTGCCGGGGCAACGCAGGGCGATCTGATCGGGCCGCTCGGCGGCCAGCCGCGGCAGCGCGGCCGCAATGTTGCAGGGGGCAGTCATCCGTTCATTGTCGCCTGTCGGCCGACACTTGCGCCCGGCCCGGTCGATGATGAAAAATTCGCCACCCGCCGGCAGAGGCGTCCCCTGCCTCGGACCGCGCACCCGAGGCCATTGGACCACGACCTCAGCCCCCGTTCCCCGTGGAGCGGTGACGGGTGGGCGATCCCCGGCGTTGGCCCCCGGGTCCGGTATCGCCGGACCTCCCGCCCCACCCGATCGCCCTACGCCGATGAACCACCCCTGCCTGACCTGCGGTGCCTGCTGTGCCTACTTCCGCGTCAGCTTCCACTGGTCGGAGGCCGACCGGGACATGGGCGGCGTCGTGCCGATCGAACTGACCGAGCCCCTGCGCCAGCACGAGCGGGTGATGCGCGGCACCTCGCAGGCGCAACCGCGCTGCGTGGCGCTGGATGCGGACATCGGCCGCTACAGCCGCTGCACCATCCACCCGGTGCGGCCCTCGGTGTGCCGCGCGGTGCCGGCGTCGTGGGAGTTCGGCGCGGCCAGCCCGCAGTGTGACAAGTCGCGACTGGCGCATGGGCTGCCGGTACTGACCGAGGCCGATTGGGAGGGGGTGGAGGAGCGGAATCCGCCTTGAGACGGCGCTCTGTCTTCAGCCGTCAGGCGACTCGACGGATTCACAGACCTGATTGCGCGGATCAAGTGTGATGCTCCGGGCATGGACCGAGGAATGACCGCAGAAGTCGCTGGCATTCATCTCGAACGTCACCGTGTACCGGCCGCTTTCCGAGCGGATGCGGATACGGTTGTCGTCGGACTCAGCCTCACCATCGGGCTCGTGATCCACTCCGGCAGCAAGAAGGTTGATCCGTGTTTCCGATGCATCGGAAGACCAGCGCGATTCCTGATCGTCGCGATCGGCGTCGATGCTGCAACTGGTGACCGCACCATTTTTCTGCGGCGTGAAGCCCACGTAGCTGACGCCGATGACGCTCCCATCCGTGCTCAGTGACAAGTCCAGGTGGTGGCGGACCCCGGCCGGTGGGCCCCATTCGCAGGAAACCCTTTCGGGATGGAATTTTCCCCGATCGTCGCCGACCTCAACCCGAGTGAGCCGCCGCTCACCCTTGGACTCGGTGGAAATGTACAAGGCGCCATCCCGGAAATCCTGTACCAGTGACTCCTCATCGGCCGTAACGTAAGGGACACTGGAAATCACCGGCATCCCGTCGCGGAAGTCGCCAAGGACCAGCCGTCCTCCGCGTTCTTGGGCCAGGTCGACCGAAACCAGGTGATCGGACCAGAGCTTGGCTTCGCTGTGCACGATTGCTTCGGCGACCTGAGCATTCAACGGGTAAGCCCGGACCTCCATTTTTCCGGCGAACTGGTGCACGAAGCGCAGCTCGGCTGAGCTCCCGCACCCGCACAGTGCCACCTGCACGCGGCCTGACGGGATTGTCTGGTCCAGCAATAGCTCGTGGCACCCCTGCACTGCCGAGGGCGTCGCCTTGATGTCTTCGCCTCTTCCCGTGGGTTGGGCAGGAAGAGGTGCGGCGAGCGCAACAGTCCCTGCGTCGCCCCTATCGCACGCCGGCATCAGGATCAGAAGCGCAGCGCCCAGAAGCGGACGCAAAGACCCTTTGAATGGCAAATCCATCTTCATTGACGTCGTCTTCCCTGCCCGGGGGGCGGTCCCGTGTTTACCGGCGACAGCTCCTCAGCGTCAAAGCGGGTTCCGGCCCAGAAACGTCCGGATCGCCGGCACCAGGACCTCGTGCTTGTCCTCCAGCACGTAGTGGTTGGCGTCTTCGAAAGCGTGCACTTCGGCGTTGGGCAGCGCACGGCGGAATCCATCCAGGAAGTGGCGGTCGAAGACGAAGTCCCTCAGGCCCCAACCAATGAAGGCCGGACGATCTGCGAACTGCGGCAGTGCGCGGCCGGCGGCTTCGACCAGAGGCCATGCACGGTCGCCTTCGCGCAGTGGAATGTCCTGCATGAAGCGCAGCGTGCTGATCGCGTTGCACCAGCCGTTGTACGGAGCGCTGTAAGCGCGACGCACGTCTGCCGGCAGGCTGCGCTCGGTGCCCAGCCACGCCGCGCCGCGCGCGAACAGGTTGAAGGCGCGGATCAGGAAACCGCCTATTTTCGAGTCACGGCCCAGCGACAGTTGCCACGGCATCGGCTTGGCGGTTGGCAGCGGGAACGCCGCGGTGTTGAGGATCACCAGCCGCTTGACCTGGGGCATGCGCGAGAGCGCCCAGCCGAAGCCGACCATGCCGCCCCAGTCGTGCACTGCCAGCGTGACCGGGCCGGTGATGCCGAGGTGCTCAAGCAGCGCGCCCAGGTCATCAACGCGTGACTGCAGGGTGTACTCGTAGCGGGGGTGCGCGTCGGGCGCGTCGTCCGGCCGGTCGGACAGGCCCATGCCCACGTGGTCGGGCACGACGCAGCGGTAGCGGTCGCGCAAACCCAGCACCAGATGGCGCCAGTAGAAGCTCCACGAGGGGTTTCCGTGGAGCATGACCACCACCTCGCCGTCGCGGGGGCCCTCGTCGAGGTAGCTCAGGGCGATGCCCGGGCGGGGCTCGAAGCGATGGGGCTGGAAGGGGTAGTCAGGCAGAACAGGCAAGGGCATCGGAACGGCCGTGGCGCGACGAGGTGGGCATTATCCCCTACCTGCGCCCCCGTCCGCGGGCGCAGCTTCGACCGGGCGCGACCAGTCCGCACACCCTAGCAATCGACCCAGTAATCCACGCGCGCGCCGCCGACGCCGGAAGTAGAAGTCGTACGCGGTTTCCCTGTCGCCGCCTTCAGCTCCAATACGGTATGGACAGACTGCCCAACTGCGCGGCGCGATCACCGAAGGGGCACGGGGAAGCCTGTGGGCAATCGGCTCGCCGTCCGACAGCAGCAATTTATGCCTCCCGGAAAAGCTACGTGCTCCCACTAGGGCTCTGGATTCGGCTCGCCCCCCAAGAGCGGATAGCGCAACTGGCGGCTGCTACACGTCGCTAAGGCGGTGCCACCCGAAGGCGCGCGGTGCCGCTGGGTCGGAGGGCCCAGCGCTTGCTCCAACTCGCCCGAGGCTGCACCTGGGGCGCTCCCGGAAGCCGGCGAACGCGGGCTACCAGTGTACAAAGCAGAGGGAAGGCGGCCCACCGGCGCGTGGTGGATGTACCGTCCACGCAAATGCGCGCCGCGCTTTTGCGGACGCCTCACCCCGCCACAACCTCAATCCACGTGGCCTTGACCCATCCCGCTTTGCACGTCCCCTGATAGGCCTGGCGCGCCTGCAGGGGCGAACTCACCCCACAATCATCGTCATCGGGGCCGTACACCACGGCCAGCCACGCCCCATCGTCGGTGGCGTCACACAGGTACAACAGCTGGCCGTTGCCAATCTTGTCCACGACGCGGTACGAGGTCCCGGGGCCCGCGCGAACGGCAAGGAACCCGTCACCGCCACTCCGCAGCCCCTTGACCTCGCCGACCGCGCCGCACGCATCTGACTCCGCGTCCCCGCCGACCATCACCGGCACCGATTTCGTGTGGGCGCAGGAACCAACCGGAATCGCCAGCAACAGGCAGGCTGCTAAGGATATCACTCCGCTCATCGTCTTCATCTCGTATTCCGATCCTCCTGCGTGACTTTCGCGCTCTTGCCGAACGCAGCCCTCAACGTCTTCAACGTGTGCTCTTCTTCGCCTAGATCGCCGCCCTGCTTCAACTGCTTTTCTGCGTGCGCCTTGTAGGCGACTGGCACGTAATAGCCTTGGAGCTTGTACTTCAGCATGTCGATGTAAACGCCTCGGTGGGAGTTGAAGGTGATGCTGTCACCTTGGTTCCCGCCGAGCACGGCGACGTCGCCGCCTTTCAATTTGCAATAGGCAAAGGCAACGTGCCCTTGGCCCGGCTTTTTGGGATTGCTGTAGACCACTAGCGCACCGTAGACGGGTGCCGTTAGCTTGTGGAAATTAGCCGAGTTCCTGAACGACTGCGAGCCAGCGCTCCCCGAATGCTTGTACCCCGCTGTTTTCAAGCAGTAATTAACGAAGGACGCGCACCACGCCACCGAAAGCGATTTGAAGGAAATGCCGATCTGCTTGTGGTAGTTGATGGTGTCATCAATGACCGATTCCTTCGTCCCGCCCCACTTCCTTAGTTCGGCGACGGCCGTTTCCATCCAGGGGGCCCGCTTCTGGTCGAGCGCCACGACGCCCAAAGGATGGCCCTGATTTTCCTTGCTGCGAGGCTGCCTAAGTGGCTGACGCTGGGCAGCCGGTATTACCGGGGAGGACCTCTGACCATTGCCAGCGGCCCCTGCCGGCCCCGGCCCTTTTCCATGGATCCAGAGCACCTGGCCCGGATATATCCGGTCAGCGTCACGCACCGTCGCCTTGTTGTCCCCAACCAACCTCCTAGAGTCGATCTTGAATCGCCGAGCGATCTCCTGCATCGAGTCGCCCGGCTGCACCACGTACCGGATGGGATCTTGCTTTCTTGGCGTGGTGCCAGGCAACGGATTGTGGCTGGCAAGCGTGGCTTTGTACTCGGATCCGGATCGGAGCAGGACGAATGACTGCGACTGGGCCGGCAGCGGGAGTTCCACCGTGCATTGGAGGGTCGTGTTACGTCCGACCTGGAGTAACAACAACTCGCCGGGCCTGTCGGTGACAACAAGCGGCAGGCGCCCGAAGGCGTCGCTCTTTACCTCCCGCACGTCGTCCCCTCGCACGATCGTGACCGATTGTTCGGCAATGGGACGTGCACCGTCCGACAGCGTGACTTGCGTGACGTGAATCCACTTTTCCTTGCGGGTGTCCTGCTTGGCATTGAATCCTTCGTACTGTTCCATCGCTGACATCATCGCGCCCAGCTGCGATTCGGACAGATCCTCGACCAACACCCCATCGCTCAAGCCCGTTTTCTTCTTTACGAATGAAAGGTAGGCCTCGGAATCGTTGTTGTCCGCAGGAGGTGCATAGGTAAAGATGGCCTTGCGCAAGGTCATCGGGTTGTACTTGCGTCGCAGCAGCGCGCGCTTCTCCGCGCGGCCGGCTTCGACCGAAGCGAATATGCAGAGCCTTCCGTACTTGGTTTCCCCCGCCCCTATTTGCCCTGGATACAGGGACTTCGACTTGGGCCGCAGGTTTCCTGGGTTGTTGAAAAGCCAGGCCAACGTTCCGCCGGATCGCAACATGCGATCGCCATTGCCGGCAGTGAACTCCACCGTGCGGATGTCCTTGTGGAAAAAAGCTTTGGCGAACTGTGTCATGGCGTCCTGCCCCCGCATGCAACTATTTGGTCTTCATCCGCGACCGCGGATTCAGGGCCTGCTCTATCGTTGTGCCACGGCCAAGGTCCCGGGAAGACGCATACTGGAAGACCCATCTTTCCTCGTCCTCGGTCTGCACCAGGACATATCGCCGAAGCTGGACTGAGACGTTATCGTCGTAGGGTGACTCCTTGTAGATCTTCTGCGCGACCCACAGCTCGAAGGTGCCGTGCACGACCGCCACCCGCGCGTCGCGCAGGGTGAAGTCGACGGTGTTGGCGGTCAACACCGTGAACTTCAGATCGCTGCCATCGTTGCGCTCGACGACGGGCACCTGTTGCCATCCCAGCTCGGAGTTAACTGGCTTGAACAGAAAACTGTAGACATTGAATGTATGCGCGTTCCAGTTGTTCACGAACCCGGAATGGATCGCCAACTCGCCCTGCGGCGATTCGAATCGGTGAGTACCGCCTGGATATTGCTGCGCCTCGGCAGGGCTAAGGACGAGGGCCAGCGCGAGGACAACGGCACGAATACTCAACTGTAGCCTCATCATGTTAGGTCCATCTGCATCAAGGGAATAATCACTTCCAGGGAAAGCCGGTCGTCATCGTCTCCGTCGATTACTGCGGCATAGGGGTCGTTGGGATCTAAGGTTTCCGTTTCGGCCCGTTCGTCCTCGTCTTCTTCAGCCGGGGTTCCAGCCCCCCGTATCGGAACGGGTTCCAACTGCCAAGTTCCAACCCCTACGAACAACCGAACCTCTTGGGCCCAGTCGGACTGGACGCGGGGCAGTCGACCGTCATTCTGAATCACCCCGGACGCTAGCTCCGCGTCTGTGCTGTCGGTAATGCGGAAGGGCTCGCCGACCCAGCCCACCTGGTCGACGAGACCATCGTCGCCTTCCAGCGCGAAGCGCAGACTGGTGAGGTGGGACCATTCGGACCGGGGTAGGGCGGTCAGCGTAAACGTCGAGGTTTGCGGGCCCGCCCACTCCTTGCGGGCGCCTTTCCACTCGATCTTTCCGGGGGCGCCGAGTTCGATGTCGCCACCCTTCAACCGGATGTAGGCACCGGCCGCCGTTGCCAGGATGTGCGAGGCCGCGGCAATGTTCACGTCCGCCTGTGTGCTCGCAAGGGTCACGTGCGTCCGGGCCGCGGCACGCGCCCGGTCCCTGTGGGCGCGCGCACTCACCTTCCCTTGCGCCGCATGCAACGCAATCCCGCGCTCCTGGTTCGGCTTGCCCTTCGGCGCATCGCTGCCATGCGCGTACAGCAGCACCCCACCGGCGACCGCCGCGACGGTCTCCCCCTGACTCATCCACTGCAGGTCCTGCCCCGCGGTCAGCACCGTTTGCGTCCCCGACACCCACACCTGGTCTGCCGGCGTCACGCTGACTATGCCGTCGGGGCTGCTGGCGACGATGGCGGGGGCGGACCAGCCGGACGCCTCGCCTTCGCCGCCTCCGACGCCGTCGCCGGGGGCGGTGCCGGTCTGGGTGGCGCGCAGGGTCTCCTGCAGCGCCTTGATCGAATCGTGCGCGGGCAGCGCACGCGGATCATCCAGCAAGGTGGCGTTCTGCGCGGCAGCCGCGTCGTGCAGGCTCTGCAGCAATTGTTCGGACTGCTGCAGTTGCTGCAATGCGCCGTCCGCGCCCAGCTGTTGGCGGCCGCGCTCGGTGGTGAGCAGCAGGCCGGCGCCCGCACGCAATGCGCCGCAGGCCTGGGTGGCCAGCTCGAAGCCGAAGCCGCGGTCAGGGCCGCGTTCGTTGTCTTGGCCGCCCTTGAGGTGGCCGAGGGTCAGTCCGCTGGCGAACTGGGTGGTGTTGGCCTGGACCCGGCCCTGGCCCGGCGTGTCGTCCAACAGCAGCTGCTGGTAGCCGCCGGTGCCGCCCTGGCTGTCGGCCAGCTGCTGGCTCTTGAGACCGGTGAACACCGCCGGGTGCTCGTTGCCATCGAACCACGCAGGCGCGTTGCCGGTGGCACCGCCCGCACCCGGACCGGTCTGGTTGTGCGCGGCGTCGGCGTTGCCGCGGCCGTTGTACACGCTGCCGATCACCACGGGGCGGTCGATGTCGCCCTCAAGGAAGGCGACCAGCACTTCCTGGCCCTTGCGCGGCACCAGGACGCTGCCCCAGTTGTCGCCCGCCCACGGGCCGGCCACGCGCACCCAGGTCCACGCGCCGCCATGGGCCGGGGCGTTGGTTTCGCCCGACGGGTGCTCCAGTCGATTGCCTGCGTCGCCGCCACGCTGCCACGGAAACTGCACCTTGATGCGATGGTCGCGATCGGTCAGCAGCGGCGCGTCTGAACTGACCACGATTGCGGTCTGGGTGCCGTGCACGCTGGGACGCGGGTGGCGGCGCACGCCGTGGCCGTCCACGGTGATCGGCCGGTACGGCAGATGCGCGGGGATGGCGTCGAAACCGTTCTGGTAGAAGTACGCGCCTGTCGCGTCGGCCTCGGCGTCTACGGCAGGATTCCGCTCCACGCCGGCATGGTTTGCCTTCAATCCCGGATGCGGCGCGGCGCAGGCAGCGTCATCCTGCGACGCCCATGCGCTGGGCAATGTGGGCGCCGCGATCGCGGTCGACCCCAACGCCTGCTCTACTGCGGCAAGTGTCTGCGCGCCCAGGTTGTTGCGGGCGCGGTGGTGCACGCGCAGGCAGGCAAAGGTGCTGTCCTCTGCTTCGCCTGCGCTGGCCGCACTCAACCCCGTGGACAAACCCAACCATCCGGCCCAGTCGTCGTCCAGCAACTGGAAGCGCGCACCCGCGCGCAGGCTGCGCCAGGTGCCTGCGCCGTGGCTGGTTTCCGCGCCGACCTGTAGCGCTTCCCACTGCTGCCGTGCATAGCGCTCACCAGTGTCGCGGTCGGGCCACGCGTAGGGGCCGGCGGTGTCATCGTCCAGCACCACGGTGCCGTCGCCGCCAACGCCGGCCTCAACGGCACGCACGTCCAGCGTCTTGTAATCCCAGCTGGCGCGACGCAGCTGCACCGGCCGCCACCGGCGGGCTGTGGTCCAGGTGTGCACGCCATCGTGGCGTTCGGTGGCATCGCTGCGGTGGTGACGCACGCTGCCCAACTCGGCGAAGGCATCAGCGTGGTCAGCGAGCACCAGCGTGTGCGAACCTAACGAGGCGCCGCCCGCCCCGTCACGGCCACCCGCTGCAGCGCTGCCGGCGCCCTCGTGTTCGAACCAGTACGCAATGCCTTCTTCCGCCAGCAGGCGCTCGACGAAAGCGAGGTCGCTCTCCTCGTATTGCGTGGTCAGGCTGCGTTTGCGGTACACGGCCGGGTCGTTCAGCGCCCAGCGCCACGCCGGCGCGAGCTTCCCGCGACCCCCGGACCCGGTGGCACCATCGACGTAGTCGGCGAACACCGACTCGACGATCTCCACCACCGTCATGTCCTGGAAGACGTAGCTGTCCACGCGCTGGCGCAGGAACGCCAGCCAGGGCTCTACGCGCAGGCGATACCGCGCCAGCCCGCCGTTGCTGCCCAGACGCTCGCAGCGCGTCACGTGGCCATGCAGCGGGCGCAGTGTTTGCGCGCTTGCCAGCATGCCCTGAATGGCATCGCCGCCGTGGGCGCCAGCCGTGGCGTTGCTTCCGTCGGTCTGCCACTGCAGCAGCACCGGCTCGCCCAGCAACTGGTCGAGTGACAGGTGTGCGTCGACGGACAGGGCGGTCAGTTCGAAGCGGAAGCCGCCGCCGTCCACGGACTCGACGCCGTCCAGCGTTTCCGCCACCAGCACGTCGGGGCCCAGCGGCGTGTGCAGCCGGAGCAGGCGATCGTGCTGCAGGGGGGCGCCGGCCAATGCGGCCAGCAGCGTTGCGGGTGCATCCATGGCGTTCCACCTCCTTGTGTCCACCGCGACGCGCCAAACGGCACCATCGCGGTCATGCCCATCCCGCACTCCCTGTGCGGGGCATCGTGCCGGCCCGGGGCGCTGCCCGCGTGGCCGTCACGTGTCGATCATAGCCGGTTCCGAAGGAGCCGGCGTGACCGCAATTACAACTCGATGTGCGTACCCGACGTCGACGGCGCCACCGGCGGTGGCACGTCGCCGGCCACGTCGCGCCATATCTGGTACATCACGCCGAACATCACCACGTAGATGCCCAGCAGCAGCGCCAGGTACACCGGCAGCGCCAGCACCATGCCCAGCACCGGGTGGATGAGGTTGCCCACCAGCGCCAGCAGCGTCACCACCAGCCCGATCACCAGCGCCACCACGATCAGCGCGACCACCGACACCACGGCCAGCAGCAGCAGCGGCAGCAAGTTCTTCAGCGTGCCACCCAGCCCGTCCTTCAGCGCGCCGCCGAGGCTGCGCCCGGTCAGTGCCACTTGGCCAAAGCCGATCGAATACACGCCGCCCAGGAACACCGCGACCAGGAAACCCAGCCCCACCACCGAACCGAAACCCTCCGGCAGCGCCGGCATGGCATCGGCCGTAGGCGCGCCGCCCTTCTGCGACAGGACCATCATCTGCATGTACCACTCGATGAAGCCCTCACCGACCAGCAGGATCACCACCGAGGCCAGCACCAGGTAGACCAGCACCAGCAGCACGCCGAACAGCACTAGGCGTGCGGCGCCCTGCCCGGCCCGGAACGGCGCCAGCACGTCGCTCGGCCCGACCGGCCGGCCTTGTTCGGCGGCGTGGATGACCCGCAGGTAGCCGCCGACCAGCAGCGACATCAGCACGATCGACACGACCGTGGACAGGCCCATGGCGATCAGCTGGCCGGTGGCGCTGGCGCCCATGGCCTGCAGCATCACCAGTTGCAGCAGGCCCGGCAGCAGCGCGCCGATGGCCACCAGCACCGCACCGCCAAAGACGGCCTTCGGGTTGTGGCGGCCAAGGTTGATGCCGCGCTTGAGCCACTCAAGGCCCTTCATCGGGCCCATCGCACGTGTCGTCATGGAACTGGTTCCCCGGGGGAGCTGGATAGGCGCGCCGGTGCGCGCCAGCCCCGCCATGCTACCCGAGCCGTCAGTGCCCCGACAGGGTGCGCGCGTGGCGGACGAAGCGGCGCAGCACGCGGCGCGCGTGCGGGGTGGCGCTGACCTCGCGCGCCACGGTCTTCGGGCAGCGGCCCTCGCTCAGCAGGGCTTCGCTGCGCGCGTGCACGTAGCCGCGCATGTGGGCGGCGCTGAACTCGGGGTGGAACTGCAGGCCCCAGGCCCGGTCGCCCCAGCGGAAGGCGTGGCAGGCGTCGTGCTCGGAGCGCGCCAGCACGGTGGCACCGACCGGCGGACGCAGCACGGTCTGCAGGTGCGTGGCCTGGGCCGGAAATGCGGGCGGCAGGCCGGCGAACAGCGGATCGTACGCGGCGGTGTCGTGCAAGGCCAAGCCGATGGTGCCCATCTCGCGGCCGGCCGGATGGTCGGCCACCTCACCGCCGAGGGCGTGCGCCAGCAACTGGTGGCCGTAGCAGATACCGAGCAGTGGCATGCCGGCGTGAGCGGCGTCGCGCAGCCAGTCGGCGCTGCGCTCGCTCCAGTCGGCCCGGTCGGTGACCATCGCGCCCGAACCGGTGACCAAAGTGCCCGCGAAACCTTCACGGGTGGGCAGCGGCTCGCCCGCCTGCACGTTGACCACCACGGTCTCGTCGGCCTCCAGCCCGGCGGCGACGCGGATCCAGTGCGGGAAGCCGCGGTGGCGGCGCATCGAGGGCACCGGCTGGCCGGTTTCGAGGATCAGGAACGGGGTGCGGGCGGACTTGGACACGGCGGCAGGCGTTACGACAGCAGGGGGGCGCAGGGGAGCGACCCGTGGAAAGACCTTTCGACCAACTCGATCACGGCCACGCGCCAGCGCCGTCTCCGGGCCGGTGGCTGCAGCCTCACCGCTATACTAGCCCGCCTTGTCGCGTGCATTCCGAGACCATGGCCGCACCCACCTTCCAGGAACTCATCCAGCGCCTGAACGCCTTCTGGGCCGAGCAGGGCTGCGTGCTGATCCAGCCGCTCGACCTGGAGGTCGGCGCCGGCACCTTCCACCCGGCCACCTTCCTGCGCGCGCTGGGTCCGGAGCCGTGGAATGCGGCCTACGTGCAGCCCTGCCGGCGCCCCACCGACGGCCGCTACGGCGAGAACCCCAACCGCCTGCAGCGCTACTACCAGTTCCAGGTGGCGATGAAGCCGTCGCCGGCGAACATCGTCGAGCTGTATTTCGACTCGCTCAAGGCGCTGGGCGTTGACCCCCTGGTGCACGATCTGCGGCTGGTGGAGGACAATTGGGAATCGCCCACGCTGGGCGCGTGGGGCCTGGGCTGGGAGGTGTGGCTCAACGGCATGGAAGTCACCCAGTTCACCTATTTCCAGCAGGCCGGCGGCATTGAGTGCAAGCCGGTGCTGGGCGAGATCACCTACGGCCTCGAGCGGCTGTGCATGTACCTGCAGAACGTCGACAACGTGTTCGACATCGTGTGGACCTATGGCCCCGATGGCACGCCGGTCACCTACCGCGACGTGTACCACCAGAACGAGGTCGAGCAGTCCGCGTACAACTTCGAGCATGCGGATGTGGCCGAGCTGTTCCATCGTTTCGACGCGTGCGAGGCAGAGGCGCTGAAGCTGATCGAGCTGGGCCTGCCGCTGCCGGCGTACGACCAGGTGTGCAAGGCCAGCCACAGCTTCAACCTGCTGGATGCGCGACGCGCGATCAGCGTGACCGAGCGCCAGCGATACATCCTGCGCGTGCGCCGCATCGCGCAGGGCGTGGCCGAGGCGTATTTCGCCCAGCGCGAGAAGCTGGGTTTCCCGGGGCTGAAGCGCGCCGCCAGTACGGAGGCGGCGTGATGTCGACGCAGGCCATGAACAACGGGACGACGATGGAAGACGCGATGACCGGCGACTCGCACGCGCACCAGGCGGCGATGCAGCCGCTGCTGATCGAACTGGGCACCGAGGAGCTGCCGGTCAAGGCACTCGCCGGGCTGGCGCAGGCATTTTTCGACGGCGTGATCGACGGGCTGCACAAGCGCGGCATCGGCTTCGAACGCGAAGGCGCAAAGCCGCTGTACACCCCGCGTCGCCTGACGGTGCTGCTGCCCGGCGTGGCTGGCGAGCAGCCCGAGCAGGCATCGGAAGTGCTGGGGCCCTACCTCAACATCGCGTTGGACGCCGACGGCCAGCCGACCAAGGCGCTGCTGGGCTTCGCCGCCAAGGCTGGCGTGGAGTGGACCGCGCTGCAGAAGACCAGCGACGCCAAGGGCGAGCGTTTCGTGCACCGCGCGGTGAAGCCGGGCCTGCGCACCGCCGAACTGCTGGGCGAGATCGTGCGCGAGGCGATCGCGGCGATGCCGATCCCCAAGCCGATGCGCTGGGGCGCCAACGAGTACGGGTTCGCCCGCCCGGTGCACTGGCTGGTGCTGCTGCTGGGCAAGGACGTGGTCGATGCCGAGGTGCTGGGCGTGCGCAGCGACCGCCTCAGCCGCGGCCACCGCTTCATGCACGACAAGCCGGTGTGGTTCAGCACGCCGGGCGATTACGTCGAGTCGCTGCGCAGCGCCAAGGTGCTGGTCGATCCCGACGAGCGCCGCGCGCGCATCGTGGCTGAGGTCGAGGCCATCGCGCATGCCACGGGCGGCAGCGCGCGCATCGACGCCGGCATCCTCGAGGAGGTCAACGGCCTCACCGAGTGGCCGAAGGCGGTGGCGTGCAGCTTCGAGCGCGAGTTCCTCGCGGTGCCGCAGGAAGCGCTGATCGCGACGATGGAGGCCAACCAGAAGTTCTTCCCGGTGCTGGACGCCGACGGCAAGCTCAGTGAGCACTTCGTCGGCATCGCCAACATCGAGTCGCATGACGAGGCCGAGGTGCGCAAGGGCTACGAGCGCGTGATCCGCCCGCGCTTCGCCGATGCCAAGTTCTTCTTCGTCGAGGACATGAAGCAGGGCCTGGCGTCGATGAACGAAGGCCTGAAGACGGTGACGTACCAGGCCAAGCTGGGCACGGTCGCCGACAAGGTCGCGCGCGTGGCGGCGCTGGCCGAACGCGTGGCGCAGGCGGTGGGCGTGGATCCGGCGCGGGCGCGGCGCGCGGCGGAGCTGTCGAAGGCCGACCTGCAGTCACGCCTGGTCAACGAGTTCCCGGAACTGCAGGGCATCGCCGGACGCTACTACGCCGCGGTGGCCGGCGAGCCGATCGAACTGGCCAACGCGCTGGACGAAGCGTACATGCCGCGCTTTGCCGGCGACGCCATCGCGCCATCCAAGCTGGGCCAGGTGCTGGCGATTGCCGAGCGCCTGGACACGCTGGCCGGCGGCTTTGCCGCAGGCCTGCGCCCCACCGGCAACAAGGACCCGTTCGCCCTGCGCCGCAATGCGCTGGGGCTGGCGCGCACGCTGCTGGAAGGCGGCCACGACGCGCTGCTGCACGAACTGGTCGAAGCCGCGGTGGCGCTGCAGCCAGCCACGCACCCGGAGCTGGGTGCGCTGGACATCACCCAGTTCGTCTACGACCGCCTGCGCGGCTACTACACCGAACAGGGCGTGTCGGCCGCGCAGTTCGAGGCGGTGTACAACGCGGTGCACGAATCATTGCCGGACTTCGACGCGCGCCTGCGCGCCATCGGCGAGTTCAGCAAGCTCCCGGAAGCGGCCGCGCTGGCCGCGGCCAACAAGCGCAGCCGCAACATCCTGCGCAAGGTCGAGGACGTGGTGCCGACCACGGTGGATGCCGCGCTGCTGACCGAACCGGCGGAGCGCGAGCTGGCGGCCGCGGTGGACGCCGCGGTGGCCGACACCGATGCGCTGCTCGATGCCCGCGACTACGTGGCCGTGCTCGGCCGGCTGGCACGACTGCGTCCGCAGGTCGATGCGTTCTTCGATGCGGTGATGGTCAACGCCGACGATGCGGCAGTGCGCAACAACCGCCTCGCCCTGCTGCAGCGGTTGAGCGACCGCTTGGGCAGCGTGGCGGCGATCGAGCAACTGGCGATCTGACCGGTACGCCGGTCGCACATGTACCCATCCGCGAAAGGACTCGCCGCCGCAACGCATGCGGCCCGGTTGGCGTGCCACCGGGCCCATGCAGGTGCCAGCGTTAATCGCGCTTTGACACGCCGTGGGTATCCTGCGGCGATGCGCCCCCTCGCCCGCATCCTCACCTGCACCCTGACGAGCCTGTGCCTGGCCGGCACGGCGCAGGCGGCCAAGGTCACCCGGGTCGACATCCGCGGCCTGGACGAGGCGATGACCACCAACGTGCGCGCCTCGCTGTCGCTGGTGGACGCCATCGACCGCGAGATATCCGGCCGCCGTCTCGGCTACCTGGTGCGCGAAGCCGAGAACGAAACGCGCGAGGCGCTGGAGCCATTCGGCTACTACTCGCCCACCATCACCGTCGAGCGCAACCGCGACGACGAAGCCGCTAGCGTAGTCGTCATCAGCGTGCAGCCCGGCGAGCCGGTGCGGGTACGCGAGTCGGCGGTGGCGATCGATGGCGCCGGCGCGGAGGACCGCTACCTCGACCGCGAGATCGCGGCGTTCACCCCGGGGCCCGGCGACGTCTTCGACCACGCCATCTACGAGGCCAGCAAGGCGCGCATCACCCGTCGCCTGGCGGAGCGCGGCTATTTCGATGCGGACTTCACCGCCCGGCGCGTCGAGGTCACGCGCGCCGAGCATGCCGCCGACATCGACCTGCGCTGGGACAGCGGCGACCGCTACGACATGGGACCCACCACGTTCGTGCAGTCGCCCAAGCGCATCCTGCGCGACGGCATCGTCGAGCACTTCGTGTACTGGGACGAAGGCAGCTACTACCACCAGGGCAAGCTGGACCGCCTGCGCGAGTCGTTGGCCAAGCTCGATTACTTCTCCAGCATCGACATCGAGCCGCGGCCGCAGGACGCGGTGGACGGGCGCGTGCCGACCACGGTGACGCTGACCCCGGCCAAGCGTTCGATCTACACCTCCGGCTTGAGCTACGGCACCGACAGCGGAGCGGGCGTCCGGCTGGGCGTGGAGCGCCGTTACGTCAACGACCGCGGGCACAAGGCGCTGGCGCAGGTGGACTGGGCGGTCAAGCGCAAGACACTGACCACGCAGTACCGCATCCCGGCTTTCGGCTGGATCGACGGCTGGTACACGCTCACCGCGCAGGCCGCCGACGAACAGACCGACTACATCGACAACCGCCGCATCGAGTTGGTTGCTGCCCGCAATGGCGAGATCAATGCGAACTGGAATGCCGTGGCGTCGGTGCACGCGCTGCGCGAACGCTGGGCCTACGAGGCCGAACGCAGGCTCGGCATCGTCGGCCCGCGCGAATTCCGCTATGCCAGCTACCTCTATCCCTCGCTGCGCGGCGAATACCTGGACACCGACGATCGCCTGTACCCGCGGCACGGCTTCGGCGGCGCGGTGATGCTGCGCGGTGGCCTGCAGGGCGCAGGCTCGGATGCCAACTTCCTGCAGGCGCACGTCACCGCACGGCACTACAAAGGCGTGGGCGAGCGCAGTCGGCTGATCACCCGCGGCGAACTGGGCCACACGCTCACCGACGCGCTGGTGGACCTGCCGCCGAGCCTGCGCTTCCATGCCGGCGGCGATCGCAGCATCCGCGGCTACGGCTGGCGCGAGGTCGGCCCGCGCATTGGCGACGATGGCGACAAGTTCCCGGTCGGCGCCAAGAACGTGCTGACCGGCAGCGTGGAGTTCGAGCAGTACTTCAACGAACAGTGGGGCGCGGCGGTGTTCGTCGACAGTGGCAGCGCGTTCAACGACAAGCCCGAATTCCGCACCGGCGTCGGCGTCGGCCTGCGCTGGCGCTCGCCGGTCGGCCCGGTGCGCATCGATGTCGCACGCGGGCTGGACGACCCCGATTCGGGCTTCCAGCTGTACCTCAACATCGGCCCGGACCTGTGACCATGGCGTTCCGGCGACGCAATCCGCTGCAGGACCTGACGCCCGAGGAGCGCGAGGCGCGCATCGCGGAGTTGCGCGCCAGGCGTCGCGCACGCATGCGCTGGCTGGCGGTCCGCGGCAGCCTCGTGGCCGGTGCGCTCACGCTGCTGCTGGCGGCAATGGTGTATTGGCTGCTCACCACGGTGGGCGGGCGCGATGCGCTGCTGAAGCAGATCGTGGCGCGCCTGCCCGACGGCGCGTCGCTGGCATGGCGTTCCGCCGAAGGACCCGCCGCCGGGCCGCTGACCCTGCGCGGCGTTCGCTTCGCCTACACGCCCGCGTGTCCACCGGATGAGGCCGACTGCACGCCGGGCGGCCCGGTGGTGTTCACCGCCGACACGCTGATGCTGGACCCGGCCATTCGCCCGTTGCTCGGGCGCCGGCTGCGGCTGGATGCGTTGCGGATCAGCGGCGCCACGCTGGACCTGCCCAAGGACGACAAGCCGTTCGAACTGCCGCGCTGGCCGGAAGTGCTGCCGGACATCCAGCCGCCACTGGCGTTGCAGGCCGATGACGTGCGCGTCGATGGCCTACGCGTGACCCGCGACGGCGCGCCACTGGTCAACATAAACCACCTGCGCGGCGGCGTGGATGCACAACCGGGCACGCTGCATGTGCAGCGACTGGCGGTGGACAGCGACCGCGGGCGCTTCACCCTGCACGGCGACTACGTGCCCCGCGACGGCTACCGCGCCGATCTCGCCGCCACCGCCGTGTTCCCCGCGCCGGCCGGCACCACGGCACCGCGGTTGGGGCTGGTGGCCCGCGGCGACCTCGCGCGCATGGACGTGGCGGTGGCCGGCCGCGCCCCCGGTGCCGTGCGCGCCATGCTCACGCTGCGCGGCCGCGACCATCCGCGCTGGCAACTGCGCAGTACCGCCGAAGCCTTCGACCCGACGCTGATCGTTGGCGGCGAAGCCGGCGTGCCGCTGGCGTGGTCGCTGCAGGCCGATGGTGTCGAAGGCGCTGCGGACGTGCACGGTCGCGTCACCCGCGACGGGCAGACACTGACGGTGTTGCCCTCGAAGCTGCACCTCAACGAGCAGGTGCTGGATGTGCAACCGCTGGCGCTGGCGCTGCTGGACGGCACCGTCACCCTGCGTGGCCGCGCCGACCTGCGCGATCCCGAGCACGGCACGCTGCGCTTCGCGGTCAATGCGCGGCATCTGCAGTGGGGCGGCCAGGACGGCTCGCCGCCCATCCTCGCCAACGGCAACTTCGGACTCGCGGGCACGCCACAGGCGTGGGCGGCCATCGGCACCGCGCGGCTGGAGCGCGACGGCCAGGCCGCCGACCTGCGCTTTGATGCGCGCGGCAACACCGAGCGCGCCACACTGAAGACCCTACAGGCTCGCATGCCCACCGGCACGCTCGATGCGCGCGGCGACGTTGCATGGGCGCCGACGTTGCGCTGGACGCTCAGCGCCGACCTTGCCGGCTTCGACCCGGGCTACTTCGCGCCGGCGTGGAAGGGCGCGGTGAACGGCGTACTCGCCACGCAAGGCCACACCCGCAATGACGGTGGGCTGGAAGCCACGCTCGACGTACAGCGGCTTGGGGGTCGGCTGCGCGAGCGCGCGCTCGCGGGCCAAGGCCGCCTCGCGCTGCACGGCGCCGCGTCCGGCCGGGGCGAGGACCGTTACGAAGGCGACGTGGCGCTGAGCCTCGGTGCCAGCCGCGTGCAGGCCAAAGGCACCATCGGCAGCACGCTCGACGTGGATGCGCGTTTCACTCCGCTGCACCTGGCCGACCTGCTGCCCGGCGGCGAAGGCACCCTGCAGGGCCAGTTGCGGCTGCGCGGCCCGCGCAACGCACCCGACGTCGACATCGATCTCGATGGCCGCGGCGTCAGCTACGGCGACTACCGCGCCGACACCTTGCTCGCCCGTGGTCGCCTGCCGTGGCGCGGCCGCGATGGCGTGCTGGACGTGCGGGCCACCGGGCTTCAGGCCGGGCTGCCGTTCAACACGCTGGACCTGACCGCGCGTGGCGCGGTGGAAGCGCTGCAACTGGATGCGCACGCCGCCGGCGACATCGGCACGCTGCAGCTGACCGGCAATGCCAACCGTAGCGGCACGCTCTGGCAAGGCACGCTGGCCACACTTGCCTTCGACCCGGCCAAGGGCGCGCAGTGGCGGCTGCAACAGGCCGCGCGGTTCCGCTGGGACGGCCGCAACGGCACGCTCAGCGCCGCCTGCCTTGCATCCAGTGGCGGCGGCACGCTGTGCGCCAGCGCCGACTGGCCGCGCCGCGGGCTGGACGTGGAGGGCAATGGCCTGCCGCTGGCGTTGCTGCAGCCGTACCTGCCCGAGCGCAGCGACCGCCGCCCGTGGCTGCTGCGCGGCGACGTCGCGATCGATGCACAGGTGCGCCCCGTCGGCAACAGCTGGCGCGGCACCGCCACGCTCACCTCCGCCAGCGGCGGCCTGAAGTTCAGTGAACGCGCGCGGCGCGAGCCGGTGCGCTACGGCAACCTCAGCCTGCGCACCACGTTCGATCCACAACGGCTCACCGCCGAACTCGACGCCACGTTCAACGACGACGGCCGCGTCGAAGCACGGGTCGCCACCGGCTGGGACGGCTACGCGCCGCTGGTCGGCGAGATCGCCGTCGACACCGACGAACTGACCTGGATGGAGCTGTTCTCGCCGGACATCGTCGAGCCCACCGGCCGCCTCGCGGGCCGCATCCGGTTGTCGGGCACACGCGCGCAGCCGCTGCTGGGCGGCAACGCGCAACTGACCAATTTCGCCACCGAACTGCCGGCGCTGGCCATCCAGTTGCGCGACGGCGACGTGCGCCTGGACGCGCAGCCCGACGGCAGTGCACGCATCAGCGGTCGCGTGCGTTCCGGCGAAGGCACGCTCACCCTGGATGGCACGCTGGGCTGGCAGGGCGACGACACGCCACTGGTGCTCAACGTGCGCGGCGACAACGTGCTGGTCTCCGACACCCGCGACCTGCGCGCGGTGGCCAGCCCCGACGTGGTGGTGCGCTATGCCGCGGGGCAGCCGCTGCAGGTCACCGGCACCGTCACCGTGCCATCGGCGCGGATGGACCTGGAGCGGCTGGACGAAGGCGTCTCCGCGTCCGACGACGTGGTCGTGCTCGACCCCGCCAACCCCGAGGACACCGGCACGTTGCCGCTGGACCTGGATCTCATCCTCGCGCTGGGCGACGACGTGCAGCTCAAGGGCTTCGGCCTCGACGGCACGCTCGGCGGCCGCCTGCGCGTGCGCGCCCGCCCCGGCCGCGAGATGACCGCCAGCGGCCAGCTCGACGTCGACGGCCGCTACACCGCCTACGGGCAGAAACTCACCATCACCCGCGGCCAACTGGTGTGGTCCGGCGGCCCGGTCGGCAATCCGATCCTCAACATCCGCGCCGAACGCGAAGTGGGCCAGGTCACCGCCGGCGTCGACATCCGCGGGCGTGCCAGCGCGCCGGAAGCCACGGTGTGGTCCAACCCGGCCAGTTCGCAGTCCGAGGCGCTGGCCTACCTCGCCCTCGGCCGGCCGTTGTCCAGCGCCAGCCGCGACGAAAGCCGCCAGCTCAACGCCGCCAGCGCCGCGCTCACCGCCGGCGGCAGCCTGCTCGCCTCGCAGCTGGGCGCGCGCATCGGCCTGGACGATGCCGGCTTGATGGAAAGCCGGGCGCTGGGCGGCAGCGTGTTCGGCGTGGGCAAGTACCTGTCGCCCAAGCTGTATGTCAGCTACGGCGTGTCGATCCTCGGCACCGGCCAGGTACTGACGCTGAAGTACCTGCTGCGCAAGGGCTTCGACATCGAAATCGAATCGAGCACGGTGGAGAACCGCGCCTCGGTCAACTGGCGCAAGGAGAAATAGGCCTCCCGCCGGCGCGGCGCACGGCCCGCTTGGCGTCCACTCAGCCGATCAGCAGGCCGCGCTCCTGCGCGATGCGCGCCAGGTCGGCAGCGTTGCGCGCACCCAGCTTCTCCATCAGGTTGGCGCGGTGCCGGTACAGGGTCTTGACGCTGATGCCCAGGTCGATGGCCAGCGCCTTGGGAGGCTGCTGCGACAGCAGGCCGCGCAGCGTCTCGCGCTCGCGCTGGCTCAGGCGGGTGGCTTCGGCGTTGGCGCGCATCGGCGCGATGTCGCTGCTGAGCACGCGCTCGCCGGCATGCACCCGGCGCAGCGCCGACAGAAGCTCCTGCGCGGCCGCACCCTTGGTGATGTAGCCGTGCGCGCCGTTGTCCATCGCCCGCACCACCAATGCCGGGTCCTCGTGCATGCTGACCACGATCGGCTTGAGCGTGGGCGCGATCGCAAGCAACCCCGGCAGCAGTTGCAGGCCGCTCTGCTGGCCCAGCGAGATATCCACCAGCGCCACGTCCAGCGCATGCAGGCGTACCGCAGCCAGGGCCTCGTCCACGCTGCCGGCCTCGGCCACCACCTGCAGGTCGGGCGCGGCCTCGCACAGGCGCTTGAAGCCCTCGCGCACGATGGCGTGGTCGTCCACCAGCAGGATCCGGATCATCACGTCAGTGTGCCAGCGGCCTTCCTGAAGGCTCCCGAGAATGTTTCCCAATGACAACGGAGGTCAAGCCGTGGCTGGCCGATCAGCCACGTTCGGCAAAGCGCGCGCCCTTGAGCAGCGGACGGCCTTCGACCACGTCGGTCCACACCACGTAGGCGCCGCCGTCGGCCAGCACCAGTTGCGGGAAGCCCGTGGCGCGGCCGCGGCCCTGCAGCTGGGCGACGTCCACGCGCTGCAGCTCGCGCGACAGGTCGGGGGTGTAGCGTGCCAGGTGCAGCGACTGGCCTTGCGGCGTCTCGCGCACCCACAGCACCCAAGCGGCATCGTCGGCGAGCGCCACGTCGACACGGCCCTGCACGGCCTCGCCGCGGTCCACCACCACCGGCGCTGCAAACGCGTCGGCGGCGTTGGTGCTGCGCGCCAGCTTCAGGGCGGGCACGTCGCCGGCGGCGGTGTACCAGCCGACCAGTACGTCGCGGCCATGCGCGGCCAGCGCCGGGCCGTTCACCGGGCAGGCCGGCATGCGCCAGTCGTCGGCATGCGCGCGCACCGGGGCCAACCAGCGCTGGCCGTCATGGCGGGCGACGTAGATGTCCCGGATCTCGCTCTCGGTCCGGTCGCGATAGGCAAGCAGGGTGCGGCCGTCGGTGACGGTGGCGTCGGTCTGGCAGCAGTCGCAGGTGGACAGGTCGAGCGGCTGCTCGTCGTGGCGCTGCAGGGCGGCATCGAAATGCGCGGTGCGCAGGGTCATCATCGGCGTGGCGGGGGCCGGCAAGACCAGGCCTTGCGACGCACTTTCGTTAGCGGCTCCGCGCGTGTCCGCCGTCGTGGCGCTGGCGCCACCGGTGCCCGCGGCCATGCCCGCACCATCGTCGTGACCGCCATGCCCCGCGTGCGCACCCGCGGCCCCCTTCGCCGCGTCTGCCTCCTTGGCGGTGTGGCGACCATCGAGCCAGGCTACGCCGACCCGATCCGGACCGGCCGCCCACAGCGAGACGAAACCGTGTTCGGTCGGCGTGCCGTCGGTGTTGACCAGTACAGGCTTGCTCCAGGTGCGCCCACCGTCCGCCGAGCGCACCAGTGCCACGTCGTAGGCATAGGTCGCCGCCGCCGACTTCTGCAGCCAGTGCGTCCACAGCGCGCCGTCGGCGGTCATCGCCACATGCGGGGTATCGGCCCAGTTGACGAACCAGTCGTCGCCGCGGTCCACCGTCACCGGCGTCCCCCACTCCTGCGCACCGGGCGCGCGCGTGGCCAAGCGCAGCGTGTGGGTCTTGCCGGCCGATTCGATCCACGACAGCACCAGCGTGCCGTCCGGCGCGACGATCAGGTCGGGCTGCGCGGCGCGGCCAGTGGCGGGCAATGGCCAGTCGGACTGCACCAGCGGTGCTGGATCGGGCTGGGCGGTGGCGATGGCCGCATCGGCCGCATCGGCCGCAGACGGAGTGGCGGCGCGGTCATCGGCCGGTTGGCAGGCCGACACGGCCAGCGTCAGTGACGTGGCGAGGGCAAGGGGGGCAAGGATTGGGCGCATTCGCGGAGCGTAGCCCGCGACCGTCGCCACGTCATGTGAACCCGATCAGGCCACCCGGCTGCGCCGCTGCCGGGTCAGGTGCACCAGCAGCAGCGAGATCGCCGCCGGGGTCATGCCCGGAATGCGCTGCGCCTGGCCGATGGTCTGCGGCTGCACGCGCTGCAGCTTCTGCAGCACCTCGGCTGACAGGCCGCGCACACCGGCGTAGTCGAAGTCCGCCGGGATCGCGGTGTCCTCGTGGCGGCGCTGGCGTTCGATCTCGTCGCGCTGGCGGTCAAGGTAACCCGCGTACTTGATGCCGATCTCCACCTGTTCGGCCACCGCGGAATCCTCCACCGCCGGGCCCAGCGACGGCACCGCCATCAGCCTGGCGTAGTCGAGCTCGGGGCGCTTGATCAGGTCGCGCGCGCTGGTTTCGCGGCTGACCTCGATACCCAAGGCCGCACCGATCTCGCGGCCCAGCGCGTTATTGGGGGCGGCCCAGATCGCACCGAGGCGGGTGTTCTCGCGCTCGATGGCCTCCCGTTTTGCGTCGAAGGCCGACCAACGCGCGTCGTCGACGAGGCCCAGGTCTCGGCCCACCGGCGTCAGGCGCAGGTCGGCGTTGTCCTCGCGCAGTTGCAACCGGTACTCGGCGCGGCTGGTGAACATGCGATACGGCTCGCTGGTGCCATGGGTGATCAGGTCGTCGACCAGCACGCCCAGGTACGCCTCGTCGCGGCGCGGGCTCCAGCCTTCATGACCGCGCACGAAGCGCGCGGCGTTCACGCCCGCGAGCAGACCTTGCGCCGCGGCTTCCTCGTAGCCGGTGGTGCCATTGATCTGCCCGGCGAAGAACAGGCCGGCCACCGCCTTGGTTTCCAGCGTGGTCTTCAGGCCGCGCGGGTCGAAGAAGTCGTATTCGATGGCGTAGCCGGCGCGGGTGATGTGCGCCTGCTCGAAGCCGCGGATGCTGCGCACAAGTGCCAGCTGCACGTCGAACGGCAGCGAGGTGGAGATGCCATTGGGGTAGATCTCGGTCACGTCGAGGCCTTCGGGCTCGACGAAGATCTGGTGGCTGTCCTTCTCGGCGAAGCGCACCACCTTGTCCTCGATCGAGGGGCAGTAGCGCGGGCCGATGCCCTCGATCTGGCCGGTGTACAGCGGGCTGCGATCGAGTGCGCCGCGGATGATCTCGTGCGTGCGTTCGCTGGTGTGGGTGATCCAGCACGACACCTGTCGCGGATGGTCAGCCACGCTGCCCATGAACGACATCACCGGACGCGGATCGTCGCCGGGCTGCTCCTCCATCACGCCGTAGTCGAGGCTGCGGCCGTCGATGCGCGGCGGCGTGCCGGTCTTGAGCCGGTCGACCACGAACGGACCTTCGCGCAGCTTGGCCGCCAGTGCCACCGACGGCGGATCGCCCGCGCGGCCCGCGGCGTACGTGGTCGGACCGATGTGCACCTTGCCGGCGAGGAAGGTGCCCGCGGTCAGCACCACCGCCGGTGCGTGGAAGGCCAGGCCGGTCTGGGTGACGACGCCGCGCACCTGGCCGTGGCCGGCGTCGTCGCGCGCGCGGTCGCCGAACAGGATGTCGTCCACCGCGGCCTGGAACACGGTCAGGTTGGCCTGCGCCTCCACCGCGCGGCGGACGAAGGCACGGTACAGCGTCCGATCCGCCTGGCAGCGCGTGGCGCGCACCGCCGGACCCTTGCTGGCGTTGAGCCGGCGCCACTGGATGCCGGCGGCGTCCGCGGCGCGCGCCATGATCCCGCCCAGCGCGTCGATTTCCTTGACCAGGTGGCCCTTGCCGATGCCGCCAATGGCCGGGTTGCAGCTCATCGCGCCCACGGTCTCCACGTTGTGAGTCAGCAGCAACGTGCGCGCACCGGCGCGCGCCGCGGCCAGCGCGGCCTCGGTGCCGGCGTGGCCGCCACCGACCACGATCACGTCGTATTGGAAGAAGTCGCTCATGGCTGAAAGTCTACGCCGATCAATCGCTTGCGTCGCGCGGACGACCGCGGTCACAGAACCACATCGGAAGTTGGCACGCTTCCTGCGTATACCTTCCTGCACCCGGTAGGACAGGCGCGATGCGCCGGCAGGCATTGGAACAGGGGCCCGCCACGTACTTGCAGGGGAAGCCCAGGGGGCCGCATGTCGGGGGACATCGGCCCCCTTTCTTTTGCCTGGACGACGGCAGGGCACGCGCGCCAACGGTGGCGCGGTTGCACGGCGAAATCAAAGGAAAGACACGGCCACCGCCGAGGGACGCCGGGCACCGACTTGGTCGGTGCCGGGCCGGGCGCCGGCACCCGTCGAGGGCGGAACAGGGGGGATCCGTGGTTCCTCGGCGGGCGCCGACTCAGGCTCGTGCAGGCAGATTACGTCGCATTGCGACGCAATCTGTCAATACCCGGCCATCCGGGTCGACGCCGACGTCACGGTTCCTCGGTCCGTCGGCGCTCGCCCTGGCGCTGCTGGGCCTGACGGATCACCCGCTCCACCGGTGAGCCCGAGGTACGGGGGCTTGGCGCGGCCTGGCGCGGCATGGTCATCGCCGGACGAATGCCCTCACCGGACGGCGTCGGCGTCTGCCCCTGCCTGCGGCGAATGATCTCGTCGTAATCGCGCCACGGCGCCGGGCGGTCGCGGCCCGTGTCGCCGGGCTGCGGCGGCCGCGGATACGTCGGATGGCTGTGCGGGTAGTTGTAGTAGGGGTAACGGTAGTACCCGCCATACGGATAGCCGTAGTACGGGTAGCCATAAGCGCCATACGGATAGCGCCCGTAATAGCCGTACGGGTAGGCGCCATACGGGTAGTAGCCGCCGTGGTAGCGGTACTCCGAGTACGGCTGGCCGTAGTAGTAATCGCCACGGCCGCCGCGGTAGCCGTAGTCGGTGGTGACGCAGCCTGCGACCAGGGTCACGGCGACGGCGGGCAGGAGCAGTTTGCGCAACATGGTCGAATCCCCCGGGTGCTTACTGGCAATCTGCGGCCAAGCCATTGAACTATCGCTTAATCCGGCCGGTCCGTCGCGGGCCGCGCCGCAGGCGTTGCCCGGCCTTCAGCTCTGGCCGGCATCGCCGCGGCCGCCGGGTGCGCTAGGCTTCCGCCGATGACCGATCCGACTCCTGCCCTGCCCAGCTTCGAGCACGTCCTCGAAGCCGCCGCCCGCATCGCCCCCCACGCCCACGCCACGCCCGTCCTGCGCTCGCGCAGCCTCGATGCCCTGGCCGGCTGCGAACTGCACTTCAAGGCCGAACCGCTGCAGCGCAGCGGCGCCTTCAAGTTCCGCGGCGCCTGCAACGCAGTGTGGGCGCTGGACGACGCCAACGCCCGCGCGGGCGTGGTCACCCACTCCTCCGGCAACCACGGCGCGGCGCTGGCGCTGGCCGCGCGCACCCGCGGGATCGCCTGCCACGTGGTGGTGCCCGAGGGCGCGGTGGCGGCCAAGCTGGCCGCCATCCG